>NZ_JAXBQL020000001.1:0-7861 GCF_047520565.2 Stenotrophomonas sp. FR012
TAGTGCCGGCCGCTGGCCGGCACCCCACAGGCATCAGTAGCGGTAGTGGTCCGGCTTGAACGGGCCTTCCACCGGCACGCCGATGTAGTCGGCCTGTTCCTGGCTCAGGGTGGTCAGCTTCACGCCGATCTTCTCCAGGTGCAGGCGGGCCACTTCTTCGTCCAGCTTCTTCGGCAGCAGGTAGACCTTCTTCTCGTAGCTGTCCTTGTTCGCCCACAGGTCGATCTGTGCCAGGGTCTGGTTGGCGAAGCTGTTGGACATCACGAAGCTCGGGTGGCCGGTGGCGCAGCCCAGGTTCACCAGGCGGCCTTCGGCCAGCAGGAAGATCGCGTTGCCGTTCGGGAAGATGTACTTGTCCACCTGCGGCTTGATGTTGACGTGCTTGATGCCCGGGTAGGACACCAGTGCGTCGACCTGGATCTCGTTGTCGAAGTGGCCGATGTTGCAGACGATGGCCTGGTCCTTCATCGCGCTCAGGTGCTCGATGCGGATGATGTCGCGGTTGCCGGTGGTGGTGACGTACAGGTCGGCACGGCCCAGGGTCGATTCGATGGTGTTGACTTCATAGCCTTCCATCGCCGCCTGCAGGGCGCAGATCGGGTCGATCTCGGTGACGATCACGCGCGCGCCGTAGGCACGCAGCGAGGCCGCGCAGCCCTTGCCGACGTCGCCGTAGCCGCAGACCACGGCCACCTTGCCGGCCAGCATCACGTCCATCGCGCGCTTCAGGCCGTCGGCCAGCGACTCGCGGCAGCCGTACAGGTTGTCGAACTTGCTCTTGGTGACCGAGTCGTTGACGTTGATCGCCGGGATCAGCAGGGTGCCGGCCTGGGCCAGCTGGTACAGGCGGTGCACGCCGGTGGTGGTCTCTTCGGAAACGCCCTTCCAGTCCTTGACCACGCGGCCCCAGTAACCCGGGCGCTCCTTGGCCACGCGCTTGAGCAGGTTCTTGATGACCTGTTCTTCGTGCGAGGCGGACGCGGTGTTGACCCAGTCGCTGCCGTTTTCCAGCTCGTAGCCCTTGTGGATCAGCAGGGTCACGTCACCGCCGTCGTCGACCACCAGTTCCGGGCCGGTCAGGGTGCCGTCGGCCAGGGTGAAGGTCAGCGCGTCCAGGGTGCAGTCCCAGTACTCTTCCAGGGTCTCGCCCTTCCAGGCGAACACCGGGGTGCCGGTGGCGGCGATGGCGGCAGCCGCGTGGTCCTGGGTCGAGAAGATGTTGCACGAGGCCCAGCGCACATCGGCGCCGATGTCCTTCAGGGTCTCGATCAGCACTGCGGTCTGGATGGTCATGTGCAGCGAGCCGGTCACGCGCACGCCCTTCAGCGGCAGCTCGGCCTGGTACTTGCGGCGGATCGACATCAGGCCCGGCATTTCGTGCTCGGCGATGTCCAGTTCCTTGCGGCCCCAGTCGGCCAGCGTGATATCGCGGATCTTGTAATCACCTTCGGTGGAGAAGGTCTTGGCAACAGCGTTCATTCGTGTGCTCCGGTTGTGGGCGAGCGGATGCTCGCATCTAGCCGGGCGCCGTTGTTACAAAGCCACCTTACCGAGCCTGGCCGGGCCTCGTGGGATCCGGTCGCAGCGCCCCTCGGCAGGGGAGAACCCCCATTATATCGCGGCCCCAGCGTGACATCGGCATGACCCAACCATCGGCAGATGGGGCCACGTGCACGGCCTGTTAAGGTCGGAGTTTTCACGCATCACACAGGTGGAACGATGAGCATGCACGCGCGCCGCACACGGCGCTGGACCGGCCTGGTCCTGTCGATGGGGCTGCTGGCGGTGGCCCCGCTGGCCTGGGCGGCCGCCTCGCAGCCAGCTCCGGCGCAGGCGCAGGGCGTCAATGGCTACGAACTGCCATCGGCCGCACTGCAGGCAGTGGTTGACGCCCCGCGCGCGCCGTCGCTGTTCCTGTCGCCGCGCCGCGACGTGGCCGCGATGATGCAGATGCCGTCGCTGCCGTCGATCCAGGTGGTGGCGCAGCCGGAACTGAAGCTGGCCGGCCTGCGCATCAACCCGCGCACGTTCTCCGACAGCCGCTTCAGCTTCGGTGAGAAGCTGTGGCTGATGAACGTGGCCGATGGCAAGGAGCGGCAGATCAGTGGCCTGCCGGCCACGCTGTCGATCGCCAGTGTGATGTGGTCGCCGGACCAGAAGTGGCTGGCCTTCAACCAGGTCGACGCCGCCAGCGGCGCCAATGAACTGTGGCTGGTGGATGTGGCCGGTGGCAGCGCCCGCCGCCTGGTTGCCGGCTTGAACACGGTGATCGGCAGCGGCTACCAGTGGCTGCCGGACAGCCGCGGGCTGGTGGTGTTCACCCGCCCGGCCAACCTGGGGCCGGCCCCGGCCGCCGACGGCGTCCCGACCGGCCCTGCCGTGCAGCAGACCAGCCAGGGTGGCGGCGTGGTGTCGATCCGTACCTATCAGGACCTGCTGAAGAACGAAGCCGACGCCCGCCAGTTCGATTACTACGCGACTACCCAGCCGATGGAAGTCGGCCTGGATGGCAGTACCCGCGCGATCGGTGCGGCCGGCATCTTCATGGGCTTCTCGGTGTCGCCTGACGGCCGCTTCGTGCTGCGCCAGCCGGTGCAGCGTCCGTACTCCTACGTGGTGCCGGTAAGCAGTTTTCCGCGCCGCATTGAAGTGATCGAGCGTGCCACCGGCAAGCTGGTGCATACCGTGGCGGTGCGCCCGCTGGTGGAAGGCCTGCCGACCGGCAACGATGCCGAAGTGACCGGCGTGCGCGACATCAGCTGGCGCGGTGATGCCGATGCCACCCTGGTCTGGGCCGAAGCGCAGGACGGTGGTGATCCGAACCGGGAAGCCAAGGTGCGCGATGCGGTGCTGATGCAGGCTGCGCCGTTCGACAAGCCGCCGGTGACCCTGGCCCAGCTTGGCAGCCGCCTGAGCGGCATCAACTGGGGCCGTGGCGACCTGGCCCTGCTGACCGAGTCGTGGTGGAAGACCCGCAGGACCAGGACCTGGCTGATCGCCCCGGACAACGCCGGTGCCGAGCCGCGCCTGCTGTGGGATCGTGACGCGCAGGACCGTTATGCCGATCCGGGGCGGCCGCTGCTGGCCAGCGATGAACGTGGTCGCTCGCTGCTGCAGACCAGCCCGGAAGGCAGCAGCCTGTACCTGGCCGGCGCCGGCGCTTCGCCGGAAGGCGACCGCCCGTTCGTGGACCGCTTCGACATCGCCACGGGCAAGGCGACGCGCCTGTTCCATTCGCAGGCGCCGAGCTATTCGCTGCCGGTGGCATTGCTGGACAACCAGGGCAATTCGCTGCTGCTGAGCCGCGAGAGCCCGGACGAACCGGCCAACTTCTACGTGCAGTCGCTGGCCGATGCCGGTGCCGCACCGCGCGCGCTGACCCGTTTCGCCCATCCGCTGCCGCAGCTGAAGGGCGTGCAGAAGGAGCAGATCCGTTACCAGCGCAAGGATGGCGTCGACCTGACCGCGACACTGCTGCTGCCGCCGGGCTACGATCCCAAGCGCGACGGCCCGCGCCCGCTGCTGATGTGGGCCTACCCGGGCGAGTTCAAGAGCGCGGCCGCGGCCAGCCAGGTGACCGATTCGCCGTACCGCTTCAATGCGGTCAGCTACTGGGGCCCGCAGGCGTTCCTGGCCAAGGGGTACGTAGTGCTGGCCAGCCCGTCGATGCCGATCATCGGCGAGGGTGACAAGGAGCCGAACGACACCTACATCGAACAGCTGGTGGCCAATGCGCAGGCGGCGGTGGATGAAGTGGTGCGCCGAGGCGTGACCGATCGCGATCACATCGCCATCGGTGGCCACTCCTATGGTGCGTTCATGACGGCCAACCTGCTGGCACACACCCGCCTGTTCAAGGCCGGCATCGCGCGCAGCGGTGCCTACAACCGCACGCTTACTCCGTTCGGTTTCCAGGCCGAGGAGCGCAACTACTGGCAGGCGCAGGACGTCTACCAGAAGATGGCGCCGTTCAATTACGCCGACAGGATCAAGGATCCGATCCTGTTCATCCACGGCGTGGACGACAACAACTCCGGCACGTTCCCGATCCAGAGCGAGCGCATGTTCGCCGCGGTGAAGGGCCTGGGTGGCACCGCGCGGCTGGTGATGCTGCCCAACGAATCGCATGCCTACCGGGCACGCGAATCGATCATGACCATGCTGGCCGAAAGCGAGCGCTGGCTGGAGCAGACCATCGGCCCGGCCGAGCAGGGCAAGGCGAAGAAGAAGCGCTGATACCTGCATGAGGGCGGCCGCTGCAACAGCGGCCGCCTGTGCGGCTGCGCCGCCGCCCGAGCGTGGGCTCGGGCGCTACACGGTGTCACGCGCCACGACGCTTGTAGAGCCGAGCCCATGCTCGGCTGCGTCCGCCAGGGATGCGTGCAGATGAAACCATTTTTGCATCGCAGCACGCTGCCCGTTCTGGTTTAGGCTTGGGGTCTGGATCCGTTGACCGAGGCCTGTGCGTCGCCGATGAACGAGTACCGCAGCAGCATCGAGTTTGCTTCCCCCGATCTTCCGCTTCGCGATGACGTGCGCCGGCTCGGCGCACTGGTCGGTGACCTGCTGGTCGAGCAGGTATCGGCGGCCTTCCTCGACGAGGTCGAGGACGTGCGCACCCGCGCCATCGCCCGCCGTGAGAACCAGGCGCCGCTGTCGGAGCTGGCCGAAGGCCTGGCCGGGCGCACGCCGCAGCAGGCCGAAACCATGGTGCGGGCGTTCAGCACCTACTTCCAGGTGGTCAACATCGCCGAGCGTGTGCATCGCATCCGCCGCCGCCGCGATTACCAGCGCGCCGGCACCGCCGCGCCGCAGCCCGACGGCCTGCAGGATGCGCTGCAGCACCTGAAGGCGCAGGGCGTGGGCCTGGACGAGCTGGCGCAGTGGCTGCCGCGCATCGACATCGAACCGGTGTTTACCGCGCACCCGACCGAAGCGGTGCGCCGTGCGCTGCTGGAGAAAGAGCAGCTGATGGTGGCCAGCCTGGTCGACAACCTCGACGGCCAGCGCACGCCGGGGGAAGCGGCCGCCGATGCTGCGCGCTTCCGCATGGCGCTGACCGCGTCGTGGCAGACCACTGATTCCTCGCCGGTGCGGCCCACCGTCGATGACGAGCGCGAGCACGTCGGCTTCTATCTGGTGCAGGTGCTGTACCGCGTGATTCCCGTGCTGTACGAATCGCTGCAGCAGGCGCTGCGCGATACCTATGGTGAAGAGCTGCCACTGCCGCGCCTGCTGCGCTTCGGTACGTGGGTGGGCGGGGACATGGACGGCAACCCGAACGTGGATGCCCACACCATCCGCACTACGCTGGATGCGCAGCGGCAGGCGGTACTGGCGCGCTATCAGAAGGAACTGCTGCAGCTGGCCAGCCTGCTCAGCCAGTCCACCGAGCGGGTGGGCGTGAGCGATGCGCTGCAGGCGCGCGTGGCGCACTACCAGCAGCTGCTGCCGCAGGTACAGTCGCGCCCGCGCCATTCCGACATGCCCTACCGCCTGCTCAACGATCGCATGCGCGCGCGCCTGCAGGCCACGCTGGAAGACGGCGAGGGCGCTTACGCCGGCCCGGATGAACTGATCGACGACCTGCAGCTGATCCTCGACAGTTTGCGCGCCAATCGCGGCGAACACGCTGGCGGCTTCGCCGTGCAGCGGCTGTTGTGGCGGGTGAAGACGTTCGGCTTCCATCTGGCGCGGTTGGACGTGCGTCAGGAATCGAGCGTGCATGCGCGCGCGCTGGCGGCGGTGCTGGGCGGCGACCCGGCGTGGGAGGGCCTGGATGCCTTGGGCCGCGCGCGCCTGCTGGCACCGCATGCCAGTGGCGAGGTGCCGTTGCCGAAAGGCGACGACGAAGGCAACCGGCGGCTGGACGCCGTGTTCGCTGCATTGGCCGATGCCCGTGCGCGGCATGGCGGCGATGCACTGGGCAGTTACATCATTTCGATGGCGCACGACCGCAGCGACGTGCTGGCGGTGCTGGCGCTGGCGCGGCGTGGTGGCCTGGTCGATGCCGATGGCGGCGTGCCGCTCGATATCGCGCCGCTGTTTGAAACTGTGGACGACCTCAAGCGCGGCACCGCCACGCTGCGCGACCTGCTGGAGGATCCGGTGTACCGCGCGCACCTGCGTGCACGCGATGATGTTCAGATGGTGATGCTGGGCTATTCGGACAGCAGCAAGGATGGTGGCATTGCTGCTTCGCGTTGGGGCCTTCAGCGCGCGCAGGTGGAACTGCTGGAGGTGGCGGCCGAGGCCGGCATCCGCCTGACCTTCTTCCATGGCCGGGGCGGCTCGATCAGCCGTGGTGGTGGCAAGACCACCCACGCCGTGGATGCGTCGCCACGCGGCAGCATCGATGGCCGCCTGCGGGTGACCGAGCAGGGCGAGGTGATCCATCGCAAGTACGGCATCCGCGCGCTGGCCCTGCGCTCGCTGGAGCAGGCTACCGGTGCAGTGCTGCGCGCCAGCCTGCGCCCGCGTGGCGCCGAACCGCGCGAGGATGCGTGGCGGCCGGTGATGGATGCGGTGGCTGCGGCCAGCAGCGAGGTGTATCGCGGGTTCGTTGGCCAGGCCGGTTTCATGGATTATTTCCGTACCGCCACGCCGATCGACGTGATCGAGCGGATGACGCTGGGCTCGCGGCCGTCGCGCCGGCTCGGCCAGGACGCAGCGCTGGGCAACCTGCGTGCGATTCCCTGGGTGTTCGCCTGGAGCCAGGCGCGTGCGGTGATTCCCGGCTGGTACGGCGTGGGCAGTGGCCTGCAGGCCGCGGTCGATGCCGGCCACGAACAGACCCTGCGCGATATGGCGCGGGACTGGCCGTTCTTCCGTACCTTCCTGGATGACATCGCGATGGTGCTGTCCAAGGGCGATATCACCATCGCCGAGCAGTTCTCGCTGTTGTCGGGTGAACTGCACGGGCGCTTCTTCCCGCAGGTGCAGCGCGAACTGGAGCTCACCCGGCGCTGGCTGCTGGCGTTGATGGACCAGAAGACGCTGCTGGACCACGACGCGCGGCTGGCGCTGTCGATCCGCCTGCGCAATCCCTACGTCGATCCGATCAGCGTGCTGCAGGTGGAACTGCTGCAGCGCTGGCGGGCCAGCGGGCGCGAGGATGACGATCTGCTGCGCGCGCTGGTGGCGTGTGTGAACGGCGTTTCGCAGGGTGTGCAGAACACCGGTTGATCCGCATCCACCGGGCATGGCCCGGCGAATTCGAAAGGGTAGTGCCGGCCGCTGGCCGGCAACCTCATGATGTTTGGCAGCACGCGCGAGGTTGCCGGCCAGCGGCCGGCACTACCTCATTCCTCCGGCGACGGCGGGTTCGACGCCAGCAGTTCCAGGTGGCGCTGCTCCATTTCCTGGCGCAACTGGCGGCGGATCTGTGCTGCGGCCTGGCGGCGCTTTTCGTCGGACGTTGCCGGCTGCAAGGGCGGGACAGGCGTCGGCCGGCCTTCTTCATCCACTGCGACCATCGTGAAGAAGCAGCTGTTGGCGTGGCGCACGCTGCGCTTGAGGATGTCCTCGGCCACCACCTTGATGCCGATCTCCATCGATGAGGTGCCGGTGTAGTTCACCGAGGCCAGGAAGGTGACCAGCTCGCCCACCGCGATGGGCTGGCGGAACATCACCTGGTCCACCGACAGGGTGACCACGTAGCTGCCGGCATAGCGGCTGGCGCAGGCGTAGGCCACCTGGTCAAGCAGGCGCAGGATGGCGCCACCATGGACCTTGCCGGAGAAATTGGCCATTTCCGGCGACATCAGCACGGTCATGGACAGCTGGTGGGTTTTCAGTTCGGTCGACATGCGGCGATTGTATCGGCAACCGGTAGTGGGGGGGGGGGGGGCGCCCCCCCCCC
>NZ_JAXBQL020000001.1:7871-86724 GCF_047520565.2 Stenotrophomonas sp. FR012
GCCGGCCGCTGGCCGGCAACCACGCGGTTGTTTCCGGAGGCCATGAAAAAGCCGGCCAGCGGCCGGCTCTACCAGAAGCAGAAGGGCCGCTTGCGCGGCCCTTCGTGTTGCTTACTTCAGCTTCGCGTCGGCGCGCAGGGCGGCGGCGCGGTCGGTCTTCTCCCAGGAGAAGGCCGTGGCGTTGACGGTCTCGCCTTCGCCGTTGAGGTAGCTGAACTCCTTCGGCTTGCGGCCGAAGTGGCCATAGGCCGCGGTCTGCTGGTACATCGGGTGGATCAGGTCCAGCATCTTGATGATGCCGTACGGGCGCAGGTCGAAGTGCTTGCGGATCAGCTTCTCGATCTTGTCGTCGCTGATCTTGCCGGTGCCGAAGGTGGTGACCGAGATCGAGGTCGGCTCAGCCACGCCGATGGCGTAGGAGACCTGCACTTCGCAACGGTCGGCCAGGCCGGCGGCAACCACGTTCTTGGCGACGTAGCGGGCCGCGTAGGCGGCCGAGCGGTCGACCTTGGACGGGTCCTTGCCGGAGAACGCGCCACCACCGTGACGGGCCCAGCCGCCGTAGGTGTCGACGATGATCTTGCGGCCGGTCAGGCCGCAGTCGCCCACCGGGCCGCCGATCTCGAACTTGCCGGTCGGGTTGATGTGGAACTTGGTGCCCTTGTGCAGCCACTTGGCCGGCAGCACCGGCTTGATGATCTCTTCGCGGACGGCCTCGATGAGGTCCTTCTGCTTGATGCCCGGGGCGTGCTGGGTCGACAGGACCACGGCGTCGATGGCCGAGACCACGCCGTTTTCATAGCGCAGGGTGACCTGGCTCTTGGCGTCCGGGCGCAGCCACGACAGCGGCGAGTTCTTCTTCTTGCGGATCTTGGCCTGCTGCTCGACCAGGCGGTGCGACAGGTGGATCGCGGCCGGCATGTAGCTGTCGGTCTCGTTGGTGGCATAGCCGAACATCAGGCCCTGGTCGCCAGCGCCCATTTCTTCCGGCTTCTTGCGGTCCACGCCCTGGGCGATGTGCGGCGACTGCTTGCCGATCAGGTTCAGCACGCCGCAGGTGGCGCCGTCGAAGCCGACGTCGGAGCTGTCGTAACCGATGTCCGTGATGACCTTGCGGGTCAGCGCTTCCAGGTCGATCCAGGCGCTGGTGGTGATTTCACCGGCCACGATGGCAACGCCGGTCTTGACCATGGTCTCGCAGGCCACGCGGGCGCGTTGGTCCTGGGTCAGGATCGCGTCCAGCACCGCATCGGAGATCTGGTCGGCAACCTTGTCCGGATGGCCTTCGGAGACCGACTCGGAGGTGAAGAGATAGCTGGACATCAGGCGTAATATCCCTTGATTCGGATGGAAAGATGGGCGCGCATGATACACGGGGTGCGCCGCCTGTGCATTGTGAACCGGTACCGGTTGCCGGTGGTTAAGCCCGCGTAGGCCCGGCAGGGGCCGTCATGACGGGATTGGGGGCCAGCCTCGAGGCCCAGTGTTCCACCCGCGCGACAACAACAGACGGGGCTGCCCAACCCCCGACCGCGCAGGCCGCGACCCGGCCGTCAAGGAGGCCGGCCGTCATCGTTCTGCCCCGAAACCGCCATCTGGCTGCCGCCTGCCGGGCGCAGGCTGTCGGCCAATCCGGCCGCCGGGCATCAGTGGATCCGCCATGCAGGAACTCGAACAGCGTCTCCAGCAACGTTTCCCCGATTGGTTCCATGGCCGTCGCGGCCAATTGGCGCGGCCGTTGCTGCGCAGCGTCGGCCGCTGGTCGCGCCTGGACCAGATCGAAGCCTTCCTGCAGCGCAGCTCAGGCCTGCGCGGCTTCGGTTTCGTCGCCGCCGGCCTGGAGTTCATCGGCGGCCAGTACCAGGTGGATCCGGCCGCGCTGGCGAAGATTCCGGCCACCGGCCGCCTGCTGATCGTCGCCAACCACCCTTCCGGGGCTCTGGACGCACTGGCCCTGCTGGACGCGGTCGGCCGTATCCGCCGCGATGTGCGGATCGTGGCCAACGACCTGCTGGGGGCGATCGCGCCGCTGCAGGATCTGCTGTTGCCGGTGCGCATCCTGGGCGGCAAGGCGCAGCGCGGCAGCCTGCATGCGGTGGAGCAGGCATTGGCCGCCGAGCAGTGCGTGATCGTGTTCCCGGCTGGCGAGGTCTCGCGCCTGTCGCTGCGCGGCATCCGCGATGGCCGCTGGCAGCGGGGATTTGTCCGCTTTGCCCGCGCCGCCGGTGCGCCGGTGCTGCCGGTGCGGGTGGAAGCGCGCAACTCGGCACTGTTCTATGGCGCCTCGACCCTGTTCAAGCCGGCCGGTACCGCGCTGCTGGCGCGCGAGATGTTCACCCGTCGTGGCCGCCCACTGCGGCTGAGCATCGGCGAGCCGATGCGGCTGGGCGACGGCGGCGATCCGGGTGCCCAACTGCTGGCGGTACGCCGCGCACTCTATGCGCTGGGCCGCAATGGCGCGGCCGGCAATGCCGCTGCCTGCGCAGGCCCTGAGCCGCTGGCCGCTCCGGTGCCACCTTCGCAGGTCGCCGCTGGCATCGCAGCCGCCACCCAGCTGGGCCAGACCGCCGACGGCAAGCAGATCCTGCTGGCCACCTGCACTGCCGATTCGCCACTGCTGCTGGAACTGGGCCGCCTGCGCGAACTGACCTTCCGCCAGGTGGGTGAGGGCACCGGCCGCAGCCGTGACCTCGACAACTACGACCCGCAGTACGAGCACATCGTGATCTGGGACGCCGCCGCGCAGCGCATCGCTGGCGCGTACCGGATCATGCGTGGTGCCCACGCGTTGGCCCGGCACGGCCTGTCCGGCCTCTACAGTGCGTCGTTGTTCCGCTATTCCGACGACGCCATCAGCCACATCGCCGAAGGCCTGGAACTGGGCCGCAGCTTCGTGGTGCCCGACTACTGGGGCAGCCGCAGCCTGGATTACCTGTGGCAGGGCATCGGTGCCTACCTGCAGTGCCGGCCGGGGATCCGCTACCTGTTCGGCGCGGTGTCGATCAGTGCGGCGCTGCCGCGCGATGCGCGCGAGCAGCTGGTGGCGTACTACCAGCGCTATTACAGCGGCACCGCCGGCATGGCCGAATCGAACCGGCCGTTCCAGTACTTTGCCGCACCGCCCAGTTTCGGTGAGCTGGATGCAGGCGCCGCGTTCGACGTGCTCAAGGCCAACCTGGCTGCACTCGGTACCGGCGTACCCACGCTGTATCGCCAGTACACCGATCTGTGCGAACCGGGCGGCGCGCGCTTCCTCGCCTTCGGGGTGGATCCGGACTTCAGCGATTCGATCGACGGCCTGATCGAGGTGGACCTGTGTGCGATCCGGCCGAACAAGCGCAAACGTTACCTGCGCGACGCGGGGACGCCGGCATGAGCACGCTGGCGAACCTGTCGCCGCACCGGCGCGCAGTGTTCGTCTCCGACGTGCACCTGGGATCACGTCACTGCCATGCCACCGAGCTGGCGCGCTTTCTCTCGCAACTGCGCTGTGAACGGCTGTACCTGGTCGGCGACATCATCGACCTGTGGTGGATGGCGCACCGCCGTGCCAACTGGCGGCAGTCGCACAGCGAGGTCATCCAGGCGCTGCACGCATTGCGTCGCGCTGGCACCGAGATCATCTACATCCCCGGCAACCACGATGCATCGCTGCGCCAGGTGTGCGGGCTGATGCTGCCGGCGATGCAGGTGCGCCGCCGCGCCATCCACGTGACCGCCGATGGCCGCCGGCTGCTGGTCGCGCACGGCGACGACTACGACGGCGTGACCCACTTCGGCGGCCTGCAGGAAAAGTTCGGTGACTGGCTGTATTACCGCATCCTCACCGGCAACCAGGCATTGAACGCGGTGCGCCGCCAGCTTGGCATGCGCTACTGGTCGCTATCGGAGTTCCTGAAGAAGCGCAGTGGTGCGGCTGAACGCTACATCGAGCGCTTCGTGCAGGCCGGCCTGGACGACGTGCGCCGGCGCGGCCTGGACGGCATCGTCTGCGGGCATATCCATCGCGCCGCGCTGGTCGAACGCGATGGCCTGGTCTATGCCAACGATGGGGATTGGGTGGAAAGCCTGACCGCGCTGGTCGAAGACCACGACGGCGCGCTGCGCCTGCTGGACCACAACGGCCAGACGCTGGTGGAGCTGCCGGGCGCGCGGTTGTCGCAGGCGGCATAGCCCGCGTGTGTCCCGCTGTAGAGCCGAGTCCATGCTCGGCTGTCGTTATGCGCAACGAAGAGCAGCCGAGCATGGGCTCGGCTCTACATACACCGCGCGCAAGCCGCTAGCATCGGCCCATGGATTCATTGACCCAGATCGTGCTCGGTGGCGCCGTCGCTGCTGCCATCGCTCCGCCCGGCCATCGCCGCGCGGCCCTGCTGGCCGGTGCCGCGCTCGGCACCCTGCCGGACCTCGACGCCCTGTGGCTTGGCTTCACTGCGGCCGACCCGGTGGCGAACATGACCGAACACCGCAGCTTCAGCCATTCGCTGCTGGTGCTGCCCTGGGTGGCCGCACTGATCTGGTGGTTGTTCAAGCGCTTCGGCAATGGTCGCGTCGCGCAGTCACCGCTGCGCTGGTTCTGGGCGATCCAGCTGGCGCTGGTTACCCATCCCGTGCTGGATGCGTTCACCGTCTACGGTACCCAGTTGTGGTGGCCGCTGCGGCCACACCCAACCATGGGCTCCAGCGTCTTCATCATCGACCCTGGCTACACGGTGTGGCTGCTGCTGGGCTGCGTGCTGGCCTGGTTCGGTCGTGCGCGGCCCTGGGCGGGCAAGGTGCTGGGCGCGGCGTTGCTGTTCAGCAGTGGCTACCTGGGCTGGGGGCTGATCGCCAAGGCGCAGGTCGATCGGGCCGCCCAGCAGAGCCTGGCGGCGATGGGCCTGGGTGACGCGCCGCGCTTCTCGGTGCCGATGCCGTTCAATACGCTGCTGTGGCGGGTGGTGGCGATGACGCCCAATGGCTACGTGGTGGGTGATCGCTCACTGGTGGCCGACCATGGGCCGATGCGGTTCGAAGGTCATGCGTCCAACGTGCAGGCCTTGCGCGAAGCGCGGGCCATCCCGGCGGTGCAGCAGCTGCAATGGTTCAACCGTGGCTTCATGCGTGCGCAGGTCGTGGACGGAAGGCTTGTGCTGAGCGATCTGCGCATGGGGCTGGAACCGGACTACACCTTCAACTTCGTCGTCGCCGAGCAGGCGGACGGGCAATGGCGGGCGATCGTGCCCGAGCAGGTGCGGGCGGACTACAGCAGCCCGGCCGCGCGCGCTGATGCCGGGCGCCGGCTGGCGGCGATGTGGCAGCGGATCTGGCATGCGCCCGAGTAGATCCACGCCCTGCGTGGATGAAGGGACATCGGCGGTGGCAGCCACGCGTGGCGTGGCTCAACTGCGTCGATCAGCGCCCGCAGCCGGTGCCGTTGAGTAGATCCACGTCATGCGTGGATGAAGGGACATCGGCGGTGGCAGCCACGCATGGCGTGGCTCTACTGCGTCGATCAGCGCCCGCAGCCGGTGCCGTTGAGTAGACCCACGCCATGCGTGGATGAAGGGACATCGGCGCTGGCAGCCACGCATGGCGTGGCTCTACTGCGTCGATCAGCGCCCGCAGCCAGTGCCGTTGAGTAGATCCACGCCATGCGTGGATGAAGGGACATCGGCGCTGGCAGCCACGCGTGGCGTGGCTCTACTGCGTCGATCAGCGCCCGCAGCCGGCGTCGTTGAGTAGATCCACGCCATGCGTGGATACGGGAGCATTGGCGCCGCGTCGGCTCAATACACCGTCGCGCGGCCCTGCACGAACGAGTAGAAGAACACCGCATTCGGGTCGTTCTGCACCAGGCGGAACTCGCGGCGCATGCCTTCCACGGTTTCCTCGTCCACCGAGCCGGCCTGCAGCAGCTGGTCGGCCGCCGACAGCAGCAGCTGCTCCCAGAACGCGATCATGGTCTTGCGACGGGCAGGCTCGCGGTTGTCCAGGTGGATGGTCTTGATCTCGGTATGCACGTCGCGGAAGCCGCCGGCCAGCAGCAGGTTGCCCAGCTTTGCACCGACGAACGGGTCACCGCCATGGTCGTACTGGAAGTCGTTGAAGGCCATCCAGTAGCGCCAGATGTGCGGCGAGTACGGATCAAGCAGGAACGAGGCATTCATCACCTCGGTGATGTAGACCGGTGAACCCGGCGCCAGCACGCGGCGCACTTCACTCAACACGCGTGCCGGTGACGGAACATGTTCCAGCACCCAGCACAGGAAGGCCGAATCGAAGCTGCGCGCCTCGAACGGCAGTTCGCCGGCATCGGCCTGCTGCAGGGTGTAACGGTCGCTGCACCACGGGGTGCGCGCCAGGTTCTCGCGCGCGGTGGCCAGCTGGGTCTCGCTCAGGTCCACGCCGGTCACGTGCAGCTCGGGGAAGCGGCGCAGCAGGATCTCGGTCTGCGCACCCACGCCGCTGCCGACTTCCAGCAGGCGCCGTGCGCCGCTGTAGTCGATCTGGCCGAAGATGCTCGACTCCAGCAGGCGCGCCTGGGTCATCAGGCGCTGCTGCTCGGTGCCGGAGAACCCGTGCAGGTAAGTCGGGGAGGAAATCGGCGGGGTCATGGGGCGGGCTCTCGGAGTTCAATTCGGTCGAGCAGGCTCGACGTTGCGACGCGGCAGGGCGGTCAGGCCGCCGAAGACAGCGCCGGTTCCCCGTCAATCAAGCGGTCGAAGTACTCGGTGGTCAGCGCGATCTGGCTCTGCGGATCCTCCGCGCGGTTGACCACCGCGCGGAAGGCGGCGTTCTCCGGCCGGTCCTTGGCATACCAGCCCAGGTGCTTGCGCGCGATGCGCACGCCCTGCGGTTCGCCATAGAAGGCATGCAGTGCGTGCAGGTGGCCCAGCAGGATGTCGCGCACTTCGGCCAGCGACGGTGGCGGCAGTTCCTGCCCGGTGGCCAGGTAATGCGCCACTTCGCGGAAGATCCACGGCCGGCCCTGTGCGGAACGGCCGATCATCACCGCGTCCACGCCAGTTTCCTTCAAAACGTGGGCAGCCTTCTGCGGCGAATCGATATCGCCATTGGCGATGACCGGAATGCGCAGGGCGGCCTTGATCTCACCGATGGTGGCGTACTCGGCCTGGCCGGTGTAATGCTGGTCGCGGGTGCGGCCGTGCACGGCCAGTGCAGCGATACCGCTGTCCTCGGCGATGCGCGCGATCAGCGGGCCATTGCGGTGGTCACAGTCCCAACCGGTGCGGATCTTCAGCGTGACCGGCACGTCCACCGCGTTGACCACGGCTTCGAGGATGCGCGCCACCAACTGCTCGTCGCGCATCAGCGCTGAGCCGGCCCAGGCGTTGCACACCTTCTTGGCCGGGCAGCCCATGTTGATGTCGATGATCTGCGCGCCGTGGTCGACGTTGTAGCGCGCCGCCTCGGCCAGCTGCTGCGGCTCGGTACCGGCGATCTGCACGCTGATCGGCGCCGGCTCGCCCTCATGGTCCATGCGGTGGATCGACTTGCGCGTGTTCCAGAAGCGCGGGTCGCTGATGGTCATTTCCGAGGCGGCCAGGCCCGCGCCCAGCCGTTTGCACAGCAGGCGGAAGGGCTTGTCGGTGACGCCGGCCATGGGCGCCAGCACGACGTTGGGGGCAATGGTGTACGGGCCGATCTGCATGCGCCCATTGTAGAGCGCGGGCGCGGCCTGGGCGGTGTCGGCCGGCCCCGGGTTCAGGCCGATCGGCACCGACCTCATGCCGTACCGGCATCAGCAGATGCTTGACGGTTGCTTCCGCCGCCCCCAGGGGCGGGCCATGGTAGGCGGCTAACCCAGGCTCTGCCAGGCCTGCCGGGTCCCCAGTGCGAAGGCCAGCCCCAGGCCCAGGCAGACCAGTGAACTGGCTACCCAGAAGCGCCGGCCGTTGTAGCCGGGCCGGAGCAGCGCCAGGCCGAAGCCCATCGCCGCGCGCAGCAGCAGCAAGGCAGCGATGGCGGGCAGGACCAGGCGGCTGGCCGGCAGCGGCGAATGCCAGCCCGCGGCGGCCAGTGCGTACAGGGTCCAGGCCACCAGCACGGCCGTGATGCCGGCGGTCATCAACGGTGGCCACCAGTGCCCCGCATGCGCGAGCCGGACCACGCGCTGGCCGGCACCGAAGTATCTGTACCACGCGGCGCCGAAGGCGATGCAGCCGATATGCAGCAGCGCCGCAGCGGCACTGCCTGCGGCCGCGACCAGCAACCAGCGGAATCCGTCCATGTCCTGCCCGTGCAAGGAAGCTGCTCGGATCGTGAGCGAGGGGCAGGATGTGGGCAATGCGACAGGCGGTCGCAGGGGCTGGGCAATGGGCAAAAGAAAGGCCCAGGTGCCTGTGCACCCGGGCCTTGTCATCCACGCCTGGCGTGGAATTACTTGGCTTCGGCGTCGGCCGGGGTGAAGCGCGGCATCGCCGCTGCAGCGCCTTCCTTCTCGGTCGAGCGACCGGCGAACTGGTTGGCAAAGCGCACGTGGCGGGCGAACGGAGCGTCGGCCACCTGCGCCAGCGACGCGGCCAGCGCACCGTTGAAGGCATCACCGGCACCGGTGGTGTCGATGGCCTGCACCTGCTCGGCGCCGACGCGGTAGTACGGCTGGGTATCGCCGCGCAGGTTCTCGTCGGCATGCGAGACGAACACGCCCACCGAACCCAGGGTCACCACCACGGTACCGTTGCCGACCAGCTTGCGGCAGAGCGCATGCAGGCTGGCGCCATCCAGCGCGGCGACATCGTTGGCATCCACGCGCTCACCGACATGGCGGCCGAGCAGCGCGGCGAACTCGGTCTCGTTCGGGGTGATCACATCGGCCAGCTTGAGCAGGCCGATGGTCGAGGGCGCGTCGGCCGGTGCGGTGTTGAGCACGGTGGTGACACCGGCCTCGCGGGCCGTGGCCAGCGCCGCTTCGATGGTCTGCACCGGCGATTCCAGCTGCACCAGCACCACCTTGGCGCTGGTGAGCAATGCCTGCTGCTGTTGCAGGAAGTCGGTGCTGAGCGCGGCGTTGGCGCCCGGGCCGATCACGATGGTGTTGCGGCCACGCGCGTCCACGTAGATGCCCGCAGTGCCGGTCGGCTCGCTGCTGGCTTCGGCAATCAGGCCGAAGCCATCCTGCGCGGCCAGTTCACGTGCGGTGGCGCCGCCGGCGTCATCGCCCAGCGCGCACACGAAGTGCGTCTCGGCGCCGGCGCGGCAGGCGGCCACGGCCTGGTTGAAGCCCTTGCCTCCCGGGCCGGTGCTGTAGCGGCCGGCAATGGTCGCACCCGGTGCCGGCAGCGACTCGCACCGCCACACGTGATCGACATTGAAGGAACCGACGACAACGACACTGCTGCTCATAGGAAATCTTTTCTCAACCAGGGGTTCAACTGAAGTGCGTCAGCACGCCGGCGATGGTCGCCGTCATGAAGGTGGCAATGGTACCGCCCAACACCGCGCGCAGGCCGAACTTGGCCAGATCGTGGCGACGTTCCGGCGCCAGGCCGCCGATGCCGCCGATCTGGATCGCGATCGAGCTGAAGTTGGCAAAGCCGCACAGCGCGTAGGTGGCGATCAGGCGGCCTTCGTCGGACAGGCTCACGCCCGCCACCTGGCCGTTCACGATCTGCGACAGCTCGGTGTAGGCCACGAACTCGTTGATCACGACCTTCTGGCCGATCAGCGAACCGACGGTGGTGGCATCAGCCCACGGGGTACCGATCACCCAGGCGATCGGGGCCAGCACGTAACCGAAGATGGTCGACAGGTTGGTCGGCTTGCCGATGGCAGCGGCCAGGCCGGTCACTTCGCCGAACCAGGTGAGCGGTGCATTCAGCAGCGCGATCAGGGCGATGAAGGCCAGCAGCATCGCGCCGATGTTCAGCGCCAGCTTCAGGCCGTCACCGGCACCGGCAGCGGCCGCGTCGATGATGTTGCTGGAGGTCTTCTCCACTTCCATCTTCACCGTGCCGCGGGTCAGCGGGGTGCCGGTTTCCGGAATCAGCAGCTTGGCCACGACCAGGGTGGCAGGTGCGGCCATGATGCTCGCCGCCAGCAGGTGCTTGGCGTAGAAGGCCTGCTGCGCCGGGTCGCCACCGCCGAGCATGCCCACGTAGGCCGCCAGCACGCCGCCGGCGATGTGCGCCATGCCGCCGATCATCATGGTCAGCAGCTCGGACTGGGTCATCCTGGCGATGTACGGGCGCACGGTCAGCGGCGCCTCGGTCTGGCCGATGAAGACGCTGGCGCAGACGCTGGTGGTTTCCGCGCCGGACACGCGCATCACCTTGGTGATCGACCAGGCCATCACGCGCACGATCGCCTGCATGACGTTGAGGTGGTACATGACCCCCATCAGCGCCGAGAAGAAGATGATGGTCGGCAGCACCTGGAAGGCGAAGATGAAGCCGTAGTTCTTGGTGTCCATCAACGAGCCGAAGATGAAGCCCGAGCCCTCGTTGACGAAGCTCAGGACCTTGACGAAGCCCTTGCCCAGCGCATCGAACACGTCGCGCCCGCCCGGCACCAGGATCACCAGCGCCGCGAAGGCGATCTGCAGGGTGATACCGGTGGCAACCAGCTTCCAGTCAACCGCACGCTTGTTGTTGGAAAACAGCCAGGTGATGCCGATCAGCACCGCCAACCCGAACAGGCCGAAGCCGATCCTGCCCAAACCTTCGACCATGTGAGTGACTCCCCTGGGGCGTCGCGAAAAACGGGAAGCCTAGTGCAGGGCAGGGGCCGGGGCAAGAAAAAGCAGCGTGCGCGCGCCCATCGGTACCGATCAGGCCAGCAACGGCAAGGGCTTGCGGCCGGCGGCGGCAGGTAGAATGGGGCTCGATCCCGGCCCGGATGCGGGCCCGCAGCAGGAGATTCGCATGCAATACCGTCGCCTGGGCTCCACCGGCCTGCCGATTTCCGCCCTGTCCTTCGGCGCCTGGGTGACCTTCGGTGACCAGATCCCGCGCGACGAGGCCCGCAACCTGGTGGCTGCCGCCTGGGACCACGGCGTCAACTTCTTCGACAACGCCGAGGGCTATGCCAACGGCCGCGCCGAACAGGTGATGGGCGATGTGATCGCCGACCTGCGCCTGCCGCGCGATGGCATCTGCGTCTCCAGCAAGGTGTTCTTCGGCAGCGCCAAGGACCCACGGCCGACCCAGCGCGGCCTGTCGCGCAAGCATGTGACCGACGCCTGCCATGCCGCGCTCAAGCGCCTGCGGGTGGACTACCTGGACCTTTATTACTGCCATCGCCCGGATCCGGACGCGCCGATCGCCGAGACCGTGCATGCCATGGATACCCTGGTGCGGCAGGGCAAGATCCTCTACTGGGGGACCTCGGAGTGGTCGGCGGTGCAGATCCAGCAGGCGCTGGACATCGCCGAAGCACGCAACCTGCAGGGCCCGTCGATGGAGCAGCCGCAGTACAACCTGCTGCACCGCGAACGCGTCGAGGTCGAGTATGCGCCGCTGTATGCCGGTGCCGGCCTGGGCACCACCATCTTCTCACCGCTGGCCTCGGGCCTGCTGACCGGCAAGTATGACCAGGGCATTCCGGCCGATGCGCGGCTGGGCCGCGAGGGCATGGAATGGCTGCAGGCGCTGGTGCTGGGTGACGACGCCGAGGCCCGCCTGGCCCAGGTGCGCCGCTTCAGCGAAGCAGCGCGTGAGCTGGGCCACGCCCCCGCCACGCTGGCGATTGCCTGGTGCCTGCGCAACCCGAACGTCTCCAGCGTGATTCTCGGCGCCAGCCGGGTCAGCCAGCTGCTGCAGAACCTGCAGGCGCTGGAGGTGCTGGAGCAGGTCGATGCGGCTGGCTGGGCGCAGGTCGAAGCCGCCTTCGCCTGAAACCCGGGGCCGACCGGGCCTGGGCCTCGGTCGGGCCGGCCCGGCCGAGGGAACGGGAACGGTAGAGTCGACTGTTGATTGACTGCTTCGAGCAACAGCAGTCGACCAACAGTCGACGCTACACGGCTGCGCCGCCATTTGATTGACAGGATCTATCGAATTGCAGAATTCGATCATTAATCCCATCGATCAAATTGAGAATGGTTGTTGATTGTCAACTGAGAATCATTATCATTTGAATCGTCCCTCGCACGAGTCCAGATGCTCATGAATGCTCAACCTGTACTGCTGCGCCCCGAAACGCTGACCCTCCGCGATCGTCCGGTCCGTGTCGTTCCGCCGGAAGAGGTCATCGACAGCGAAGCCCTGCTCAAGGGCCGTCGTGAAATCCTGATCCAGCACGGCGACCGCTTCTACCGCCTGCGGCACACCAGCAACGACAAGCTGATCCTGACCAAGTAATCGCGGCCTGGTCGCCCGCCTCCCTCCCTCCTGCCGGCAGCGCCGGCAGGGTGGGCGACCCGTCCGCGCCCGCTCTCTCCCCCTCGGTCTACCGCGTGCACCTCCCGGGTGTGCCGGTAACCGGGGGTTCCCCTGCCTGACCGAACGAACCCGATGACCCGCCCTACCGCCCTTTGCCTCGCCGTCTGGATGGCCCTGCCGCTGTCCGCCCATGCTGCTGCCGCGGCCACCGCCGCGCCTGATGCGCGCGACTTCGACCGCGTGCAGGTCACCGCCACCCGCACCGAGCGGGCAGTGAGTGACGTGGCGGCCACCGTGGATGTCATCGACCGCGAGCAGATGGACCGGCACCTGGTGCAGGACATCAAGGATCTGCTGCGCTACGAGCCGGGCCTGTCGGTCAGCCGCAGCGCCGCGCGCTTCGGCCTTGGCAGCATCCGCATCCGTGGCCTGGACGGCAACCGCGTGCGCGTGCAGACCGATGGCATCGCCATGCCCACCAGCTTCAACATCGGCTCGTTCTCCAACGCCAACCGCAACTTCACCGATCTGGACACGCTCAAGCGCGTGGAGATCGTGCGTGGCCCGGCCAGCTCGCTGTACGGTTCCGACGCGCTCGGGGGCGTGGTGGCCTTCGTCACCAAGGATCCGGCCGATTACCTGAAGGATGGCAAGGACAGCTACGTCGGCCTGAAGTTCGGCTACGACGGTGAGTGGAAGGGCCTGCTCGGCGGCGTGACCAGCGCGTTCGGCGGCGAACACTGGAGCGGCATGGTCAACATCAACCATCGCCAGGGCCAGGAAACCGGTAACAAGGGCGATGTTCGCAGCCTCGACAACACTCGTACCGCGCCCAACCCGCAGGACCGCGACGGTCGCAGTGGCCTGGCCAAGCTGGTCTATGCACCGAGCGAGGACCAGCGCTTCCGCCTGACCGTGGAAGGCAACGAAGACAACACCGATACCAGCGTGCTGTCCTCGATCGACCGCACCACCACCACCGGCATGAAGGCGCGCGACACGCAGAACCGCACCCGCGTGTCGTTCGCCCATGAAATGGATGCGCTGGACAAGGGCTTCGCCGACAACCTGCATTGGCAGCTGTATACCCAGCACAGCGAGACCAACCAGATCACCGACGAAGACCGCGCCAACCGCAGCCGCCGCCACCGCGAGTTCAACTTCGACCAGCGCGTGTACGGCCTGCAGGCACAATTCAACAAGGCGTTCAGCACCGGCAGTGTCGAACACGCGCTGACCTACGGCTTCGAAGGTGCGCGTACCGAGATCCGCCAGAAGCGCGACGGCTATCAGGTTCTGGCCAATGGCCAGACCAGCACCACCATCCTGCCCGACGCCTTCCCGGTACGCGATTTCCCGATCAGCAAGACCACCGAGCTGGGCCTGTACGCGCAGGATGAAATGCGCATGGCCGGCGGCAAGCTGTCGCTGGTGCCGGGCGTGCGCGTGGATCGCTACGAGCTGAAGCCGGAAGTGGACAGCATCTTCGCCGACGACAATCCCGGCGTTGCGGTGGCCAGGCTGACCAAGACCAGCGTCTCGCCGAAGCTGGGCGTGGTCTATCGCTTCACCGACGAATGGTCGTTGTTCGCCGGCTACTCGCATGGTTTCCGCTCGCCGCCGTACAACGACGTCAACCTGGGCTTCACCAACTTCGCCTTCGGTTACACCGCCATCCCCAATCCGGACCTGAAGCCGGAAACCAGTGATGGCATGGAGCTGGGCCTGCGCTTCCTGTCACCGGCCGCCTACGTCAGCGTCAGCGGCTACTACAACGAGTACAAGGATTTCATCGAGTCGCAGTCGCTGGTCGGCACCAACGCCCAGGGCCTGATGGTGTTCCAGTCGCGCAACATCGCCGATGCGCGCATCTACGGTGCCGAACTGAAGGCTGGCGTTGACTTCGGCCAGATCAACCCGGCGCTGCAGGGCTGGGCGCTGCGCAGCTCGGTGGCCTGGTCGCGCGGCGACAACAAGACCGAGGACACTCCGCTGGATTCGGTCGACCCGCTGCGCGGCACCGTCGGCCTGATGTACGACACCGACGCCTGGGGCGTCGAACTGGCCGGTACCTTCGTCAAGCGCAAGGACCGCGTCACTGCAGCGACGGTGTACCGCCCGGCCGGCTACGGCGTGGCCGACCTGATGGCGCACTGGAACTTCGCCCCGGGCGCGACCTTCAACGTCGGCGTGTTCAACCTGGGCGACAAGCGCTACATCGATTGGTCCAACGTGGGTTCGACGCTGTCGGCGACCAGCCGCGTGCTGGATCGCTACACCAGCCCGGGCCGCACCCTTTCCGCCAGCCTTGCCGTTTCCTGGTGACCTCATGAGCCGCGCCTTGTCCGCACGCAGGAATGACGCCATCGCCGTGCAGGGCAGCGCGGCCTGGCCGACCCCGGCACAGCTGGCCACGCTCGGCACCGTGTTGTGCCTGTACCACGCCGACGGCAACGAGCTGGGGGGCTGGCGCCAGGCGGTGCGCGTGCACGCCTGCCAGGGCGTGGACAGCGAGGGCATACGCGAAAGCCTGTGTTTCCTCGATGCCCGCGGCCGCTGCGTGTGGCGGCTGTACCTGTTGCCCGACAGCGATTTCCTGGCCTGGGACCGGCTGGTCGCGGCGCTGCCGCCGGGCCCGGAGCATGACAGCGAGGGCAGTGTCGGCGAACGCCTGTGGCGGCGCCTGGCCGGCCATCTTGGTGGCCAGCGCTGGCGCCTGTGCACGCTGCGCCTGCATGCCGCGGACGAGGGCCGCACGCTGGCAGCCAGCCTGTCGACCCTGTCCTCGCTGGGCGCGGCCACCGCGCGTCGCATCGCTCGGTTGGAAGGTGCCGAAGGCGAGCTGGCGATCGACGATTGCTGCTGCGCCGACGCCGCGCGCCGGCCGACACCCCGTATTCCCGGCGACCTGCCGCTGATCCGCCTGTGATCCTTTCCTGATGGAACGCCCGCCGGCCCTGGAAGGCCTCTCAACGAACCTGCAACCCCGAAGGAAGACCCGATGAAGTTCCAGACAGCCAGCGTCATGCTGTTGCTCGCTGCCAGCGGCGTGGCCAGCGCGCAGCCCTCCGACATCGCCCGCGACCACGACAGCATCCTCGCCATGCAGGGCGAGTACACCGTCGACTTCGCGTTCGACGAGACCGTGCTGCTCAAGCCCGGCTACGAGCGTGCGCCGGCGATGCGCAGCGGCGGCAGCGAAGTGGTCATCGTGGTCGAGGACACCCCGCAGCGCATCGTGCTGCAGCACCTGTTGCTCGATGAGAAGAGCGGCCACATCACCAAGCACTGGCGCCAGGACTGGGTCTACGAAGCGCCCAGCCGTTTCGAGTTCAGCGCCGACCAGACCTGGCAGGTACGCCGCATTCCCGCAGCGGTGAACCAGGGCGCCTGGACCCAGTGCGTGTATGAAGTGAGCGATGCACCGCGCTACTGTGGCACCGGCAAATGGACGTACACCAACAACGTGCCGAGCTGGACCAGCGACCTGAGCTGGCGCCCGCTGCCGCGTCGTGAATACACAAAGCGCAGCGACTACAACGCGCTGGCCGTGGTCAACCGCCACACGCTCACGCCCAATGGCTGGACCCACGAGCAGTTCAATACCAAGGTGCAGCGCAACGCCGACGGCAGCCAGGTGGAGATCGCCCGCGAGTTCGGCTTCAACGACTACGTCAAGACAACCGAGGTCGACTTCACCCCGGCCCGCGCCTACTGGAAGGCCACCGCCGGCTACTGGGCCAAAGTGCGCCAGCGCTGGGACGGCTTCCTCGGCCAGGCCCCGGGCGTGCACCTGAAGACCAAGCTCGATGGCATGGCGATGATCATCCCGCTGTTCACCCAGGCCGAAGAGATCCAGTCCGGCAAACAGGTGAAGGACGCGCAGATCGACGAGGTCTTCGCCAAGTACGTGGAAAAAGCCCAGTAGATCCACGCCATGCGTGGATGTGCTTGTTCCTTGAATACTGGCAACGCCGTCATGTGCTTTTGGCAGGTGCCGAGCTTGCTCGGCACACGCTTTCCCGCATCCACGCATGGCGTGGATCTACCGGCAAGTGCCGAGCCTGCTCGGCACGCGCCCCGGTCCGGCGTCGCCTCAGGCCTCGCGCAACGCCAATGCCGGCGGCGTATGCAGGATCGCCCGCGTGCCCCACCAGCCCGCCAGCAGGCTCAAGCCGATGCCGACTACGCCGCCAATCAGCAGCCCCGGCCACGGCGGCAGCAATGGCAGCTCGAACACTTTCTGCGAGACCGCCACGCCGATCGCAGCGGCCGCGCCCACCGCCAGCATCGCCGCCAGCGTGCCCAGCGCGCCGAACTCCACCAGTACCGCGCCACGCAACTGGCGCCGGGTCGCACCCAGGGTGCGTAGTACCGCGCTGTCGTAGCGGCGCTCGCCGGCGGTGGCCTGCAGCGCGGCCAGCAGCACCAGCACGCCGGCCAGCAGGCTGAACACCATCACCAGCTGCACCGCCTGCGCCACGCGCTCCATCACATCGCGCACCTGCGAAATCACCGCATCCACGTCCAGCAGCGACAGGTTCGGCTGCGCGCGCACCAGTTCGCCCAGGCCCGCCGCCTTGCCGGCCGGCAGATGGAAGGCCGACAGCAGGTTGTGCGGGGTTTCGCCCACCGCATTCGGGTTCAGCAACACGAAGAAGTTCGGCCGGAAGGTGTTCCAGTCCGCCTTGCGCACGCTGGTGACGGTGAACTCGCGCTCCTGCTCGCCCACCGCAATGGTGATGCGGTCGCCGGGGTACAGGCCGTAACGCTTGGCCCAGCCGATCTCCACTGATGCCTCCGGCGCCGTGCTGTCGTTCTTCCAGAAGGTGCCGTTGACCAGCGTGTTGGCGGGGGGGAAGGTGCTGCGCCAGCTGAAGTTCAACGGCCGGTTCTCGTCGTCGTCATCGCGCTGACCTTCGCCTTGTGCCGCTTGTCCGTCCTGACCGGGCTCGCGGTCCACGCGCAGCGGTGGCTTGCCATTGATCGCGATCAGGCGGCCGGTGGCCATCGGTTCGATGCTGGCGTCACCGGCGCCCAGTCCACGCAGCGTGGTCAGCACGCTGTCGCGCTGTTCGGGCTGGATGTTGATCAGGAAGTAGTTGGGCGTGTCCGCCGGCAGGCGCTCGCGCCATTGCTGCAGCAGGCCGGGGCCGGTCACGGCCAGCAACAGCAGCGCGCACAGCGACAGCGACAGCCCGACCAGCTGCATTACCGCCAGCATCCGGCGCCGGGTCAGCGCGGCCAGGCCCAGCCGCCAGTGGCCATGCAGGCGGTGCTGCAGGCCGCGCAGCAGCTGCAGCAGCACGAAGCCGACCGCACCGGCCGCCAGCGCCAGCGCGGCCAGGCCGCCGAGCACCCACAGCGCCAGTTTCACATCGCCGGTGACCTGCACCGCCAGCAGCAGGCTGGCCGCCAGCGCCGCCACATAGGCCAGCAACGACGCCGGCGGCAGGGCGGCGAAGGAACGGTTGAGCACGCGCATCGGCGGTACCCCGCGCAGGCGCAGCAGCGGCGGCAGGCCGAAGCCGAACAGCAGCAACAGGCCAATGCCCGCGCCGGTCAGTGCCGGCATCGCTTCCGGCAGCGGCAGGCGCTGCGGCACCAGGCTGCCCAGTACCTGCACCAGGCCTTCCTGCGCGGCCATGCCCAGGCCGATGCCGAGCGCACAGGCCGGCACCGCCAGCATCAGCAGCTGCAGTGCCAGGCCAAGCAGGATGTCGCGCTGGCGCGCACCCAGGCAGCGCAGGATCGCCACCTGGTCGATGCGGCGCAGCGCGAAGCGGTTGGCCGCCAATGCGGTGGCCACGCCCGCCAGCAGCACCGCCAGCAGCGCGCTCAGGCCGAGGAAGCGCCCGGCCAGATCGAAGGCCTGGCGCACGCCGCGCTGGGTGTCATCCACGCTCAGCAGGCGCAGGCCCTTCACCTGTGGCAGCAGCCACTCACGCAGGGACGCGACCTGCCCGGGCGGTCCTGCAAACATCAGCCGGTAGTTGATGCGGCTGCCGGGGCCAAGCAGTCCCGTGCCTTCCACATCGGCGCGGTTGACCAGCAGGGTGGGGGACAGCGTCAGCAGGTCGCCACCGGTGTCCGGCTCGGCCTCGATGATGCCGGCGATGCGCAGCGTGCCGGCGCCGAACTCGAGATCATCGCCGGCCTTCAGCCCGAGCCCCTGCAGCAGGCGTGGGTCGGCATAGGCCTGGCCCTTGGGCGGCATGCCGGCATCGGTGATCAACGTACCGCCGGGCGTGGCCCGTACCCGCAGCGTGCCGCGCAGTGGATAGCCCGCCTGCACCGCCTTGATGCTCGCCATCTGGCTGGCCTCGCCATGGAACAGCACGCTGCCGAAGCTGGCGATGCGGGTGTAGGCCAGTCCACGCCGTTGTGCCTCGTCGGCGAATGCCTGCGGCGGGTCATCACGCCCGGCGATGCCGAGATCGCCACCGAGCATTTCCGCCGCGCTGCCGGTCAGCGCCAGGTTGACCCGGTTCACCAGCGTGCCCACCGCGGTCATCACCGCCACGCCCAGCACCAGTGCGGCGAACACGGTGAGCAGGTCGCCGGCCAGCGCCTCGCGACGCAGCGCGCGCCACGCGTGCCGCAGCAGGTTCATGCCTGGGCTCCGCGCTCAACCGGCAGCAGGCGGCCGTCGTCGATACGATGGATGTACTGGCAACGCTGCGCCAGGCGCATGTCGTGGGTGACCAGTACCAGGGTAGTGCCGCTGCCGGCGTTGAGTTCGAACAGCAGGTCGCTGACGTGCTGGCCGGTGGCATGGTCCAGCGATCCCGTCGGTTCGTCGGCGAACAGGATGCGCGGCCGGGTGACGAAGGCACGCGCCAGTGCCACGCGCTGCTGCTCGCCACCGGACAGCTGGCGCGGGTAGTGGCGGGCGCGATGGGAGAGGCCGACCTGGGCCAGCACTTCATCGACCCGCGTGCGATCCTCGCGCCCGGCGAGTTCCAGTGGCAACGCGACGTTCTCGGCGGCGGTCAGCGCCGGCAGCAGGTGGAAGCTCTGGAACACGAAGCCAACCTCGCGCGCGCGCAGCTGGGCCCGCGCCTCTTCATCGAGGTCGCCCAGGTCCTGGCCCGACAGCGCAATGCGGCCCCGACTGGGCAGGTCCAGCCCGGCCAGCAGGCCGAGCAGGGTGGTCTTGCCCGAACCGGAGGCGCCGACGATGGCCGCGCTGGTGCCTTCATGGACGGTCAGGGTGATGTTGTCCAGTATGTGGACTTCACCCTCCGGGCCCTGCACGGATTTGCCGACCTGGTCGACGGCGATGGCGACGGGCGCGCTGCGGGGGGACAGGCTGTCGATGAGGAGACTCCAATGCGCAAGACGGGATGGAGCCGGCGAGCCGGCGCGATGATGGTGCTGCTGCTAGGGTTCCTGCTGTTGCCGGGGCTGGCCTGTGCCAAAGGTACGGCTGGCACCGTGCTGGTGCTCGGCGACAGCCTCAGTGCCGCCCACAATATCCCTGCCGACGCCGGCTGGGTCAGCTTGCTGCAACAGCGGGTCAGGCAGCAGTCGAAAACCCCGGCGCGCATCGTCAACGCCAGCATGAGCGGGGAAACCACCGCCGGCGCGCTGACCCGCCTGCCGGGCCTGCTGGCCAGGGAGAAGCCGACCGTGGTGGTGATCGCGCTGGGCGGCAATGACGCGCTGCGCGGGCTGACCCCGGCGCAGGTGCAGGGCAACCTGGAAAAAATGGTGCAGGCCAGCCAGAAGGCCGGTGCCAAGGTGCTGCTGCTGGGCATCGACGTGCCGCCCAACTACGGACCGGCCTACCGCCAGCGCCTGGCCGCGGCCTACAAGGCGCTGGCCACGCAGTACAAGGTGCCGCTGCTGCCGTTCCTGCTGGAGGGCGTGGCCCTGCAGCCGGGCATGATGCAGGGCGACGGCCTGCACCCCACGGCGCAGGCGCAGCCGAAGGTGCTGGACAACGTCTGGCCGCTGCTCAGGCCGCTGCTCTGAACCGTTTGTGTACCTCTTGACGGAACTTCACATCGCGTCCACCGTCGATCCGGCATGTTTCACAAAGCTGAAGTTAGAGGGAATCACATGCGTCAGACGAAGGAGACCTCCGGCTTGGTGCTGGTGGTCGAAGACAACCGCAACATCTCCGAGATGATCGGGGAATACCTGGAAGGTCGCGGCTTCGAAGTCGACTATGCACAGGACGGCCTGGATGGCTACCGCCTCGCGGCGGAGAACAGCTATGACGTCGTGGTGCTCGATCTCATGTTGCCGCGCCTGGATGGCATCGAAGTGTGCCGTCGCCTGCGCAACGATGCGCGCAAGTCCACGCCGGTGCTGATGCTCACGGCACGCGACACGCTGGACGACAAGCTCACCGGCCTCGGGTTTGGTGCCGATGACTACCTGACCAAGCCGTTCGCGATCCAGGAGCTGGAAGCCCGCCTGCGCGCGCTGATCCGTCGCGAACGTCGCCAGGTCGGTTCGGAGGTGCTGAAGGTCGCCGACCTGGTGCTCGATCCGGTCAGCATGCGGGCTACCCGTGCCGGTACCGAGCTGCAGCTGTCGCCGATCGGCCTGCGCCTGCTGACCATCCTGATGCGCGAATCGCCGCGCGTGGTCACCCGCCAGGAGATCGAACGCGAGATCTGGGGCAATGGCCTGCCGGATTCGGACACCCTGCGCAGCCATCTGTACAACCTGCGCAAGATCATCGACAAGCCGTTCGACCGTCCGCTGCTGCACACCGTGCAGAGCGCCGGCTATCGCATTGCCGATATTGCCCAGCCGATGGCCTGATCGGGGCCCGGCCTGTGCAGCATCAGGTCCGGCCGGGCAACGACCCCGCACCGGGCACGGATGACCGGCCGGCGCTGCCGCCGGTCAGCGTCCGTGCACGACTACGGCGCAGCGCGCTGCCTATAATCGCAGCGCTCTGACCGGGACCCCGCAATGCCGCACGGCCTGCCGCGCAAGATCCGTATCGCCTTCATCCTGCAGGCAGTCCTGGCCAGCCTGGGCATCCTGCTCGGTGCCTGGCTGGTCTCGCTGGTGATCAAGCACAGCCTGGTCGGCGCCGCCCTGCGCGAGGAAGCGGCCTATTACTGGACGCTGCACGAGGCGTCGCCGGTGCAGCCGCCGCCCAACACCCACAACATCCGCGGCTACCTGCTGGAAAGCGGGCAGTCGGCACTGTCATTGCCGGCCAACCTGCGCACCCTGGAGCCTGGCTTCCACGAGCTGCCCCAGGACGACCAGCTGGTGCTGGTCGACGTGCGCCCTGCCGGTCGCCTGTACCTGGTGTTCCTGCGCTCGCGCGCGGAGATGCTGGCGTTCTGGTTCGGCATCGTGCCGGTGCTGCTGACCCTGTTGGCGGTGTATGGCGCCAGCTGGGTCACCTACCGTGCCTCCAAGCGACTGGTGTCGCCGGTGAACTGGCTGGCGCGGCGCGTCTCGCGCTGGGACCCGGGCCACCCCGAAGCGGCCGATCTGGAGCCGAACAAGCTGCCGGCGGACATGCAGGGCGAGACCCGCCAGCTGGCGGCCGCACTGCATTCGCTGGCCAACCGGGTCAGCGCGCACGTGGCGCGCGAGCGCAACTTCACCCGTGATGCCAGCCATGAGCTGCGCACGCCGTTGACCGTCATCCGCGTGGCCAGCGACATGGCCCTTGGCGATGAAACCCTGCAGCCGCGCCTGCGCCGCAGCCTGCAGCGCATCCAGCGTGCAGGCCGTGACATGGAGGCGGTGATCGATGCGTTCCTGATCCTGGCCCGCGAGGCCGATGTCGAACCGCAGATCGAGCTGTTCGACGTCAACGACATCGTCCGCTACGAGGTGGACAACGCCAACGAGCTGCTGGGCAACCGGCCCGTATCGGTGCACCTGCACGGCGACGGCCCGGTACAGCTGCACGCACCGCCGCGGGTGCTGCAGGTGGTGGTCAGCAACCTGGTGCGCAATGCCTGCAGCTACACCGACGAAGGGCGTATCGACGTGCACGTGCTCAATGACCGGGTGGTGGTGCGCGATACCGGCATCGGCATGTCCGCCGAGGCGCTGTCGCGCGCGTTTGAACCGTTCTACCGCGCCGAGCCGAGCCGTCCGCAGGGCACCGGCCTGGGCCTGTCGATCGTGCGCCGGCTGTGCGACCGCTTCGGCTGGAAGGTCAGCCTGGCCAGCGAGCCGGGCAAGGGCACCGAGGCTACGGTGATCTTCCGGTAGAGGGATTTTGCCGGGCTGCGCCCGGCACCCGCCGAGGCAACATCAACATCAGAAGCGGGCATTCCGTGGAATGGCGGGGCGGTGTGGGTTTGCAGGACACGCCGTAAACCCGTCCATGGGGGCTCGATGGCGCCATCCATGGCGCCAACGGTCCTGCAAACCCACACCGCCCCGCCTTCGACAGTTTCCCGCGATCCGCAGTAGATCCACGCCATGCGTGGATGGGGTTGCTCAGTTGCAGTTGACCTTCGGCGCCAGCGCCCTGGTCCAGATCGCATAGCCGGCCGGGGTCATGTGCAGCATGTCCTCGCGGAACAGCGTCGCATCCGGCTGGCCGTCGGCGCCGAGCATCGGCGTGTAGATGTCGGTGAAACCGGTGTTGGGCAGCTTGGCCAGCGCGGCCTTGATCAGCGTGTTGGCCTCGTTGATCGCCGGCAGCAGGTGCGCGCGCGACGGGCTCGGCTTGATCGACAGGTACTCCACCTTGGTCTTAGGCAGGTCGCGGTGCACGCGCTGCACGAAGGCAACCACGTCGTCGCGCACCTGCACGGCGCTGCGGCCACTGTTGAGGTCGTTGTCGCCCGCGTAGAAGAACACTTTGCATGGCGCATACGGCACCACGATGCGGTCGGCGTACCAGGTGCTGTCGCGCACTTCCGAGCCGCCGAAGCCGCGGTTGAACACTGGCTGGCCAGGGAAGTCGGTGGCCAGGCTCTCCCAGAAGCGGATCGAGGAGCTGCCAATGAACTCGATGCCACCGCGCGGCGGCGGGGTGGACTGGTCGGCGCTGGCGAAGCGGGCCATGTCGCCGGCCCAGGCTACGTTGGAGACCTGTTCTGGCACACGGGGCGACTCGGCCGGGCTCAGCGCCTGGGCCAGCGGTGCGGCAGTCAGCAGGCCCAGCATCAACAGGCAGGTACGGCGACGGGACATCAGGCGCTCCAGCAGGCAAGGGGCATCCATCATAGGAGCATGCCCGGGCCGTTGCTTGCCCCTGGCAGGCCGTTCAGCGGGCCGGCGCGGGCTGCGGTTGGCGGCCTTGTGGCAAAATGGCCGCCATCTGCCTATTCCTGTGCACCCATGATTCCCTGCCGTGCGTCTGAGCGGTCGCTGCGCCGCGCCCCCGTTGCTGGATGTTCCACCCGTGGCTGATCAGTTCGGCCACCTGCCGCGCGGCCCGCGCCGCATCTTCCAGGCCGCCCGCTGGTCCTGGCAGGGCCTGCGCGCTGCCTGGCTGCACGAGTCCTCGTTCCGGCTTGAGGTCTACCTGCTGATCCTGCTGACGCCGATTGCGATCTGGCTGGGCCAGACGCCGGTCGAACGCGCGCTGCTGATCGGCTCGATGCTGCTGGTGCTGGCGATGGAGCTGGCCAACTCGGCCATCGAAGCGGTGATCGAACGCTACGGCAGTGAGATTCACGAGCTGGCCGGCCGCGCCAAGGACATGGGCTCGGCGGCGGTGTTCGTGCTGATGATGAACGTGTTGCTGTGCTGGGCGCTGGTCGTGGTTCCGCACGCGCTGGCCGGCAACTACGGCTGAAACCCCATTCCCCCCACTGCCTTGAAGAGTTTCCATGTCCTTTGAGTTCCTCGCCGACCCCAATGCCTGGGTGACCCTGTTCACGCTCAGCGCGCTGGAAATCGTGCTCGGCATCGACAACCTGGTGTTCATTTCCATTGCTGTCAGCAAGCTGCCGGAAGAGCGCCGCCCGTTCGCCCGCAAGCTCGGCATCGCGGTGGCCTGCATTACCCGCATCGGCCTGCTGGTATCGCTGGCCTACCTGGCGCACATGGCGGCAAACCTGTTCACCGTGGCCGGCATGGGCATCTCCATCCGCGACCTGGTGCTGATCGTTGGCGGCCTGTTCCTGATCATCAAGGGCTGCATGGAGATCAAGGAACTGATCAGCGGTGGCGAGGATGAAGATCCCAGCACCACCAAGGCCTCGGCCGTGTTCGGCTACGTGATCGCGCAGATCGCGGTGATCGACATCGTGTTCTCGCTGGACTCGGTGATCACCGCCGTCGGCATCGCCGACCACATTCCGGTGATGGTCGCCGCGATCCTGCTGTCGGTGATGGTGATGCTGCTGGCCGCCAACCCGCTGGGCCGCTTCATCGATGCCAACCCGACCGTGAAGATGCTGGCGCTCGCCTTCATCCTGATGATCGGCGCGGTGCTGATCCTGGACGGCCTGGACGTGCACGTGCCCAAGCCCTACATCTACGCCGCGATGGGCTTCTCGGTGCTGGTGGAGTGGCTGAACCTGCTGATGCGCCGCCGCGCCCGCGAGCACAACGTGCCGGGCGCCGGCAACTGGTAAGCGCGCCACTGGCGTGTGAGTCCCTCAGAACCCCCGGCATTCCGGGGGTTCTGCGTTGTGGGGGCGAGGTCGGTTCTGCAACGGCATTGTGGTTTTTGCACTTGTGGCTGCGTTCCGGCCTCCACTTGTGAACGAGGATCAACAGTGTTTTCCCGGGGCGAGGCTTAATCCGGCGCAGCAAAGCGCGCAGGCTACGCACTCCCGATTCCCGCCCCCCAGGACTCTCCCATGAATTCCAGAGCCGCCTTGCTGGCGCTTGCCGTTGGCGCCTTCGCCATCGGAACCACCGAGTTTGCCCCGATGGGCCTGTTGCCGGTCATCGCCGACGGCGTCGGCGTTGGCATCCCCACTGCGGGCATGCTGATCACCGCCTATGCCGTGGGCGTGACGCTGGGCGCGCCGGTGATGACCCTGCTGATGGGGCGTTTCGGCAAGCGCACCGCGCTGATGCTGCTGATGTCGATCTTCGTGGTCGGCAACCTGCTGTCCGCGCTGGCGCCGAACTACGGGCTGCTGCTGCTGTCGCGCCTGGTCACCAGCCTTAACCACGGTGCCTTCTTCGGCATCGGTGCGGTGGTCGCCGCCAGCCTGGTGCCAAAGGAAAAGCAGGCTGCTGCCGTGGCCACCATGTTCATGGGCCTGACCATTGCCAACATCGGTGGCGTGCCGCTGGCGACCTGGGTCGGCCAGCAGCTGGGCTGGCGCCTGTCCTTCGCCGGTACTGCGGCGTTGGGCCTGATCGCGATCACTGCGTTGGGTTTTGCGCTGCCGGCGTCCGCGCCGGGACCGCGCCCGGACGTGCGCCGCGAACTGAAGGCGATCCTGCAGCCGCAGGTGCTGCTGGCCATGGCCACCACCGTGCTTGGTGCGGGTGCGATGTTCACGCTGTACACCTACGTCGCACCGGTGCTGACCGAGTTGACCGGCGCTTCCAATGCCTTCATCGCGGTGTCGCTGGCCCTGATCGGCATCGGCTTCACCCTCGGCAACGGCATCGGTGGGCGCATGGCTGACTGGTCGCTCGATGGCGCCACCCGTATCCTGCTGGCTGCCCTGGCGGTGCTGATGTTCGTGCTGCCGCTGGCCTTCATGAGCCACGCCACCGCGGCGCTGGGTGTACTGCTGTTCGGTGTGGCGACCTTCGCCCTCGTGCCGCCGCTGCAGATCCGGGTGATGCAGGTGGCCAGCGAGGCGCCGGGCCTGGCGTCGTCGATCAACGTGGGTGCATTCAACCTGGGCAATGCGGTAGGTGCGGCGCTGGGTGGTGCGGTGATCAGCTCGGGCCTGGGCTACGCCGCCATTCCTGTGGCCGGTGGCCTGCTGGCCGCGTCGGGCCTGCTGCTGGCATGGCTGGGGCGTCCGCGCACTGCGGTGGCTGAGGCCTGCTGAGGGTGAGGGGTTCCGGCAGGGCTGCGCCCTGCACCCGCAGAGGCAACGTCAAAAGCTGGGCTACTGAGGGATGGCGGGGCGGGTCCGGTGGCGGGGGACGCCGTAAACCCTTCCCTGGGGGCTTGGCCGCGGCATCCATGCCGCGGACACCCCCGCCCCCGGACCCACCCCGCCTTCGACAGTCTTCCGCGATCTGTCGGAACGCGTTCTGCGCTGCTGTTGGTAGGTGTCGATCTTGGTCGACACGGTAGATCCACGCCATGCGTGGATGGCAGACACCAGGAATGTCTGAAGGGTCGGCTTTTGCCTTTGATTTTTCTTTTGATCTTCCCGCGGTGCGCAGAAAACTGTCCATGGCCGGGAGGGTGGGTCGGCTGGGGGCGTGAGCCGCATGGATGCGGCGACCGAGCTTACATGGACGTACTTGCAGCGGCCCCCAGCCGACCCACCCTCCCGGCCCATCCCCGAGCTGGCTGGACCACACCGCGGAGGGGGCGGCGCCCGATGGCCGGTCTTTCACCCGAACCATGGCATGCTCGGCGCCAAGCCCACCCGGAACCCCCGCCATGCGCCTGTTCACCCGTGTCCTGCCCCTGATGCTGCTGGCCTCCCTGTTGTCCGGCTGCGGCTACAACGCCATCCAGCAGAAGGACGAGGCGGTCAAGGCCAGCTGGTCCGAAGTGCTCAACCAGTACAAGCGCCGCGCCGACCTGGTGCCCAACCTGGTGCAGACCGTCAAAGGTTTCGCCAGCCAGGAAGAGCGCGTGCTGACCGAAGTCACCAACGCCCGCTCGCGTGTCGGCCAGATCAACGTCAACGCCGATGACGAAGCCTCGCTCAAGCAGTTCCAGCAGGCCCAGGGTGAACTCGGCAGCGCGCTGTCGCGGCTGCTGGTGGTGACCGAGAACTATCCCGTGCTGAAGTCCGACCAGAACTTCCGCGACCTGCAGGCCCAGCTGGAAGGCACCGAGAACCGCATCACCGTTGCCCGCGGCCGCTACATCCAGCAGGTGCAGGACTACAATACCTACATCCGCTCGTTCCCGCAGGTGATCACCGCCAAGATCTTCGGCTACAAGACCAAGCCGAACTTCACGGTGGACAACGAAGCGCAGATCTCCAACGCGCCGGCGGTCGATTTCGGCAACGCGCCGCAGCAGCAGCCGGCACCGCAGCCGGGCCACTGACCGATGCGCCTGGCCACTGCGCTGCTGGCCCTGCTGCTGTGGCTGCCGCTGGCGGCACAGGCTCAGCAGCTGGCGCCGATTCCGGCGCTGGATTCGCCGGTGGTCGACACCACCGGCACGCTGGAGGCTGCGCAGAAGCAGGCACTGGTGCAGCAGGCGCTGGACCTGCAACAGCGCAAGGGCAGCCAGCTGCAGGTGCTGGTGGTACCCACCACCCAGCCGGAGGACATCGCGCAGTACACCACGCGGGTCTTCGACCAGTGGCAGATCGGCCGCAAGGGCGTCGATGACGGCGTGCTGCTGGTGGTGGCCAAGGACGACCGGCGCGTGCGGATCGAGCCGGGTTACGGTCTTGAAGGCGCGATTCCCGATGCCATCGCCAACCGGGTCATCCAGGAATACCTGGTGCCGCGTTTCCGCGCCGGCGACTACGCCGGGGGCATCACCGATGCCACCGCCGTGCTGGTCAAGCTGATCGATGGCGAAACGCTGCCGGCACCGGTCAGTGGTCATCGTGGGCGCGAGCCGGGTGGCGGCGGCGATACCTGGTTCCTGGCGCTGTTCATCGGTGTGTTCGCCGGCAGCATCCTGCGCGGCGTGTTCGCGCGCGTGCCGCGCCCGCTGCGTGGCCTGCTCGGCGGCGCTGGCGCAGCCGTGGCGGCGTTCCTGTTCACCTCCACCCTGCTGGCCAGTGGCCTGGCCGGCGTGGTTGGCCTGATCGTGGCGATGCTGTCCGGCCACCCGGGGCGCTTTGCCGGCGGTGGTGGCTGGGGCGGCGGCAGCTGGGGCGGGGGCGGCGGCTTCGGCGGTGGTGGTGGATTCGGCGGTGGTGGCGGCTGGGGCGGCGGCGGTGGCCGTTCCGGTGGCGGTGGCGCTTCGGGAGGCTGGTGATGATCCAACGTCTGTTCCGTCATGTATGTTCGCCGTCGGTACGTCGCGCGTTCCCGCCAGCCACGCTGCAGGCGATCACCGAGGCCATCGCGGCCGGTGAGCAGCGCCACGGCGGTCAGGTGATGTTTGCGGTGGAGGCTGATCTGCCGCTGGCCGCGTTGTGGCACAAGGTCACCCCGAGGCAGGCCGCCGAGCATGCCTTCGCACGCCTGCGCACCTGGGACACCGCCCACAACAACGGCGTGCTGATCTACCTGCTGCTGGCCGACCATGCCATCGAGATCGTCGCCGACCGCGGCCTGCATGGCCGGGTCAGCCCGGCGCAGTGGCAGCGGGTCTGCACCCATCTGCGCGAGGGCCTGCGTGGTTCCAATCCGGTGGAAGCGCTGCAGGATGCCATCGACGAGGTCTCCAGCCTGATCGAAGGGCACTTTCCGGCCTCGACCCGGTCGAACGATGACGCGTTGCCGAACTCGCCGCAGATCCTTGGTTGAGCCGGGGCGGCACTGGCCCGAGAATAGGCGTTCAACCGCAAGGCACCTTCCATGATCTATTTCCACGACATCGACCCCATCGCCCTCTCGCTGGGGCCGATCAAGGTGCACTGGTACGGCATCATGTACCTGCTCGGCTTCACTGCGGCCTGGCTGCTGGGCCGCACGCGCATCGCCGCCGGGCGCCTGCCGGGCGTCGATGCCAACGGCTTCTCCGACCTGTTGTTCTACGCCATGCTCGGCGTGGTGCTGGGCGGCCGCATCGGCTACATGCTGTTCTACGCGCTGGGGGATTTCCTGCACAACCCGCTGCTGCTGTTCAAGGTGTGGGACGGCGGCATGAGCTTCCATGGCGGCCTGCTGGGCGTGCTGGGTGCCTGCTGGTGGTGGTCGCGCAAGCACGCGCTGCACTTCTTCGACACCATGGATTTCATGGCGCCGCTGGTACCGCTGGGCCTGGGTTTTGGTCGCATCGGCAACTTCATCGGCGCCGAGCTGTGGGGCAAGTACACCGACGGCACGTGGGGCGTGGTGTTCCCGTCGGGCCTGCCGGCGCCGCTGAACCAGTTGGACCACGCGACCCTGCAGGCGCAGTTCGCCACCGGCGCGCTGAACCAGTTCGCCCGCCATCCCTCGCAGCTGTATGAAGCGATCCTGGAAGGCCTGGTGATGTTCGTGGTGCTGTGGACGGTGTCGGCCAAGCCGCGCCACCGTTACCTGGTCGGCGGCCTGTTCGCGCTGATGTACGGCCTGTTCCGCTTCGCCGTCGAATTCGTACGCATGCCCGACAACGGCGTCTATGTGGCCTTCGACTGGCTGACCCGTGGCCAGATCCTCAGCCTACCGCTGATCGCTTTCGGCCTGGTGCTACTGGTAATGTCGCGCCGCGCGCCGGTACTGCAGCCGCAGCTGCCGGTGGTTGCCGAGGGCAAGGCATGAAGGCTTACCTGGACCTGCTCTCGCACGTGCTCGAGCACGGTGCCGAGAAGAGCGACCGTACCGGCACCGGTACCCGCAGCGTGTTCGGCTGGCAGATGCGTTTCAATCTGGCCGACGGCTTCCCACTGGTCACCACCAAGAAACTGCACCTGCGCTCGATCATCCACGAGCTGCTGTGGTTCCTGAAGGGCGATACCAACATCGGCTACCTGAAAGACAACCAGGTACGCATCTGGGACGAGTGGGCCGACGAGAACGGCGACCTCGGCCCGGTCTACGGCAAGCAGTGGCGCAGCTGGGCCACCGCCGATGGCCGCGAGATCGACCAGATGCAGTGGCTGGTGGACGAGATCAAGCGCAACCCCGATTCGCGCCGGCTGGTGGTCAGCGCCTGGAACGTGGGCGAGCTTTCGCAGATGGCGCTGATGCCGTGCCACAATCTGTTCCAGTTCTACGTGGTGGACGGCAAGCTCAGCTGCCAGCTGTACCAGCGCAGCGGCGACATCTTCCTCGGCGTGCCGTTCAACATCGCCAGCTATGCGCTGCTGACCCACATGGTGGCGCAGGCCACGGGCCTGGGCGTGGGCGACTTCGTGCATACGCTGGGCGACGCGCACCTGTATTCGAACCATTTCGAGCAGGCGCGCGAGCAGCTTTCGCGTGAACCGCGCGCGCTGCCGAAGCTGTGGTTGAACCCGGAGGTGAGCGACCTGTTCGGCTTCCGGTTCGACGACATCCGCATCGACGGCTATGACCCGCACCCGGCGATCAAGGCGCCGGTGGCGGTGTGAGTGATGTTTGGCATGCTGCGTATCAGCTGGTGAGACCTGACTGATGCAGATTGTTTCTCGGATTCACCAAGTGGAGAAGCAATGAGCAAACATTCACGAAAGGCACGGGAAAAGCTGGCGGAAGGCTTGATGTCGATGTCCGGCTCCCTGGCCGTTGCATTGACTGTTGGTGTGTTAATTACTCCTCTCCTGGCAGTCGCCAATGCGGCGGTCGCGGGAAAGGATGTGGACCTTTGGGTCATGATTACTGACCTCAAACCGACTACTGCGGCAATACTGTTCCTGCTCTATTGCTCAGCGGTTGCGACAGTACTCGGTGGACGTAGCGCGGCGATGAAAATCTTCAACGAGTTGTATCCGGACAAATGAAGCTCTCGATGATCGTGGCGCTGGACCGCAACCGTGGCATCGGCCAGGGCAATGCCATGCCCTGGCACCTGCCGGATGATTTCAAGCACTTCAAGGCGCTCACCCTGGGCAAGCCGATCCTGATGGGGCGCAAGACGGCCGAGTCGATCGGCCGCGTACTGCCGGGGCGCACCAACCTGGTGCTGACCCGCAGCGGCCAGGTGCCGTTCGCGGGCATGCGCGCGGTGGCGTCGCTGGACGAGGCGAAGGCGATTGCCGAAGGTGAGGGCGCCAGCGAGCTGTGCATCATCGGCGGCGGCGAGATCTTCCACCAGCTGCTGGACCAGGCCAGCGACCTGTACCTGACCTGGGTCGATGCCGAAGTCCCCGCCGACACCCATTTCCCCGAGGTGGCCGTGCAGGACTGGCGGGAAGTGAGCAGCGAGCCGCATCCGGCCGATGACCGCCACGCCTATGCGTTCCGCTTCGTGCATTACGTGCGCCGCTGAGGATGGTTTTCTGTAGAGCCGAGCCATGCTCGGCTGCTGTTGCCTGATACCTCCCGTAGCTGAGCATGGCCCGGCTCTGCAGGTGCCTACGGCATCCGGTAATGCCCGATGATCGCGTGCTGGAACAGCAGGTTCTCTTCACGCGTGCCGCGCGCGATGTTGTGCAGCACCAGCGGTGTGCCATTGGCCAGCCTCCGGTCGGAGACGATGCCGACATGCAGCAGACCGTTGCCGTTGAGCTTCCAGGCCACGATGTCACCGGCCGCATAGTCGGTGGCGAGGGCGGTGATCGGTTGCTGCCAGCCCTGCCGTTCGAACCAGCGCATCAGGTTCGGCACACGTCGATGATCAATGTTGCGGTCCGGCCGTGACAGGCCCCAGATCGCGGGATACGCGCTGAAGTTGCCGCGCATGTCTTCATGCACGCGCGCCTGCAGGTCCAGGCCCTGGCTGCGCAGGGCGCGCACCACCACGTCGGTGCACACGCCGCGATCAAGCGGGACGTCGCCGCCGGGATAGGACAGGACCTGGTAGGCGGGATCGTAACGGGTGGTGACGCCGATCTGTGCGCGCGCTGCGGCCACCAGTGGCGGTGAAGGGGCCTGCGGCTGCGATGGCGTGGGGGCGGCATTTCCGCCGCCGGTGGGAGCCGGGGGCGAAGCAGGCTGGCAGCCGCTGGCCAGGGCCAGCGTCAGCAGCAGCACCCTCCATGGTGCCCAGCCGCGTCGCGTCATGCCTGCGGCGCGGCGCCGTTGTTGTGGGGTCCACCGGAGCCTCCACCGCCACCACCTCGACGGCGACGACGGCGCGGACCACGGTTGCCCGGGTTGGCAGCAGCGGCGTTGCCGCCGCCCTGTTCCTTGCCCTGCACCGCAGCGGCGGGGCGCTCGTGCGCCGGTCGCGCCGGCGGGCGGGCGTGGGGTACGGGTGCCGGTACATCACGGCCCGGTACCTGCACCACGCGCAGCTCGTCGGTATCGAGCTGGATCGCGGTCAGCTTGCCGCCCCAGACTGCGCCGGTGTCGATGGCGTGCACGCCCTGGGTGATGGTCAGGCCCAGCGCCGACCAGTGGCCGCAGACGATCTTGAGGTCGCGCTCGACCCGTCCAGGTACTTCGAACCAGGGGTAGAGTCCCTGTTCCTGCGTGCCAGGGGTGCCCTTGTCCTCGATGCCGATGCGCCCGCGCGGGGTGCAGTAGCGCATGCGGGTGAGCACGTTGATGATCGCACGCGAACGGTCGTAGCCGGACAGGTTCGGCGCCCAGCTTGGCTTGTCGCCGTACATGTTGCGGAACAGCTTGCGGTAGCCGGCGCCGTGCAGCTGCACCTCGACTTCGGCGGCGTGCTTCTCTGCCATCTGCGTGGTCCACTTCGGCGCCAGGCCGGCGTGCACCATCATCCAGCCCAGCTCGCGATCCACATGCACCAGCTTCTGCAGGCGCAGCCAGTCCAGCAGTTCGTCGCGGTCCTCGGCCTGCACGATGCGCAGCAGGTCCGGGTTGACCTTGCGCTGCTCCTCTTCGGTGCGTGCACCGACGGCCAGCAGCGAAAGATCATGGTTGCCCAGCACCACCACGCTGTGCTCGCGCAGCGAATGCACCAGCCGCAGCGTTTCCAGCGACTGACCGCCACGGTTGACCAGGTCGCCGCAGAACCACAGGGTGTCCTGGGCCGGGTCGAAGCGGATCTTCTCCAGCAACCGCTGGGTAACGTCGTAGCAGCCCTGCAGGTCGCCGATCGCCCACACACTCATCGTTCGGCCTCCGTGTCAGTGCAGGGTACGCGGGACGGCCAGCACGAACGGTGCGACCGGCGCGGCAAATTCGGTGCCATCGTCGGCGACCATGTCGTAGTGCCCCTGCATGGTCCCGTGATCGGTCCCCAGCATGACACCGGACGTGTAACGGAAGTCTTCACCTGGGCGCAGCCGCGGCTGCTCGCCGATCACCCCGTCGCCATCGACATGCTCGACACGGCCATTGGCATCGGTGATGCGCCAGTGGCGTGCGACCAGGCGTGCGGCGACCCGCCCCTGGTTGTGGATGCGGATCGTGTAGGCGAACGCATAGCGCCCGTCTTCCGGCGCGGATTGATCGTCGAGGAAGCGCGGTGCGACTTCGACGGAGATGGCGTAAACGTCAGCGTCTTCCATACCGGCAGTGTAATCAGGAGGCATTGGCCAAAGCGATGAATTCGGCCACGTCCAGCTGTTCGGCGCGGGCATCGGGACGCACGCCGGCGGCAACGAACTGTTCGGCGGACACCACGTTGTTCAGGGCGTTGCGCAGGGTCTTGCGGCGCTGCCCGAAGGCGGCCTTGACCACCTCGGCGAAGCGCGTGTGGTCGTTGATGCTGATCGAGGCCGGGTCACGCGGCACCAGCCGCACCACGGCCGAATCGACCTTCGGCGGCGGCCGGAACGCGCCCGGCGGCACCACGAACAGCGAGGTCACCTGGCAGTAGGCCTGCAGCATCACGCTGAGGCGGCCATACACCTTGCTGCCGGGGCCGGCGGCCATGCGGTCGACCACCTCCTTCTGCAGCATGAAGTGCATGTCGCGGATCACTGCGGCATGCTCCAGCGCATGGAACAGGATCGGCGAGGAGATGTTGTAGGGCAGGTTGCCGACCAGGCGGATCGGCTGGCCATTGGCCAGTTCGGTGAAGTCCACGCGCAGCACGTCGCGATGGACGATGGTCAGCTCACCCAGCGGCTCGGCGGCGGCGGTCAGCGGCGCGATCAGGTCGCGGTCGAACTCGATCACCGTCAGCTTCGGGTGCACGCGCAGCAGCGGCAGGGTGATGGCGCCCTGGCCTGGACCAATTTCAACCAGGCGGTCACCATCTTTCGGATTGACCGCCATCACGATCTTGTCGATGTAGTGGCGATCGGCCAGGAAATGCTGGCCAAGCTGCTTCTTGGCCGGTGCGGTGAACACCGGGCCGGAGGGGGAATGCGGGGAATTCATGCGCTCAGTGTACGTTGCCGCGCCAGCTGCGCACACAGCGTCGTTGCCGCCTGCAGGCTGGAAGGATCGGCGATGCCGCGGCCGGCCAGGTCCAGCGCGGTGCCATGGTCGACCGCCACGCGCGGGTAGGGCAGGCCGAGGGTCAGGTTCACCGCCTGTTCGAAGCCGGAATACTTCAGCACCGGCAGGCCCTGGTCGTGGTACATCGCCAGCACGGTGTCGAAACCGGCCAGCTTGGCCGGCAGGAAGGCGGTGTCGGCCGGCAGCGGCCCGACCAGGTCCATGCCCTCCGCGCGCAGGCGCTGCAGCAGGGGGATGACCAGATCCAGTTCCTCGCGTCCCAGATGACCGTCTTCGCCGGCATGCGGGTTCAGCCCGAGCACCGCGATGCGCGGCGCAGGCAGGCCGAACTCGCGGCGCAGCGCGGCATGCACCGTGCGCAGGGTGTGTTCCAGGCTGGGCGCGGTGATCGCATCGGCCACCTCGCGCAGCGGCAGGTGGGTGGTGGCCAGGGCCACGCGGACAATGTGATTGGCCAGCATCATCACCACCTTCACTCCGGCCTGGTCGGCCAGCAGTTCAGTGGTGCCGCTGTAGGCGATGCCGCCCTCGTTGATGACCGCCTTGTGCACCGGGCCGGTCACCACACCGTGCAGCTCACCGGACAGGCAGGCCTGGCCGGCGCCGAGCAGGGCGCCGATGACCGCGCTGGCATTGGCCGGATCGGCCTGGCCGAAGTGGCTGGGCACCGCGTTGCGGACGGCGCGCAGGCGCAGATCGCCGGGGACGCGTGCTTCGGCGTGCTCGGGCAGGAGTTGCAGGGGCAGGTTCAGGGCGGCCGCAGCCGCGCGCAGGGTGTCCGGGTCGGCGAAGGCCAGCAGCCGGCAATCTTCACGCGGCTGCTGGACGAGGCGGACACACAGCTCCGGGCCGATCCCGGCGGGCTCGCCCGGTACCAGAGCGAGCTCGGGGCGCATCGGTCAGGACTGCGGCGGCGTGGCGGTGTTTTCCGCGCGGTCGCCGCTGCGGAAGCTGACGTAGGCTTCGCCACGCAGTTCCTGCAGGAAGCGGTTGTACTCGTCTTCCAGCTTGCGGCGGCCGATGGTCTCGCGGACCTGGGCACGCTGGTTGTCGGTGGTCACGTCGGTCTGGCGGGTCGCCACGCGCTGCACGATGTGCCAACCGGCGTCGGTGCGGAACGGCTGGCTGACGCCACCATCCTGCAGGCCACTCACCTGCTGGCCGAAGGCCGGACCGAACGCGTCAGCCGGGAACCAGCCGAGATCACCGCCCTGGCCCTTGCTGTTGTTGTCCTCGGAGGACTCCCTGGCAACGGTCTGGAAGTCGGCGCCGCCGGCAATGCGGGCGCGCAGGGTATCGATCTTGGCCTTTGCAGCGGCATCGGTCTGGTTGTCGTCCACGCGGACCAGGATGTGGCGGCCGTGGTACTCGGTGACCGTCTGCTCACCGGCGGCGGAACTGCTGTCACGCACTTCCACCAGCTTCAGCAGCTGGAAGCCGCTCGGGCCGCGGATCGGGCCGACCACCTCGCCCGGCTTCATCTTTTCCATCAACTGGGCAAAGGCCTGCGGGATTTCATCCAGGCTGCGCCAGCCCAGATCGCCGCCTTCCAGCGCGTTCGGGCTGTCCGAATAGCGCACGGCCGCCGCGTTGAAGTCCAGCTCGCCCTTGTCCAGCAGGGCCTTCACGCCATCGGCCTTCTTCTGGCCGGTGGCGATCTGGTCGGCGTTGGCACCGTCGGGCAGGGCGATCAGGATGTGCGCCAGGTGATACTGGTTGCCTACCGTGGCCTGCTGCTTCAGCGCGGCGTCGACTTCACCCTCGCTGACGCTGATGCGGCTCTGCGCGAAGCTCTGGCGCAGGCGCTGCACGGTGATCTCGTCACGCACCGACGCGCGGAAATCGTTGAAATCGATACCGTCATGGGCCAGGCGCTGGCGAAGGGCATCCAGGTTCGAACCGTTCTGCTGGGCGATGGCGTTCATCGCCTGGTTCAGCTCCTGGTCGCTGACACGGATGCCGCTGCCCTGGGCGCGGGCCACCTGCAGCTTGACCAGCACCAGGCGTTCGAGCACCTGGCGGCTGAGCACGTCTTCCGGCGGCAGCTGGTTTTCGCGGCCGGCATACTGCGCCTTGATGTTGGCGATCGCACGCTGGAGCTCGCTCTGCAGGATCACGTCCTCATCGACGACGGCAGCGATGCGGTCAAGCGGCTGCGCCTCCTGGGCAAGCACCTGCAGGGGGGCGGACACGCTGGACACCGCCAGCAGCGAGGCGAGAAGAACGGGGAAGCGCTTGTTCATGGGATCAGGTTCGGATCGTAGTCATCCCGGGTCGCCCCGGTGTTGCTCGGCGGCACGAGATAGAGGTCGTCGCGGTTGTAGCCGAGGATAGCACGGCGCAGGGTACGGTCCGTGTCCTGCCCCAGGGAGCTCAGGCCCTTGAGCACGAACTCCAGCTGGATGGCGTTGTTCATCTCGCCTTCGCGGTTGCGGACGTAGCGGCGGGCGACCGCACGCACGGCCAGGCAGCAGCTGTCCCACTGGACGCCGGCGATGATTTCCAGCGGTTCCTTGTCCTGCAACGAGTAGTAGTAGCGACCGACCAGGCTCCAGCGCGCATTCAGCGGGTACAGGAACGACAGGTCGGCCTGTTCCAGCAGGGTACGGTCGTGCTTGTTGGCGGTGGCGGGGGCGCCCGAGTTGATGCGGTAGCGGTAGCTCAGGTTGATCACGCCATCGTTGGGCATCAGGTAGCGGGCACGGACGCTGGCCAGATCCTCACGCTTGTACTTCGGGTCCCACTGGTAGGTGGCACCCAGGGTCCAGCGGTCGTTGATCATGTAGTTGCCGTCGGCGATCCACGCCGACTTGCCCTTTTCCACCGGCGCGCCGCCCGGGGTGACGGTCACCCGCGACTCGTCGAAATACTGGATCTGGCCGATGGCCGCCGAGAAGCGTTCCTTGCCGGTGGTCTGGTCGATGAAGCGGGTGCCCAGTGCCAGGGTCAGCTGGTTGGCATCGTTCTGGCGGTCGGCGCCGGTGTAGCGCGAGTCGCGGAACAGCTGGCCCCAGCTGAACGTGAAGTCACGGGTGTCGAAGATCGGAAGGTCGTCCTGGTTGCGGTACGGCGTGCGCAGGTAGAACAGGCGCGGTTCCAGCGTGTGCAGGAATGACTTGCCGCCGATCGTGGTCTCGCGATCGAAGAACAGGCCGGCGTCGATGCTGCCGATCGGCAGGCTGCGGCTGGGCGATTTGTTGCCGCGCAGCTGCTCCGGCGTGGCGGTGTTCGGGTCGATGCCCTGCGAGGCCAGCACGTTGCGGCGGACGCTGTCAGCCAGGCCCTGGTCCAGGTCGTAGCCGGTGTAGCGGTAGGCCAGGGTCGGGGTGACGTACCAGGCCGCGCCACTGATCGGGAACGACACGTACGGCTTCACGTCCAGGCGCGAGCCGCCGTACATGCGTTGGGTCTGGCCGTTGCGCGTGTACTGCAGGTCGGGTCCCGCATCGGCGCCGTACTTGAAGTTGATGTCGTCGTGAGTGAAGCGCACGGCTTCGGCATAGATGCCGGTTTCCAGCCACGGCAGGACCGGCTTGTCCCAGTTGAAGTACAGGCGCGGCTGGCGGTTGTACGGCAGCGCGCTTTCATTGAGCGTGTAGTCGGTCAGCTGCCAGCGGTCGGCCATGATGCCGGCCGTCCAGTTCCTGCCGGTGCCGTACAGGCCCACGGTGCTCTGGAGGTTCGAGGCAGTCACCCCGACCAGGCGGTTGGCGAAGTCCTCGACATAGCGCTCGTCGCTGACCCAGGCCAGGTTCGCGCGGGCCTGCCAGTGGCTGTCCACGTTGTGGTAACCGCTGAACATCACCCGGCCGCGGTCGCGGTCGCGCAGCTTGTCGTTGGGCATGAACGCGGTCAGCAGTTCGCCGCGGCCGCCGTTGTAGAGATAGCGGAACTCGTTGTCGAGCATCAGACCGCGCCGGCTCATGTAGCGCGGGGTCAACGTGTCGTCGTAGTTCGGCGCCAGGTTGAAGTAGATCGGCTGTGCGTAGTCGAATCCGTTGCGCCCGGACATGCCCAGCTGCGGGAACAGCAGGCCGGTCTTGCGGCGGTCATCGATCGGGAACTTGAAGTACGGCGCCCACAGCACCGGCACCTTGCCGATCCGCAGCACGGCGTTGCGGGCGGTGCCGAAGCCCTCGTCGTTGTCCACTTCGATCTGCGGCGCCGACAGCTTCCACACCGGCTGTGACGGGTCGCAGGTGGTGTAGGTGGAGCGGTGCATCTGGCCGACCGCGCCCTGCAGGTCGACCGACTCGGCATCGCCGTTGCCGCGGCGCGACACCAGCTGGTACTTGATGTCGGTGATCTTGTGGGTGTCGCTTTCCTGGTTGCCCTCGGCGCGCTTGGCGACCATGCGGATCGAGGAGTCCTGGTAGCGGACATTGCCGTCGGCGATGTAGTTGCCGCTCTCGGTATCGAAGCTGAGCTTGTCGGTGCCGACGAACTGGTCGCCGCGGCGCAGGGCCACGTTGCCTTCGTACTGCGGCACGGTGGTCGTGCCCAGCAGCTGGTCACCCTCGATGTCGGTCGGCTGCTGCTCGCGCGCAGCGCTGGCGGCGGCCTTGTCCTGCCCCGGGACCGGGGTGGGGGCATCGGTGAACGCGGGAATCACGTCGGTAGCCGGGCACAGGCCCCAGTTGAGCGGCTTTTCATCGGCCATTGCCGGCAGGCAGATGGCGATGCTCAGAGGCAGGGGAAGCAGGCGGAGGGCTCGGCGCACGCGGTTCGGATTCGGGCGAAAACGGACGGTAGCTTGCCCCATCCCTTGCATAGGGGCAATGAAGGACGCCGCAGCCTGCCGGTTCGGGTTCATCCGGAGACGCTGCCGGGAGGGGGCAGCAGCAGGGCCCGGACATGGGCCACGCTGCACTCGGCAAGGGCCTGCAGGTCATAGCCGCCTTCCAGCATCGAGACCACCCGGCCGGCCGCATGACGGCGCGCCAGCGCATGAAGCTCCCGGGTGATCCAGGCGAAATCGTCGGTTTCCAGCATCAGGTCGGCCTGCGGGTCACGCAGGTGGGCGTCGAAGCCGGCCGAGATCAGCAGCAGCTGCGGACGGAAGTCGTCGATGGCCGGCAGCATTTCGTCGGCCCACACGTTGCGGAAGCGGAAACCGCCACTGCCCGGGGGCAGCAGGATGTTCATCAGGTTGCCGGCACCGCGGTCGCGGCGCAGGCCGGAATTGGGGAACAGGCCGGCCTGGTGGGTGCTGTAGTACGAGACCCGGGCGTCGTGCTGGAAGATGTCCTGGGTGCCGTTGCCATGGTGGACATCGAAATCGACCACCGCGATCCGCTCCAGCCCATGGCGGTCACGGGCATAGGCGGCGGCGATGGCGATGTTGTTGAGCAGGCAGAAGCCCATCGCCGTGCTGCTGGTAGCGTGGTGGCCCGGGGGCCGCACCGCGCAGAACGCCAGCGGGTCCTCGCCCAGCATCACCGCATCGACCGCCGCCACCCCGGCGCCGGCGGCGTGCACGGCGGCACTGGCCGAGCCCGGCGAGGTCCAGGTGTCCATGTCCAGCTGGCGCAGCGGCGCGGTCTGCGGCTGCAGCACGAAGTCGAGCAGGGCGCTGTCGTGGACCCGGGTCAGTTCGCCGAACTTGGCCGGCGGCGCCTCGCGCCAGTCCAGCTGGCCGGGGAACGCGGTGTGCAGGGCATCGAGCACATGCTGCAGGCGTTGCGGGCACTCCGGATGGCCAGGGCCGGGGTCATGCAGCAGGCAGGACGGATGGGTGAAGACCAGCATCGTGCCGACTCAGCGCTGGCGCTGCTGTGGCTGCCACAGCGCTTCGCCATGGCCGTCGGCGCGGGCCAGTACGCGGGCCAGCACGAACAACAGGTCCGACAGCCGGTTGAGGTACTGCAGCGCCTCGCTGCGCACGGGCTCAAGGCGGGCCAGGGTGACGGTCTCGCGCTCGGCGCGGCGGACGATGGTGCGGGCCAGGTGGCAGCGTGCGGCGGCCTCGCCACCAGCCGGCAGGATGAACTCCTTCAACATCGGCAGGTGGGCGTTGTAGTGGTCCAGCTGCTGTTCCAGTGCCGAGACATCGGCGGCGTGGATGGCGGCGTGGCCGGGGATGCACAGCTCGGCACCCAGGTCGAACAGCTGGTGCTGCAGATGCACCACCAGCGCGCGGACATCCTCGGGCAGCGCGGTGGCAAGCAGCAGGCCGAGCGCAGCGTTGGCTTCATCGACGGTGCCGTAGGACGCCACCCGGGCGTCGTCCTTGGCCACGCGCTGGCCGTCGCCGAGGCCGGTACTGCCGTCGTCGCCGGTGCGGGTATAGATGCGCGAGAGGCGATGACCCATGGCGCGGCTCAGTGCCGGATGTCGCGGCGGGCCTGCTGAAGCTTCAGTACCTGCTCCACCGCCAGCTGCAATGCCGCCGCCAGCGCCACGTAGATCGCGGTGGTGCGCAGGTAGGGGCCGAACCATTGTGCGTAGTTCTGCGCCCAACCGGCCAGCGTCGGCTCGGCCACGTTGCGGGTGGTCCAGTAGAAACCGCCCTGCGCCAGCAGGTGGCAGACCGCCACCGAGGCCACCAGCAGCAGTGCACCCTTGGCCAGCACCGGCCAGCGTGCGCCCTGGTAGTTGCGGCCCAGCAGCATGCCGCCGGCCCACAGCGAGAAATACGCCGGCAGTAGCAGCCAGTAACCCGGCGACACGCAGTAGTGCTGCCAGAAATCCAGGCCGCTGCTGCGGATCACGATCCAGTCCACCAGCACGGCGAACACCATCAACAGCGGAAACGCCCAGCGTGTCCACGTGGCCAGGTAGAAGCCACCGATGAAGAACACCGCCCAGGAGGCATCGGGGATCGCCGCGAAGTGGTTGACCCGGGTCGCCGCCAGCAACAGCACAAGGACGGACAGGACGAAGGCGCGGTTGGCGGTGGCGGACATGGCAGCGGGCCCGGAGCGGATTCAGGTTTCATTCTAGCCCGCCGCGCCGGTTGGCGCAGGTCGGGTGGTGTTGGGCGTTCGGGCAGGGCGAGCGCGTATCATGAACATCATGAGTGAACGACATGACGTGCTGATCGTCGGTGGTGGCCTGGTCGGTGCCAGCCTGGCCATCGCCCTGGACCGCCTGGGCCGCGATGTGGGCCTGCTCGAGGCCAGCCCGGCTGGCGAGCTGCCGGCGGTGTTCGACCAGCGCAACCTCAGTTTTGCCGCTGCCACGGTCAATGCGCTGACCGCGCTGGGGGTCATGCAGAAGCTGGCGATGGCGCCGGGCCCGATCCGCCGCATCCACGTCAGCCGCGCCGGCGATTTCGGCCGCGTGCAGCTGGAGGCTTCCGACTACGACCGGCCGTGGTTCGGCCAGGTGGTGGTGGCGCGGGACTTCGGCCAGGCGCTGGAAGCGCGCCTGCAGGAGCTGCCGCGGCTGCGGCGCTACCGGCCCATGCGCTTCCTGGGCCTGGGCGAGGTGGTTGATGGCTACCGCCAGGTGCGGGTGGCCGACGAGACCGGCGAACGCGTGCTGCAGGCCCGGCTGGTGGTGGGGGCCGATGGCACGACCAGTGGCGTGCGCGGCGCGCTCGGCATCGAGGTCGACCGCCATGATTTCCAGCAGACCCTGTTCGTGGCCCGCGTGCGCAGCCAGCGCACGCCAGACGGCACCGCCTGGGAGCGCTTCACCGATACCGGCCCGACCGCCCTGCTGCCGCGTGGTGATCGCCACTTCGGCACCGTGCACGGTGTTGCGCGCGACCACGCCGATGCGGTGATGGCGCTGGACGATGCGGCTTGGCTGCAACGCCTGCAGAACGCGATCGGCTGGCGCGCAGGCCGGCTGCTCGAATCCGGCCCGCGCAGTGCTTATCCGCTCATCCAGGTGCTGGCGCGCGCGCTGGCCGGAGAGCGCGGGGTGCTGCTCGGCAATGCCGCGCAGACCATCCATCCGCTGGGGGCGCAGGGCTTCAACCTGGGCCTGCGCGATGCGCTGACCCTGGCCGAACTGCTGGAGGATGCGCATGAGGATGCCGGCAGTGATGCACTGCTGCAGGCCTATGTCGCGCGCCGCGAAGAGGACCGCCGGCAGACGGTGGCGTTCTCCGGCGGGCTGGCGCGCCTGACCAGCAATCCGGCGCCGCTGATGCGGCCGCTGCGCAGCCTCGGCCTGGTGGCCGCGCAGCGTGCCTCGGTGCAATCGATGCTGGTCGGTGGTGCGATGGGCTTCCGCGGCGAGGTGCCGCGGCTGTGCCGTGGAGAAGCGGCATGAGCCGGCGCGCGCGTCTTGATGTGGCCATCATCGGCGGTGGCGTGGTCGGTGCCGCGTGTGCGCTGGCGCTGGCTGATGCTGGCCTGTCGGTGGCGCTGGTGGAAGGTCGCGAACCGGCGCCGTGGCAGGCCGCACAGCCGGACCTGCGCGTGTTCGCCTTCGCTGCCGACAACGTACAGCTGCTGAATCGTCTTGGTGTGTGGCCGGCGATCGCGCAGGCCCGTGCATGGCCCTACCGGCGCATGCAGGTGTGGGATGCGGCTGGTGGCGAGGATCTGCTGTTCGACGCCGATCGCTTCGGCCGTCGCGAACTGGGCTACATCGTCGAGAACGCGCTGCTGCAGGACCACCTGTGGTCGGCGCTGCCGGCGGCGGGTGTGCAGCTGCACTGCCCGGCACGCGTGGACGCGCTGGAGCAGGACGAGGACGGCGTGCGCCTGCGCCTGGATGACGGGCGCCGCTTGGAAGCGGCGTTGGCGGTGGCCGCCGACGGTGCCGAATCGACCCTGCGCCAGCTGGCCGGGATCGAGGTTGAAAAGCATGACTACCACCAGCGCGGCGTGGTGGCCTACGTGGACAGCGATCTTCCCAACCAGGCCACGGCCTGGCAGCGCTTCCTGCCAAGCGGGCCGCTGGCGTTGCTGCCGGTGGCGGAGCGCCGCAGCTCGATCGTCTGGACCCTGCCCGAGGACGAGGCGGCGCGTGTTCTGGCACTGGACGAGGACAGCTTCAACCGCGAACTGACCCGCGCCTTCGCGGCACGCCTGGGTGAGCTGCGGTTGGCCTCCCCGCGAGCGGCATTCCCGCTGCGCCGCCAGCTGGCCCGTCACTACGTGGCCGGTCGTGTACTGGCGTTGGGTGACGCGGCGCATGTGGTGCATCCGCTGGCCGGGCAGGGCGTGAACCTGGGGCTGCGTGATGTCGCCGCCCTGCAGCAGTGGCTGGCACCCTCGGCAGAGCGCCGCGGCCAACCGCGGCTGTCGCCGCAGCGCCTGCAGCGCTGGGCACGCGAACGGCGGAGCGACAACCACATCGCCGCCTACAGCTTCGATGCGATCAACCGCCTGTTCTCCAACGACGAAATGCACCTGACCCTGGCCCGGGGCCGTGCGCTGGGCTGCGTCGGCCGATGGCCGCCGCTGGTGCAGGCGTTCTGGAAGCGCGCCGCCGGCGTCTGAAGCAAAAAGGGGACGGAGGGGATTAAGCCGTATGTGCACATACGACTTAATCCCCTCCGTCCCCTTTTTCAATCCACCAGCCAGCCGGCCAGGTCGGTGCGGTCCAGCTTGCCGCGATGCCTGCGGTCCAGCGAATTGAATTCGTCGGCCAGCGCCGGGTTGGCCTGCGCTTCCTCGCGGCTGATGAAACCGTCGCCGTTCACATCCAGCGCGGCGAAGTGGATGCGGTACTGGCCAACCACGCTGCTGGGCTCCAGCGAACGCACCGTCACCTGTGCCTCGCCGGCCGGCTGTGCAATCTCGACGCTGCCGCTGACCCGACCGGCATCCAGTGGCTGCGGGCGGATCGCGCCGCCGGTGGGGCCCAGCGGCTGGCTCTGCGCAGGGGTGTGCGGCAGTTGCTGGGCCATGGCCGGTGCGACTGACAGCAAAGTGATCAGCAGGGTGAGCGAGTGGTAGCGCATGGTTCCGTTCCCCGGTAGCGCCGGGCCATGCCCGGCGGATGCAATGGGATCAGCGCAGCGGCGAGGCCAGCACGGTGATCTCTTCACGATCGTGATAGAGCTGCTTGGCGCGCACCACCAGCGGCTTCCCGGCCTGGTCCTGGAACAGGTCCAGGCACAGCCGGGTCTCGTCCCAGCGCTTCTTCATCGGCAGCTTCAGATTGAAGATCGCATGCCTGCACCAGCCTTCGCGGAACCAGGTGGCCATGCGTTCGGCGACGCGACGCGGCTGCTCGACCATGTCGCAGACCATCCAGTCCAGCGGTTGTTCCGGGTGCCAGTGGAAGCCATCGGCGCGCAGGTGCTCGACCAGGCCGGTGTCCAGCACGTGCTGGCGCAGCGGGCCATTGTCGATGCTCAGCACGTGCATGTGCTGCCGGGTGAGCACCCAGGTCCAGCCACCGGGGGCGGCGCCAAGGTCGGCCGCGCGCATGCCGGGCTTGGCCAGCGCCTCGCGTTCTTCAGGCGTCAGTAGGGTCAACAGCGCCTCGTCCAGCTTCAGCGCCGAACGCGAAGGCGCTTCGGGCAGCAGCTTCAGGCGCGGAATGCCCAATGCCCACGGCGCGCTGTCGCCCGGGTCGGCCACGCAGACGAAGGCATGGGTACCGTCGACGAACACCACATGCAGGCGCGGCAGGCGGGTGTTCGGCTTGTCGCTGAGCTTGCCGGCCTTGCGCAGCGCCGGGCGCAGTGCATTGCCAAAGGATCGCGCCAGGCCGGACAACGGCTTGCCAGCGTCGGAATCGGGATGCTCCACCCACAGGTCGCCGAAGCGCGGCGCATCAGCCAGCACCTCCAGCATCGGCGTAATGCGGTCGGCCGGATCCAGCTGTGGCAGCTCGGCCAGCACAACCAGCTTCTGCCGCGCGAAGATCAGTTCGCGCCAGCGCAGGCGCGGTGCCAGCGCCGCGGCCTCGTCGCACATGAAAAGCACGTAGCCGTCATTGCGCTGGGTGCGTGCATAACCGGCGAAACCGGCTTCGCCGGCACGGAACTGCAGTTCGCCGGCCAGCTCGGGCTCGAAACCCTGCCGGCACAGGCACAGCAGGCCGATGCCGGTTTCAGTAACGGGCGCCATCGCTTTCCCCATAGGCACGCAGCACGCTGCGCGCGGCGTCGCGGTTCAGGCCCTGCACCACTTCGATGCCACGCTTGTTGAGCTCGCCGACCCAGTCGGCCGGCAGCGGGCCTTCGTCGAACGGGGTCAGTTCTTCGACGTCGGCTGCACTGGCACCGATCAGCAGGCGGTCGATGCCCGCCCACACGGTGGCGCCGTAGCACTGGCAGCACGGCTGCGAGCTGGTGGCCAGGGTGACCGGCGACAGCACCGCGTTCAGGCGCGGGGTCTGCAGGCGTTGCTGGGCCAGCATGTAGGCCATGTTCTCGGCGTGCGCCAGCGAGGTCGCGTGTGGCATCACCCGGTTCACGCCGGCAGCGATCACCTTGTCGTCCGGGCCGAACACCACGGCGCCGAACGGGCCGCCACTGGCGTGCTCGACGTTCAGCCGCGACAGCTCGATCGCCAGCGCGACCTTGGCCTCATCGCCCGGATATCGACGATCCAGGTCGATCTGGTCGTGGATCCAGGCGGGAAGGGTCAGGTGGACTTGCGCGTACAGCATCGCGGGGGTGCCTCGTAGGGATGGAAGAAAGTGCGGTTGCTTGGGAAACCGGCGCGCAGTGTAGCCGCACCGGCCTGTATCGGGTGTGGCGGTGGGTCAGCCGGGCGAGCCGGTGCGGATCACCACGTATTGCTTGCGGAACTCCAGCCCGGCCTGCGGCCAGCTGGCCGCATAGGCACGCAGCAGGGGCAGGGCGGCGGCGAAATCGTGGCCGTTGACCCGGCAATCGGCCTCGCACAGGCCATCGGCATCGCGCGAGGCGAACAGGCGGATGGCCAGGAACGGGCGCGCCTTCAGCAGCTCGTCGAAGGCGTCCATGCTCCTGGTGAACAGGCAGCACGGACAGGACCCATGGTCGTCCTCGCTGCAGGTGCTGGCGTCCACCTCGTGCTCGCGGTAATGCGCCAGCGGACCCAGCACCACGGTGCGTTCGTGTTCCCGGCCCTCATCGCCGGCCGGATAGGTCAGGCCCATCATTGGCAGGGCCTGTGCGTCTTCGGCGCCGATCGCGGTCTGCAGGGTCACCAGGTCCACCCGTGCCCAGGCCTGGAAGCCGGCCAGCAGCGATGTCTGTTCATCGGTACCGTTGGCGTGCTGGTACTCGAACAGGCCATCAGCGAACAGCAGCGGATGCTGGCTTTCGATGACGGTGGAGGTCTGCCAGCCCCCGTTGTCGCGCGCGTGTGCGGCCATCGCATGCGGGGTCAGGCGCAGTCCGCTGTCCAGCAGCAGCGCGTTGCCGTCGATGCGGCTGGCGACGCTGGCGTCCTGCAGGGCCTGCTGCAGCAGTGGGAGGAGGGCGGTGGACGTCGTGGTCATGTCAGGCCTGTGGATGGATCGGGTGGAGCATCCAGGCCGGGCCTGGTGCTAGCGGTCGAGCGCGTCAAGTTCGGCGCGATAGCGCTGCGCGTCGGACTGCTGCTGCGGGTCGTTGCCGTGGTCGCGCAGCCAGCTTTCCAGTTCGCGGCGATACTCCGCGCGGAAATCGGCATTGCCCGGGCTGAAATGCAGCTTGCGTGCTGCCACCTCCACGCGCTCGCGCGCGCTGGACCGGGCCTGGGCGATGCCGTGGGGTGATTCGTTGGTGAGGATGACGAAGTTGCGCGGGAAACCCGGCGTGTACTTGACCACGAACGGCTGGTCGCGCGCCGGGATGCGGATGGCGTTTTCCAGCGGCCACAGCGAGGCGGTGTTGGTGTGGAACACCGCCTCCACATCGCGCCCTTCGGCAGTGCGCAGCACCGCTTCGTAGCGCCAGATGTACTGTTCGTTGAGCGTCGAGCTGGTTCGCTCGGCCTTGACGATCACCGCTTCGCCGCGCTCGCCCACCAGGTTGAGGAAGGTGGCGTTGAGGAAGTGGCCGAGGAACATGTTGAGCATCGCCAGCGGGAATACCACGATGGCGTAGCCTGGAAAGCGTCGCCACCACGAGACCAGCCCGGCCAGCACCATCGCCGCAAAGAACGTCAGCAGCGGATGCTGCGAGATGAACCAGAGCAGGACGGACAGGGCGGTGATCATCGTCGGGGGCGTGCGGGCGCCGTGTGGGCGCCCGCGCAGGTGCTCAGGCCGACCAGGTGTCGCGCAGGGTCACGCTGCGGTTGAACACCGGCTTGGCTTCGGTGTGATCGCGGCGGTCGGCGACGAAATAGCCGGTGCGCTCGAACTGGAACGACTGCTCCGGTGCGGCGCTGGCTGCGGCCGGCTCGACATAGCCGGTGACGGTACGGCGCGATTCCGGGTTCAGGTAGTCGCGGTAGGTCTTGCCTTCCGATTCGTCGTCAGGGTTCGGCACCGAGAACAGGCGGTCGTACAGGCGGATCTCGGCCGGCACGCCGTGCACGGCGCTCACCCAGTGGATGGTGCCCTTGACCTTGCGGTTGGCGCCTTCCATGCCCGGGCGCGATTCCGGATCGAGCCAGCCGCGCAGCTCGGTGATGGTGCCGTCGGCATCCTTGATCACTTCGTCGCAGCGGATGATGCCGGCGCCACGCAGGCGCACTTCGCCGCCCGGCACCAGGCGCTTCCAGCCCTTCGGCGGCACTTCGGCGAAGTCCTCGCGATCGATCCACACTTCGCGGGCGAACGGAACTTCGCGGCTGCCGAAGCTTTCGTCCTTCGGGTGGTTGCTGAAGGTCAGCAGTTCTTCGTGGCCTTCCGGAAGGTTGGTCAGCACCAGCTTGACCGGGTCGACCACGGCCATGCGGCGCGGCGCGGCGCTGTCGAGGTCCTCGCGCAGTGCGCCTTCGAGCACGCTGAAGTCGATCAGCGAATTCTGCTTGCTGATGCCCACGCGCTCGGCGAACAGGCGCATCGCGGCCGGGGTGTAGCCACGGCGTCGCAGGCCCTGCAGGGTCGGCATGCGCGGGTCTTCCCAGCCGTCCACCAGCTGTTCAGTGACCAGCGCCATCAGCTTGCGCTTGCTCATCACCGTGTAGTTGATGTTCAGGCGCGAGAACTCGATCTGGCGCGGCTTGGCCGCTTCGCGTGGCAGCCCGGCATCGACCAGGGGCTGGGTCAGCGCGTCGTCATGGGCGAAATCGACGTTGTCCACGCACCAGTCGTACAGCGGGCGGTGGTCTTCGAATTCCAGCGTGCACAGCGAGTGCGTGATGCCCTCGATCGAATCACCCAGCGCATGGGCGAAGTCGTACATCGGGTAGATCGGCCACGCGTTGCCGGTGTTCTGGTGCTCGACGTGCTTGATGCGGTACAGCGCCGGATCGCGCAGGTTGATGTTGCCGCTGGCCATGTCGATCTTCGCGCGCAGGGTGCGCGCGCCATCGGGGAACTCACCGGCGCGCATGCGGCGGAACAGGTCGAGGTTTTCCTCGACGCTGCGGTCGCGCCATGGCGACGGACGGCCCGGCTCGGTCAGGGTGCCGCGGTAGGCGCGCACTTCCTCGGCCGACAGGTCGCAGACATAGGCCTTGCCCTGTTCGATCAGCTTCTCGGCGGCCAGGTAGTAGGCCTGGAAGTAGTCCGAGGCGTGGCGCAGCTCGTTCCAGCTGAAGCCCAGCCAGCGCACGTCGTCCTGGATCGCGGCCACGTATTCCGGATCTTCCTTGGCCGGGTTGGTGTCATCGAAGCGCAGGTTGCAGACGCCGCTGAATTCACCGGCGATGCCGAAGTTCAGGCAGATCGACTTGGCGTGACCGATGTGCAGGTAGCCGTTCGGCTCCGGCGGGAAGCGGGTCTTGATCGCCTGGTGCTTTCCGCTGGCCAGGTCCTCGCGCACGATCTGGCGGATGAAATCGCGTTTCTCGTGGCTGTCGGCGGGGGTCTCGGGGCTGGCGGGGGTGTGCTCGGACATGAGTCGGCGAAAAGAAAGGCAGAAAGACCAACAGTCTAGCGCGTACGGGGCAGAACTGCCGGGGTTGCCGGCCAGCGGCCGGCAACTCTCGGATCCCGCCCTCTCCACCATTCAGCCCCCAGGCGTATGCTGGACCCTTGTCCCGAGGAGCCGCCGCATGCACATCGTGTACAAGGCCGACAATCTGTTCGACGCCCATCTGGTCAAGCACGCCCTGGAAGACGCCGGTATCCCCGCGTTCGTGTTCGGAGAGCAGCTGCTGGGCGGGATGGGCGAGCTGCCGCTGTTTGGCGTGCTGCGGGTCGGCATCCCCGATGCGGCGCGGCCGCAGGCCGAGGACATCGTGGCGGCGCTGGACTTGGGCCAGGCCCCGTCCGACCCCATTTCCGATGCAGACGACATTGCCGGCCTTCCGGCGTAGGAGCGCATCATGTTGGGAATTGGCCAGGGCATCCTCGGCATCGGCGCCTTCAAGCAGCGCCTGCCGCGCCCGGAAGAGGCGCTACCGGGGCGTGACCAACCGCTGCCGCTGCACAGCAACCAGCACTTCGTGAACAGCCATCCGCTGAAGGACCGTTTCGCCGGCCTGCAGCAGATCCGCTTTGCGCTGGGCTGTTTCTGGGGCGCCGAGCGCAAGTTCTGGACCGAGCCGGGCGTGTACAGCACCTCGGTCGGCTATGCAGGTGGCATCACGCCGAACCCGACCTATGAAGAGGTCTGCTCGGGCCTGACCGGCCACACCGAAGTGGTGCAGGTGGTGTTCGACCCGGCGGTGGTGAGCCTGGAGCGGCTGCTGCAGCTGTTCTGGGAAAGCCACGATCCAACCCAGGGCATGCGTCAGGGCAACGACACCGGCACCCAGTACCGCTCGGCGATCCATGCCACCGACGAGGCCCAGTACAAGGCCGCGCTGGCCAGCCGCGAGGCCTACCAGACGCAGCTGGCTGCGGCCGGCTACGGCCCGATCACCACCGAGATCGTGTACCCGGCACCGGCGTACTACTACGCCGAGGAATACCACCAGCAGTACCTGGCGAAGAATCCGAACGGCTACTGCGGCATCGGCGGCACCGGCGTGAGCTGCCCGATCGGGTTGGATGTGGAGGCGCCGCGCTGACGCGCGGTGGTCCGCCTGCGGCGGGCTGAAGCTGAAAGCAACTGCCAAAGCCAAAGCCAAAGCGGCTCTGGGTTGCTGATGGTTTGGCGGGACGGGTACAGATGGCGGGACACGCCGTAAACCCGTCCCTGGGGGCTCGGCCACGGCATCCATGCCGTGGACGGTCCCGCCATCTGTACCCGTCCCGCCTCCGATCATTTCCCGGTGACGGTGGGCAGGAGCAGTGGATTACTGACGAACTGAAGGAAAACAAAAAGGACGCGGCGTTCGCCGCGTCCTTCTTGTTTGATCCTGCAGTGCTTTCTGTAGAGCGGAGCCATGCTCCGCTCCAAGCAAGCGAAGCGCGCGACCCGCTGTTGCTCTTCTTTCTTTCTTCCGTGGCGGGTGGCCACCGGAAACTGTCAGAGGGCGGGCGGGTTGGGTTCGCGGGAGTGTCCGCCGCATGGATGCGGCGGCCAAGCCTCCAGGGATGGATTCACGGCGTCTCCCGCGAACCCAACCCGCCCGACCCAGCGCGGCTTTTTGCTCTTTGCGGCCAACCGACCTGCCACGAGGGGCTCAGTCGTTGGCCGGAATCCTCACAGTGCCGCGCGGATCCGCTCGCGCAGCGCTTCCAGATCCTTGGCAAACGCATCGATGCCGGTCGCCAGCTTCTCGGTGGCCATCGGATCGGCCGCCAGATCCGCCGCGAACTTGGCCGCATCGATCGGGGTCACCGCCGCGCCATCGGCGGCACCGGCCACCAGCTTGCGCGGCAGCTCGCCGTGGTCGGCGTCCAGCTTCTCCAGCAGGTCCGGCGAAATCGTCAGGCGGTCGCAGCCGGCCAGTGCTTCGATCTGCGCGGTCGAACGGAACGAGGCGCCCATCACCACCGTCGGCGAACCGCGACGCTTGAATTCGGCATACACGCCGCGCACGAACTTCACGCCCGGGTCTTCATCGATGGTGGCCGGGGCCTGTCCGTTGGCCACGTACCAGTCCAGGATGCGGCCGACGAACGGCGAGATCAGGAACGCCCCGGCTTCGCTGCAGGCCAGCGCCTGGGTCGGGTTGAAGATCAGGGTCAGGTTGCAGTCGATGCCCTCGGCCTGCAGGATGCGTGCGGCTTCCACGCCTTCCCAGGTCGCGGCGATCTTGATCAGGATCTTCTCGCGCGGCACGCCGGCATCGGCGTACATCTGGATGAACTGGCGGGCCTTGGCCACGGTGGCAGCGGTGTCGTGAGCCAGGTCGGCATCCACCTCGGTGGACACCCGGCCCGGCACCAGCGTGCTCAGCAGCGCGCCGACGCCGATGGTCAGGCGGTCGGCCACGGCGTGCACCACGGCTTCGCGGTCGCCCGTCTGCTGGCGGCCCCAGGCCAGTTCGCGTTCGATCAGCTCGGCGTAGACCGGCAGGTCCAGCGCCTTCTTCACCAGGGTCGGATTGGTGGTGCAGTCCACCGGCTGCAGGCGCTTGATCGCCTCGTAGTCACCGGTATCGGCAACGACCACGGACAGTTCGCGCAGCTGGGACAGTTTGGACGGGGTACTCATTACGGCTCCTGGGGCAGGGGGATCGAATCGCGCGCGGTGCGCAGCGGTAATCAGGGGCGGTCGTTGTGGACCGCGGTCACGCGCAGGCGCAGCTTGCGGCCGCCGGGCGCGTTCCAGTCGATGCTCTGGCCGATCGAAAGGCCGAGCAGGGCACTGCCGACCGGGGCCAGCACGGAAACCTTGCCTTCATCGACGTTGGCTTCGCGGGGGAAGACCAGGGTCAGGACGTGCTTCTCGCCCGACACTTCATCTTCGCACTCCACGCGCGAATGCATCATGACGATGCCTTCGGGAATCTGGTCCGGTGCCAGCACGGTGGCCCGGTTGAGTTCTTCAGCAAGCGCGAGCGCGGCAGGCGTCTGGCTCAGCGCGGGAGATTCGAGCATGGCGTCCAGGCGGTCCATGTCGAAGGTGGAAACGGTGATCGACGGCGGCAGGCCGCTGGCGGTACTCATGGTGAAGCTCCTTGGTTGAAAGCCATGCAAAAGGCGGCACCTGCTGGCGCCGCCTGTCTGTATTGTGGGGACAAATGCGGCCGGAATCGACTCCTGCCGATTCCAGGCCGGTACTGCGGGGGGCTCAGCCGTTCAGCGCGGGGCCGGGCAGGGCGGGTGCATCGCTGCCGGCATCGAGCGCCTCCAGGGTGAACAGCGCCTGCGGCAGGCGCTTGAACTGGTCGGCCAGGTCCATCAGGAAGTCGTTCATGGCCGAGCTGCGGCGCCAGATCATGGCGATGCGGCGGCTGGGACGGCCTTCGCCGGTGAAGTCGAGCAGGCGGATGTTGTTCGAGCGCGGCACTGGCGGCTGCACCGACAGACTCGGCAGCAGGGTGATGCCGACGTCGGCGGCGACCATCTGCCGCAGCGTTTCCAGGCTGGTGGCGCGGAACTCGGACTTCTCGTTGGCGCCGAACAGGCGGCAGACTTCCAGCGCCTGGTCGCGCAGGCAATGGCCGTCCTCCAGCAGCAGCAGCTTCTGCGTGGCCAGTTCCTGCACGTCCAGGTGCTCGCGACGTGCCAGCGGGTGGCGACCGGAGACGGCCAGCAGGAACGGTTCCTCGAACAGGAACTCGGCATGCAGCTGGTCGTCGATCACCGGCAGCGCCAGCAATGCAGCGTCGAGCTTGCCTTCGCGCAGGCGGTCCAGCAGCACATCGCTCTTTTCCTCGACCAGCAGCAGTTCCAGCTCCGGGAAGCGCTCGCGGATGCGCGGGATCACATGCGGCAGCAGGTACGGGCCGAGGGTCGGGAAGATCCCCAGGCGCACCGTACCGGCTTCCGGATCGCGGCTGCGTCGCGCCGCTTCCTTCAGCTGTTCCACTTCGGACACGATCACCCGCGCCCGTGCGGCCGCTTCCTGGCCGGCCGGGGTCAGCATCACCTTGCGCGGTGCGCGTTCCACCAGCGGCAGGCCGAGCTCTTCCTCCAGCTTGCGGATCTGCGTGGACAACGTCGGCTGGCTGACAAAGCAGGACGCGGCAGCCCGGCCGAAATGCTTGTGGTCGGCCAGGGCTACCAGGTACTTCAGATCACGTAGGTTCATCCTTACACCCCAGGGGTAACGGACCGGCTGACGGCGTGGTTACCCGACAGGCAGGCAATGTTCCCGGTGATCTGGGAACGGTGGATCAGGCCGCTTCAGCAACGGCACCGCTGCTGTTGCTCACCGACGAGCGGATCAGGTGGTCGAACGCGCTCAGTGCGGCGGTGGAACCGGCGCCCATGGCGATGATGATCTGCTTGTAGGGCACCGTCGTGCAATCGCCAGCAGCAAACACACCCGGCAGGTTGGTCTGGCCGCGATCGTCGATGACGATCTCGCCACGCGGCGACAGCGCCACCACATCCTTCAGCCACTCGGTGTTGGGCAGCAGGCCGATCTGCACGAAGATGCCTTCCAGCTCGACGCGGTGGGCATCGCCGCCGATGCGGTCCTTGTAGACCAGGCCGGTGACCTTGCTGCCGTCGCCGAGCACTTCGGTGGTCTGTGCGCTGGTCAGCACGGTGACGTTGCCCAGGCTGCGCAGCTTCTTCTGCAGCACTTCGTCGGCACGCAGGCTGGAATCGAACTCCAGCAGGGTTACATGCGACACGATGCCGGCTAGGTCGATGGCCGCTTCCACACCGGAGTTGCCGCCGCCGATCACCGCCACGCGCTTGCCCTTGAACAGCGGACCATCGCAGTGCGGGCAGTAGGCCACGCCCTTGTTGCGGTACTGGTCCTCGCCCGGCACGTTCATCTGCCGCCAGCGCGCGCCGGTGGACAGGATCACCGAACGCGACTTCAGCACCGCGCCGTTCTCCAGCTGCACCTGCACCAGGCCGTCTTCGCCGGCCGGCACCAGCGCACTGGCGCGCTGCAGGTTCATGATGTCCACGTCGTACTCGCGCACATGCTGCTCCAGCGCCGTGGCCAGCTTCGGGCCTTCGGTTTCCTTCACCGAGATGAAGTTCTCGATCGCCATGGTGTCCAGCACCTGGCCACCGAAGCGCTCGGCAGCGATGCCGGTACGGATGCCCTTGCGCGCGGCATAGATCGCCGCTGCGGCGCCAGCCGGGCCACCACCGACCACCAGTACGTCGAAAGCATCCTTGGCGGCGATCTTCTCGGCATCGCGCTTGCTGGCATTGGTGTCCAGCTTGGCCACGATCTGCTCCAGGGTCATGCGGCCCTGGTCGAACACTTCACCGTTGAGGTACACGGTCGGCACCGACATGATCTCGCGCTTCTCGACTTCGTCCTGGAACAGCGCACCATCGATGGCCACGTGCTGGATGCGTGGGTTGAGTACCGCGGCCAGGTTCAGCGCCTGCACCACGTCCGGGCAGTTCTGGCAGGACAGCGAGAAGTAGGTTTCGAACTTGTATTCACCTTCCAGGTTCTGCACCTGCTCGATCAGCTCGGCGGTGGCCTTGGACGGGTGGCCGCCGACCTGCAGCAGGGCCAGCACCAGCGAGGTGAACTCGTGACCCATCGGCAGGCCGGCGAAGGTCAGGTGGATGTCCTGGCCCGGCGTGCCCAGGTCGAAGGACGGCACGCGGCCCTGGCCATCGCGCAGGACCTGCAGCGTGATCTTGTCCGAAAGGTTTTCCAGGGTCTGCAGCAGTTCCAGCATTTCCTGCGATTTGGCGCCGTCGTCGGCGTGCGCGGTGATCTGGATCGGGCGGGTCACGCGCTCCAGATAGGTCTTCAGCTGCGACTGCAGGTTGGCGTCCAACATCGGGTCATCTCCTGGCTTCAGGCAAACAGGGGGCGTGGCACCGCTGTAGAAGGTAGCGGACCAGCAGGGGGTAGGGGTGAACCCAAGACAGCGACCGTGGAAGGGGCTGGCTGGCCAAGGCGGGCGAGCGTTGGCTGTCTTGGGTTCACCCCCACGCCGGCGGGGGGACCGGCACGGGGATGAAGGGCGCGCCGTGGCGTGGGGCCACGGCAGGCCGGTACTACTTTAGATCTTGCCGACCAGGTCCAGCGACGGGGTCAGGGTCTTCTCGCCTTCCTTCCACTTGGCCGGGCAGACCTGGTTCGGGTTGGCGGCGGTGAACTGGGCAGCCTTGAGCTTGCGCAGGGTCTCGGACACGTCACGGGCGATCTCGTTGGAGTGGATCTCCAGGGTCTTGATCACGCCTTCCGGGTTGATGATGAAGGTGCCGCGCAGGGCCAGGCCTTCTTCTTCAATGTGCACGCCGAAGGCGCGGGTCAGCTGGTGGGTCGGATCGCCGACCAGCGGGAACTGGGCCTTGCCGACGGCCGGCGAGGTCTCGTGCCACACCTTGTGCGAGAAGTGGGTGTCGGTGGTGACGATGTAGACCTCGGCGCCGGCCTTCTTGAACTCGGCGTAGTGGTCAGCGGCGTCTTCGATCTCGGTCGGGCAGTTGAAGGTGAAGGCGGCCGGCATGAAGATCAGGACGGACCACTGGCCCTTCAGGCTGGCGTCGGAAACCTTGATGAACTCGCCGTTGTGGTAGGCGTTGGCTTCGAACGGCTGGATCTGGGTATTGATGAGGGACATCATTTTTCCTCTTGGTGAAGGGGAGTGGGTGAATCGACAGGAGCTAGGTTACCCATTCGCTCGCGATAAGAACAATCCATTGATTGCATCTATTTGATAGATGGAGTCTATCAAATGGCCATGAGCGGGCACTGAACCCTGCCGCTCCCATCCTGCAACTGCTTGTGTGACAAGGAAAATCGACCGGGACGTGTAAAGAGGGCTGATAGCCCCTCCTTATACCCTCTTGCGAAACCTGAACGGATTCCAGCTTTTTGTAGCGTCGAGCCATGCTCGACGGTGGATCTGTAGAGCCGAGCCGATGCTCGGCTGTTCCAGCAGCAGCCGAGCATCGGCTCGGCCCTACAATTGAGGCATGTCTTTCCAACCCGAACCCACCCTGCGTCAGGTCGTAGCTGACGCCAGTGCCCGCTTGGGCGGTGTCGACGCCCGCCACGAAGCCGAACTGCTGCTGCTGCATGTACTGGAGCGCCCGCGCAGCTGGCTGTTCGCCCATGCCACCGATCCGCTGGCCGCCAATGACCAGGCCGCCTTCGAAGCCTTGCTGGCCCGCCGTGTGGCCGGTGAGCCGGTTGCCTACCTGACCGGGCGCCGCGGTTTCTGGACGCTGGACCTGGAGGTCGACCCGGCCACGCTGATCCCGCGCCCGGAAACCGAGCTGCTGGTCGAGTTGGCGCTGGAGCGACTGCCGCCGGACCAGGCGTTGCAGCTGGCCGACCTCGGTACCGGCAGCGGTGCGATCGCACTGGCACTGGCCAGCGAACGGCCCCGGGCACAGGTGCTGGCCACCGATGCCAGCCCGGGCGCGCTGGCCGTGGCCGCGCGCAATGCGGCCCGCCATGAACTGGACAACGTCCGTTTCGCCGAGGGCGGGCACGACTGGTATGCGCCGCTGCAGGGCGTGCGCTTCGACCTGATCGCCAGCAATCCGCCGTACATCGCCAGCAACGACTCGCACCTGGAACAGGGCGACCTGCGCTTCGAACCGTCTACCGCGCTGGCCTCGGGCATGGACGGCCTGGATGACATCCGCCGCATCGTCGATGGTGGTCAGGCCCACCTGCGGCCCGGCGGTTGGTTGCTGATCGAGCACGGTTGGGACCAGGGCGCGGCGATCCGCGCACTGTTCGAGGCGACGGGATTTGCCGAGGTGCAGACCGTGCAGGACCTGGAGCAGCGCGACCGCATCACCCTGGGCCGGCGTCCGGCCTAGAATGGAGGTTCTCCTGCCCCGGCAGGGCATCACCCTGGAGCTGCAAGCATGCGTACGCTGTACCCCGCCATCACCCCCTACGACGTCGGCACCCTGAAGGTCGACGACCGCCACACGCTGTACTTCGAACAGTGCGGCAACCCGGAAGGCAAGCCGGTGGTGATGCTGCATGGTGGCCCGGGTGGCGGCTGCAGCGACAAGATGCGCCAGTTCCACGATCCGTCCAAGTACCGCATCATCCTGTTCGATCAGCGCGGTGCCGGCCGTTCCACCCCGCACGCGGACCTGGTGGACAACACCACCTGGGACCTCGTCGCCGATATCGAGAAGCTGCGCGAGCACCTGAAGGTCGATCGCTGGCAGGTGTTCGGTGGCAGCTGGGGCTCGACCCTGGCGCTGGCCTATGCCGAGACCCATCCGCAGCGCGTGACCGAACTGGTCCTGCGCGGCATCTTCATGCTGCGTCGCTGGGAGCTGGAATGGTTCTACCAGGAAGGCGCCAACCGCCTGTTCCCGGATGCGTGGGAGCACTACCTCAAGCCGATTCCGCTGGTGGAGCGTCATGACCTTATCTCGGCCTTCCACCGCCGCCTGACCAGCGAAGACGAGACCACCCGCCTGGAAGCGGCCAAGGCGTGGGCGGTGTGGGAAGGCGCGACCAGCTTCCTGCACGTCGATGATGACTTCATCAACAGCCACGAAGACCCGCATTTCGCGCTGGCGTTTGCCCGCATCGAGAACCACTACTTCGTCAACGGCGGCTTCTTCGAGGTGGAAGACCAGCTGCTGCGCGATGCACACCGCATCGCCGACATTCCGGGCGTGATCGTGCACGGCCGCTACGACGTGGTCTGCCCGCTGGCCAACGCCTGGGACCTGACCAAGGTGTGGCCGAAGGCGAAGCTGGAAATCACCCCGGCCTCGGGCCATTCGGCGTTCGAGGCCGAGAACGTGGACGCGCTGGTGCGCGCCACCGATAGCTTCGCCTGATCGGTAGTGCCGGTCGCTGGCCGGCAACGCTTCACCATTCGCGCCGGGCATCGCCCGGCGCTACCGGCCTCATCCACGCATGGCGTGGATCTACCAGTCCCCAGCCAGCAACGCGTCGGCCAGTACCTGCAGTTTCGGCGAATGCTGGCGCGACGGCGGGTAGATCAGTGACAGCGCGCGGCTGCGGCCCTCAAACGGCTGCAGCACGCGCTGCAGGCGGCCATCGGCCAAGGCGTCGGCCACCGCGAAATCCATCACCTGCACGATGCCGATGCCGGCGATCGCCGCTTCCACCAGCGGATCGCCGCTGTCGAACACCATCCGCGCCGGTGGCGTGAAATCATGAAGCTGGCCGTCCTGCAGGAACTGCCAGTCCACCAGCCGGCCACTGCGCAGGTTGCGCACCGCCAGGCAGGCATGATCCCGCAAGGCGGCCACATCGTCGGGCGCGCCACAGCGGTCGAGGTAGTCCGGGCTGGCCACCGTCACCCAGCGCAGCGGCCGCAGTGGCCGCGCGACGATGCGCTGGTCGGCGATGACGCCGGTGCGCAGCGCGGCATCGAAGCCTTCCTCGACCAGATCGACCAGGCGGTCGTTGAGCACGGCTTCCACCTGCAGTTGCGGGTGCTGCTGCAGCATCGGCCCCAGCAGCGGTACCAGCACCTTGCGCCCGAACATCGAGGGCGCACTGATCTTCAGGGTGCCCGAGGGCGTGCACGGACGGTCGGCCAACTGGCGTTCGGCGTCTTCGAGACCGCACAGCAGGGGCGCGACCTGATCGACGAACTGGCGACCATCCGGGGTCAGTGCCACGTTGCGGGTGTTTCGCTGCAGCAGCTTCACCCCCAGCGTGGCCTCCAGCCGACTGATCGCGCGCGACAGGCCTGACTGGCTCAGGCCCAGTTGCCCGGCGGCGGCGGTGAAACTGCGTGCTTCGGCCACCTGCACCAGCATGCGCACGGCATTGAGGTCCATCGAGGTTCCATTCATGCTGAAAATCATGACAGATATGGACGGAAAGGGGTTTATTGAGAGCGCTGCATCAATGAGACTGCGCTCCCCCACAGCACCGGAGCGTCGATGCCTCCCCTCAAGTACCCGCGCTGGGCGCTGGCCCTGCTGGCCACCGCCCAGCTGATCATCGCCCTGGACGCCACCATCATCTTCGTCGCCCTGCATGACATGGGGCGCGCGCTGGAGATCAACGCACAGCAGCTGCAATGGGTGGTCAGTGCCTACACCGTGGCCTTTGGCGGCAGCCTGCTGCTGGGGGGCCGTGCCGCCGACCTGATCGGCCGTCGCCGCTTCTACCGGCTGGGCATGCTGCTGTTCGCACTGGCGTCGCTGCTCGGCGCGCTGGCGCCGAACGCCACCCTGCTGATCATCGCGCGTGCGGCGCAGGGCATCGGCGCGGCATTGCTGTTCCCGGCCACGCTGGCGCTGATCAACACGTTGTATGCGGAAGGTCCGGTGCGCAACCGTGCACTTGCGATCTGGAGCATGGCCAGCGCGGTGGGCCTGGCGCTGGGCACGCTGCTCGGCGGCGTGCTGACCCAGGCGTTCGGCTGGCCGGCGGTGCTGGCGGTGATCGTGCCACTGGCCACCACCTGCGCGGTGGCTGCGGGTGCGTGGTTGCCGGCCGATGGCCCGCGTGCGCGGGGCCGCTCGTTCGATCTGGCCGGCTGCATCACCGTCACTGCCGGCGGCAGCCTGCTGGTCACTACCCTCGTGCAAGGGCCGGAGTGGGGCTGGACTGCGCCGGCCACGCTGGGCTGCCTGCTGCTGTCGGTGCTGCTGCTGGTGGCGTTCGTGCAGATCGAACAGCGCAGCCGCGATCCGCTGATGCAGTTCGCGTTGCTGCGGCTGCCCGGACTGCGCGCGGCACTGGGCCTGACCTTCGCCTTCATGAGCAGCTATGGGGTGCAGTACTACTTCATGGCGCTGTACTTCCAGGACGGCTACGGCTGGAGCCCGCTGCAGGCCGGCCTGGCGTTCCTGCCCGCCACTGCGGTGTGCACGGTCGGCATCCAGCTGGCCGAGTGGACGCTGCAGCGCTGGAGCGCGCGCAAGGTGCTGGTGATCGGGCAGCTGGCCGGCGCCATCGGTATCGCCTGGGTGGCCGCGACGCTGCCGCACGGCGCGAACTTCTGGCCGCTGCTGCCGGGCGTGGTAGTGCTGAGCATCGGCCAGGGCATGACCTGGACCTCGATGTGGATCGTGGCCGGGCAGGGCGTGCCGTCCGCACAGCAGGGTGTTGCATCTGGCATGGCGGCGACCGCGCAGCAGATCGGTGGTGCGCTGGGCCTGGCCGTGCTGGTGATGGTGGCCAATGCCGATGCCGGTACAGCCGGTTCGCCGAGTGCACTGGCCGGGCTGGTGCGCGCCGAATACGGTGCCGCGTTGTTTTCACTGTTCGGCGTGGTGATCGCGCTGGGCCTGCGCCCGGCGCCGGCCGAATCGGCCGCCACCGTCTGCCCGGCCAACGAGGCATGATTGAAGGCGCTGCCGTGGGTGGATGTGCCGGCCAGCGGCCGGCACTACCGGTTCGGCATGGATGCACGCGCGTTCAACCCAGCGCCAGCAACTCCGGTTGCAGCGCGCTGAAGATCCGCGCCAACCGCTCGGCCCACGCCTGCTGCCCTGCCATATCGGCAATGAGGTCCTGGCGGATCTCCAGTTCCACGTGCACCAGCCCACGGCCTTCGCCATGCACCGGCACCGCGTAGTCGCTGGTGCTGCTGACCGAATACGGTTCGTTGTCCCCCACCACCAGGTCGCCTTCGTCGCGCAATGCCCGCAGCAGGGCATGGGCAAAACGCATGTCCTGGTGGTACAGCACGCCGGCGTGCCAGGGCCGCTGCGTGCCGTTCATCACGGGGGTGAAGCTGTGCATCATCACCAGCAGGGTGGGCTGGCCGGCATCACGGCGCGCATCAAGCTCGGTCTCGATGCGTGTATGGTACGGCGCGTGGATCGCATCGATGCGCTGCTGTCGCTGCGCCGCCGACAGCCCGGCATTGCCCGGCACCACGGTGTGGTCGCTCACCTCCGGAATCAGCGTCGGTGAGGCCAGTGGGCGGTTGCAGTCGATCAGCAGCCGCGAGTACGTCTGTTCGATCGCCCAGGCATCGAGCCGTTCGGCCAGTGCACGGGTGGTGCCGGCGATGCCGATGTCCCAGCCGATGTGGCGGTCCAGCTCGGCCTGGGGCAGGCCGAGCCCGGTCAACGCACGCGGCACCTGCTGGCCGGCGTGGTCGGCCAGCAGGAGGTAGGGCGAGACGCCCTGCGCCCGGTGGATCGTGTAGATCGCCGGGTCGTCGGCGCCGAGCAACGCAGGCAGCCTGTGCAGGTCCGCGTCAGCCACGTGGGCGTCCGTCCAGGTGGTGCTCGATCATCCACAGCCCGGCCCAGAGCTTGGCGTCCAGCTCGTAGCCTTCGCCCATCTTCTGCACCAGCCAGGCCGCAGCCTCGCTGCGTGGAATCTCGTGCACGGTGATGTCCTCGCTGTCATCACCGCCCCCTTCGCCGATGCGGCGCAGGCCGGTGGCGCGCACGAAGGCGATCTTCTCGCTGCTGGCGCCGGAAGACGTCGGGCCGATCATCAGCACTTCGGCGTGATCGGCGGTCCAACCTGTTTCTTCTTCCAGTTCGCGCACGGCCGAGACTTCGATCGATTCGCCGGCGTGGATGTCGCCGACCAGGCCGGCCGGCATCTCGATGGTGGGTGCCTGCAGCGGCACGCGGAACTGCTCGACGAACAGCACCTTGTCCTCCGGGGTGACGGCGATGATGATCGCCGCCAGGCCACCGGCATGGGTACGTTCGCTGTATTCCCAGGTGCCGCGCACCAGCATGCGCTGGTACTTGCCTTCGTAGACGACGCGCGGGGCTTCGGTATTGCGCTTGCTCATGCGGGCTCGCTGTGGGAGGGAAGAGGATCGGCCACGCCGGCGGCGTCGAACAGCCGGCGGCGGGTCATCGGGCCGAAGCGCAGGGTCTGGCACAGGCCACCGAGCAGCTCTGGATCGGCCGATTGGCGCAGCAGTCCGGGCTGGCTGCCCTCCAACGGCGCATCCAGCGCGATGGTGGTCAGCTGGCGCCAGAGCTGGGCGTGCTCGCGCTGCTCGCGCAGCCGCACTGCCATCTGTGCAGCGCCACGCAGGCGCAGGAACGGCACTTCGTCCAGTCGTTCGAACAGCGCATCCATGCTGCCGAAATGGGCCAGCAGCACGGCGGCCGATTTGCTGCCGACGCCACTGACACCGGGAATGTTGTCCACCGCATCGCCACACAGCGCCAGGTAGTCGGCGATCTGGTGCGCGTGCACGCCGTGCCGCGCCTTCACCCCGGCCACGTTCCAGCGCTGGTTGCGGGCGTAGTCCCACTGCTCGTCATGGTCGACCAGCAGCTGCGACAGGTCCTTGTCGGCGGAGATGATCACCCCGCGATGGCTGCTCCGGTGTACGTGCAGGGCGCTGCCGATCAGGTCGTCGGCCTCGTATTCGTGGTGGGCCAGGACGGCAAGGCCCAGCGCCGCGCATAGCGCCTTGCAGTGCACGAACTGGCGCTTGAGCGCTTCCGGTGCTGGCTCGCGGTTGGCCTTGTAGGCCGGATACAGCCGGTGGCGGAAACCACTGTCAAGCGCTTCATCGAAGGCGATGGCGATGTGCCGCGGGCGCTCGCGCTCGAGCAGGTCCAGCAGGAAGCGGGCGAAGCCGTGCACCGCATTGGTGGGCCAGCCCTGTGCGTCCTGGAACTGGTCTGGCAGTGAATGCCAGGCACGGAACACGTAGATGCTGGCATCAACCAGGTACAGCGACGGCGGGGCAGCCGGCAGGGTCATGCCGGGGGCGTCCAGTCGCGCAGCAGGGCCGCCGGGTCGGGGCGCTCGCGCTCGGGTACGTCGGCCTTGGGCGTACCGATGTGGATGAAGCCGGCGATGCGTTCGCCGTCGACCAGGCCCAGGTGGGCCTGAACAGCCGGATCGAAGGCCATCCAGGCGGTCAGCCACTGCGCGCCGAAACCCAGCGCCTGCGCGGCCTGCAGCAGGGCGAAACAGACGCAGCCGGCGGTCATCAGCTGTTCCTGTTCGGGCACCTTCGGGTCCGGCCGCGGGCTGGCCACCACCACGATCACCAGCGGTGCGTGGCTGAAACGCTGGCGGTCCTTCTCGAACACGGCCTCGCCCGCATGTGGGTCGCGCTGGCGGCTGCGTTCAGCCAGGAAGTCGCCCAGAGTGTGACGTGCATCGCCTGCGATTTTCAGGAAGCGGAACGGCACGCGCTTGCCGTGGTCGGGCACGCGCACCGCTGAGGCCAGCATCCGCTGCAGGGTGGCCGGGTCCGGCCCGGGCTCGCCCAGTTGCCGCGAGGGCACCGAGCGGCGGGCATCCAGGGCGAGCAGGGCGGCAGGATCGGGCATGGAGGCTGAACCGGTCATCACGGGCGTTTGATTATAGTCGGGGTGGTCAATGACGCCGTCTGTGTCGCGTCCGGCCCCTGAATACCAAACTGTGATGAACATCATGCCACTGGCGGGAAACGGACAGCCGCTTCCCCTCGCCTCGTGGGCCTTGCACGGCTTACGATATCTGTCTTGCCGGGCCGCCGGTCATGAGGTTTGAAGTGAGGACTGTTTCACTGTCCGTGACGGGCTGGCCGGCCTACCATCGACGTTCCGGTACATGGGGTGTGCCGGAAGCCGCGATGTCCATGCTGTCTGTCGTACCAGAGAAGGTGGGGAGCCTTCCCGAATGATGAGCGTGCCCACACCGATGGGATCGCCGGGCCGTGACCCGGCCCAGCTCCAGCGTGCCCGGGACATGGTCCTGCCCGCGTTGTGCCAGGCCTTCGGGGCGGCACTGGCGCGTTTCGACGATGCCCTGTTCGACCGCGCCGGCAATGCCGGCTCGTCGCAGTTGCTGTTCCTGGACGCGATGCGCGAACTGCGCCGGCGCCGTGAGGACATCGCGGCCGCTTTCGCCGGCCACCTGCAGCAGGCCTGGGCCGCATTGGAGGCTGGTGAGCCGCTGTCAGCCGAGGCGACCCTGTCCGGGCCGGCCGAGGATGGGCTCAGCCTGCTGGCCGAGCATGTGCTGGAATCACGGTTGGCGGTGCGCAATTTCGCCACTGTATTGCTGCGTGACTTCAAGCCGGTGCTGGCGCGGCTGGATCGCCGCCTGGGCCGGTTGATCGGCGGCGCGGAACTGGACGCGGACCACAATCCGATCAGCCCCGAACACCTGGGCGTGGCCATCCACGAAGCCTTTGCCGGCTGTGAACTGGCCCCGGAAGTGCATCTGGTGCTGATCAAGCTGTGCGAGCGCGACCTGCGTGCACCGGTCGGTCGCATCTACGAGAAGCTGGACGAGCAGCTGGCCGCAGCCGGCGTGATGTCGCAGATGGGGGCTCCGCAGCGCCCACAACCGCCGGCACCGGATCCGCGCATGGCCGGGATGCTGGATGACCTGGTCGAGCATCGCCACGGCGCGGGCGTCGATCCGGGGTTCAGCGATGACGAGCAGGCCGCACCGGCCTGGGCGCAGCGCTTTGCTGCCCGCTGGTCCGAGCGCCGCGGGCATATGCAGCAGCACCTGGGCGGCGATGACGGCGCCACCGGCGAGGCCTACGCTGGCCAGCAGGGCATGCTGCTGGAAGCGCTGCACGAACTGCTGCAGCAGACCCGCCATGTGCGTGAGGACGCCACGTCTGCGGCACAGGTGGCGGTTGGCCAGCAGCGCCCGCTCAGCCAGCGCGAAATGATGTCGGTGCTGTCGCTGCTGCAGGCCACGCCCAGCGCCACCCTGCGCGCGGCCATCGGCGAGGACGGCGAATCGCTGGCGCAGCGCCTGAAGAGCGAAGTGCTGTCCAGCGCCACCCAGCTTGGCGTCGATCCGGGCCAGACCCGGCTGGACCCGCAGGATGAGGATGCCATCGACCTGGTCGGCATGCTGTTCGACGTGATGCTGGACGAGCGTGAACTGGAAGGCCGCTCGCGCGAACTGATCGGCCGCCTGGTGGTGCCTTTCGTCAAGGTCGCCATGCTCGACCGCCGCATGTTCGTGCAGAAGACCCACCCGGCGCGCAAGCTGCTCAACTCGCTGGCCGAGGCCTGCGAGGGCAACACCGGCGAGAGCCAGGCCGAGCGCATGCTGATGGCCAAGGTCGAAGAGATCATCGAGCGCCTGGTGGCCGAGTTCAACGAGAACCTGGCGATCTTCCTGACCCTGGAAGAGGAATTCCGCGAGTTCCTGGTGCAGCATCGCCGCCGCGTGGAAATCGCCGAGCGTCGTGCCGCAGAAACGCAGCGCGGCCAGGAAAAGCTGGAAATGGCCCGCAGCCGGGCCGGTGCGGAACTGGACCGCCGCATCGGTGACGCCACGCTGCCGCCGGCCATTGCCGAATTCCTGCGCCAGCCGTGGCAGCATCATCTCACCTTGGCGCTGCTGCGCGAGGGAGAAGAAGGCGCGTCGGTGGCCGAGGCATTGAGCCTTGGCGACGGCTTGCTGGAGGAAGTGGCCGAGGCCCGCCGCCAGATCGTCGGCAAGCCGTGGCTGCAGGCCTGGCAGCCGGTGCTGGCCAAGGTGTTTGCCAGCGTCGGCGTGCACGGCGATGCGGCAACCGCCGCCATCGATGCCCTGCATGACACCCTGCAGGGCATCGCCGAATCGCGGCCGGAACTGCAGCGTGCGCTGCCGGAGCTGCCGCAGGTTGCCTTGCCCGCGCCGCCAGTGGCTGAATCGCCGGCGGTTGAGCTTGGCGGGCAGATTGACGCCGACGATTTCGACAACGCCGATGCCGACCGCTTCCGCCGCATGGAAATCGGCAACTGGCTGGACTTCGTCGACAAGGATGGCAAGGTGCAGGCGGGCAAGCTGTCCTGGGTCAGCCCGATTTCCTCGCGCCTGCTGTTTGTCAACCGTCGCGGCGTGCGCTTCTGCGTGGCCTCGCCGGAAGAACTGGCGGTGATGATGCGGCTGGGCCGCCTGCGTGCCCATGTTGATGATGGCGCCTTCGACAGCGCCATGCAGGGCGTGATCGATCGCCTCGACCCGGGCAGCGCCACGCTGCACTGAGCGGGTGCCGCCTGCTAGGATCGGGAAACTCACCGATCAGCGGGGACCTGCATGGCCGTGGCGTTGCTGGGGATCAAGGAGACCGCGCCGGGCGAACGGCGCGTGGCGCTGACGCCGGAGACCGCGCGCAGGCTCGGGGCCTTGGGCATTGCCGTCTGGTATGAGGCGGGCGCGGGTTTGGCGGCTGGTTTCACCGACGCCGCCTATGACGATGCCGGTGCACGCGTCTTCGACGCGGGCCGCTGGGCCGAGATCGATATCCTGCTGTGCGTGCAGGCCCCCCCTGCGGCGGTGCTGGAACAGCTCAAGCCCGGCGCCAGCGTGGTCGGCCTGCTGGCCCCGGCCAGCGATCCGGCGCTGGCCGCGCTGGCGGCCGATGGTCGCCTGCAGCTGTTCCCGCTGCAGCAGCTGCCGCGCACCACCCGTGCGCAGGCGATGGATGTACTCAGTTCGCAGGCCGGCATGGCCGGCTACAAGGCGGCGCTGATCGCCGCCGAACGCGCGCCGCGCTTCTTCCCGATGCTGACCACTGCTGCCGGCACCGTGCGGCCGGCCAAGGTGCTGGTGATCGGTGCCGGCGTGGCGGGCCTGCAGGCCATCGCCACCGCGCGCCGCCTCGGTGCACAGGTGGAAGGCTTCGACGTGCGCCCGGAAACCCGCGAGCAGATCCAGTCACTGGGCGCACGCTTCCTCGACCTCGGGGTCAGCGCGGCGGGCGAGGGAGGCTATGCGCGGGCGCTGACCGATGACGAGCGCGCCGAGCAGCAGCGTCGGCTGGCCGACCACCTGCGCAGTGTGGACGTGGTGATCTGCACGGCTGCGGTACCGGGCCGCCCGGCACCGACCATCGTGACCGCCGCGATGGTGGAAGGCATGGCCACCGGCAGCGTCATTGTTGATCTGGCGGCGGAAAGTGGCGGCAACTGCGCACTGACCCTGCCGGGGCAGTGCATCGAACACCAGGGCGTGACCATCGACGGTCCGCTGGGCCTGGCCAGCCGCGGCGCGACCCAGGCCAGCGAGATGTATGCACGGAACCTGCTCAACTTCGTTGCGCTGTTCGTGCGCGACGGGCAGCTCGGTTTCGATTGGGACGACGAACTGCTGGCGAAGACGCGCTGGCAGGCGTGAGTGATACGGGGTCAGATCCCTTTGCCTCTGGCAAAGGGATCTGACCCTGGTATCCCGAAGGCTTACCGTGGCTTCGCCGGCGGCGGGTTCTCCCGCACCCAGTCCTTGCGTTGCTCCGGCGTCATCTGCGACCAGCGCTCGCGCAGTGCGTCGCGCTGCGCGGGCGGCAGATCCCGCATCTGACCGAACAGGGCCCGGGCCTGCTCACGCTGTTCCGGGCTCATGTGCTCGAAGCGGCGCAGGCCGCGGCGGGCCTTGTCGCGTTCCTCCGGGCTCATCGATTGCCAGCGCTGGCCATGCGAGAGCATCCGCTGGCGCTGGCCGGCATCGGCGCTGTTCCAGCGGTCGCGCAGCGGCGCCAGCAAGGATTCCCGCTGCGCTTCACTCAACTGTTCCCAGGCCGGCAGCGGTGGGGCTGGCGCGGGGCGTGCGGCAGGCGCGGGCGCGGCGTTCTGCGCCAATACCGGGAAGGCCGGCAGCAGCAACAGGGTCAACAGCAGCGGCAGGGTATGCAGTCGGGACATGGTTCACTCCATCGCCAGGTCGGTATCGCCCAGCCACAGGTACAGATCGGGATTTTCGTCGTACAGCACGCTGTTGTCTTCCATCGAGGCCAGCACCGGTGCCGGCACGGCGGGCGACAGGGGGCTGTGGCCGCTGAACTGCAGGCCGATCCCCAGCGCCACCACCAGAGAACAGGCGCTGGCCAGCCACCAGCGCCAGCGCCCGTGACGGGCTGCGCTGGCGCCGTGGCGGGCCTGGCGCAACTGTGCCAGCGTGGCCGGCGACAGCGCCTGCAGCGACTGCGCGTGCAGGTTGCGCAGCATGTCATCGGAGGGCAGGGAGCGGTTCACGGGTGGGTCTCCAGGTAGTCCTGCAGCGCCTGGCGGGCGCGTGCCAGATGGGTTTTTACCGCGCCTTCGCTGCAGCCCATGGCGCGGGCAGTGGTGGCTCCGTCCAGGTCCTGCAGCACCCGCAGGGTGAAGGCCTCGCGCTGGCGTGCGGGCAGGGTACGCAGGGCCTGCACCAGTTGCTGGTACTGCTGGCGCTGTTCGTGCGCCTGCGCCGGGTCCGGGCCGGTGTCGGCCCAGTCGATCCCGCCTCCGTCGGCGTCCTGGTTGTCGCGCCAGAACGGCAGGCGGAAACGGCGCCGGCGCTGCAGGTCGATCACGCGGCGGCGCAGGATGCTCCAGAACAGGGGCGCCCATTCGGCCGCCGGCTTGTCGGCGTAGTCCAGCATGCGCATCAGCGCGTCCTGAACCGCGTCCATGGCGTCTTCGCGCTGGCGCAGGCCGGCCTCGGCGAAACGGAACGCGCGCGGGCCGACGCTGGCCAGGAACGCCTCCAGCGATGCTGGCAGGGCATCGGTGTCGGCGCTCGGGGGGACGGGGCTGCTCACCAGCACAGGGTACGGTTCCTCGCTCGGGGTCACCATCGACAACGCGTGAGCGTCACCGCGGTTGACGCCGGGTGCGCGCCGGGTTCAGCCCGTGGTTATGATGGGCCGACGAAGACAGAGCGGGAGCGTTGCCAGTGAGTGACGGGTTCGTAGCGCTGTACATCTTCATGCTGGCGGCCATCGCCGGCCACGTGATCATTTCGCGGGTGCCGGTGATCCTGCATACCCCGCTGATGTCGGGTTCCAACTTCATCCACGGCATCGTGCTGATCGGCGCGATGGTGGTGCTGGGGCACGCGCAGACGCCGCTGGAAAAGGCGCTGGGCTTCCTTGCCGTGGTGCTCGGCGCCGGCAATGCCGCCGGTGGCTACGTGGTCACCGCGCGCATGCTGGAGATGTTCAAGCCGAGCGCGCCCAAGGGCGGCAGGGACGAACCGAAGGAGCCACAGGCTTGAACATCAGCACCGTCGAACTGCTCGACTGGCTGGTCAAGGCCAGCTACCTCGTCGCCGCCACGCTGTTCCTGCTGGGCCTGCAGCGCATGGCTTCGCCGCTGACCGCGCGCAGCGGCATCCGCTGGGCCGGGCTGGGCATGCTGCTGGCCACGGTGGCGACCTTCTTCCTGCCTGAACTGCACAACGTGCCGCTGATCCTGGTGGCACTGCTGCTGGGCGCGGGTCTGGCCTGGTGGTCGGCCGGCAAGGTGGCCATCACCGACATGCCGCAGATGGTGGCGCTGTACAACGGCATGGGCGGTGGCTCGGCGGCGGCGATCGGTGCGGTGGAACTGCTGCGCTATGCCTTCCTGGCCCACCGCGATACCCGCCATTGGAGCGAGCAGGCGCTGGCCGACCTGGCCGCGCGCCAGCCGTCGGGCACGGTGCTGCTGCTGGCGGTGGTCGGCGCGGCGATCGGTGCGGTCTCGCTGTCCGGTTCGGTGATCGCCTGGGCCAAGCTGGATGGACGCCTGGACAAGCGGGTGACCTGGCCGGGCCAGCAGGTGATGAACCTGCTGGTGGCGCTGGCGGTGGTGGTACTGGCGATCATCGCGGCCAGCACGCTCAGCACCTGGGCGATCGTCGCCTTCTTCGTGCTGGCGCTGGCACTGGGCGTGCTGATGACGCTGCCGATCGGTGGCGCCGACATGCCGGTGGTGATCTCGCTGTACAACGCATTCACCGGCCTGGCGGTGTCCTTCGAAGGTTATGTGCTGGGCAATGAGGCGCTGATCATCGCCGGCATGATGGTCGGCGCGGCCGGCATCCTGCTGACCCGGTTGATGGCCAAGGCGATGAACCGGCCGATCCGTAACGTGCTGTTCTCCAACTTCGGCGGCGGTGCCGGAGGCGAGGCACAGGCGATCACCGGCGCGCAGAAGCCCATCGAAGCGTCGGACGTCGCGGCGATGATGGCCTTTGCCGAGCGCGTGGTGATCGTGCCCGGCTACGGCATGGCGGTGGCACAGGCCCAGCACAAGATCTGGGAACTGGCGCAGCGGCTGGGCCAGCGCGGCGTGAAAGTGAAGTTCGCGATCCACCCGGTGGCCGGGCGCATGCCCGGACACATGAACGTGCTGCTGGCCGAGGCCGGCGTGCCCTACGACCTGATCGCCGACATGGACGACATCAACCCCGAATTCGCCAATACCGATGTGGTGCTGGTGATCGGTGCCAACGACGTGGTCAATCCGGTGGCGCGGACCGACCCGGCCAGCCCGATCTACGGCATGCCGGTGCTGGACGTGGTCAACGCGCGCAACGTGGTGGTGATCAAGCGTGGCAAGGGCACCGGTTTTGCGGGCATCGAGAATGCGCTGTTCTACGCCGACAACACCCGCATGCTCTATGGCGACGGCGCCGAAGCGGCGGCCTCGCTGGTGAGCGAACTGAAGGCGCTCGACGGCGGGCATTGAGGACGGGGGGCGGATCCCTTTCCGCAGGAAAGGGCTCTGACCCCTTTGCCGGCCAGCGGCCGGCACTACCGAATCCACGGATCTCTACGCGCTCAGCGCGCCAGCCAGGCACCTACGGCCACGGCCACGGCCAGCCACAGCCATTCCACCGCGCCGTTGGCCAGGCTGATCAGGGTCCAGGCCAGGTGCGGGCCCATCCGCGTGGTGGCATCCCACAGGTCCAGGCCGATCGAGCCGCCCATCCAGGCGCTGGCGATGGCCCAGTTGGCCACGGCGGCCACCAGCAGGGTGCCGAGCACGACCAGGGCGACGCGCAGCCGGCCTGGGCCCAGCGTGCCCAGGCGCAGCATGAACACCAGTTCCAGGGCGGCCAGCACCGCCATCCAGCCGACCTGCCGGCCGGTCATCAGCGCCAGGACCATCCAGGCGAGGGGAGCGACAAACAGGCCCAGCAGCAGCATGAGGGGCCAGAGCCAGGTCACGGTCCTGGCACGCGCGGCATTGGAGGACATCGAAGCTCCCAGAAGATCACCCACAGGATACTGTGGTTTGCCGCAGTGCACCGGCGGTGCGGGGGCGGCTGGGCTAGAATGCCGTCTTGCGTGGCCTCGGCCACGGCCCCATATCGGTCCCCATGTATTCCCGTAGCAGCGAACCTGTCCACTTCGAACGCGATTGCGAGGCCGTGATGGTCCCGCAGGGCGATACCGTGACCCTGCCTGCCGGCAGCTATGGGTACATCACCCAGGCGCTGGGCGGCAGTTATTCGGTGTTCGTCGAGGGCAACCTGTTCCGCATCGCCGGCAAGGACGGCGATGCCATCGGCAAGGAGGCACCGGCGCCGCTCGAGCTGCCGGCCGACGCCACCGATGAACAGGTGGAGCAGCTGGTGTGGCAGCAGCTGCGCACCTGCTTCGATCCGGAAATTCCGGTCAACATCGTGGAACTGGGCCTGGTCTATGAAGTCGAGATCAAGCACCTGGATGAGGGCAAGCGCGAGATCGACGTGAAGATGACGCTGACCGCCCCGGGCTGCGGCATGGGCGAGATCCTGGTCGACGACGTGCGCAGCAAGCTTGAAATGATCCCGACGGTGGCCGAGGCCGACGTCGACCTGGTGTTCGACCCGCCGTGGAACCAGCACATGATGTCCGAGGCGGCCCGGCTAGAGACCGGCATGCTTTGACCCAGGGCCCGCAGTGACGCGGGCCCGGCACTACCCGCAACCAGAACAGGAATCCTCCGGTGTCCCAGTCCATCCCCAGCTTCGCCGTCACCCGTTCGGACCACCCGCGCAGCGCTGAAGAGCGCGCCAAGATCCTGGAGAAGCCGGGCTTCGGCCTGCACTTCACCGATCACATGGTGGAAGTGCGCTGGGACAAGGATGCCGGCTGGCACAATGCCAACGTGCGCGCCTACGGCCCGCTGCAGCTGGACCCGGCCGCCGCTGTGCTGCATTACGGCCAGGAAATCTTCGAAGGCATCAAGGCCTACCGCCACGCCGACGGTTCAATCTGGACCTTCCGCCCGGATGCCAACGGCCGTCGCCTGCAGCGTTCGGCGCAGCGCCTGGCGTTGCCGGAACTGCCGGTGGAGATCTTCGTCGAATCGCTGAAGCAGCTGATCGCCGTCGACAGTGACTGGGTGCCTTCGGCCGATGAGTCGAGCCTGTATTTCCGCCCGTTCATGATCGGCGACGAGGCCTTCCTCGGCGTGCGCGGCGCGCACAAGGCCGGCTACTACGTCATCGCCAGCCCGGCCGGCCCGTACTTCGCCAAGGGTGTTGCCCCGGTGTCGATCTGGCTGTCCACCGAGTACGCGCGTGCGGCCAAGGGCGGCACCGGTGCCGCCAAGTGCGGTGGCAACTACGCCGCCTCGCTGCTCCCGCAGCAGAAGGCGCAGGCGCAGGGCTGCTCGCAGGTACTGTTCCTCGACCCGGTCGAAGGCAAGTACCTGGAAGAACTGGGCGGCATGAACGTGTTCCTGGTCTACAAGGACGGCACGCTGGTCACCCCGGAACTGTCGGGCAGCATCCTCGAGGGCATCACCCGCGAGAGCATCCTGCAGCTGGCCCGCGACCGTGGCATGAAGGTCGAAGAGCGCAAGGTCAGCATCGACGAGTGGAAGGACGGCGTCGCCTCCGGTGCGATCAGCGAAGTGTTTGCCTGTGGCACCGCCGCGGTGGTCACCCCGATCGGCCAGCTGAAGGGCGAGGGCTTCTCGGTGGGCGACATCAACGCGCCGGCCGGCGAAGTCACCATGTCGCTGCGCAAGGAACTGACCGATATCCAGTACGGCCGACTGCCGGACCGCCACAACTGGCTGGTCAAGCTGGGCTGATCGCCCACATCGAATCGTAGAGCCGGGCCCGCGCCCGGCTGCGCTTCTGGAAAGCCCGTCCCCGCGACGGGCTTTCTGCGTTTCGGGCCAAGGGGTCAGATCCCTTTCCGCGTGAAAAGGGATCTGACCCCGGATCGGTGGACGCCGATGTCGGCAAAGTCATTCCAGGACACGTGACGACCCAGTCAGGTCTGTGCAGGACACGAGAAAGTGCCTTCACCTTCACAAACCCTCGACCCGAAAAGTCTCAGAACGAACATTTCATCTTGCTGAAAAGACGCTGAAAATCTTGTGGTGTTCGGTTTCGGCCATTAGCGTCATCTGCACGGCGGATCGTTAGGGGGATCCGCTGACTCGCCGGACTTCGAACCTCGCCAACGCAAGCCAGCCCAGGGTTCGGGCCGGTGCTTCTGCCGATTCCGGCATTCACACCACAAGAAAGGGAAATACGATGTCCCAGGTAACGCAACCGCGTGTGCGTCGAGTGTGGGTGGTCCTTGGTGCGTCCGTTCTGTCATCGCTGCTGCTGGCCACGCCTGCGCTGGCCGGTGACGTCCAGCTCAGCGGCCTGCAGTCCGCGCCGACGCACCAGCGCTTCATCGTGAAGTACCGCGACGGTAGTGCGCCGGTGGCCAACACCACCGCACTGGCCTCTTCGCTGAAGAGTGCCGCCGCCGGCCTGGCCAGCAGCCAGGGCCGCGCGCTGGGCCTGCAGGAGGTCCGCAAGCTGGCCGTTGGCCCGACCCTGGTCAGGACCGATCGGCCGCTTGACCAGGCCGAATCCGAGCTGCTGATGCGCAAGCTCGCCGCCGACCCGAACGTGGAATACGTCGAAGTCGACCAGATCATGCGTGCGACGCTGACCCCGAATGACACCCGCTTCAGCGAGCAGTGGGGCTTCGGTACCTCCAACGCGTCGATCAACGTGCAGCCGGCCTGGGACAAGGCTACCGGCACCGGCGTGGTGGTGGCCGTGATCGATACCGGCATCACCAACCATCCCGATCTCAACGCCAACATCCTGCCTGGCTATGACTTCATCAGCGATGCCGCGATGGCGCGCGATGGCGGTGGCCGCGACAACAACCCGAATGACGAGGGCGACTGGTACGGCGCCAACGAGTGCGGCTCGGGCATCCCGGCCTCCAACTCCAGCTGGCACGGTACCCACGTCGCCGGCACTGTGGCGGCGGTGACCAACAACAGCACCGGCGTGGCCGGTACTGCGTTCAATGCCAAGGTCGTCCCGGTGCGCGTGCTGGGCAAGTGCGGCGGTTACACCTCCGACATCGCCGACGCGATCGTGTGGGCCTCTGGCGGCACCGTCAGTGGCGTGCCGGCCAACGCCAATCCGGCCGAAGTCATCAACATGTCGCTGGGTGGTGGCGGCAGCTGCTCCACCACCTACCAGAACGCCATCAACGGCGCAGTCAGCCGTGGCACCACCGTGGTGGTCGCCGCCGGCAACAGCAACACCAACGTGTCCTCGTCGGTGCCGGCCAACTGCCCGAACGTGATTGCCGTGGCGGCCACAACCTCGGCCGGTGCGCGTGCCAGCTTCTCCAACTACGGCACCGGCATCGACATCTCAGCACCGGGCCAGAGCATCCTGTCCACCCTCAACACCGGCACCACCACGCCTGGCAGCGCCAGCTACGCGTCGTACAACGGCACCTCGATGGCGGCGCCGCACGTGGCCGGCGTGGTTGCGCTGATGCAGTCGGTCGCGCCAAGCCCGCTGAGCCCGGCGCAGGTCGAAAGCATCATCAAGAGCACTGCACGCCCGCTGCCGGGCGCCTGCTCGGGTGGCTGCGGCGCCGGCATCGTCGACGCCAACGCGGCCGTGGCTGCGGCGATCAACGGCGGTGGCAACCCGAACCCGGGTGGCAACGTGCTGCAGAACAACGTGCCGGTGACCGGCCTGGGCGCCGCAACCGGTGCCGAGCTGAACTACACCGTCGCCGTTCCGGCCGGTAGCAGCCAGCTGCGCGTGACGATCAGTGGCGGCAGCGGCGATGCCGACCTGTACGTGCGCCAGGGCAGTGCCCCGACCGATACCAGCTACACCTGCCGTCCGTACCTGAGTGGCAACAGCGAGACCTGCACCATCAACAGCCCTGCCGCCGGCACATGGTATGTGCGGGTGAAGGCCTACAGCACCTTCTCGGGCGTGACCCTCAACGCCCAGTACTGAGCCCAAGTCCCTCTCCAAGGGCACGCCCTGGCTTCGGCCGGGGCGTTTTCGCTTCTGCAGAGCCGAGTCCATGCTCGGCTGCTCCGGCTGCCGACCGTTGTGCCACGCTGGCACGCGGTTGCCGAGCATGGCCCGGCACTACAAGGACAGTGCTCTGGCAGGTGCCGACCTTGGTCGGCACGCGGTTCCTCAGACCGACTCGAAGCGGTTCGCAGCCACGTTCTTGCGCACGTGCTGCGGGTCGAAGATCCGCCCGTTCATCGCGATGTACACGCCGCTCGGCAGCGACTGCACCGCACCGATCGCACAGCCGATGTTGAACTCGGCATCCGAGCCGCGGAAGCGTGCCGGGCTCAGTGCGCCGGTCATCACGATGGTCTTGTCGGGGATTGTCGCCAGCACCTTGCCGGTGTGCACCATCGAGTCGGTGCCGTGGGTCACCAGGACGTGCCGGGTCGGCTGCGCGGCGATGGTGGCGCGGATCAGTTCGCGGTCCTCATCGTTGATGTGCAGCGAATCCTTGCGCAGGATCGGAATCACGTTGAAGCGGAACGTCACGCCCAGCTCGCGCAGGATCATGCCGATCTGCGGATCGCCGATCTGGTAGTCCGACTTGTCGTCGAAGTAGATCTTGTCGATCGTGCCACCGGTGGTGACGACCAGGAGCTCTTCCATCATGTGCATGCGCGAAACCAGGACAGGTACTGCGGCGCGGGGCCAGGAATGCAGATGATACGACCCAGCGGGCGCAGCGTCAGCGTTGCTTGCCGAAGCGGGCGCGCAGGCCGGGCAGGCTGGCGCTGAAGATCACCAGGAGGGCCAGCGCGATCTCGATCAGCGCCAGCCAGCGCGTTTCCGGGTGGCTCCAGGCGCTCATCACGCCGTGGCTGAACCAGCCCAGCGCCAGTACCGAGGCCCAGAATCCGGCCTTGCGCCAGCCCAGGCGCACGGCGATGGCCAGCGCCAGCGGCGGCGCGGTGAACACCAGCTGGGTCGCCAGCCAGTGCTTGTCATTGATGAACCAGCCCGCGAACAGCGCGGCCAGCCCCATCAGGGCCAGCAGCAGGACCGTGCGCGGCGCGGCGCTCATCGGGCCAACCGCTGCGCGATGCCGGCCACCCGGCACCCCAGCGCGCGCGCCAGCACGGCTTCGTCGTCGGTCGGCTGCGGGTCGTCGGCGGCACCGGCGACGTGGCTGGCGCCATAGGGTGTGCCGCCACTGGTGGTATGGCTCAGCGCCGGTTCGGTGAACGGGATGCCGACGATCACGCAGCCATGGTGCAGCAGCGGCACCTGCATCGACAGCAGGGTCGATTCCTGGCCGCCATGCATGGATGCGGTGGACGTGAACACGCCGGCCGGCTTGCCGGACAGGGTGCCATTGACCCATTCGGCGCCCAGCCCATCCAGGAAATGCTTCACCGGCGCGGCCATGTTGCCGAAGCGGGTCGGGCTGCCGAGCAGCAGGCCCTGGCATTCGACCAGGTCCTGCACGCTTACATAGGGGGCGCCATCGTCGGGTACCGGCGGCTGCGCGGTCTGGGTCACTGCGGCCACCGGCGGCACCGTGCGCAGGCGCGCGGTCATGCCCGGCACTTCGCCGATGCCCCGCGCGATCTGGCGCGCCAGCCGTGCCACCGAACCGCCCCGGCTGTAATACAGCACCAGAATCTCGCCCATCGTGCCCGCTTCTCCTCGTCGTGTGGCCACCAGTATGGCTATCCTGCGAGCATTCCGCATCGGGTACCCTTCCACCGATGGAACCTTTGGATACGCTCAACCTGTGGATGGAGCGCGCGCGGGATCGCGCACGGGCCATCAGTTTCGGCCGCTTCCTGTGGCATCGCTTCCTCGACGACCGCCTGTTCCAGGCAGCGGCGGCGCTGGCGTACACCACGGTGTTCGCGCTGGTGCCGCTGGCCATCGTGGTGTTCGGCGTGCTCTCGGCCTTCCCCGTTTTCGACCGCTGGAGCGACCAGCTCAGCGACTACGTCTTCTCCAACTTCGTGCCCTCCGCGGCGCGCGCGGCCGAGGGTTACCTGCGGCAGTTTTCGGCGAGTGCCGGCCAGCTGACGGCCGCCGGCTTCATCGCACTGGTCGCCTCACTGCTGATCACGCTCAACAGCGTGGAAGAGACCTTCAACCAGATCTGGCGGGTCGGCTCGAGCCGGCCCAAGCTGACCCGCTTCCTGGTCTACTGGACCGTGCTGACCCTGGGCGCGATGCTTGCCGCCGCATCGCTGGCAGTATCGGCGAGGGTGTTCGCGATGCCGTTGTTCGGTACCCAGGAGGGCCGTTGGCTGGCCGAACTGGCGCTGCGGCTGGCACCGATCCTGATCGAGTTCGTCTGCATCACGCTGATGTTCCGCGTGGTACCGCACCACACGGTGAAATGGCGGCATGCCGTGCCCGGCGCGATCCTGGCGGCGGTCATCCTTGAACTGGTGAAGTGGGGCATCGGCGCGTATCTGGGCAGCTTCCAGTCCTATCAGAAGCTGTATGGCACGGTCGCCTTCGTGCCGATCCTGCTGCTGTGGATCTACCTGTGCTGGGTGGCGGTGCTGCTGGGCGCGTCGCTGGCCTCCTCGATGGCCGCCTTCCGCTACCAGCCGGTCGAACTGCGCCTGCCGCAGGGGTACGAGTTCTATGGGCTGCTGCGCCTGCTTGGCCGCTTCCAGCATGCACGGGCCAAGGGCAAAGGCCTGGCCGATGACGAGATACTGCGGCTGGAGCCGATGCTGACCGATTCACTGCTGCAGGACCTGATCTGCAACCTGCAGGAGATCGACCTGCTGCGCCGCGATGAGCGCGGCGAGTGGCTGCTGTCGCGCGACCTGGACCAGGTCAGCCTGGCCGATCTTTACGAATGCACCCAGCTGCGCATCCCGGTAGCCGAGCAGCACCTCCCGTACCGCGACGACAGCCTGGGCCGTGCCGCCTTGGCGGCGCTGGATGACCTGCGACTGCCCCTGCGCGAACGCCTGAAGCGCAAGGTCAGTGATATCTATACCGACTCTGGAGACACCCCATGACCCGCAAGACGTCGTTGCCGCTGCTGCTCCCGTTGACCCTGCTGCTGGCCCTGGCGGCCTGCAAACCGGCCCAGGAGCCGGCACCGGCCAGCAGCCAGCCACCGGCGCAGGCACCGACGCCGAGCACGCCGGCACCGGTCGAGGAAACCCCGGCCGAGCGCACCACCGCCGAGTTCCCGACGCTGAAGATGAAGGCGGTGGATGGCAGCGACTACGACCTGGCCGCGCATCGCGGCAAGTGGGTGGTGGTGAACTTCTGGGCCACTTGGTGCGCGCCGTGCCGCAAGGAAATGCCCGAGCTGTCGGCCCTGCATGCGATGCGTAGCAACATCGAAGTGGTCGGCTTGGCTTACGAGGACATCGAAGTGCCGGAGATGCAGTCGTTCCTGGCCAAGCATCCGGTGACCTATCCGATCGTGATCGTGGACCCGTTCGATCCGCCGGCCGACTTCGCCACGCCGCGTGGCCTGCCGCTGACGCATCTGCTGGACCCGCAGGGCAAGCTGGCGCACACGTTCCTTGGCCCGGTGACCGCCGCCGACATCGAAAAGCAGATCGCGGCTGCCAAGTAGTGGGTTTGTCGGCAGGGCCTGCGGCCCTGCACCCGCGGTAGTGGCGGCCCC
>NZ_JAXBQL020000001.1:86734-242560 GCF_047520565.2 Stenotrophomonas sp. FR012
GCGGTAGTGCCGGCCGCTGGCCGGCAGCAACAGCAACAGCCGAAGCAACAGCAACAGCGGGCTATCCGTGGGGTGGCGGGGCGGTGTCGGAGTGCGGGGACGCCGCAAGTACGTCCATGTAGGCTTGGCAGCCGCATCCATGCGGCTGACACCCCGCACTCCGACACCGCCCCACCTCTGACAGATTCCTCATGTCTGGTAGATCCACGCCATGCGTGGATGATTCTCCAGACAAATCGAATATTTCGAATTGAATTCGAAGAGCATCCACGCATGGTATGGATCAACGACAGATCGCGGAAATCTGTCGAAGGCGGGGTGGGTCCGGGTGCGGGGGCGTGAGCCGCATGGATGCGGCGACCGAGCTTACATGGACGTACTTGCAGCGCCCCCCGCACCCGGACCCGCCCCGCCATCCCTCAGGAAGCCCGCCGTTGCTGTTGCTGTTGCCGTTGCTCTGGCTTCGGCAGGTGCAGGGCCGCAAGCCCTGCCGACCAACCCTATCCCTCGACCGGGAAATCCTCGATCGGCTTCAGCACATCGTAGTGCTCGCGATGCAGCTTGCCCTTCAGCTTCGGCAGCTCCGGCAACGGTGCGTTCACCCGCGTGTCCGGCAACCGGTCCAGCAGGTTGCGCACCAGCGTCAGCCGCCCCAGTCGCTGGTCGTTGAAGTCCACCAGCGTCCACGGCGCCGCCTCGCGATGCGTCGCGCGCAGCATCGCCTCGCGTGCCTCGGTGTACGCGCTGTACTTGCTGCGCGATTTCAGGTCGACCGGTGAGAGCTTCCAGCCCTTCAGCGGATCGAGATGGCGTTCGGCGAAGCGCTTTTCCTGTTGCTCCTGGTCCACGCACAACCAGTACTTGAACAGCAGGATGCCGTCGTCCACCAGCAGCTGTTCGAACACCGGCGCCTGGCGCAGGAACTGCTGGTATTCGGTTTCGCTGCAATAACCCATCACCCGTTCAACACCGGCACGGTTGTACCAGCTGCGGTCCATCAGCACGATCTCGCCGGCGGCGGGAAGATGCGCGGCGTAACGCTGGAAGTACCACTGCGTGGCTTCACGGTCGGTGGGCTTGGGCAGCGCCACCACCCGGCATTGGCGCGGGTTGAGATGCTGGCTGATGGCCTGGATCGCGCCGCCCTTGCCGGCTGTATCGCGGCCTTCGAACAGCACCAGCAGGCGTTGCCCGCTGTACTGCACCCAGCGCGCCATTGCAGTCAGTTCCAGCTGCAGCGGCAGCAGCAGTTCGTCGTAGTCCTTGCGCTTGAGCTTGGCCATCGTCACACCACGCGGGGAGGAAGCCGGAGCGTAGCGCACGGGTTGCTCAGGGGGTGTCGACGCCCTGCCAGCCCTGCTCGCCCGCCAGCGTCTGCAGCAGGGCGGAAAGGTCATGGGCAAAACCTGCCATGTCGAACACACCACTGTCTTCGCGTGCCTGCGCCAGTTCGGCACGCAACGCTGCCAGCGCCACCGGGTCGTTGCCCAGCGCGCTGGCGGTGGCGATGAACGCCGCATCGTCGGCAACGTTCATCCGCGAAAGACCCAGATGATGGTTGAGGCTGCCGGCCACGCGCGCGGCGAAGGTATCGCCCGGGCAGGTCAGCACCGGGCAGCCGGCCCACAGCGCATCGGAGGCGGTAGTGTGCGCGTTGTACGGATGGGTGTCGAGGAACAGGTCGGCCAGGTGATAGCGGGCCAGGTACTGCGGATGCGGCAGCTTGGCCATGAACACCAGGCGCGCCGGATCCAGGCCGGCGGCCTGCGCGGCCGCACGCAGGCGCGCATCGGCCTTGCCGGGCCCGGACAGCAGCCACAGCACGCTGCCGGGCACGGCCTGCAGCACTGCGAAGGCGCGGCCCATGCTGCGCGGGTTGAGCTTGTAGCTGTTGTTGAAGCAGCAGAACACCACGCCGTGTTCGGGCAGCCCGCACTCGGCGCGGGACGGTGCCGGTTCCAGTACGCGGGTGTTGTCCGAGGGCTGGAAGGCACGTGGCAGGCGCAGGACGCGTTCGCTGAAGTGACGTTCCAGCGATGCCGGCAGCACGAATTCGTCGGCGACCACGGCATCCAGCCAGCGCGCACCCGATGTGCCGGGGTAGGCCAGCCAGTTCAGCTGCAACGGGGCCGGGCGCATGGCCAGCACTTCGGGCGTGCCGCCGCCCCCCCAGCCGCGCAGGTCGAACAGCAGGTCGATGCCCTGTGCACGTATGCGGGCCGCGATATCGGCATGCCGCAGTGCGGCCACGTCATGCAGGCGGGCCGCAGCCTGCAGGCGTTCGCGGATGCGGCTGCCATCGGCGCGGTTCAGCGCGAACAGGTGCAGCTGCAGCGCCGGGTCATGGCGCAGGTGTTCGAGCAGGGCCACGGTCAGCAGCCCGGTGGGATGCGCGCCGAAGCCATTGGAGAGGAAGCCGACGCGCAACGCGCCGTGCTCGCGAACCTTCACTGCAGGAAGGGGGCGCACCGCCGACGCAACGACCGCCGCGCGTGCGCGCGCACAGGCCAACTGCTCCGCAGCGCTTACGTCTTCACTGAGGAAGGCGAAGGGTTCCACTGCACCCTGCCCGGAAGCGAGCGCGGCACGTACCTGCGCAGCCAGCGTGTCCACGTCCTGCCAGTCACACAGGCGGCGCTGCCAGGCCAGGCGCTGGGCCGCGATGTAGGGTTCGCCCGGCATCAGCGCGTGCGCTCGGCGATAGGCCGCTGCTGCGCCTTCGGCATCATCGGCATCTTCCAGCGCATGGCCCAGCCACAGCGCGATGCCCGGGTGCTGCGGGGCCAATGCCGAGGCCTGGCCGAGCAGCTTCGCCGCGTCGGTGTGCGCGCCGGCCATCCACGCCACGCGGCCCAGCCGCGCCAGCGCTTCGGGGTGGTTCGGGCGCAGTTGCAGGGCACGTCGTGCGGCCTGCTCGCCGGCAGCGATGTCGCCGGCTTCCAGTTCCAGGTCGGCCAGCATCACCCAGGCGACGAAGTCGCCGGGCTGGCGTGCGATCGCCTGCTGCAGGTGCTGCCGCTGCTGCCAGGCCGTCATCGTGCTCAGCCCGCCGACAGCTGGGCCAGGGCGTCGACCTGGTGTTCGTGGCTGAGCCGCTGCAGCAGCGGGTCGAGGTCACCGGCCAGGATGTTGGGCAGGTCGTACAACGTCAGGCCTTCCACGCGGTGGTCGGTGATCCGGCCCTGCGGGAAGTTGTAGGTGCGGATGCGCTGGCTGCGATCGCCGCTGCCGACCTGCAGGCGCCGCGATTCGGCCTGTGCCGCGTCCTGGCGCTGGCGCTCGGCATCGAGCAGCTGCGCCTTCAGGCGCTTCATCGCCTTGTCGCGGTTGGCGTGCTGGCTGCGCTCGGTCTGGCACTCCACCACCACGCCGGTTGGCACATGGGTGATGCGGATCGCGGACTCGGTCTTGTTGACGTGCTGGCCACCGGCGCCGGACGAGCGGAACGTATCCACCTTCAGGTCGGCCGGATTGATGACGATGTCATCGACTTCGTCGGCCTCGGGAATGATCGCCACGGTCGCCGCCGAGGTATGGATGCGGCCCTGCGATTCGGTGGCCGGCACGCGCTGCACGCGGTGCGTGCCCGATTCGAACTTCAGGCGCGAGAACGCACCCCGGCCGACCACACGTGCCACCACTTCCTTGTAGCCGCCATGCTCGCCGGGGTTGTCCGATTCGATCTCGACCTTCCAGCCCTGGCGTTCGGCATAGCGGGCGTACATGCGGAACAGGTCGCCGGCGAAGATCGCGGCTTCGTCGCCGCCGGTGCCGGCGCGTACTTCAAGGAACAGGTTGCCTTCGTCGCGCGGATCGCGTGGCACCAGCAACAGGGCCAGTTCCTGTTCCAGCTCCTGCAGGCGCGCCTGGGCGGCGGCGATTTCCTCGTCGGCCAGCTCGCGCAGGTCGGGGTCGGCGCGCATGCCTTCGGCGGCCGCCAGGTCGGCCTTGGCACGGGCTTCATCGGCCAGTGCAGTGGCGACCGGTTCAAGTTGGGCGAATTCGCGCGAAAGGTCGCGGAAACGGGTGTTGTCGGCGACCACATCGGGTTCGGCGAGCAGGCGTTCCAGTTCTTCGCGGCGCTCGGCCAGCGCTTCCAGCTTACGGCGCAGGGTCGGCGTCATCGGGTCTCACGGGTGGGTGGCGGTAGCCCGGCGTGGCCGGGAACAGGCGCTCGGCGGCGCGGGTCAGGTCGGCATCGCCACTCAGCGCGGCGGCGCGCAGTGCGGCGGTCGGCGGGTGCAGCAGGCGGTTGGTCAGGCCGTGGGCCAGCAGTTCCAGCACTTCGTCGGCGGGCTTGCCGTTGGCCAGCTGCTGGCGTGCGCGCTCCAGCAACTCGGCGCGGGTGGCCTCGCCGAACGCACGCAGCTGCCGCAAAGGCGCCTGATGGGCACTGGCCTGCTGGGTCTCGACGTAACGCGATACCTGCAGGTCGATGATCGCCTCGGCTTCGGCGGCGGCCTCGCGGCGGCCACGACGGTTGTCTTCCACCGCGCGTTCCAGATCATCGACGGTGTAGAGGAAGGCATCGTTGAGCGTGCCGACCTCGGCTTCGATGTCGCGCGGAACGGCCAGGTCGAACAGCAGCATCGGCTTGTGCCGGCGTGCACGCAGGGCCTTGGCCACCATCTCGCGATGGATCACCGGCTCGCGCGCGGCGGTGGCCGAGAACACCACGTCGGCCTCGCCCAGGTGGCGGTCCAGTTCGGTCAGCGGCAGGGCCACGCCGCCATGGCGGCTGGCCAGTTCCTGCGCGTGGGCCAGGGTGCGGTTGGCGATCAGCAGCCGCCGCACCTTGCCTTCGCTCAGGTGCCGTGCAGCCAGCTCGATGGTCTCGCCGGCCCCGACCAGCAGCACGGTGGAGTCGTCCAGCCGGGCGAACGCGTTCTGCGCCAGGCGCACCGCGGCCGACGCCACCGATACCGGGTTGGCACCGACCTGGGTATCGGTGCGCGCCCGCTTGGCCACCGAGAAGGTCTGCTGGAACAGGCGGTCCAGGCGCTGGCCGAGCAGGCCATGGTCGCGCGCGGTCGACCAGGCGTCCTTCACCTGGCCGAGGATCTGCGGTTCGCCCAGCACCATCGAGTCCAGCCCGGTGGCGACCCGGAACAGGTGGCGCACGGCCTCGGCATCGGCATGCTGGTACAGATAGCCCTGCAGGTCGCCGGCCTGGCTGCGCAGCCACTGGTCCAGCGCCTGTGCCGACTCGGCCACGGCGTACAGCTCGGTGCGGTTGCAGGTCGACAACAGGACCGCCTCGGCGATCTGCGGGGTATCGCGCAGCGAGCCCAGCGCACGCGGCAACGCCTCACCGGCGAAGGCCGCGCGCTCGCGCAGCTCTACCGGTGCGGTCTGGTGATTCAGTCCGAGCACCCACAGGGTCATTGTTCAGTTGCTTGCGATAAGCTGCTGGCCATTGGACGACATTTTAAGGCCCCGATGCCGACGATGCCCGCATTGATTCGCATCCCCAGTGTTCTGCTGCTGTCCCTGGCCTGCGCCCAGGCCCTGGCGGCGGTGCCGGCCAGGGTCCCCGTGCGGGCCGCGGCCACCGGGGAACTGGCGCTGGAGCCGGTGATGGCCGGTGAGTTCGCCCTGCAGGCCGGCAAGCTGGCCGAGGCCGCGCGCTGGTACCTGCAGGCCGCGCAGCAGACCGACGGCGACGCTGGCCTGGCCGAGCGCGCGACCCGTATCTCCATGCTTGCCAATGATGACGCCAGCGCCGCCAAGGGCCTGGCCCTGTGGCAGCAGCGCGCCCCGCGTTCGTTGACCATGCGCAGCGCCGCCGGTGCGCTGGCCATGCGCCAGGGCGATGTGAAGGCCGCCCGCACTGAATTGCAGGCGCTGCTGGCCGACCCCGACGAGCGCGGCTGGAAGTTCGCCCTGGCCGCGCTGATCGGCGGTGGCCGCGACCCGGCGGTGCCGGCGCAGGTGCTCGGCGAGCTGGTCGATGCCAATGCGATTCCGCCGAAGATCGAGGCCTGGCAGGAGTTCGGCCGCCTCGCCCTGCGCATGGACAAGCCCGACCTGGCGCGGCGCATGATCGATGAAGTGGTCAGGCGCTTCCCCGAAGAACCGCGCGTAGCGTTGCTGCGTGCCAGCCAGCTGCAGCAGGCCGGCGAGACCGACAAGGCCTTGTCGCTGCTGCACGACGTCGAGCCGAAGACACGGCAGGACCCCGAGCTGCGCAATGCGGTGGCCATCGCCTACGACAGCCTGGGGCAACCGGCTGCGGCCGAGCGCGTACTGGCATTCGGCCCGCAGGATGTGCAGACCTGGGGCATGCGCGCTTCACTGTTGGCCAAGCAGGGCGACAAGGCGGCGCTGTCCAACCTCTACAACGAACTGTCGCGGCAGGCGGCCAAGCCGGACCCCGCGCAGCGCCTGTTGCTGGGCAAGATCGCCGAATACCTGAAGCGCTATCCCGAGGCGGTGCAGTGGTACCACAGTGTGCCCGGCGGTGATGAGCTGAGCGAGGCGCGCCTGCGTGCGGCCAACGCCCAGGCCCTGGCCGGACGGCTGCCGCAGGCACTGGATGAGGTGCACGCGATCCAGTCCGACGCGGTGGTCGATGATGATGTGCGCCGTGACGCGTATCTGCTGGAGGCCGAGCTGCGCCAGCGCGGCGATGACAGTGCTGGCGAGCTGGATGCGCTGGCCCGCGGCCTGGCCGCCTACCCGGATGACAATGGCCTGCTGTACGCCCGCGCGCTCACCTGGGAGCGTCGTGACGATATTCCGCGCGCCGAGGCCGACCTGCGCAAGATCCTGGTGACCGACCCGGAAAACGTGCCGGCCCTGAATGCCTTGGGCTACACCCTGGCTGACCGTACCGGGCGCCTGCAGGAGGCGCTGGAGCTGATCGACCGCGCCCGCGTCGCCGAGCCGGACAACGCCGCCATCGTCGACAGCTATGGCTGGGTGCTGTATCGCCTGGGCCGCAAGGACGAAGCGCTGGTGCAGCTGCGCCGGGCCTGGACCCTGGCCAAGGACCCGGAGATCGCCGCCCATGTCGGCGAGGTGCTGTGGGTGCTGGGCAAGCATGACGAGGCCCGCCACTTCTTCGACGAAGCGGCCAAGCTCGACCCTGAAAACCGCGCGCTGCTGCGCGCCCGCGAGAAATTCAATCCATGAGTGTTTCCCTGATCCGGCCGCTGCTGTTGGCGGCTGCGACCCTGGCGGTGACCGCCTGTACCAGCGTGGGCACGCAGAAGACCCCCCCACCGGCGGTGGTCGAGACGGTCTCGGCCGAAGCGGCGCAGGCCGAAGCGGCGCGCGTGGCCGCCCTGCATGCACAACCGGACTGGGCCTTCCAGGGCCGGGTCGCGGTCAGCAAGGGCAAGGACGGCGGCAGCGGTCGCATCGACTGGAAGCAGCAAGGCCGCCGCTACGTGGTGGAGTTGAGCGCGCCGGTGACCCGGCAGAGCTGGAAGCTGACCGGTGACACCCATTCCGAAGCTGGCCGCCTGGAAGGACTGGCAGGCGGTCCGCGCGACGGCGAGGACGCCCAGCAGCTGTTGCTGGAAGCGACCGGCTGGGACATTCCGGTCAACCAGTTGCCGGAGTGGATCCGCGGCCTGGTGGCCGGCGACGCCGCCGGCCCCGAGACGGTCGAATGCGACGGTGAAGGCCGGCCGCGCCGCATGCAGCAGATGGGCTGGCAGGTACAGTACCTGGACTGGTACCCGGCCGACGCCGGACGGCCGGCGCTGCCGCGCCGGATCGAGGCCAGCAACGGTGACGCCAAGGTGCGCCTGCTGGTGGACGAGTGGGGGCAGGGCACGCCATGAGCGGGGCAGTCGACGACGCGGGCTGGTCCTGGTGGCCGGCCCCGGCCAAGCTGAACCTGTTCCTGCACATTACCGGCCGCCGGGCCGACGGCTACCACGAACTGCAGACCGTGTTCCGCCTGCTGGACTGGGGGGACCGCATCGGCCTGCGCCTGCGTGAAGACGGCCAGGTGCGCCGGCAGGGCGAGGGCCTGGCCGGCGTGGCCGAGGCCGAGGATCTGGCGGTGCGCGCCGCGCGTCTGCTCCAGGAAGCGGCGAAGGTTGCGCAAGGTGCTGACATCATCGTCGAAAAGCACGTTCCTGCCGGTGGTGGATTTGGCGGCGGTTCGTCCGACGCGGCCACCGTACTGGTGGTACTGAACCGGCTCTGGCATGCCGGCCTGGATGAAGATGCCCTGGCCGCGCTGGGCCTGCGCCTGGGCGCCGACGTGCCGGTGTTCGTGCGCGGCCGCAACGCCTGGGCCGAAGGGGTGGGCGAGCGCCTGCAGCCGATCACGCTGGCGCCGGCCTGGTATGTGGTGGTTGAACCGGGCGTTCATGTTCCCACGCCGGCCCTGTTTGCAGACCCGGATTTGACGCGCGACAGCCCAGTGGCGAAAATAGAGGACTTCGCTTCCGGGACCCTGGTCGGGAACGCGTTCGAGCCGGTGCTGCGCCGCCGTGAGCCTGCCGTCGAGGCAGCGCTTGCCGCGTTGAGCGACATCGGCACGGCGCGGCTGACCGGTTCGGGAAGTGGTTGTTTCGTCGAATTCGCGTCGCAGTCTGCTGCAGAGCAGGGACGGTCGAAATTGCCGAAGGAGTTGCGGGCAAGGGTGGCAGCGGGCGTTGCGCGTTCGCCACTGCTGGATGCACTCGAGCAACACTGATTTATCAATGCAGGGGCGTCGCCAAGAGGCCCAAGGCACCAGGTTTTGATCCTGGCATTCGTAGGTTCGAATCCTACCGCCCCTGCCAATAGCGGCTGTGTCCGCGCCTTCCAGCGCATCGCCCGCGCGGGACGTGGAAACAACCGCGGTGTTGTCAGCAGCAAGGGTCCATCCGGGTCCTTGCCGCCCCCGGATCCCCGCCACTCGTCCCCGCCCGAGACAATCATGATGCAAGAGTCCCCGAACCTGCTGGTCTTTTCCGGCAACGCCAACAAACGTCTGGCGCAGAACATCTGCAAGGAACTGGGGGTTCGCCCGGGCAAGGCGCTGGTCTCGCACTTCTCCGATGGTGAAGTGCAGGTGGAGATCGAAGAGAACGTCCGCAAGCAGGACGTGTTCGTGATCCAGCCGACCTGCGCGCCGAGCGCGGAAAACCTGATGGAACTGCTGGTGCTGATCGACGCGCTCAAGCGCGCATCGGTGGCCAGCGTGACCGCCGTGGTGCCGTACTTCGGCTACTCGCGCCAGGATCGCCGCATGCGCTCCTCGCGCGTGCCGATCACCGCCAAGCTGGCGGCCAAGATGTTCAGCACCGCGGGCGCTGATCGCGTGCTGACCGTCGACCTGCACGCCGACCAGATCCAGGGCTTCTTCGATATTCCGGTGGACAACGTGTATGCGTCCCCGCTGCTGCTGGCCGACATCTGGCGCGCCTACGGCACCGAGAACCTGATCGTCGTCTCGCCGGACGTGGGCGGCGTGGTCCGCGCCCGTGCGGTGGCCAAGCGCCTGGATGACGCCGACCTGGCGATCATCGACAAGCGCCGCCCGCGCGCCAACGTCTCCACCGTGATGAACATCATCGGCGACGTCGAAGGCAAGACCTGCGTCATGGTCGATGACATCGTCGATACCGCCGGCACCCTGTGCGCCGCTGCCGCTGCCCTGAAGGCGCGCGGTGCGCTCAAGGTCGCCGCCTACTGCACCCACGCGGTGCTGTCGGGCCCGGCGGTGGACAACATCACCAATTCCCAGCTCGACGAACTGGTGGTGACCGACACCATCCCGCTGAAGGACGCCGCGCGGGTGTGCAGCAAGATCCGCCAGCTGAGCGTGGCGGAGATGCTGGCCGAAACGATGCGCCGCATCGCCTTCGGCGAGTCGGTCAGCTCGCTGTACGTGGACTGAGTTTTTCGTCCCTGCCGGCAGCGGCGGGGACATACCCCGGGTGCTTCTGGTCGCGGAAGCATCTTCAACCGCCACGCCGAAAGGCGAGGCAACAACCTGAGTAGTCGAAAATGTCGAAGACCCATGAAATCAAGGTCACCAAGCGTGAACTGCAGCGTAAGGGTGCGAGCCGCCGCCTGCGTCACGCGGGTGTGATCCCGGCCATCGTGTACGGCGGCAACGCCGAGCCGGTCGCCATCAGCCTGGACCACAACGAAATCTGGCTGGCCCAGCAGAACGAGTGGTTCTATGCCTCGATCCTGGACCTGAACCTGGACGGCCAGGTGCAGAAGGTCCTGCTGCGTGACATGCAGCGCCACCCGTACAAGCAGCTGATCATGCACCTGGACTTCCAGCGCGTGAACGAGAACGAAGCCCTGACTGCTTCGGTCCCGCTGCACTTCGTCAACGAAGACACCTCGCCGGCCGGCAAGGCTGCCGACGTCGTGGTCACCCACGAACTGAAGGAAGTGACCATCACCTGCCTGCCGAAGGACCTGCCGGAGTCGATCGAAGTCGACCTGGGCGAGCTGAAGGCCGGTGACGTGGTGTACCTGTCCGACATCAAGCTGCCGAAGGGCGTGGAAATCCCGGCGCTGGCGCTGGGCAAGGACCACGACGACGCCATCGTCACCGCCAAGGCCGGCAAGGCCGACGCGGCTGACGAAGAAGCGGCTGCCGCAGAGTAATACCGTTACGGTGCCTGCCTCCGGGCAGGCACCGTACTGGAAGGAACCATGGCAGGACTGCGACTGATCGTCGGTCTGGGCAACCCCGGATCTGAACACGCCCGGACCCGGCACAATGCCGGGTTTCATTTCGTTGAGGCCCTGGCGGAAAAAGCCGGTGCGCGATGGAATGTGGACAGCAAGCTGTTCGGCGAGACCGCCAAGGTCGAGATCGCCGGGCAGACGGTGTGGCTGCTCAAGCCCGCCACCTTCATGAACCTCAGCGGCAAGTCGGTCACCGCCGCCCAGCGGTTCTGGAAGATCGAGCCGGAGGAAACCCTGCTGGCCCACGACGAACTGGACCTGCCGCCCGGCGCGGCACGGCTGAAGTTCGACGGTGGCCACGGCGGCCAGAACGGCCTGCGCGACACCATCCGCCTGCTCGGCCACGGCAAGTTCCATCGCCTGCGCGTGGGCATCGGCCATCCCGGCCACAAGGACCGCGTGGTGGGTTGGGTGCTGGGGCGCCCGTCGAAGGACGACGACGTGCTGATTGCACGCGCCATCGATGATGCGATCGACGTGATGCCGCTGGCGGTGCAGGGCGATTTCAACGAAGCGATGAAGCGGCTGCACACCCCGAAATAGCCGGTAGGTACCGACCGTTGGTCGGTACGGAACCAACCAATCCGGTAGGTACCGACCGTTGGTCGGTACGGAGAATGATTGGAAAAGCAGCGCCCAGGTCGCTGTTTCCCCAATCACTTTCACCCCAGAGAGCTGTCACCCATGGGTATCAAATGCGGCATCGTCGGCCTGCCCAACGTCGGCAAGTCGACCCTGTTCAATGCGCTGACCAAGGCGGGTATCGCCGCGGCGAACTTCCCGTTCTGCACCATCGAGCCGAACGTCGGCATCGTGCCGGTACCGGATCCGCGCCTGAACGAGCTGGCGGGCATCATCAACCCGCAGAAGGTCATCCCGACCGCGGTCGAGTTCGTCGACATCGCCGGCCTGGTAGCCGGCGCCGCCAGCGGTGAAGGCCTGGGCAACAAGTTCCTGGCACACATCCGCGAAGTCGATGCGATCACTCACGTGGTGCGCTGCTTCGAGCACGGCGACATCGTGCACGTGGCCGGCAAGGTCGATCCGATCTCGGACATCGAAACCATCGATACCGAACTGGCGCTGGCCGACCTGGACAGCGTCGAGAAGGCACTGAACCGTGCCGAGCGTGCGGCCAAGGGCGGCGACAAGGATGCAGCGGCGCGCAAGCCGGTACTGGCCAAGCTGCAGGCGGCGCTGTCGGAGGGCAAGGCCGGCCGCTCGGCCGGCCTGGACGAGGAAGAGAAGGCGCTGGTGCGCGACCTGTTCCTGCTCACCCTGAAGCCGGTGATGTACATCGCCAACGTGCTGGAAGACGGTTTCGAGAACAACCCGCACCTGGAAGCCGTGCGCGCGCATGCCGCCGCAGAAGGCGCGCAGGTGGTACCGGTGTCGGCCGCGATCGAAGAAGAGCTGTCCCAGCTCGACGACGAGGACCGCGATACCTTCCTGGCCGACCTGGGCCTGAGCGAGCCGGGCTTGAACCGCGTGATCAACGCGGCCTACAGCCTGCTCGGCCTGCAGACCTACTTCACCGCTGGCGTGAAGGAAGTCCGTGCGTGGACCGTGCGCAAGGGCGCCACTGCCCCGCAGGCCGCCGCGGTCATCCACACCGACTTCGAGAAGGGCTTCATCCGCGCCGAAACCATCGCGTATGACGACTTCATCAAGTACAAGGGCGAAGCCGGCGCCAAGGAAGCAGGTCGCCTGCGCCTGGAAGGCAAGGAATACCGCGTGCAGGAAGGCGATATCCTGCACTTCCGCTTCAACGTCTGATCCGGCGGCAACGGATCGACCCCGGACGCCCCGCCCTGTGCGGGGCGTTCGCGTTTCCGGCGATGGACAAAAAATCACCACACTGCGAAACGCTTGCGGCGTGACCTTCGCCGGCACTTGTCCACAGCAAACTCCCATCGCTTTCCACGCCACATGTGGAAAACCGCACAGCTCCCCTGTAGAGCCGAGCCTACGCTCGGCTCAGGGGGGTATCAGCAGAGCGTGGGCTCGGCTCTGCCAGGTTGCCTGTGCAATATGGACAAATTTTCACCACGCTTCGAAACGCCTGCGGTGCAATGCTCGCACCCACTTGTCCACACCAAATCCCAACCACTCTCCACGGCGGATGTGGAAAACCGCGCATGGGCGTGGACAAAAAAACGCCACTCCCTGAAACGCTTGGTGCGTGGAGCTCACCGCCACTTGTCCACACCAAACTCCCACCGCTTTCCACGCGGCATGTGGAAAAAGCGCCCGGCACTCCCTTGCCGGGCACTTCCCGCATCACCAGGTGTACGACACGCCCAGCTGGGCACCGACGTCGCGGAAGCCCATGCCGCCGCTCTGCCGGCTCAGTTCGCCCCAGCCGCGCCAGCCGCCGGACAGATCCACCTGTACACCGGCCTTGGCCTCGTAGATGTCGCGCGGCAACTGCCGCTGCAGCCGTTCACCGTCCATCGCCAGGCCCGCGCCATTGCCGCCGGACCACCAGTTCACTGCCACGTACGGATGCACCTGGCCCTGCGCCGCGCTCAACCCACGGCTGTACAGGCGCAGGCCGAGGCGAGTGCTGGTCTCGTCACCACCGCGGTCCTCGACCACCGTGCCGTTGGCCTCGACCACGCGGTCGCTGTCATAGCGGCTGTGCACCACCTGCAGTTGCGGTTGCAGGTAGATGCCGCGCTGCGCGGTGCGCCGCAGGGGCAGCACATAGCCAGCTTCGGCCGATGCACTCCAGTTGCGGGCGTCATAACGTTCCTTCTGCAGTCCATCGCCCTGCACGCTGTTGCGGAAGCGGCCGTACTGCAGCCAACCATCCACATAGGCGCCGCCTTGCATGCGTGCATCCTGCAGCCAGGTGGCATAGGCACCCACACTGGTGCCGGTGACCACGCCACGCGCGGTGTAGCCGGTCACCTGCGAGCGGCTGTCACTGCGCGCGCGGCCGTGGCCGAGCATCGCACCTGCCTGCAGTTCGCCCGCGCCGCCCACCTCGAAGCGACGGCCGACGCCGACCAGCACGCTGCTGATCTGCCCATCGACCTGGACCTGGCGATTGCGGTCGTGGCTGTCGGGCTGCGCGCTGCGAAGGTGCATCCAGGCCACGGCATCGCTGCTGGCGCCGGCCTCGGCGGCGGGGTCACCGGCGCGGTCGTGCAGGCTGTGCCGGAACATGCCCAGCGCGGCGTTGCGGTTGGCCAGGTAAGCCGCCGGTTCCGGGCGTTCCACCTGCGGGCGCGGCGGGTCGATCGGCGGTTCCGGCGGCAACGGCGGGTCGACCGGTGGTTCCGGCGGTGACGGCGGGTCGACCGGCGGTTCCGGTGGCTGCGGCGGATCAATCGGCGGTTCCGGCGGCTCCGGCGGATCGACGGGTGGCACGTATTCCGAACGCAGGTACCAGTTGCCATCATCCGGGGTCGACACGCCGCCCTTGAACAGGAAGTAGTCGTAGGCACCGGCGACCGCGCGTCCCTGCAGGCTGAACTGTGCATCGGACTGGCCGCCAACGGTGATCAGGCGGATACCCTCCTGCGTCAGTGCACCGGCACCGCCGGCATTGCGCACGCTCACGCTGGCAGTGCCGCTGCTGTTGCCATTGATGACCAGCTGGTCGCCCAGCGAAGTGTCGTCACCCAGTGCACGGTTGAAGATCCACTGGCCCCCGTTGCCCACATAGTCGCCGCTGACAGTGACGGTCTTGAAGCCGCTTGCCCCCGGGGTATCGAAGGCGATGGTGCCGGCGTGTTCGAGCGCGCCGACGCTGGAACTGGCACGCACGTTCCACTGGCTGCTGCCATCCAGCGCAAGCTGTGCGACCTGGTAGCCGGAGTCGTTGCGCAGAGCACCGCTGAACGTGGTGCCGTTGCCCAGCACCATGCGTACGTCAGCCGTTGCGCTGTCGACCACCACGTCACCGCGCAGCGTGCTGGCGTCGGCGCTGAAGTCGATGCGGCTGGTCGCCACGCTGCTGCCATCGGTGAACACCGTGTCGCTGACGCGCAGCAGGCGCCCGCTGCCGTCGCCTGCGGTCACATCGCTGCCATTGACGGTCAACGCATGGTTGCTGCCCTGCAGCCAGAACGCGGCGCCGCTGGCGGTCTCGATGTGGCTGTCATTGAAGGTGGCGCGGTTCCAGTACGGGCCGAACGCAGTCAGGTAGGAGCGGTAGCCGCCGCTGTTGCTGCCGGTCATGCGGATGTCCAGGCGGTCGGCCTGGGTCAACCGCGCGGTGTTCATGTGCACGATGCCGAACACGTTCTCGCCGTCGCCGCGGATCGCAACGGTGTCGAGCAGCGCGGTGGCGGTGGAGCCACCGATGAACACGCCGCCACCCCCGTTGCCGCGCACGTCGATCACGCTTCCGGTGGCTTCAATGCGGCTGGCGGTGCTGCCGGTGGAACCGGTCACGCGTACGCCATAGGTCGCATCGCCGTGCGTGGTGATCCGGCCGCCCTGCACGGTGGCGACCCCGCCAGCGATCTCAACGCCGTAGCCGTAGGTGTCGGTCCAGGTGTCGATGGTGCTGTCGGTCAGCTGCAGGCGCGACTCATCGCTGGCCAGCCAGAATCCGGAGTAGCCGTCGCGGACATCGAACGCGGCATCGCGGGCGGTCAGCTGGCCCCAGCTGTTGATGTTCACGCCATAGCCACCGACGGTGTAGAAGCTGCCGCCGTTGATCACCGCGCTGGAATAGGTCTTGCTGATGCGGCTGCCGAGCAGGCGCATGCTGCCGCCCACCGAGTGCGCTTCCACGTTCTCCAGCAGCACGCTGCCGCCACTGTCGATATCGAACCAGCCGCCGTCCATGTAGGTGTCGTACAGCTCGGCACGGCTGCCCGCGCCATCAACGGCAACGCCCGCGAGGATGCCGCCGGGGGCGAGAGTGATGCGGCTGTTGCGGATCGTCAGCAGGCCGGCGCTGTCGGCGCGCAGGCGGGCACCACTGTCGGCACTCATCTGCAGATTGTCCAGGTGCGCTTCACTGCCCTTGCCGGAGGCACCAATCAGGGTGCCGACGCCGCCGGTCATCGCGATGCGGCCGCCGGTGTAGTGGACAACGCCACCGTTGTAGGCCTGTACGACGCCGAATCCGCTGCCGTTGCGCGTGGCATCGATGTCGACATCGCGCGCATCGATCACACTGCCGGCACCATTGGCATACAGTGCGTAGAAGCCAACACCGGTGGCCGGTGCGATCAACAGCGTCGCCCCGCGCAGTTGTACCTGGCCGCCATTGGCGGCAGACACGGCGCTGCCATTACCAGTCACGTTGATGCGGCTGCCATCGATCAGTGCGCTGCTGCCAGCGCCGGTGACGGTCAGTGCGAAGCTGCCCGAGCCATGGGTGAGGACATCATCGGCACCCAGCTGCAGGTTGTTGCCGTCGCTGACCTGCAGGGGCCCGGTCAGATCGGCGGCGTGGACTGGCAGTGCCGCCCACAGGGCGGTTGCCAGCAGGCTGGGAAGGAGGGGAGCAGGCGCGAGGCGCGCGCGCCCGGACGCTCGGCGGCGCCGAGTGGGGGAGGCGTACATGCTGTTGGACTTCCTGTGGCAGGGCGCAGCAGGGCTGCGCGGACTGGCGCGGCAGGGCCGCGTCGCTGCGGAAGCCACACGCGATAGCAGCTGCAGGCGCCATCGGGCTTCCGTCCCCCACGGCGACGCGGTTGCTGCCGGCAGGCGCACCATGGCGGGATGCGTCCAGCCTAGAAATCGGCACTGTCCTATGGAATCAGGCGTTTCCTAAAGCCGTCGCAGGCCCTCGTACGGGGCCCGCAGGATTCAGCCTGGAGTGGGCCTCAGGCGAACAACGAGGCCTGCAGGCAGTACTCGATCAGTGCCTGGTCACTGTCCACGCCGAGCTTGCGCATCGCACTGATCTTCTGCGTGCTGACCGTCTTGGCGCTGCGCTGCAGCTGGCGTGCGATGTCGCCCACGCTCATGCCGCCGGTAAACAGCCGGATCACTTCCAGTTCGCGCGGCGACAGGCGTGCACGGACCGCATCGGCATCGGCTGGTTCGCTCGCCGCGACCGGCAGCAGGCCCGGTGGCCGGTAGACGCGGTCGGCCAGCACCACGCGCAGGGCCTGTACCAGGCTGCCCAATCCATGGCTCTTGAGCACGACGCCGCCGGCGCCGGCGGCATACATCGCTGCAACCAACGACGGATTGGACACCATCGTCAGCACCAGCAGGCGCGTCTCCGGGAAGCTGCGGCGCAGGAACGAGATCAGCTTGATGCCGTCACCGAAGCGGTCGCCCCCCGGCATGCTGTAGTCGGTGATCACGACCTGTGGGCGGGTGCGGGTCATCAGTTCGATCAGCGTCGCCGGGTCGGCCGCCTCACCCACCACGTCCAGGTCCAGTTCCCCGGCCAATACGTCGCGGATGCCGGCAAGCACGATCGGGTGGTCGTCGGCGATGAGGATCCGTGTGGTCATGGCAGGGTCGGGTCGTCAGGTGGGGAAGGGGAGGCCGCATCAAGCAGCGGATGCAACAGCTGTTCGAGGCGTCGCTGGAAGTGGGCAAGCGACGCCGCCTGGGTGGTCAGGTCATCGCCGCTCGCAAGGCTGTGCTCGATCTGCAGGCCGCTGTCCACCAGGGCGGGTGCGCCCACGATGACCAGTGCGCCACGGATGCGATGCAGTACCTGCACCACGCGCGCGGGATCGGCGCTGGCAATCGACTGGCGCAGGCTGTCCAGGTCGGCCTGCATGGTCTGCACGAACAACGCCTGCATCCTCGCGGGAACCTGCAGCGGGAGATCATCATCGCCCGTATCGGTGGATTCCGGTGCTTGCGATGGCGCGGGAACCGTTGCGTCGCCCCGGGTTATCCCGATCAGCAGGCGTTGCAGCGCTTCCAGCGTGATCGGCTTGACCAGCACGCCCTGCATGCCCGATTCCTGGCAGCGCTGGCGTTCGGCCGGGTCGGCATTGGCGGTGGCGCCGTGGATCGGCACGCTGACACCGCGCGCCCGCAAGGCGCGCGCCAGGCCATAGCCATCCAGCCCGGGCATGTTCAGGTCGGTCAGCACCAGCGCGAACTCGTCCTGCTGCCAGTAGCCCAACGCTTCATTGCCGTCGCTGGCGACCACGGCGCGGCAGCCGAGCTGTTCCAGCTGGTCGCGCAGGATCGCCTGGTTGATCGGGTTGTCCTCGGCCACCAGCACCTGCAGGCCGAAACGGCGCGTCGCCGGCAGGCGCCCTTCGGCGCTGGCCGCCAGCGGCTGGCCACTGGCGGCAGCCAACGCGAGCACGATCGCGTCGAACCGGTGCAGGCCAACCTGCCAGGCGCCATCGATCTGCCGTGGCCGCACGCCGCCGTCGCGGCAGGCAACCGCACGCGGTCCATCCACCCACCCGGGCAACGCGTCGCCCAGGACCAGGTCGAGCAGCACGGTGGACGACGGCAAGCCCGCCGCGCTTTCATCGCGGTACACGCTGGCCAGTGCACCGCGCTGCTGCAGGCGGTCGCACAGTGATTGGACCAGCTCGCGCACACCACCCCGCACCTGTACCTGCAGGCCCGCAGGCAACTGCGGCGCAGGAGATTGCTGCGGATCGGCCGGCGCCGGGGGCAGCGGCAGTTCTACGCTGAAGCTGCTGCCCAGGCCGCTCTCGCTGACCACGCGCAGCTGGCCTTCCATCAACGCCACAAGATGCGCGCAGATGGAAAGGCCCAGGCCGGTGCCGCGCATCGCATCGGTGCCCGGGTTGGCCTGGAAGAACGGCTCGAACAGGTGTGCCTGGTGCTCGCTGGCAATGCCGATGCCGGTATCGGCGACCTGCCACTGCAGCCAGCAGCGCTGCTCTTGCCAGCGTGCCGAGACGCGCACCACCACGCGTCCGCTGTCAGTGAACTTCAGCGCGTTGCTGATCAGGTTGTTGAGTATCTGGCGGATCCGTGCCGCATCACCGCACACCACGGACGGCACGTCGGCATCGATGCAGGCGTAGAACTGCAGCCCTTTGCTGGCGGCCGCGGCAGCATACGAGTCGAGCGCATCCTCGGTCAGATGCACTGGATCGAACGGGCTGGGTTCCAGGCTCAGTTGCCCGGCCTCGGCCTTGCTGACATCGAGGATGTCGCTGATCAGTTGCATCAGCGTGGAGGACGAACGCTGGATCGTCCCCAGGTAGTCCCGCTGACGCGCATCCAGTGGCGTGAGTCCGAGCAGTTCGAGGGTGCCGAGCACGCCGTACAGCGGCGTGCGGATCTCGTGGCTCATGGTGGCCAGGAACTGGCTCTTGGCCCGGTTGGCCTGGTCGGCGGCACGGCGCGCCTGCTGCAGCACCTGCTCGGCTTCGTGCTGGCTGCTGAGATCGATGAACAGACACAGCACCGCCGGCTCGCCGCGATAGCGCGCCGGCGTCGCGGTCACCAGCAGGTGGCGGCCTTCGGGCGTGGTGTAGGCCAGCCCATCGCCGAGCGTGGTGCCTCCAGCGGACAGCACGCTGCGCCGCCAAGGGCCATGCCAGCCTCCGCTGTGGTGGTCTTCGCCCAGCCAGCGGCGGGCGAGGGTGTTGTCCAGCAGCACATTGCCATCGGTACGGTGCAGCAGGCACAGCCCGATCGGCGCGTTGTCCAGGATGGTGCGGCTGAAGGCTTCGCTTTCCAGCAGCCGCGCGTGGTTGCTGCGCAGCGGCTCGATGACCGAACGCCGATACGCGCGCAGCACCAGCGTGCCACCCAGTGCCAGCAGCAGGGCCACCACCGTCGCACCGAGCAGCGGCCCCTGCGGGTGCTGGAATACCTGCCGCCAGCTGACGTGGTAGACCGCCAGCCAGCCGCGCTCGCTGCGCATGCGGAACTGCAGGCCTCCCAGGCCTGCCTGCCAGGAGGTGCCAGCGTTGCTGGCATCTGCAGCATCGCCCAGCAGGCGCTGGCCATCGGCATCGAACAGCGACAGCCGTTGGAACACCGGAACACCCAGCACCTGCCGGTAGTCATCGACGCGTGCCGGATCGAGCAGGCACGCCAGCGCGGCCTGCGAATCCTTGCCGTCCTCCCCCCACAGGCGCGCATCCTGCGGAGCGTGGGCGATGGCGAGCAGCCAGGTCTGCCGGTCGCGCCACGGCACGCTTACCCAGGCGATGCCGCCGCGCTGCAGCGTGGGCCGCGTACCCAGTGCGCGGTGGATGTCGGCGATCGCCGGTCGCAGGTGATGCGGGCTGTTCTGGCTTGCATCGGTACCGACGGTCTGTACCGGTGCCAGCAGCCCGCGTGTGCCCTGGCCATCGACCAGCAGGCATTGCGGTGGTGGGTAGCGCGAAGCGGACCAGAACGTGCCGTAGAAGCGCAGGAACCGGTCGCCCAGCTCGGTCGGTGGCGAACGACCGGCCCCCTCGCTCCCGATCACCGCGAAGTTGGCATACAACGGACCGCGTTGCAGTTCCACGCTGGCATCGGCAACCGGCTGGCCTCGTACGCCGACATCATGCAGCCGCCACTGGCGCAGGAAGCGCTCCTGCTCGCGCAACGTGCCGTCCAGGCGGCGGAAGTGGTACTCGATCTTGCTGCGCTCTTCGTTCAACAGTTGCGAGCCGGCCGACAGCAGCAGTCCGGCCTGCAGGGTCGCCAGCACCACCACGCCGATCAACAGGGCATGGACGCGGAGCGAGCGGCGAGCGAGTCGGCGTACAGGAGCGGCCTCGGCCGGCATGGCAGGTCTCAGGGCATGGGGCGGACATCGGCACCGGTGGCGGCGCGAAGTCCGCCGCTACTGCATAGACAGGATCATCAATGCCGCTTGATGTTTTTGTGAAGCCGTCGTGGAATCCGCGTCAGCGCAGGGCGGCCCGCGGTCTTTCGTCCAGTTGCGGTGCTTCCTCGTCCAGCAAACGGTTGAATTCGTCCGACGGCAGCGCCTGCGAGATCAGGAACCCCTGCACCTGGCTGCACCCTAACTGCCGCAGTGCGGCCAGGTCGGCATCACTTTCCACGCCCTCAGCCACGATGATCAGGCCCAGCTGGTTGGCCAGTGCGATCACCGTCGACAGGGTCAGGTGCAGGGCCGGGTCACGGGCGCAGCCACTGACCAGCGCGCGGTCGATCTTGACCTCGGTGAAGGGGGTATTGACCAGGTTGTGGACCGAGCTCAGGCCCTGCCCGAAATCATCCTGGGCCAAGCCGAAGCCCTTCATGCGCAGCCGGCAGGCACCGGCATAGAAGTCGCTGACGTGCCGCGTGGTGCTGTTCTCCATCAGTTCGAAGCACAACTCGCCGGGCGTCCCGCCGTGGGCCAGGGTCAGCGCCAGCAGCTCATCGGGCAGGTCCGACTGCTCCAGCAGATGAGGCGGCAGGTTGATCGACACCGGTACCCGGAAGCCCTGCTTGCGCCAACGCGCCTGTGCGCTGATGCTGGCCTTGAGCATCATCCGCAGCAGGTCGCCCTCCAGCCCGTAGCGGCAGATCGCCGGCAGGAAGCTGCCGGCGGCCAGCGTGCCCAGCTGCGGGTGGCGCCAGCGCACCAGTGCTTCGGCCGCCACCACCCGTCCGGACTGCAGTGACTTCTTGGGTTGGAACCACGCCGTCAGGCTGCCATCGGCCATCGCCTGGCGCAGCTGCGACGCATCCGGTTCGGGGACTGCCGCTGCCGCGAGTGAGGGGGCCTTGTCGGTGGCCGGGCGCGCCTGCGCCAGCGCCTCGAACAGCGCGTCCACGTCGGCGGCCGCCACCGGCTTGGGCAGCAGGCCGATCACATCCAGCCCCAGCGATTCGGCCATCAGCCGTGCCGAGGTCATCATCCGCCGCGGGGCCGCGCTGACCACGGCAAGGCGCGGCGGGCGTGGTTGCGCCGCCAGTGCCTGGATGAACTGGATGCCGTCCTGCCCGGGCATCAGCAGGTCACTGACCACCAGGTCGTAGGGCTGGCAGGCACACAGTGCGATGGCGGCATCCACGTCTTCGCAGGCATCGACCTGGATACCGGCGCGGCTGCCGAACAGATTGGCCAGGAAACCACGCTGGAAGGGCTGGTCTTCCAGGATCAGGACGCGCTGGGTCATGCGGCGTCTCCTTGGCGCAGGGTGGTGAGCGCCTTGCGCAGGCGGGCGATGTCGACGGGTTTGCTGAGGTAGCCCTGCATGCCACTGGCCAGGCAGCGCTCGCGCTCTTCGGCGGTGGCATTGGCGGTGGCGCCGATCACCGGTACCGGGTTGCCGTCATCGCGCAGCTGGCGGGCCAGCGCGTGGCCGTCCATGCGCGGCATGTTGATGTCGGTCACCACCAGATCGAAGCACTGCTCGCGGCACCGCTGCAGCGCTTCCATGCCATCCTGTGCCAGCTCCACGTCGCAGCCGAGGGTGCGCAGCTGCTCGGCCAGGATCACCCGGTTGATCGGGTTGTCCTCGACGGCCAGCACGCGCAGGCCCAGAGGCATCGGTGGTGCCGTGCGCGTGGCCTCCGGCTGCGCCGCGCGCTGCTGCTGCACGCTGGCCAGCGCCTTGCCGATCGCGGTCATGCCGTGCAGGGTCACCACCAGGCTGCCGTCGGCGGCAGTGATCGGCTGGTCACCGCCCTCGATCGATGCCACCACGCGCGGGCCCGACCAGGCCAGCGGCATCCCGGCTTCGCCATCCATCAGGATCGCGCCGTCATGGTCCAGCAACGCCGGGTCACCAAGCAGGGGCTGCGCGTTGGCGCCCCAGCGACACAGCCAGCCACAGGCACTGTCGACCAGCTCGCGGTCGCGGCCGCGCACCAGGATCGGTGGTTCCGGCAGCAGTGTGGGGCCATCTTCGGCAGCGGCCAGCACCGGCAACGGCAGGCGGACGCTGAAGCTGCTGCCCAGCCCGGGTTCGCTCACCACCTGCAGCTCGCCGCTCATCAGGCGTACCAGGCGGTCGCTGATGGACAGGCCCAGGCCGGTGCCCTGCGCGCTGGCTGCGCCGCGGACCTGGCGGAACGGTTCGAACAACCGCGCCTGTTCCTCCGCAGCGATGCCCACGCCGGTATCGGTCACCTGCCATGCCAGCACGCTCGATTCAGCTTCGCGCTGCACCTGGCGCACGCGCAATACCACCCGGCCATGCTCGGTGAACTTGATCGCGTTGCTGAGCAGGTTGCCCAGCACCTGGCGGATGCGGTCGGCATCACCGAGCACCCGTGTCGGCAGGCGCGGATCGGTACAGACCAGGATCTGCAGGCCCTTGCAGGTGGCCGACGCGGCGAAGCTGCGCAGCACGCTCTCGGTCAGCTCGCGCGGCGAGAACGCCGTCGGCTCCAGGCTGAGCTGTCCTGACTCGATCTTGGAAACATCCAGCACATCGCTGATCAACTGCAGCAGGACCGACGAGGAACTCTCGATGGTGCGCAGGTACTGCGACTGCCGGGCGTCCAGCGAGGTGTGCCCCAGCAGCTCCAGCGTGCCCAGCACGCCATACAGCGGGGTGCGGATCTCATGGCTCATGGTGGCCAGGAACGCGCTCTTGGCCTGGTTGGCCGCATCGGCGGCCTGGCGTGCCGACGACAGTGCGGCCTGTGCCTGGCGGTGCCGGGAAATATCATGGAAGACGCATAGCAGCACGTCATCGCCCTGGTAGCGGCAGGCCGCGTGCAGCACTTGCAGCTGGCGCCCATCGCGGGCGGTGAATTCAAGTCCACGCCCGCGTTCGCCGGCATGTCCGCGCCATGGTGCCTGCCAGTCGCTGTGTTCGCCTTCTTCGCCGAGCCAGTCGCGCAGCAGCTGGTTGGAGAGCAGCAGCGCGCGGTCGCTGCGGCGCAGGACGCAGATGCCGACCGGCGCCATGTCGATCACCGTCGAACTGAAGTCCAGGTTCTCCAGCAGGCGGCGGTGCTGCTGCAGGGCCGGCTGGATCAGCTGGAGGTCAACGCGATGCCGTAGCAGGCGCAGCGCAACACCGGCCAGCAGCAGCAACAGCACGCAGACCAGCAGGGGCACGGCCAGGTCGCCCAGCAGCAGCGGCGGCGGCAGGTGGTAGACCAACCGCCAGCCGTCATTGCCGACACTTTTCACCAGCGCTACGCCGCGCGGCAGGCCACCGCTCCACAACGTGCCGAAGCTGTCGTCCTGGCGCTCCCGCAGGGTCTTCCAGCCCGCACCATCCAGCCGCGGTGCCTGGCTGGACAATGCAGGCTGCCCCGCACGGTCGAGCAGCGCGTAACCGCCAATGCCCTGGCCGTCGATCATGCTCGCCGCCGCCGCGCCATCGAGCAGCAGCACCAGCCACTGCGCCGGTTGGGGGCCCGCCTGTACCGGCTGCGCCAGCGCAACGCCACTGTCACCCGGCCGCAGCCAGTACACCGGGTCTGCACCCTGGAGGCTGCCGCTGCGTGCCTGCAGCGCACGCAGTGATGGCAGGTGCACCAGGTCGACGTCGACCTCGCCCCCGGCCAGCCAGTGCGCGCCGCGTGCATCGATCAGCAGCAGATGCGTCTGCAGTGCCTGCAGCGTGTGCTCGGCGCGCGCTGACAGCAGCAGCCGCTGGCCCGGCTGGCCACCGGGACCATCCAGCGGCAGCTGGCGCACGCCCTCGCTGTCTGCGGCCGGTGCATCCGGGTTGCCGGCCAGTACCGAATCCCCCAGGTAGCGCAGCAGGGCTTCGCGCTGGTCGAAATAGATCTGTGCCTTGTAGGCCGCTGCATTCATCTCGCGGCGATGGGTCGAGATGTCTTCGGTGAATGCCGTGAGCAGGTAGAACCCGGCCGCGGCGGCCAGGCAGATGAAGACGCAGACGGTCAGGCAGCGCAGCAACACCGACGCGGTGGTCGATGGCACGGCCTGCTGCAGCGAAGGGCGGGGAAAGCGGAACATGCAACGATGCTAGGGAGCGGCGCTGATGGCGCGGAATCAGCTGTTTCCTAAAATCCCCCGCTGGCCGGTCAGGCCGGAGCCTGCGCGTGGGTACCGTTCAGGCGGCGGAAAAGAGAACCCCCGCCGAAGCGGGGGTCTCCTGTATCGGCGCTGGCCAGGCACTTACAGTGCGCTGCCACCGAACTTGTGGGTGTACTGCAGGTTGATCGTGCGGCCGACGCTGTCGAACCAGGACACGTCGTAGTACGGGTAAGCGGTGTAGGTACGGTCCTTCGGCGGCATCTTGTTGAACACGTTGACCACCGACAGCGACAGGCGCGAGTGGTCGTCGACGCGGTACTGCAGCGAGGCGTTGTAGCGATAGGTCGCCCTCACGTACGGGCTGTCGCCGCTGTCCCAGTCGAACACCTGGTCGTAGCTGTCCGAGGTCGGCAGCTTGCCCAGGCGCGAGCCGTACACCGTTGCCGACCACGCATCCTTCTCCCAGGTCACGCTCAGGCTGGTCTTGGTGCGCGGAATGTCGAAGCCACTGTTGACCGCGAACTGGTCTTCGAAGCGGTCGCCGGGGTAGCGCTGGAAATCATGCTTCTTCACCCAGGTGTGCGTGCCGTTGAAGATGAAATCGCCGATGCCCGTCTGCAGGCGATAACGCAGGCCGGCGTCGATGCCGGAGGTGGATTCGCGGGCGACGTTGATCGGCTCCACGCGCACGCCATACAGGCGTCCGTCGTTGCTGCGGGTGATGCGGGCGAGCGCGTCCACGCAGGTCGGCGAATTGATGTCGGCGCTGCCCAGGCGGCAGTTTGCTTCGTTGGCCAGGAGCGTGCGCACGTCCATGTCCTGCACCTGGTTGCGCATATCGATGTCAAACCAGTCCACCGACAGGTCCAGGCCGATCGCCGGTGACCAGACGAAGCCGGCGCTCCACGAGGTGCTGGTTTCCGGGTCGAGCTGGCGGTTGCCTGTGCGGCTGCGGATCAGGTTGCGCTCGTAATCGGAACAGTCGCTGGCCTCCTCGAGGCGGCAGGTGTACAGATCCTCGGCGCTGGTCTCGTCGTTGCCCGGTCCGGCAAACACATAGTGCAGGTCCGGTGCACGGAATGCGGTGCCGTAGGAGCCGCGCACCAGCAGGGTATCGATCGGGCGCCATTCCAGGCCGCCGCTCCAGGTCGCCTTGCCGATGCTGTGTCCGGAATAGCGGTACTGGTCGTAGCGGCCCGCCACGCTCAGGTTGACCGTGTCGTGCAGCGGCATGCGCAGCTCCGCAGCCGTCGCCCAGCGGTTGCGCGAACCCTTGCCGTCCGAATCCTTCCAGCTGTAGTAGTAGTACCCGGTCGCCAGCGGATCGGGGTTCAGAGAATAGGCCTGCTGGCCCACTTCCACGGTCGCGGCAAACCCGGCATCGCCACCGGGCAGTGCGAACAGTGCTGCGTTGGTCAGGGTGAAGGCGGCGGTTTCCGTGCGCGACTTCGGAGTGTAGGTGGTACGCGCGGCGATCAAGTCGTACTCGGCGCGGGTCAGTGGACGGTACAGGCGTGACGGATCGGCGTTGTAGACCGGGAAACCGTCGTCATCCACGCCCAGCTGCGGGCCGAGGAACAGGTCATTGGCCTTGGCGGCAATGATCTGTGCCCAGCTGATGTGCGACTGGTACTGCGAATGGCTCAACGCCGCTTCGTAATCCCAGTTGCCAATCAGGTTGCCCTTGAAGCCGGTGGTCACGCTGAAGGTCTTCTGAGTGCTGCGCACCATGGCGTTGCGCAGGCCGCCCATTTCCTCGGGCGAGAACTGTCGCTGCCAGAACTCGATCTCGCCAGTGGCTTCGTTGTTGAAGTAGCCCGACTCATCACCGTTGGCATCCATGCGGCCCCACTGGGTGACGTCGCGCATCAGCGACATCGTGTGGTAGCCGAGCTGCACGTCGGCGAACCACTGCTGGCCATTGTCGAAGTCGTAGCTCAGCGACGCGTAGCCGTTGGCGCCGCGGCGCTTGCTGAGGATGGTGCCGTAGCCGATCGAGCTGTCGCTGCCGCAGTAGTAGCCGTACTTCGGGCGGTAGGCACGATAGGTGCTGCCCTGGTTCTGGCCGGACAGCGCTTCGCAGGTGGCGGCGCCCGGGTCCAGGTAGTCATCGTTGTAGTCGGTGCGAAGATAGGCACGGCGCGCGATGCGCGAACCCTCGGTGGGGCCATCCTGGGTCGAGTCCTGGATGTCACGGTCATAGGCCCACAGCGGGGTCTGCGACTGCAGCTCGACGCTGTACACGGCGTTGAAGTTGCCACGGCTGAAACCGCTGGCCAGGCTCATGTCGAACGACTCGCCGCCGCCTTCGCTGGTGGTGCCCATGCGCATGTCGATCGTGGTGCCGTCGGCCTTCTTCTTCAGGATGAAGTTGACCACGCCGGCGATCGCGTCCGAGCCGTAGATGGCCGAGGCGCTGCCGGTCAGTACTTCGATGCGCTCGATCATGCCCAGCGGGATGTTGGAGACATCGGTGAAGTTGCTGCGGCCCTTGAACGGCATCGGGAAATCGGCAATACGCCGACCATTGACCAGCACCAGCGTGTGGTTCGGGCCCAGGCCGCGCAGGTCCACCTGCTGGGCGCCCGGCGAGAAGTCGGCGCCACTGGAAGACTGCTGGCTCTGCGTCTCACCGCCGTTCTGGGTCATTGCACGCAGCACGTCCGGCACGGTGGTGAAGCCACTGGAGCGGATCTGCTCGGCATTGATCACCGTGATCGGAGCGGGGCCTTCCACCTGGGCGCGCGGAATGCGCGAGCCGGTGACCTGCACCGCGTCCAGTTGTTGCACCGAAGAGGAAGCCGGTGCCTGGGCCGCCGCGGAAGCAGCCACGCCCATCAACGCCAGCTGGATCGACCACGCCATCGCCTGTCTACGCATGAGGAATTCTCGGAAATGAAGCCGGCCCGCAGAGGAGGGGCCCTGTCCCCCATTCAGACTTCCGGAATGGGCGCGCGCATTTAACGCCTTTTTCATGTCCTTGACTACTGGGCCCCTATCTGGCAAAGAGTGAAAACGCTTGCAAGTCGATTTTGTTCAGGGAGATCAAGATGCGACGCCTCGACCGGATCCTGCCTGGCCCCTTCGCCTGGCTGGCGCTGCTGGTGCTGGCCTGGCCATTGGCCACGCCCGCGCAGGACCTGCAGGGCCCCGGCTTCGCCTATTACGAAATCGGCGATCTGGAATCCCCGCGTCCCGGTCCGCGCGCGCCCGCCATGATGCTGATGGGCGGTGGCGAGTGGGTGCCGGAGGCCTTCCAGTGGTGGCTGAAGCAGGCCGGCAATGGCCGTGTGCTGATTCTGCGCGCCTCCGGTGGCGACGAACTGCAGGACCGCCTGTACCGCGAGATCGGCGGCACTACCGCAGTGCAGACCCTGGTCTTCGACAGCCGCCGCGGTGCCGATGATCCGGCGGTGCTGCGCGTGGTCGCGGCGGCCGATGCCATCTTCATTGCCGGCGGCGACCAGTCCCGCTATATCCGCTTCTGGAAGGGCACCGCACTCAACCGTGCACTCAACGCCCATGTGCGCGCCGGCAAGCCGATTGCCGGTACCAGCGCTGGCCTGGCCATCCTCGGCGGCTATGCCTATGGCGCCATGGATGGCGGCAGCATCACCTCGGCCGGTGCGCTGGCCGACCCGATGGGCAGTGCCGTGACCCTGGACAGCGGCTTCCTGCAGATGCCCTACCTGCAGCGCGTGGTCACCGACACCCATTTCGACAAGCGTGACCGGCTCGGTCGCCTGATCGTGTTCGTGGCACGTGCCGCCCAGGACAGCGGCGACCCTGACATCGTCGGCATCGGCGTCGATGAGGACACCGCCCTGTGCGTTGAGCCCGATGGCCGGGCCCAGGTCTACAGCGCAGATGGCGAAGGCAAGGTCTGGGTGGTCAGCCCCGGCCGCGACGCCGACCGCCTGGTGGAGGGCGAGCCGCTGCGCTTCCATGCGGTGCCGGTGACGGTGGTCGCCAGCGGCAGCCGCATGCGGCTGGATGATTTCCAGGCCGAGGCCGATTACCAGGCCGTGGCCGACGTCAGCGACGGCGAGATTGAGTTCACGCTTCGGTAGTACCGGCCGCTGGCCGGCAACCCACCTTCCTGATGCGACCGGTGCCGGCCAGCGGCCGGCACTGCCGGTGCAATCCATTCACTACACCTGCTGGAGATGTACCCGATGAAACTGCGCCTGGTGCTGTCCGCGCTGCTGTCCCTGCCGTTGCTTGCCCAGGCCGCCCCGGCCGCCTCGCCGTTGCTGGTCATCCACGGCGGTGCCGGTGTCGAGCGCAAGGACCTGTCGCCGGCTGAAGAGAAGGCTGCGCGCGACGCGTTGCGCGCGGCGCTGCTGAAGGGCCATGCCGAACTGGCGGCCGGTCGCCCGGCGCTTGCAGCCGTCACTGCGGCAATCACCGTGCTGGAGGACGATCCGACCTTCAACGCCGGCAAGGGCGCGGTGTTCACCCATGACGGCCACAACGAACTGGATGCCGCAGTGATGGATGGCGCCACCCTGGCTGCAGGTGCGGTGGCCGGCGTGCAGCGGGTGCGCAACCCGATCCTGCTGGCCCAGGCCGTGATGCAGAAGTCCAGGCACGTGATGATGGTCGGGCAGGGTGCCGAGGCATTCGCGGTGGAGCAGGGCATCGGCCTTGTAGATCCATCCTACTTCCGTACCGACAAGCGCTGGCAGCAACTGCAGCGCGCATTGAAGGAAGAGGCCAGTGGCCAGGCGCACGCCGACCTGGAGACCGCAAGGCACTTCGGCACGGTGGGCGCGGTTGCCTTGGATGCGCAGGGGCAGCTTGCCGCCGGCACCTCCACCGGTGGCATGACCAACAAGCGCTATGGCCGTGTGGGTGATTCGCCGATCATCGGCGCCGGTACCTGGGCCGACGCGGGCTGCGCGGTATCGGGCACCGGCTGGGGCGAGTACTACATCCGGACTGCGGCCGCGCACGAGATCTGTGCGCGCATGCGCTACCAGCGGCAGACGCCGGAGCAGGCCGGCAGGGGCGTGATCAACGAGATGATTCCGAAGATGGGCGGCGACGGCGGCGCGATCGTGCTTGCCGCAGACGGAAAAATGGCCATGCCGTTCAACACCCGGGGCATGTATCGGGGCTGGATCGGCGCCGATGGCGTCCCCCATGTCGCAATTTTCGCCAGCGAGACCCTGTCGGTCCCTGGGCAATAACCTTGCGTATCAATGGGTTTGCGACAACGTGTGAAAAAGATGGAAAAAAGCGTTGACAGCCCCCCGCCTGATCAGCAGAATAAGCGGCTCACCACCACACACCGCAACGCTTCGGCGGCAACGGGTTGGGGTGGTAAGGAGGGATACCCAAGCGGCCAACGGGGGCAGACTGTAAATCTGCTGGCTTACGCCTTCGGTGGTTCGAATCCACCTCCCTCCACCAGTTTCACGTTGTGACATTCCCGGCGCGGGAGTAGTTCAATGGTAGAACCTCAGCCTTCCAAGCTGATGGTGCGGGTTCGATTCCCGTCTCCCGCTCCATTGAATGAACTTTGAATATTATCGAGTTCATGTCATAATGCAAAACTCGGCTCACGTAGCTCAGTCGGTAGAGCACTTCCTTGGTAAGGAAGAGGTCGAAGGTTCGATTCCTTTCGTGAGCACCATCTTAAGCATCACCTCTCAGACGAATTCGAGATAAGCAGCCATGGCCAAGGGTAAGTTCGAGCGCACCAAGCCGCACGTCAACGTCGGCACCATCGGTCACGTCGACCACGGCAAGACCACGCTGACCGCCGCACTGACCAAGATCGGTGCCGAGCGCTTCGGTGGCGAGTTCAAGGACTACTCCTCGATCGACGCCGCGCCGGAAGAAAAGGCGCGTGGCATCACGATCTCGACCGCGCACGTCGAATACGAATCCCCGACCCGTCACTACGCCCACGTTGACTGCCCGGGCCACGCTGACTACGTCAAGAACATGATCACCGGTGCCGCCCAGATGGACGGCGCGATCCTGGTGTGCTCGGCCGCTGACGGCCCGATGCCGCAGACCCGTGAGCACATCCTGCTGTCGCGCCAGGTCGGCGTGCCGTACATCGTCGTGTTCCTGAACAAGGCCGACATGGTGGACGACGCCGAGCTGCTCGAGCTGGTCGAGATGGAAGTGCGCGAGCTGCTGAGCAAGTACGAGTTCCCGGGCGACGACACCCCGATCATCGCCGGTTCGGCCCGTCTGGCGCTGGAAGGCGACCAGAGCGACATCGGCGTGCCGGCCATCCTGAAGCTGGTCGACGCGCTGGACAGCTGGATTCCGGAGCCGGAGCGTGCGATCGACAAGCCGTTCCTGATGCCGGTGGAAGACGTGTTCTCGATCTCGGGCCGCGGCACCGTGGTGACCGGTCGTATCGAGCGCGGCGTGATCAAGGTTGGCGACGAAATCGAAATCGTCGGCATCCGTCCGGTGCAGAAGACCACCGTGACCGGCGTTGAAATGTTCCGCAAGCTGCTGGACCAGGGTCAGGCAGGCGACAACGCTGGCCTGCTGCTGCGCGGCACCAAGCGTGACGACGTCGAGCGTGGCCAGGTGCTGGCCAAGCCGGGCACGATCAAGCCGCACACCAAGTTCGAAGGCGAAGTGTACGTCCTGTCGAAGGACGAGGGCGGCCGCCACACCCCGTTCTTCAACGGCTACCGTCCGCAGTTCTACTTCCGCACCACCGACATCACCGGCGCCGCCAAGCTGCCGGAAGGCGTCGAAATGGTGATGCCGGGTGACAACGTCAAGATGGAAGTCACCCTGATCAACCCGGTGGCCATGGACGAAGGTCTGCGCTTCGCCATCCGCGAAGGCGGCCGTACCGTCGGCGCCGGCGTGGTCTCGAAGATCATCGAGTAAGCCTGCAGTACCGGTGGTTGCATAGCGCCGCCGGTTACGCGAATGGCGGGCCGGGAACCTCGGTCCGCCTTCGCCGTCTAAGGGAAGGCAAGTTTTCAACGTACGCCAGTAGCTCAATTGGCAGAGCAGCGGTCTCCAAAACCGCAGGTTGGGGGTTCGAGTCCCTCCTGGCGTGCCATCTGCCCACCTTATCCAGCGGCCTGGGCCGCTAAAGCAGACACAGCCGGATGAATAGCAAGATCGAACACTCCAAGGACAACTCCGCCAACGGTGGAGATATCGTCAAGTATGTCGCCGCATCGCTGCTGGTGCTGGCCGGTCTGTTCGTCTGGTTCTGGTTCTCCGCGGACTCCGGTCGCGCCGCCCAGCTGGGTGCGTGGGCGGGTCAGTTGCGTGCATTGGCGGTCGTGGTCGGTCTGGTTGGCGGTATCGGCGTGTTCATGCTGACCGGCAAGGGGCGCGACACCCGCGAATTCCTCTCCGAGTCGCGCTTCGAACTGCGCAAGGTGGTCTGGCCGACGCGCCAGGAAGCCGTCCGCATGACCTGGGTCGTGATCGTCGTGGTGCTCATCCTCAGCCTGCTGCTGGGTGGCTTCGACTTCCTGATCCAGAAACTGACTCAGTGGTTCCTGAGCCGCTAAGGAGAATTGCATGAAGCGTTGGTACGTCGTTCACGCCTATTCGGGCTTCGAGAAGTCGGTGGCGCAGGCTCTGCGCGATCGCATCGTCCGTGATGGCATGGAAGAGCGCTTCGGCGACGTCCTGGTCCCGACCGAGGAAGTGGTCGAGATGCGCGCCGGCCAGAAGCGCCGTTCCGAGCGCAAGTTCTTCCCGGGTTACGTGCTGGTCCAGATCGAGACCCACGAGGAAGCCGGCATTCCGCGCATCGACAACGAAAGCTGGCATCTGGTCAAGGAAACCCCGCGGGTCATGGGCTTCATCGGCGGCACCGCTGATCGCCCGCTGCCGATCGCCGATTCCGAGGCCGAGGCCATCCTGAATCGCGTTCAGGAGGGTGTCGAGAAGCCGCGTCCGAAGGTGCTGTTCGAGCCGGGCCAGATGGTCCGCGTCACCGACGGTCCGTTCAACGATTTCAATGGCGTCGTCGAAGAAGTCAACTACGAGAAGAGCCGTCTGCGCGTCTCGGTGCTGATCTTCGGTCGTGCCACTCCGGTCGAGCTCGAGTTCGGCCAGGTCGAAAAGGCCGTCTGACCTGTGCTGTCGAGTCGAGCCATGCTCGGCTCCGGGGTATGGATGGTGCGGTAGTCGGGCAAGGCTCGACTCTCCAAAGGGAACCGGGCCTGGCCCGGTTCCGTTCGTTTACCTGCCGCTTCAGGCATGTGAAGAAAAAACCTGTTATAGTGCGCGGCTCCCCGCTGGGAAAGCCAGCAGGACGAGGCCGCCGCAAGGTGGCCTTCAGCATGATTTCAAAACGCGATGCCGGGACGCGTGATTCCCGGTCCGATGGGGAGCCTGTTGTCGAAAGGCGCTAGCACCCGGAGAGCACTCACATGGCAAAGAAAGTTGTCGGTTACATCAAGCTGCAGGTGAAGGCCGGTCAGGCCAACCCCTCGCCGCCGGTCGGTCCTGCGCTGGGTCAGCGTGGCCTGAACATCATGGAATTCTGCAAGGCGTTCAACGCTGCCACGCAGAAGCTCGAGCCGGGTCTGCCGGTTCCGGTGATCATCACGGCCTACTCGGACCGTACGTTCACCTTCATCACCAAGAGCACCCCGGCTACCACCCTGCTGAAGAAGGCCGCTGGCATCTCGTCGGGCTCCAAGCGCCCGAACACCGAGAAGGTCGGCAAGGTCACCCGTAAGCAGCTGGAAGAGATCGCCAAGGCGAAGGAACCGGATCTGACTGCCGCCGACCTGGACGCCGCCGTGCGTACCATCGCTGGCTCTGCCCGTTCCATGGGCCTCGTGGTGGAGGGTTAATAAGATGGCACAGACCAAGCGTGAGAAGGCCATCAAGGCCGCCGTCGTTCCGGGCAAGGCATACGCCTTCGAGGACGCGATCAACATCCTGAAGACCGCCACCAAGGCCAAGTTCGTCGAGTCGATCGACGTCGCCGTGCGCCTGGGCGTCGATGCGAAGAAGTCCGACCAGCAGGTCCGTGGCTCCACCGTGCTGCCGGCCGGTACCGGCAAGTCGGTCCGCGTCGCCGTGTTCGCTCCGGCCGGTGCCAAGGCTGACGAAGCCCTGGCTGCTGGCGCCGACGCCGTCGGTATGGATGACCTGGCCGAGAAGATGCAGGCCGGCGATCTGAACTACGATGTCGTCATCGCGACCCCGGACGCCATGCGCGTCGTCGGTAAGCTGGGCACCGTGCTGGGCCCGCGCGGCCTGATGCCGAACCCGAAGGTCGGCACCGTTTCCCCGAACCCGGGTGAAGCCGTGAAGAACGCCAAGTCGGGTCAGGTCCGTTACCGCACCGACAAGGCCGGCATCATCCACTGCACCATCGGCAAGGCCGACTTCGCCGAAGACGCGCTGAAGTCGAACCTGACCGCGCTGCTGCTGGACCTGATCAAGGCCAAGCCGGCCACCTCGAAGGGCACCTACCTGCAGAAGGTTTCGGTCAGCTCGACGATGGGCCCGGGCGTCACCGTCGACCAGTCGTCGCTGACCCTGAAGTAATTGTTTCAAGCGGTCACGGTGCCCCGGGTGCCGTGACCGTGACATTTGAAGGCATCGCTGGCAGTGCATCGCCCGCGGTAGCCGTCAAAGACCGCAGGCGCGGTCGTGGCAATACCGGCGACGGGCATGGAAGCTCGATCTGGCAAGGAGTCGCCGCCGGAGCAGTCAGGAGCGCTTAATCGATTCCCCGGAATCACCCTGCGTAGATGGTGCCCTTCTGGAGTTTTTCTGGTTCACGCACGTCTGGGTTTCCCAGGTTGGCCCACTCCAGGTCTAGAACGGCCCACCCCCGGAACATCATCCCGATGTTCCCGGCGTCCAGGATGGATGCCGCACAGGACCGCACACGGCAGGAGCCGTAAGCGGAGTTCAATAGGAGGAGTGCAATGGCTCTCAATCTGTCCCAGAAGCAAGAAGTAGTCGCCGAGCTGGCAGACGTCGCCGCCAAGGCCCACTCCTTGATCGCAGCCGAATACGCTGGCACCACGGTCGCCCAGATGACCGCGATGCGCAAGCAGGCTCGTGAAACCGGTGTTTTCTTGAAGGTTGTCAAGAACACCCTGGCTTCGCGCGCCGTTGAAGGCACCGAGTTCGCAGTCGCCCAGGACCAGATGGTTGGTCCGCTGCTGTACGCGTTCTCGCTCGAGGAGCCCGGCGCTGCCGGTCGCCTGATCAAGGAAGCCGCCAAGGGCAACGACAAGCTGAAGGCTAAGGTCGTCGCCATCGGTGGTGAAGTGTTCCCGGCGAGCCACGTCGACGTGCTGGCATCGCTGCCGACCCGCGACCAGGCCCTGGCCATGCTGGCCCGCGTCCTGACCGAGCCGGTCACGATGTTTGCCCGCGCCATCAAGGCCGTTGGCGAGAAGCAGGGGGGTGGCGATGTCGCCGCTGACGCTGCCGAGCCGGCCGCCGAGACCGCCTGAGTTTCGACTTACCGTGGTTCCTGACGGAACCTCAATCCAGAAAATCATCCAAAGGTATTAATCATGTCCCTTACCAACGAACAGATCGTCGACGCCATCGCCGAGAAGTCCCTGATGGAAGTGATGGAGCTGGTCAAGGCCATCGAAGAGAAGTTCGGCGTCTCCGCCGCTGCTCCGGTTGCCGTGGCTGCTGCCGCTGGCCCGGCTGCTGCTGTTGAAGAGCAGACCGAATTCGTCGTCACCCTGAAGACTGCCGGCGAGAAGAAGGTCGAAGTCATCAAGGCCGTCCGCGCCATCACCGGCCTGGGCCTGAAGGAAGCGAAGGACCTGGCCGAAGCCGGCGGCGTCCTGAAGGACAACGCTTCGAAGGAAGAAGCCGAGAAGATGAAGAAGGACCTGGAAGCTGCTGGCGCGACTGTCGAAGTCAAGTAAGCAGTTACCTTGCATCGTCACCGATTCGCGGCGATGCAGCCAAGGCTGGGGGCGTAAGCCCCCGGCCTTTGGTCGTTGTTGCGGTGTTGTAGATCCGCGCCATGCGTGGATGTGAAAAAAAAGCAGGAAAAAGCCCAACACGGGCTGCAGTCAAACCCCGGCAGGCCAGCGCCGAGCGCGGCAGCGGGGGAGTGGTAGCAGACGAGTTGGCAGTTGGAAGTAGCGGGAGAAGGCGTGCTGGTGCCGGCAATACCAGCGACTTCCAACTGACAATTTCAAGTTCCCTTCGGATCGTGGGCGCACGATCCGCACAACAAGGTGGAAGACCTCATGACGTCCTATTCGTTCACCGAAAAAAAGCGTATCCGCAAGGATTTCGGCAAGCAGCGCTCGATTCTCGAAGTGCCGTTCCTGCTCGCCATCCAGGTGGATTCCTATCGTGAATTCCTGCAGGAAAACGTCGATCCGGCCAAGCGCACGGACCACGGCCTGCACGCTGCGCTGAAGTCGGTCTTCCCGATCGCCAGCTACAGCGGCAACGCTGCCCTGGAATACGTCGGCTACAAGCTGGGCGAACCGGTCTTCGACGAGCGTGAGTGCCGCCAGCGCGGCATGAGCTACGGCGCCCCGCTGCGCGTGACCGTGCGCCTGGTGATCTACGACCGTGAGTCGTCGACCAAGGCCATCAAGTACGTGAAGGAGCAGGAGGTCTATCTGGGCGAAATCCCGCTGATGACCGAGAACGGCACCTTCATCGTCAACGGCACCGAGCGCGTCATCGTCTCCCAGCTGCACCGCTCGCCGGGCGTGTTCTTCGACCACGACCGTGGCAAGACCCACAGCTCGGGCAAGCTGCTGTACAGCGCCCGCATCATTCCCTACCGCGGCTCCTGGCTGGACTTCGAGTTCGACCCGAAGGACGCGCTGTTCACCCGTATCGACCGCCGCCGCAAGCTGCCGGTGTCGATCCTGCTGCGCGCGCTCGGCTACAGCAACGAAGAGATGCTGGCCGAGTTCTTCGAGATCAACACCTTCCACATCAACCCGGATGAAGGCGTCCAGCTGGAGCTGGTGCCGGAGCGCCTGCGTGGCGAGACCCTGGGCTTCGACCTCGCCGACGGCGACAAGGTCATCGTGGAAGCCGGCAAGCGCATCACCGCGCGTCACATCAAGCAGCTGGAAGCCTCGGGCATTGCCGCCCTGGCCGTGCCGGACGACTACATCGTCGGCCGCATCCTGTCGCACGACGTGGTCGATGCCTCGACCGGCGAACTGCTGGCCCAGGCCAACGACGAGATCACGGACGAGCAGCTGCAGGCCTTCCGCAAGGCCGGTGTGGATGCCGTGGGCACCCTGTGGGTGAACGACCTGGATCGTGGCCCGTACCTGTCCAACACCCTGCGTATCGACCCGACCAAGACCCAGCTGGAAGCCCTGGTCGAGATCTACCGCATGATGCGTCCGGGCGAGCCGCCGACCAAGGATGCCGCGCAGAACCTGTTCCACAACCTGTTCTTCACCTTCGAGCGCTACGACCTGTCCGCGGTCGGCCGCATGAAGTTCAACCGTCGCGTGGGCCGCAAGGAAACCACCGGCGAAGCCGTGCTGTACGACAGCAAGTACTTCGGCGAGCGCAACGACGAAGAGTCCAAGCGCCTGGTCGCTGCCCACGGCGAAAGCTCCGACATCCTGGACGTGATCAAGGTCCTGACCGAGATCCGCAACGGTCGCGGCGTGGTCGACGACATCGATCACCTGGGCAACCGTCGCGTGCGTTCGGTCGGCGAAATGGCCGAGAACGTGTTCCGCGTCGGCCTGGTCCGCGTCGAGCGTGCGGTCAAGGAGCGCCTGTCGATGGCCGAGTCGGAAGGCCTGACCCCGCAGGAACTGATCAACGCCAAGCCGGTCGCCGCTGCCATCAAGGAGTTCTTCGGCTCCTCGCAGCTGTCGCAGTTCATGGACCAGAACAACCCGCTGTCGGAAGTGACCCACAAGCGTCGCGTCTCGGCCCTGGGCCCGGGCGGCCTGACCCGTGAGCGCGCCGGCTTCGAAGTGCGCGACGTGCACCCGACCCATTACGGCCGCGTCTGCACCATCGAAACCCCGGAAGGCCCGAACATCGGCCTGATCAACTCGCTGGCCGTGTACGCCCGCACCAACAAGTACGGTTTCCTCGAGACCCCGTACCGCAAGGTCGTGGACGGCAAGGTCTATGACGAAGTCGAGTTCCTGTCGGCCATTGAAGAGAACGAGTACGTCATTGCGCAGGCCAACGCGCTGACCGACGCCAAGGGCACCCTGACCGAGCAGTTCGTTCCGTGCCGCTTCCAGGGCGAATCGCTGCTGAAGCCGCCGGCGGAAGTCCACTTCATGGACGTTTCGCCGATGCAGACCGTCTCTATCGCGGCCGCGCTGGTTCCGTTCCTGGAGCACGATGACGCGAACCGCGCACTGATGGGCGCCAACATGCAGCGTCAGGCCGTGCCGACCCTGCGTTCGCAGAAGCCGCTGGTCGGCACCGGCATCGAGCGCGCCGTGGCGCGTGACTCGGGTGTGACCGTGAACGCCCGTCGTGGTGGTGAGATCGTGCAGATCGACGCGGCCCGCATCGTGGTCAAGGTCAACGAGGAAGAGATCGTTGGCGCCACCGACGCCGGCGTGGACATCTACAACCTGGTCAAGTACACCCGGTCGAACCAGAACACCTGCATCAACCAGCGTCCGCTGGTCCAGGTGGGTGACGTCATCGCCCGCGGCGACGTGCTGGCCGACGGTCCGTCCACCGACATCGGCGAGCTGGCCCTGGGCCAGAACATGCTGATCGCGTTCATGCCGTGGAACGGCTACAACTTCGAAGACTCCATCCTGCTCTCCGAGCGCGTGGTGGAAGAGGATCGCTACACCACGATCCACATCGAAGAGCTGACCTGCGTCGCGCGTGACACCAAGCTGGGGCCGGAGGAAATCTCCGCCGACATCCCGAACGTCTCCGAGCAGGCGCTGAACCGCCTGGACGAGAGCGGCGTGGTGTACATCGGTGCAGAAGTGCGCGCTGGCGACATCCTGGTCGGCAAGGTCACCCCGAAGGGCGAAAGCCAGCTGACCCCGGAAGAGAAGCTGCTGCGCGCGATCTTCGGCGAGAAGGCTTCGGACGTTAAGGACAGCTCGCTGCGCGTTCCGCCGGGCATGGACGGCACCGTCATCGACGTGCAGGTCTTCACCCGCGACGGCATCGAGAAGGACAAGCGCGCGCGCCAGATCGAAGAGTCCGAAATCAAGCGCGTCAAGAAGGACTTCGATGACCAGTTCCGCATCCTGGAAGCGGCCATCTACATGCGTCTGCGTTCGCAGATCGTGGGCAAGGTGGTCAATGGTGGTGCTGGCCTGAAGAAGGGTGACGTGATCACCGACGCCTTCCTCGACGGCCTGAAGAAGTCTGACTGGTTCGCCCTGCGCATGAAGGACGAGGACGCCTCGGAAGCCATCGAGCGCGCCCAGAAGCAGATCCAGGCGCACGAGAAGGAATTCGAGCGTCGCTTCGCCGACAAGCGCGGCAAGATCACCGCGGGCGACGACCTCGCCCCAGGCGTGCTGAAGATGGTCAAGGTGTTCCTGGCGGTGAAGCGCCGCATCCAGCCGGGTGACAAGATGGCAGGCCGCCACGGCAACAAGGGTGTGGTGTCCAACGTGGTGCCGGTCGAGGACATGCCGTACATGGCCTCGGGCGAGACCGTGGACATCGTGCTGAACCCGCTGGGCGTGCCGTCGCGTATGAACATCGGCCAGATCCTGGAAGTGCACCTGGGCTGGGCCGCCAAGGGTCTGGGTCGCAAGATCCAGGCGATGCTGGAAGCCCAGGCGGCGGTCGCCGACCTGCGCAAGTTCCTGGACGACATCTACAACCACGACGACACCAACGTGGCCAACCGTGTCGACCTGTCGCAGTTCAGCGACGAGGAGCTGCTGCGCCTGGCCCGCAACCTGACCGACGGCGTGCCGATGGCCACCCCGGTGTTCGACGGCGCCACCGAAGCGGAAATCAAGCGCATGCTGGAACTGGCCGACCTGCCGAGCAGTGGCCAGACCCAGCTGTACGACGGCCGCACCGGTGAAGCCTTCGACCGCCATACCACCGTCGGTTACATGCACTACCTGAAGCTGAACCACCTGGTCGACGACAAGATGCACGCCCGTTCGACCGGTCCGTACTCGCTCGTCACCCAGCAGCCGCTGGGCGGCAAGGCGCAGTTCGGCGGCCAGCGCTTCGGTGAAATGGAAGTCTGGGCGCTGGAAGCCTACGGCGCGGCCTACACCCTGCAGGAAATGCTGACGGTGAAGTCCGATGACGTGCAGGGCCGCAACCAGATGTACAAGAACATCGTCGACGGCGAGCACGAGATGGTCGCGGGCATGCCGGAATCCTTCAACGTGCTCGTGAAGGAAATCCGCTCGCTGGCCATCAACATGGAACTGGAAGACAACTGATCCATGCCGGCGCGGCGGTCCGCCGCCGCGCCGCTGGCAGTGAACTGAAAGCCCATCGACACAGCATTCCTCCTTCTGGAGAACACCATGAAAGACCTGCTCAACCTCTTCAACCAGCAGCGCCAGACGCTGGACTTCGACGCGATCAAGATCGCGCTGGCCTCGCCGGACCTGATCCGTTCGTGGTCCTTCGGCGAAGTGAAGAAGCCGGAAACCATCAACTACCGTACCTTCAAGCCGGAACGCGACGGCCTGTTCTGCGCCGCCATCTTCGGCCCGGTGAAGGACTACGAGTGCCTGTGCGGCAAGTACAAGCGCATGAAGCACCGCGGCGTGGTCTGCGAAAAGTGCGGTACCGAAGTGACCCTGGCCAAGGTGCGCCGCGAGCGCATGGGCCACATCGACCTGGCCTCGCCGGTCGCGCACATCTGGTTCCTCAAGTCGCTGCCGTCGCGCATCGGCCTGATGCTGGACATGACCCTGCGCGACATCGAGCGCGTGCTGTACTTCGAAGCGTACGTGGTGACCGAGCCGGGCCTGACCGCCCTGGAGCGCCGCCAGCTGCTGACCGAGGAACAGTACCTGCAGGCGCGCCAGGAACACGGTGACGACTTCGACGCCGCCATGGGCGCCGAGGCCGTCTACGAACTGCTGCGCACGATCGACCTGCAGTCCGAGATGACCCGCCTGCGCGAGGAAATCGCCGCTACCGGTTCGGAAACCAAGCTCAAGCGCCTCACCAAGCGCATCAAGCTGATCGAAGCCTTCCTGGAATCGGGCAACCGTCCGGAATGGATGGTCATGACCGTGCTGCCGGTGCTGCCGCCGGACCTGCGTCCGCTGGTCCCGCTGGATGGCGGCCGCTTCGCGACCTCCGACCTGAACGACCTGTACCGCCGCGTCATCAACCGCAACAACCGCCTGCGCCGCCTGCTCGAACTGAGCGCGCCGGACATCATCGTGCGCAATGAAAAGCGCATGCTGCAGGAATCGGTCGATGCACTGCTGGACAACGGCCGCCGCGGTCGTGCCATCACCGGCACCAACAAGCGCCCGCTGAAGTCGCTGGCCGACATGATCAAGGGCAAGCAGGGCCGCTTCCGCCAGAACCTGCTCGGCAAGCGCGTCGACTACTCGGGCCGTTCGGTCATCGTGGTCGGCCCGTACCTGCGCCTGCACCAGTGCGGCCTGCCGAAGAAGATGGCGCTTGAGCTGTTCAAGCCGTTCGTCTTCGCCAAGCTGCAGCGTCGTGGCCTGGCCACCACCATCAAGGCTGCCAAGAAGCTGGTCGAGCGCGAAGAAGCCGAAGTCTGGGACATCCTGGAAGAGGTCATCCGCGAGCATCCGGTGATGCTGAACCGTGCGCCGACCCTGCACCGCCTGGGCATCCAGGCGTTCGAGCCGGTACTGATCGAGGGCAAGGCCATCCAGCTGCACCCGCTGGTCTGCACCGCGTTCAACGCCGACTTCGACGGTGACCAGATGGCCGTCCACGTGCCGCTCTCGCTGGAAGCCCAGCTGGAAGCGCGTGCGCTGATGATGTCGACCAACAACATCCTGTCGCCGGCCAACGGCGAGCCGATCATCGTGCCGTCGCAGGACGTCGTGCTGGGTCTGTACTACATGACCCGCTCGCTGGAGAACAAGAAGGGCGAGGGCATGGCCTTCGCCAACATCGCCGAAGTCAAGCGCGCCTACGACAACCGCGTGGTGGAACTGCACGCCAAGGTCAAGGTCCGCATCACCGAGGTGGTGACCGACGAAGACGGCAACAAGCAGAACAAGACCTCGATCGTGGACACCACGATCGGTCGCGCCCTGCTGGCTGAAATCCTGCCGGAAGGCCTGCCGTTCGCGCTGGCCAATGTCGAGCTGACCAAGAAGAACATCAGCCGCCTGATCAACTCCAGCTACCGCCAGCTCGGCCTGAAGGACACGGTCGTGTTCGCCGACAAGCTGATGTACACCGGCTTCGCCTATGCGACCCGCGCCGGCGTCTCGATCGGCATCGACGACATGCTGATCCCGGACGAGAAGAAGGGCATCCTCACCGAGGCCGAAGCCGAAGTGCTGGAAATCCAGGAGCAGTACCAGTCGGGCCTGGTCACCGCCGGCGAGCGCTACAACAAGGTGGTCGACATCTGGTCGCGCACCAACGAGCGCATCGCCAAGGCGATGATGGACACCATCGGTACCGAGAAGGTCGTCAATGCCAAGGGCGAGACCATCGACCAGAAGTCGATGAACTCGCTGTACATCATGGCCGACTCCGGTGCGCGTGGTTCGCAGGCGCAGATCCGTCAGCTGGCCGGCATGCGTGGCCTGATGGCCCGCCCGGACGGCTCGATCATCGAGACGCCCATCAAGGCGAACTTCCGCGAAGGCCTGAACGTGCAGGAGTACTTCAACTCCACCCACGGTGCCCGTAAGGGTCTGGCCGATACCGCGCTGAAGACCGCGAACTCGGGTTACCTGACCCGTCGCCTGGTCGACGTGGCGCAGGACGTGGTGATCACCGAAGTGGATTGCGGTACCACCGAAGGCCTGATCATGACCCCGATCGTGGAAGGCGGCGACGTGGTCGAGCCGCTGAAGGATCGCGTGCTGGGCCGCGTGGTTGCCGAGGACGTGTTCCTGCCGGGCAACGACGAAGATCCGATCGTCACCCGCAACACCCTGCTGGACGAAGCCTGGGTTGCCAAGCTGGAAGATGCCGGCGTGCAGACCATCAAGGTCCGCTCGACCATCTCCTGTGAATCGGCCTTCGGTGTCTGCTCGCGCTGCTACGGCCGCGACCTGGCGCGTGGCCACCTGGTCAACATCGGTGAAGCGGTCGGCGTCATCGCCGCCCAGTCCATCGGTGAGCCGGGTACCCAGCTGACCATGCGTACGTTCCACATCGGTGGTGCGGCGTCGCGAGCTGCTGCGGTCGACAACATCACCGTCAAGACCACCGGCTCGGTCAAGTTCAGCAACCTCAAGTCCGTGGAGCACGCCAACGGCTCGCTGGTGGCGGTGTCGCGCTCGGGCGAAATCTCGGTGCTCGATGCGCACGGCCGTGAGCGTGAGCGTTACAAGCTGCCGTACGGTGCAACCATCACGTCCAAGGACGGTGATGCGATCAAAGCTGGCCAGACCGTGGCCAACTGGGATCCGCATAACCACCCGATCGTGTCGGAAGTGGCCGGCTTCATCCGCTTCATCGACTTCGTCGACGGCGTCACCGTCATCGAGAAGACCGACGAGCTGACCGGCCTGGCCTCGCGCGAAATCACCGATCCGAAGCGTCGTGGTACCCAGGCCAAGGACCTGCGCCCGATCGTGCGCATCGTCGACGCCAAGGGCAACGACCTGTCGATCCCGGGCACCGACCTGCCGGCGCAGTACCTGCTGCCGCCGCGTTCGATCGTCAACCTGCAGGACGGCGCCCCGGTGGGCGTGGGCGACGTCGTCGCCAAGATCCCGCAGGAAGCGTCGAAGACCCGCGACATCACCGGTGGTCTGCCGCGCGTGGCCGACCTGTTCGAAGCGCGCAAGCCGAAGGATCCGGCGGTGCTGGCCGAGCGTTCGGGCATCATCAGCTTCGGCAAGGACACCAAGGGCAAGCAGCGCCTGATCATCAAGGACACTGATGGTTCGGAGCACGAAGAGCTGATCCCGAAGTACCGCCAGGTCATCGTGTTCGAAGGCGAGCATGTCACCAAGGGTGAAACCATCGTGGACGGCGAGCCGAGCCCGCAGGACATCCTGCGCCTGCTGGGTGTCGAGCCGCTGGCTGCCTACCTGGTCAAGGAAATCCAGGACGTGTACCGCCTGCAGGGCGTGAAGATCAACGACAAGCACATCGAGGTGATCACCCGCCAGATGCTGCGCAAGGTCGAGATCACCGACCAGGGCAGCAGCAAGTTCCTGAACGGCGAACAGGTGGAGCGCCAGCGCGTTATCGAGGAGAATGCGCGCCTGTCGACCCGCAACGAACTGCCGGCGCGCTTCGATCCGGTTCTGCTGGGTATCACCAAGGCCTCGCTGGCGACCGAATCGTTCATCTCGGCGGCCTCCTTCCAGGAGACCACCCGAGTGCTGACCGAGGCTGCCGTCCGCGGTACCAAGGACAACCTGCGTGGCCTGAAGGAAAACGTCATCGTCGGCCGCCTGATTCCGGCCGGTACCGGCCTGTCCTACCACAGCAGCCGCCGTCGCGGCGCTTCCGGTCTCACCGACTCGGAAATGCAGACCCTGGCCGGCACCCCGGCTGCGGTCGAGTCCCCGGTGGTTGAAGCCGAAGCTGAACAGGCCTCGGGCGAAGAATGAGGTATCCGGTCCGGCCGCAAGGCCGGACCACCCCGTCGGTCCATCGATGGGATTGGGAAAGGGCAGGGGAGATCGTCCGCGATCGACCCAGCCAACCTGAACGGGGTACATGGAGGCCCCCCAGTAACGTCCCGGGATCAGGGACGGGCTTGACAGGAGGCGTTTGACTGCTTTCCTTGCAGGTTGCTACAATCGTCTGTCTCAGCAGGCCAAAATTTCGGCCTGCTTTAACATTTCCGCATCTCTGGCCGGATTTTCCGGCCACCAATCAGAAGAACCTACTGATGGCGACGATCAACCAGCTGGTCCGCAAGCCGCGGCAAGCGACCACCTACAAGAGTGCCTCGCCGGCGCTCGACAAGTGCCCGCAGCGCCGTGGCGTCTGCACCCGTGTCTACACCACCACTCCGAAGAAGCCGAACTCGGCTCTGCGCAAGGTTGCCAAGGTCCGCCTGACCAACCAGGAAGAAGTGATTTCCTACATCGGTGGTGAAGGCCACAACCTGCAGGAGCACTCCGTGGTCCTGATCCGCGGCGGTCGCGTCAAGGACCTGCCGGGTGTGCGTTACCACACCGTTCGTGGCTCGCTCGACGCCGCCGGCGTTGCCAAGCGTCGCCAGGCCCGTTCCAAGTACGGCGCCAAGCGTCCGAAGGCATAAGGAGAGAGCACTATGTCGCGTAAGGGTAATACTCCGCAGCGTTCCGTCCTGCCCGATCCGAAGCACGGAAGCGAAACCATCGCCCGTTTCATCAACATGGTCATGCAGAGCGGCAAGAAGTCCGTCGCCGAAAAGATCGTGTACGGCGCCATGGACGTGATCACCGAGAAGAACAGCAGCGCCAACGCCATTGAACTGGTGCAGAAGGCTCTGGACAACGTCGCTCCGGCGGTCGAAGTCAAGTCGCGCCGCGTCGGTGGTGCCACCTACCAGGTGCCGGTCGAAGTGCGTTCGTCGCGCAAGATGGCCCTGGCCATGCGCTGGTTGATCGACTCCGCGCGCAAGCGTGGTGAGAACACCATGCCGAAGAAGCTGGCTGCTGAACTGATCGACGCCTCGGAAAACCGCGGCGGCGCCATCAAGAAGCGCGAAGAAACCCACCGCATGGCCGAAGCCAACAAGGCATTCGCCCACTACCGCTGGTGAGTTTGACGGCCTTGTAAAACAGGCAGGGCAGCACCACTTCGGTGCGTGCTGCCTCGCGGTCCCAGAAGGACTGCGCCAATCCGAAGGCCGCCGAAAGGCGGCGTTCGGCCATCCGAAATCCAAGAAATCTGAGAGGCTCCCGTGGCCCGTTCCACTCCCATCGAGCGTTACCGTAACTTCGGCATCATGGCTCACATCGATGCCGGCAAGACCACCACGTCCGAGCGCATCCTGTTCTACACCGGCAAGAGCCACAAGATCGGTGAAGTGCACGACGGCGCCGCCACCATGGACTGGATGGAGCAGGAGCAGGAGCGTGGCATCACGATCCAGTCCGCTGCCACCACCGCGTTCTGGAAGGGCATGGACAAGTCCCTGCCGGAGCACCGCTTCAACATCATCGACACCCCCGGGCACGTCGACTTCACCATCGAAGTGGAGCGTTCGCTGCGCGTGCTCGACGGTGCCGTCTTCGTCCTGTGCGCCGTCGGTGGCGTGCAGCCGCAGTCGGAAACCGTGTGGCGCCAGGCCAACAAGTACCACGTGCCGCGCATCGCGTTCGTCAACAAGATGGACCGCACCGGTGCCAACTTCCAGAAGGTCGTCGGCCAGCTGAAGGCCAAGCTGGGTGCGGTTGCCGTGCCGATGCAGCTGCCGATCGGCGCTGAAGACAACTTCAAGGGCGTCGTCGACCTGCTGAAGATGAAGGCCATCCACTGGGATGAAGCTTCGCAGGGCATGAAGTTCGAATACAGCGACATCCCGGCCGAACTGCAGGGCCCGGCTGAAGAGGCTCGCCAGTTCATGGTCGAGACCGCTGCCGAAGCCAGTGAAGAGCTGATGGAAAAGTACCTGGGCGGCGAAGAGCTGGCCGAGGCTGAAATCATCAACGCCCTGCGTACCCGCACCCTGGCCACCGAGATCGTGCCGATGTACTGCGGCTCGGCCTTCAAGAACAAGGGCGTGCAGGCCATGCTGGACGGCGTGATCCAGCTGCTGCCGTCGCCGGTCGACGTGCCGGACGTGAAGGGCGTGGACGTTGACGACGACACCGTCGAAATGACCCGCAAGTCGGACGACAAGGCTCCGTTCTCGTCGCTGGCCTTCAAGATCATCACCGACCCGTTCGTCGGCGCGCTGACCTTCTTCCGTGTCTACTCGGGCACCCTGAACGGTGGCGACACCGTGCTGAACTCGGTGAAGGGCAAGAAGGAGCGCATCGGCCGCATCCTGCAGATGCACTCGAACAACCGCGAGGAAATCAAGGAAGTTCTGGCTGGTGACATCGCCGCTGCCGTGGGTCTGAAGGACACCACCACCGGTGACACCCTGTGCGCCGTGGACGCCCCGATCATCCTGGAGCGCATGACGTTCCCGGAGCCGGTGATCTCGATGGCCGTCGAGCCGAAGACCAAGTCGGACCAGGAAAAGATGGGCCTGGCCCTGGGCCGCCTGGCGCAGGAAGATCCGTCGTTCCGCGTCAAGACCGACGAAGAATCCGGCCAGACCATCATCTCGGGCATGGGCGAGCTGCACCTGGACATCATCGTTGACCGCCTGAAGCGCGAGTTCAACGTTGAAGCCAACGTCGGTGCGCCGCAGGTGGCCTACCGCGAAACCATCACCCTGGCTGACGTCAAGTCGGACTACAAGCACGCCAAGCAGTCCGGTGGTAAGGGTCAGTACGGTCACGTCGTGATCGAACTGTCGCCGATCACTGCTGCCGACCGTGCCGATCCGAAGATCGCTCCGATGATCAAGGACGACTTCCTGTTCATCAACGACATCACCGGCGGCGTGATCCCGAAGGAATTCATCCCGTCGGTCGAGAAGGGCCTGCGCGAAACCATCACCAGCGGCCCGCTGGCTGGCTTCCCGGTCGTGGACGTCAAGGTGAAGCTGGTGTTCGGTTCGTACCACGACGTCGACTCCTCGGAAATGGCGTTCAAGCTGGCTTCGTCGATGGCCTTCAAGCAGGGCTTCGCCAAGGCCAAGCCGGTGCTGCTGGAGCCGATCATGAAGGTCGAGATCGTGACCCCGGAGGATTACCAGGGTGACGTGATGGGCGACGTCAGCCGTCGTCGCGGCGTGCTGCAGGGCTCCGACACCACCGGTGACGGTTCGGCCAGCATCATCAACGCGATGATCCCGCTGGGTGAAATGTTCGGCTACGCCACTGCACTGCGTTCGCAGACCCAGGGCCGCGCCACCTTCACCATGGAATTCGATCACTACGAGCCGGCTCCGACCAACATCGCCGAAGCCGTCATGAAGAAGGGCTGAGCCTCGCTCAGCCTCTCTTGAAACCACTTACGAACAATCAAGGTATAGAACAATGGCAAAGGGTAAGTTCGAACGCACCAAGCCGCACGTCAACGTCGGCACCATCGGTCACGTCGACCACGGCAAGACCACGCTGACCGCCGCACTGACCAAGATCGGTGCCGAGCGCTTCGGTGGCGAGTTCAAGGACTACTCCTCGATCGACGCCGCGCCGGAAGAAAAGGCGCGTGGCATCACGATCTCGACCGCGCACGTCGAATACGAATCCCCGACCCGTCACTACGCCCACGTTGACTGCCCGGGCCACGCTGACTACGTCAAGAACATGATCACCGGTGCCGCCCAGATGGACGGCGCGATCCTGGTGTGCTCGGCCGCTGACGGCCCGATGCCGCAGACCCGTGAGCACATCCTGCTGTCGCGCCAGGTCGGCGTGCCGTACATCGTCGTGTTCCTGAACAAGGCCGACATGGTGGACGACGCCGAGCTGCTCGAGCTGGTCGAGATGGAAGTGCGCGAGCTGCTGAGCAAGTACGAGTTCCCGGGCGACGACACCCCGATCATCGCCGGTTCGGCCCGTCTGGCGCTGGAAGGCGACCAGAGCGACATCGGCGTGCCGGCCATCCTGAAGCTGGTCGACGCGCTGGACAGCTGGATTCCGGAGCCGGAGCGTGCGATCGACAAGCCGTTCCTGATGCCGGTGGAAGACGTGTTCTCGATCTCGGGCCGCGGCACCGTGGTGACCGGTCGTATCGAGCGCGGCGTGATCAAGGTTGGCGACGAAATCGAAATCGTCGGCATCCGTCCGGTGCAGAAGACCACCGTGACCGGCGTTGAAATGTTCCGCAAGCTGCTGGACCAGGGTCAGGCAGGCGACAACGCTGGCCTGCTGCTGCGCGGCACCAAGCGTGACGACGTCGAGCGTGGCCAGGTGCTGGCCAAGCCGGGCACGATCAAGCCGCACACCAAGTTCGAAGGCGAAGTGTACGTCCTGTCGAAGGACGAGGGCGGCCGCCACACCCCGTTCTTCAACGGCTACCGTCCGCAGTTCTACTTCCGCACCACCGACATCACCGGCGCCGCCAAGCTGCCGGAAGGCGTCGAAATGGTGATGCCGGGTGACAACGTCAAGATGGAAGTCACCCTGATCAACCCGGTGGCCATGGACGAAGGTCTGCGCTTCGCCATCCGCGAAGGCGGCCGTACCGTCGGCGCCGGCGTGGTCTCGAAGATCATCGAGTAATCTGGTAGTATCAGCGCCCCGATGTTGCCTGGGTAGGGCATCGGGGCGTATCAAATGGGAAAGCAGGCACAGGATGTGCCTTGTGTTCCCCGGACCAGGAAGGGTCAATGCCATTCAGGCGGCGTCAACAGGCGACTGTTGACAGCTGCCTTGCGTGCCATTATGCTTCTACGTCTGGGCAGGCCGGGTAACTGGTCTGCCTACGTTTTTGAGGTCCATGGATTGACCTTGGCGGCCTGCAGGACTGCGGGCCGTCCGTATTCAGGAATTTCATGGGACAAAGCAACCCAGAGGCTTTGTCTGTCGCTCTTTTAACGAAGGAACCTACCGCCATGGCGGACCAAAAGATCCGGATCCGGCTGAAAGCGTTCGATCATCGTCTGATCGACCGTTCGGCCAGCGAGATCGTTGAAACGGCAAAGCGGACCGGCGCGCAAGTGCGTGGCCCGATCCCGCTGCCGACCAAGATCGAGCGTTACACCGTTCTCGTTTCCCCGCACGTCGACAAGGACGCGCGTGACCAGTACGAGACCCGCACGCACAAGCGCGTGCTCGATATCGTTGACCCGAATGACAAGACCGTGGACGCGCTGATGAAGCTCGAACTGGCTGCCGGCGTCGACGTTCAGATCAAGCTGACCTGAGGACTACGACCATGACGAAGAAGTATTCGTTGGGCTTCGTGGGCCGCAAGGCCGGCATGAGCCGCGTGTTCACTGAAGATGGCCGCTCCATCCCGGTGACCCTGATCGAAGCAACCCCGAACCGCATCGCGCAGATCAAGACCGTCGAAACCGACGGCTACAGCGCCGTGCAGGTGACCGTCGGCGCGCGTCGCGCTGCCCTGGTCAACAAGCCGGAAGCCGGCCACTTCGCCAAGGCGAAGGTGGAAGCGGGTCGTGGCCTGTGGGAATTCCGCGTTGAAGACGCGCAGCTCGGCGATTTCGCCGTTGGCGGCGAAGTCAAGGCGGACATCTTCGAAGTCGGCCAGATCGTCGACGTCCAGGGTGTCACCAAGGGTAAGGGCTTCCAGGGCACCATCAAGCGCCACAACTTCCGTATGGGCGATGCAACCCACGGTAACTCGCTGTCGCATCGCGCGCCGGGTTCGCTGGGTCAGCGCCAGACCCCGGGTCGCGTTTTCCCGGGCAAGAAGATGTCGGGCCACATGGGCGCGGTGCAGCAGAGCACCCAGAACCTGGAAGTGGTCAAGGTCGACGTCGAGCGCGGTCTGATCGCGGTTCGCGGCGCCGTTCCGGGCGCGGCGGGTGGCGATGTGATCGTCCGTCCGGCGAGCAAGGCATAAGGAGAGATGACGATGGAACTCGTTATCACGGGTAGCAACAACAAGGTCTCGGTCTCCGAAGCCGTGTTCGGTCGCGATTTCAGCGAAGATCTGGTCCACCAGGTCGTCGTTGCTTACCGCAACGCCGGTCGCGCCGGCACCAAGGCACAGAAGACTCGCTCCGAAGTGGCTGGTACCACCAAGAAGTCGAAGAAGCAGAAGGGCGGCGGCGCGCGTCATGGCGCACTGACGGCTCCGATCTTCGTCGGCGGCGGTGTCACCTTCGCGGCCAAGCCGCGCAGCTTCGAGCAGAAGGTCAATCGCAAGCAGTACCGTGCCGCCATGTGCGCGATCCTGTCCGAGCTGAACCGTCAGGGCCGTCTGACCATCGTGGAGGCCTTCGACGTCGAAGCCACCAGCACGAAGGGTCTGATCGCCAAGCTGGCCGGCCTGGAAGTGGGCAAGCGCCCGCTGATCGTCACCGAGGAAGCGTCCGAGCACCTGTACCTGTCCGCCCGCAATCTGCCGTACGTGCAGGTGCGTGATGTGCAGGGTCTGGACCCGGTCTCGCTGGTGGGTGCCGACACGGTCGTCATCACCGCTGACGCGGTCAAGAAGGTCGAGGAGTGGCTGGCATGAACAGCAACGAAAAAATCTTCAGCGTGCTGCGTGCCCCGCGTGTCTCGGAAAAGACCGCGCGCCTGCAGGAACTCTCCAATCAGTATGTCTTCGAAGTTTCGAACGAAGCCACCAAGGCCGATGTAAAGGCCGCGGTTGAGCAGCTGTTCGACGTCAAGGTCGAAGCCGTCAACGTGGTCAACGTCAAGGGCAAGAACAAGTCCTTCCGTAACCGTGCTGGCCGCCGCGGCGATTGGCGCAAGGCGTACGTTCGCCTGGCCGACGGCCAGTCGATCGATGTAACGGCCAAGGCCTGAGGTACATCCCATGCCATTGATGAAATTCAAGCCCACCTCCCCCGGCCGCCGTTCGGCCGTGCGCGTGGTCACCCCCGACCTGCACAAGGGTGCTCCGCACGCCGCGCTGGTCGAGTCGCAGAGCCGCTCGGGTGGTCGTAACCACCACGGTCGCATCACCGTGCGTCACGTCGGTGGTGGTGCCAAGCAGCACTACCGCATCATCGACTTCAAGCGCAACAAGCTGGGCATCCCGGCGCGCGTGGAACGCATCGAATACGATCCGAACCGCACCGCCCACATCGCTCTGCTGTGCTACGTCGACGGTGAGCGTCGCTACATCATCGCCCCGAAGGGCCTGAAGGCTGGTGATCAGGTGATCGCTGGTTCGGACGCCCCGATCAAGGCCGGCAACACCCTGCCGCTGCGCAACATCCCGGTCGGTACCACCATCCACTGCATCGAGCTGAAGCCGGGCAAGGGCGCTCAGATCGCTCGCGCCGCTGGTGCGGCCGTGCAGCTGGTGGCTCGTGAGGGCATCTACGCCACCCTGCGCCTGCGCTCGGGTGAAATGCGCAAGGTTCCGGTCGAGTGCTGCGCCACCATTGGCGAAGTCGGCAACGACGAGCACAGCCTGGAAAAGCTGGGCAAGGCCGGTGCCAAGCGTTGGCGCGGCGTCCGCCCGACCGTTCGTGGTGCTGCCATGAACCCGGTTGACCACCCGCACGGTGGTGGTGAGGCCAAGGCCGGCCAGGGTAACCCGCATCCGGTCACCCCGTGGGGTGTCCCGACCAAGGGTTACAAGACGCGCCATAACAAGCGCACTCAGCAGTTCATCGTCCGCGATCGTAGGGGCTAATCGACCATGGCACGTTCACTCAAGAAGGGCCCGTTCGTCGATCACCACCTCGTCAAGAAGGTGGAGGCCGCTGCGGGCAGCAAGAAGCCGATCAAGACCTGGTCGCGCCGTTCGATGATCCTGCCTGACATGGTAGGCATCACCATTGCCGTGCATAACGGCAAGAACCACATCCCGGTTCTCGTCAACGAGAACATGGTCGGCCACAAGCTCGGCGAATTTGCCATCACCCGGACCTTCAAGGGTCACGGTGGTGACAAGAAGTCGGGCAAGTAAGGAGAGATGACAATGGAAGCGAAAGCCATCCTGCGCACTGCGCGCATCTCCCCGCAGAAGGCTCGTCTGGTCGCTGACCAGGTGCGCGGTCTGCCGGCCGAACGTGCGGTCAACCTGCTGAAGTTCTCGGACAAGAAGGCTGCCCACCTGATCAAGAAGGTGGTGGAGTCGGCAATTGCCAACGCCGAGAACAACCAGGGCGCCGACGTCGACGAGCTGAAGGTTCAGACCATCATGGTTGATGAAGGTCCGACCCTGAAGCGTTTCATGGCGCGGGCGAAAGGCCGCGGTACCCGCATCCTCAAGCGCACCAGCCACATCACTGTGGTTGTGGGCGCCGCCAAGTAAGCGGATAAGGAAAAGACCATGGGTCATAAAGTTCATCCGATTGGTATCCGCCTCGGCATTTCCAAGGACTGGAACTCCAAGTGGTACGCCAACAAGGCCGAGTTCGCCGGTTACCTGGCAGCCGACCTGAAAGTGCGCGACATGCTGCGCAAGAAGCTGGCTCAGGCCGGCATCAGCAAGATCCTGATCGAGCGTCCGGCCAAGACCGCTCGCGTGACGATCCACACCGCCCGTCCGGGCGTGGTGATCGGCAAGCGCGGTGAGGACATCGAGAAGCTGCGCAAGGAAGTGAGCGAGATGATAGGCGTCCCGGCGCACATCAACGTCACCGAAGTGCGCAAGCCGGAACTGGACGCGCAGCTCGTTGCCGAGTCGATCGCCCAGCAGCTGGAGCGTCGCATCATGTTCCGCCGTGCAATGAAGCGCTCGGTCGGCAACGCGATGCGCCTGGGTGCCCTGGGCATCAAGGTCAACGTCGGTGGCCGCCTCAACGGTGCAGAAATCGCCCGTTCGGAGTGGTACCGCGAGGGCCGCGTGCCGCTGCACACCCTGCGTGCCGACATCGACTATGGCTTCGCTGAAGCCAAGACGACCTACGGCATCATCGGCATCAAGGTCTGGATCTACAAGGGCGAGGTCTTCGATTTCTCCCAGGTTGGCCAGGAAAAGCAGGACGACACCCCGTCGCGCAACGATCGTCACGATCGCGGCGACCGCGGTGACCGTCAGCGCCCGGCCCGTGAAGCGAGGTAACGACAATGTTGCAACCCAAGCGAACCAAGTACCGCAAGGTACACAAGGGCCGTAACGATGGCCTGAGCTGGAGCGCCAACGCTGTCAGCTTCGGCGAATACGGCCTGAAGGCAACCGCACACGGTCAGCTGACCGCGCGCCAGATCGAAGCGGCCCGCCGCTCGATCAGCCGCTACGTCAAGCGCGGCGGCAAGATGTGGATCCGCGTGTTCCCCGACAAGCCCATCACCAAGAAGCCCATCGAAGTCCGAATGGGTTCGGGTAAGGGTAACGTGGAATACTGGGTGGCCCAGATCCAGCCCGGCCGCATGATCTATGAAATCGAGGGTGTTTCCGAGGAAGTGGCTCGCGAGGCGTTCCGCCTGGCCGCCGCCAAGCTCTCGGTCACCACCACTTTCGTGACCCGTACGGTGCGCTGATGGATATCAAAACTCTCCGTGAAAAGTCGGCTGACGAACTCAAGGCCCACCTGATCGACCTGCGTAAGGAACAGTTCTCTGTCCGTATGCAGCAGGTCACCGGCCAGCTGCCGAAGACCCACGACATTCGCCGGGTCCGTCGCGAGATTGCTCGCGTCAAGACCCTGCTCGGCAGCACGAAGTAAGGATGGCCGCTATGAGCGACAATACTGAAAAGAAGACGCTGCGCACGGTCGAAGGCCGTGTCGTCAGCAACAAGATGGACAAGACGGTTACCGTCCTGGTTGAGCGTCAGGTCAAGCACGCGCTGTACGGCAAGTACATCAAGCGCTCGACCAAGCTGCACGCCCACGATGCCGACAACGCCTGCAAGGAAGGCGACGTCGTCCGCGTGACCGAGATTGCTCCGATGTCCAAGACCAAGAACTGGCGCGTGGTGGAAGTCATCACGCGTGCGGCTGAATAAGGAGTCTGAATCATGATCCAGATGCAGAGCTACCTTGACGTCGCGGACAATTCGGGTGCCAAGCAGGTGATGTGCTTCAAGGTGCTGGGTGGTTCCAAGCGCCGTTACGCCGGTATCGGCGACATCATCAAGGTCACCGTGAAGGATGCGATTCCGCGCGGCAAGGTCAAGAAGGGTGAAGTGTATGACGCCGTCGTGGTGCGTACCCGCAAGGGTGTGCGTCGCGCCGACGGTTCGCTGATCCGCTTCGACGGCAACGCTGCCGTCCTGCTGAACAACAAGCAGGAGCCGATCGGTACCCGTATCTTCGGGCCGGTGACCCGTGAACTTCGTTCGGAGAAGTTCATGAAGATCGTCTCGCTCGCTCCCGAAGTGCTGTGAGCGACAGGAGATAATCATGGCTAACCGTATCAAGAAGGGCGACCAGGTTGTCGTCAACGCTGGCAAGGACAAGGGCAAGCAGGGCGAAGTCGTCCGCGTCGACGGCGACCGCGTGGTCGTCGCCAACGTGAACATCGTCAAGCGCCACACCAAGCCGAACCCGCAGGCAGGTGTTGCCGGCGGCGTGGTCGAGCGCGAAGCTTCGATCCATATCTCCAACGTGAACGTGCTGAACCCGGCTTCGGGCAAGGGCGAACGCGTTGGCTTCAAGGTGCTGGAGGATGGACGCAAACTGCGTGTGTTCCGCTCCAGCGGTGAGGCGCTCGACGCCTGAGGAATGTGAAGATGACTTCCCGTCTCGAAAAGATCTACAAGGAAGAAGTGGTGCCGGCGCTGATGAAGCAGTTCGGCTACACCAATCCGATGGAAGTACCGAAGCTCGTCAAGGTCACCCTGAACATGGGTGTCGGCGAAGCTGCCACCAACAAGAAGATCCTGGAAAACGCCGTCGCGGACATGACCAAGATTTCCGGCCAGAAGCCGGTTGTCACCAAGTCGCGTATCTCGGTTGCGTCGTTCAAGATCCGTGATGGTTGGCCGATCGGCTGCAAGACCACGCTGCGTCGCCACAAGATGTACGAGTTCCTGGACCGCCTGATCAACATCTCGCTGCCGCGCGTGCGCGACTTCCGTGGTGTTTCCGGTCGTTCCTTCGACGGCCGCGGCAACTTCAACATGGGTGTGAAGGAACAGATCATCTTCCCGGAAATCGACTTCGACGCCGTCGACGCGATCCGCGGTATGGATATCGCCATCACCACCACTGCGAAGACCGACGCGGAAGCGAAGGCGCTGCTGGCAGCGTTCAAGTTCCCGTTCCGTAACTGATCTGTCGAGGAAACCGAAATGGCAAAGACCTCCATGGTCAACCGCGACATCAAGCGGGAAAAGCTGGCCAAGAAGTACGCTGAGAAGCGTGCGGCTCTGAAGAAGATCGTGTCCTCCGTGGACGCGACCTACGAAGAGAAAATCGACGCCGCAACCAAGCTGGCCAAGCTGCCGCGCGATTCGTCGCCGAGCCGCCAGCGCAACCGTTGCGAGCTGTCGGGTCGTCCGCGTGGCGTGTACAGCAAGTTCGGCCTCGGCCGCAACAAGCTGCGCGAAGCCACCATGCGTGGCGACGTCCCGGGCCTGCGCAAGGCCAGCTGGTAATCCCAGCCGGACCTGCGATCAGGAGCCCCCTCGGGGGCTTCTGAACCGGGGGAGGGAGGCGTTCAGCTTCCTTTCTGCGAAAAAACCCGAAGAGCCCGGCGCAAGTCGGGCTCTTTTGGCGTATACTCCCGCGTCTTGCCCTGCGCAAACGGGGTTGTAGGAGTGGGCCCCGGCCCGCTGCATCAAGGGACCTGGCCCGTTTCCAGGAGACAACAGATTTTCGCGAAAGCGGATATCGGTGCACTCAAAGGTACTCATATGAGCATGACTGATCCCATCGCCGACCTGCTGGTCCGCATCAAGAATGCGGCTGCGGTTGGCAAGCAGACGGTGAAAGCCCCGTCGTCCAAGATCAAGGTTGCGATCGCCCAGGTCCTGAAGGACGAGGGTTACATCACCGACCTGCGCGTGACCCAGCTGGAAAACAACAAGGCCGAGCTGGAAATCGTGCTGAAGTATTTCGAAGGCAAGCCGGTCATCGCGACCCTGAAGCGCTTCTCGCGTTCGGGCCTGCGCCAGTACCGCGGCAAGAGCGAGCTGCCGAAGGTCATGAATGGCCTGGGCATCTCCATCATTTCCACCTCCAAGGGCATCATGACTGATGCGCAGGCGCGCCAGCTGGGCGTCGGCGGCGAAGTCCTGTGCTTCGTGGCCTAAGGCGAAAGGAGTAGAACTATGTCCCGCGTAGCCAAGAAGCCCGTCACCCTGGGTAAGGTCGAACTGAACGTCCAGTCGGAAAGTGTCACCGTCAAGGGCCCGAAGGGCACCCTGTCGCTGGTCAAGCCGGCCGGTATTGCCATCAACGTCGACAGCGGCGTTGCCACCCTGAGCACCGAGAGCGCCGACCTGGTCGCGCTGACCGGTACCGTGCGCGCGATCCTGGCCAACATGGTCAAGGGCGTGTCCGAAGGCTTCGAGCGCAAGCTGGAGCTGGTCGGCGTGGGTTACCGTGCTGCCATGCAGGGCAAGGATCTGAGCCTGTCGCTCGGTTTCTCGCATCCGGTCGTGTTCGTGGCGCCGGAAGGCATCACCATTTCCACCCCGACCCAGACCGAGATCCTGGTCCAGGGCGCTGACAAGCAGGTCGTCGGTGAAGTCGCCGCCAAGATCCGTGCGTTCCGCAAGCCGGAGCCGTACAAGGGCAAGGGCGTGAAGTACTCCGACGAAGTCATCATCCGTAAGGAAGCCAAGAAGGCCTAATTAGGCGCTTCCGCTTTCAAGGAAAAAACATCATGAACAAGAACATCGCCCGCCTGCGTCGCGCCAAGTCGACCCGCGCCCACATCCGTGAGCTCGGCGTCGCCCGCCTGTCGGTGCTGCGCACCGGCCAGCACCTGTACGCCCAGGTCTTCACCGCTGACGGTTCGAAGGTGCTGGCTGCCGCCAACACCACCCAGACCGACGTCAAGGAAGGCCTGAAGAACGGCAAGAACGCCGATGCCGCTGCCAAGGTCGGCCGCATCGTTGCCGAGCGCGCCAAGGCCGCCGGCATCGAGAAGGTTGCCTTCGATCGTTCGGGCTACCGCTACCACGGCCGCATCAAGGCCCTGGCAGAAGCCGCCCGCGAAGCCGGCCTGCAGTTCTAAGGGACAAGGGCAGGGGGCCGATGGCCTCCTGCCTGCCTGCTCGCCAGCCTGAGTGAGGCTGGACGGCGCCGCTCTTCTGCAGCGGTCCACCGGAACAACGCGTCACTCCACAACCATAAGCGGCCTCGAGCCGTACATACCCAAACAACCAAGGAATCAACATGGCAGAAGAGCGTCAGCAGCGGGGTCGCGATCGCGACCGTAACCGCGAAGAGAAGATCGACGACGGCATGATCGAAAAGCTGGTCGCGGTCAACCGCGTCAGCAAGACCGTCAAGGGTGGCCGCCAGTTCACCTTCACCGCCCTGACCGTGGTCGGCGACGGCGAAGGCAAGGTCGGTTTCGGTTATGGCAAGGCCCGCGAAGTGCCGGTCGCCATCCAGAAGTCGATGGAACAGGCCCGCAAGAACCTGGTCAGCGTTGACCTGAACAACGGCACCCTGTGGCACACCATCAAGGATGGTCACGGCGCAGCCCGCGTGTTCATGCAGCCGGCTTCGGAAGGTACTGGCGTCATCGCCGGCGGTGCGATGCGCGCCGTGCTGGAAGCCGTTGGCGTGAAGAACGTGCTGGCCAAGGCCACCGGTTCGCGCAACCCGATCAATCTGGTGCGCGCCACCGTGAAGGGCCTGACTGCTGCGCAGTCGCCGGCCCGCATCGCGGCCAAGCGTGGCAAGAAGGTGGAGGAACTCAACCATGGCTAATGAGTCCAACAAGACTGTGAAGGTCCGCCTGGTGCGTGGCCTGCGTGGCACCCAGTCGCGTCACCGCCTGTCGGTGCGTGCCCTGGGCCTGAACAAGCTCAACGATGTGCGTGAACTGAAGGACAGCCCGCAGGTGCGCGGCCTGATCAACAAGGTTCAGTACCTCGTCCAGGTTGAGGAGTAATCGACCATGACTCTGCGTCTCAATGAACTGAGCCCGGCACCGGGCGCCCGCACCGAGCGCACCCGCGTCGGCCGCGGTATCGGCTCGGGCCTGGGCAAGACTGCCGGCCGCGGCCACAAGGGTTCGTTCGCCCGCAAGGGTGGCGGCAAGATCAAGGCTGGCTTCGAAGGCGGCCAGACCCCCATGCAGCGTCGTCTGCCGAAGATCGGCTTCCGTTCGCCGATCGCCAAGGACACCGCTGAAGTGCTGCTGTACGCGCTGGACAAGCTGCCGGCCGGTGAGATCGACTTCGCCGCCCTGCGTGCTGCCAAGCTGGTCCCGAGCACTGCCAAGAAGGCCAAGGTCGTCGTCAAGGGCGAAGTGACCAAGGCGTTCACCCTGAAGGGTATTGCTGCCACGGCTGGTGCCAAGGCTGCGATCGAAGCTGCCGGCGGCAGCGTAACGGAGTAAGAAAATCATGGCGCAAGCTGGCATCGGTAACCTCGCGGGCGGAATGGGCAAGTTCACTGAACTTCGCCAACGTTTGCTGTTCGTCGTCGGGGCTTTGATCGTCTATCGCATCGGCTGCTACGTGCCGGTGCCGGGCGTCAATCCCGATGCCATGCTTGCCATGATGCAACAGCAGGGCGGCGGCATCGTGGACATGTTCAACATGTTCTCGGGCGGCGCCCTGCACCGTTTCAGCATCTTTGCGCTGAACGTGATGCCGTACATCTCGGCATCGATCGTGATGCAGCTGGCCGTGCACATCTTCCCCGCCCTGAAGGCGATGCAGAAGGAAGGTGAGTCCGGCCGCCGCAAGATCACCCAGTATTCGCGCATCGGCGCCGTGCTGCTGGCAGTGGTGCAGGGCGGTTCGATCGCGCTGGCCCTGCAGGGCCAGGTTTCGCCGTCGGGCGCTCCGGTCGTGTACGCCCCCGGCATGGGCTTCGTGCTCACCGCGGTGGTCGCACTGACTGCCGGCACCATGTTCCTGATGTGGGTCGGTGAGCAGGTCACCGAACGCGGTATCGGCAACGGCGTGTCGCTGATCATCTTCGCCGGTATCGTCGCCGGTCTGCCGGGTGCGGTCATCCACACCTTCGACGCCTACCGCGACGGCAACATCCAGTTCATCCAGCTCCTGCTGATCGCCATCGTCGTACTCGCCTTCACCTTCTTCGTGGTGTTCGTGGAGCGTGGCCAGCGCCGGATCACGGTCAATTACGCGCGCCGCCAGGGCGGTCGCAACGCGTACATGAACCAGACCTCGTTCCTGCCGCTGAAGCTCAACATGGCCGGCGTCATCCCGGCGATCTTCGCCTCGAGCCTGCTGGCCTTCCCGGCCACCCTGGCCATGTGGTCCGGCCAGGCTGCCAACCAGAGCAGCTTCGGCCAGGTCCTGCAGAAGGTCGCCAATGCCCTGGGCCCGGGCGAGCCGCTGCACATGATCGTGTTCGCTGCGCTGATCACCGGTTTCGCGTTCTTCTATACCGCGCTGGTGTTCAATTCGCAGGAAACCGCCGACAACCTGAAGAAGTCGGGCGCTTTGATTCCGGGCATCCGTCCGGGCAAGGCCACCGCCGACTACATCGACGGCGTGCTGACCCGCCTGACCGCGGCCGGCTCGGCCTACCTGGTGATCGTCTGCCTGCTGCCGGAACTGATGCGCACGCAGCTGAATGCCTCGTTCTACTTCGGTGGCACGTCGCTGCTGATCGTGGTGGTGGTGGTGATGGACTTCATCGCCCAGGTGCAGGCACACCTGATGTCCCACCAGTACGAGAGCCTGCTGAAGAAGGCCAACCTGAAGGGCGGCAACCGCGGCGGTTTTGCCCGCGGCTGATAGGCCTGTTATACTTTCGTCTTCCTGACGTGATGGTCCCTCCGCTTCGCGGACTCCGGCCACACAAACGAAGGGCGGCCCCCGCAGCGGTTCCGGGTGGGGGTGTGATGAGGTGGTCCCGCGCTGGAGTAGCGCGGGCGGCCCCGGGGGAAACCCCAGGTCCAACCCCATCCGGCGCCGGAGCCTGGGCACACTCCCCAGGCCGGGTTCATGAAACCAATGGTTTCACGGGCTTCCATGTAAACCGGAACCTTGTTAGTATCGCTAGTTCACTTTTTTGATCCATCCTGCCGGATTGGCGTGCCCGAGGCGCGCTGTCGGCCATCACTCAGCTGGAGAACCGCGTCATGGCGCGTATTGCAGGCGTCAACCTGCCAGCCCAGAAGCACGTCTGGGTCGGGTTGCAAAGCATTTACGGCATCGGCCGTACCCGTTCGAAGAAGGTCTGCGAAGTCGCAGGCGTTGCTTCGACCACCAAGATCCGCGATCTGTCGGAGCCGGAAATCGAGCGCCTGCGCGCCGAAGTCGGCAAGTACATCGTGGAAGGCGATCTGCGCCGTGAGATCGGCATCGCGATCAAGCGCCTGATGGACCTGGGCTGCTACCGCGGCCTGCGTCACCGTCGTGGCCTCCCGCTGCGTGGCCAGCGCACCCGTACCAACGCCCGCACCCGCAAGGGTCCGCGCAAGGCGATCAAGAAGTAAGGGACTGAGAAATGGCTAAGCCCGCTGCTAAGACCAAGAAGAAGATCAAGCGCGTCGTCACCGACGGCGTTGCCCACGTCCACGCTTCGTTCAACAACACCATCGTCACCATCACCGACCGCCAGGGCAACGCTCTGTCGTGGGCGACCTCCGGTGGCGCTGGCTTCCGCGGTTCGCGCAAGTCGACCCCGTTCGCTGCCCAGGTGGCTGCTGAAAAGGCCGGTCGTGCTGCGCTGGACTACGGCGTGAAGTCGCTGGAAGTCCGCATCAAGGGCCCGGGTCCGGGCCGTGAGTCGGCCGTGCGTTCGCTGAACAACGTCGGCTACAAGATCACCAACATCATCGACGTGACGCCCATCCCGCACAACGGGTGCCGTCCGCCGAAGAAGCGTCGCGTCTAAAGGGAGCGATAAGAAATGGCTCGTTATATCGGTCCTACCTGTAAGCTCGCCCGCCGCGAAGGCGCCGACCTGTCCCTGAAGAGCCCGGCGCGTGCGCTGGACTCCAAGTGCAAGCTGGAGCAGAAGCCCGGCCAGCACGGCGCCACTGCCCGCAAGGGCAAGCTGTCCGACTACGCCACCCAGCTGCGTGAAAAGCAGAAGGTCAAGCGTATCTACGGCCTGCTGGAGCGTCAGTTCCGCAACTACTACAAGAAGGCCTCGACCAAGAAGGGCAACACCGGCGAGAACCTGCTGCAGCTGCTGGAAACCCGCCTGGACAACGTCGTCTACCGCATGGGCTTCGCCGTGACCCGTCCGGCTGCCCGTCAGCTGGTGTCGCACCGCGGCGTCACCGTGAATGGCAAGTCGGTCAACCTGGCTTCGTACCAGGTCAAGGCTGGCGACGCCATCGCTCTGTCCGAAAAGGCTGCCAAGCAGCTGCGCGTCCAGGAAGCCCTGACCGTCGCCGCCCAGCATGACCTGAGCCCGTCGTGGGTTGAAGTGGATTCCGGCAAGTTCACCGGCATCTTCAAGGCTGTTCCGGATCGTTCGGATCTGCCTGCGGACATCAACGAAGCGCTGATCGTCGAGCTGTATTCGAAGTAATTCACATTGGAGAGCCCCCGGCGACGGCCGGGGGTTCACTAGGAGAACCCGCAACATGACGGTTACCGCCAACCAGGTTCTGCGTCCTCGCGGTCCGCAGATCGAACGCCTTACCGACACCCGTGCAAAGGTCGTTATCGAACCTTTGGAGCGGGGTTACGGGCATACGCTGGGCAACGCCCTGCGTCGCGTGCTGCTGTCGTCCATCCCGGGCTTCGCCATCACGGAAGTCGAAATCGACGGCGTGTTGCATGAGTACACCACGGTCGAAGGTCTGCAGGAGGACGTGCTCGAAGTCCTGCTCAACCTGAAGGATGTGGCCATCCGTATGCACTCCGGCGACAGCGCCACCCTGTCCCTGTCCAAGCAGGGCCCGGGCGTTGTCACCGCTGCCGACATCAAGGTCGACCACAATGTGGAGATCCTGAACGGCGACCATGTGATCTGCCACCTGACCAAGGACACGGCAATCAACATGCGTCTGAAGATCGAACGTGGTTTCGGCTACCAGCCGGCTGCCGCGCGTCGTCGTCCGGACGAAGAAACCCGTGCCATCGGCCGCCTGGTCCTGGATGCCTCGTTCTCGCCGGTCCGCCGTGTCGCCTATGCCGTGGAAGCGGCGCGTGTCGAACAGCGCACCGACCTGGACAAGCTGGTCATCGATATCGAGACCAACGGCACCATCGATGCCGAGGAAGCCGTCCGCACCGCCGCCGACATCCTCAGCGACCAGCTGTCGGTGTTCGGTGACTTCACCCACCGCGACCGCGGTGCGGCCAAGCCGGCCAACAACGGCGTGGATCCGGTGCTGCTGCGCCCGATCGACGATCTGGAGCTGACCGTGCGTTCGGCCAACTGCCTGAAGGCTGAAAGCATCTACTACATCGGCGATCTGATCCAGAAGACCGAAGTGGAGCTGCTGAAGACCCCGAACCTGGGCAAGAAGTCGCTCACCGAGATCAAGGAAGTGCTGGCTCAGCGCGGCCTGTCGCTCGGCATGAAGCTGGAGAACTGGCCGCCGGCCGGCGTCGCCAGCCACGGCATGCTGGGCTGATATCGGTAATACCTGAAGGCTCCACCGTTCGCGGTGGGGCCTTCAACGCACCACACCATGCCACGACGAACCGCAGGTTCGCGGGCAGGTCGTCCAGGACGGGCGGCCAGGACCATCCGCAGTCCGCGCAGCAACGCCAGGATGGCGACAACGATCCGCACAGCCTCATCATTAACCAAGGAATATCACCATGCGTCACCAGAAGTCTGGCCGTAAGTTCAGCCGTACCAGCGCCCACCGCGAAGCGATGTTCAAGAACATGGCCGCCTCGCTGTTCAAGCACGAGCTGATCAAGACCACCCTGCCGAAGGCCAAGGAACTGCGCCGCGTTGCCGAGCCGCTGATCACCCTGGCCAAGGTCGACTCCGTCGCCAACCGCCGTCTGGCTTTCGCCCGCCTGCGCGACAACGAAGCCGTGGGCAACCTGTTCACCATCCTGGGCCCGCGCTACGCGAACCGTCCGGGCGGCTACCTGCGCCTGCTGAAGTGCGGCTTCCGCGCTGGCGACAACGCGCCGATGGCCTACGTCGAGCTGGTTGACCGTCCGGTCGTGGCCGAGGAAGTGGCCGAGTAATCGGACCGCTCCAATGCGACACAGCGAAAGCCCGGCCTCTGCCGGGCTTTTGCGTTTCTGCGGGATTTGACCCGCACCGTTCCGACAGGCGTCACCTGTGGCGGTTCGAATGGCATGCACTCTCGGTTACGCTTGGCGCCTGATCCATTCGAGCGTTGACGATGAATCCACTGCGCTGGCCCTTCCGCGCCCAGTTCTTCCTGGGCTTCCTGATCTGCGCCGGCCTGCTGGGCTACGCGATCTTCCTGCAGCTGAAGATGGGCCTGGAGCCGTGCCCGCTGTGCATCTTCCAGCGGCTGGCGTTCGCCGCGCTGGGCCTGCTGTTCCTGATCGGTGCACTGCACGGGCCCTCCAACCGTCCTGGCCGGGCAACCTACGGCGTGCTCGCCTTCATTGCCGCCGCGGTCGGCGTAGGCATCGCTGCGCGCCACGTCTACGTGCAGATGCTGCCACCGGAGATGGGGGCGACCTGCGGCCCGCCGCTGAGCTTCCTGCGCGAGACCATGGGGCCGCTGGAAGTGTTCCGCACGGTGCTGACCGGTACCGGCAACTGCGGCAATATCGACTGGACGTTCCTGGGCCTGACAATGCCGATGTGGTCGGGCGTGTGGTTCGTGCTGCTGGCGCTGTGGGCGCTGGTGGTGTCGCTGCGCAAGGTCAAGCGCTGAACGCAGGGTAGTGCCGGCCGCTGGCCGGCAACCGCATGAACGATGGCAGCGTTCCCGTAGATGCCGGCCAGCGGCCGGCACTACCACGGTCCGTTCTCAGAAATCCTGCTGCAGGCTCAGGTAGGCGCCACGGCGCGGCCCCCACTGCGGCGCGAACACGCCAACACCGCCGCCATCGCGCAGCTGGTAGCTGCGATCCAATGCGTTGATCACGGCCAGCTGCACATGCAGCGGATGGCCACTGTCGGCATTGAAGTCATGCCCGGCGCTGAGGTTCACCTGCAGGTAGGATGGCAGCTCGCCGCCGTTGGGCACACCCTCGATGTCCGAACGCAGGCCGCTACCGAACACGTAGTTGGCGCCGACCCGGTTGTGGCCGGCGAAGGCGTAGCTGAAGCCGCCCGATGAGGTCAGCTTCTGGTCGTGGTCGAGGTGGATCCAGTGGTTGGCCACATAGGCCAGCGCTTCTGGATCGAGGTTGTACTGGCTGGTGATGACCTGGGTGCCGATGGCCTTGTTGTACGCCGCGTTGACGTAAGCGCTGAACGGACCGTTGCTGTAGTCGGCACTGAACTCCAGGCCACGGATATGGCCGCGGCGGTAGTTGAACGTCGAATAGATGTAGGCGGCACCAAACTGGCCTTCGTCCTGCAGGCGCGCGACGCGTCGGTCATAGGCATCCAGGCCCAGGGTCAGGTGTTCGCCCACCTGCTGCGACACGCCGATGTCGTAGTAGTCGCTGCGCTCGGCCAGTGGCGTGTTGTTGCCGCCGCTGGGTTGCTGGTTGGTGGTGCCGTCGTACAGCGCGATGTCGCTGCTGGCGATCAGCTCACTGGCCGGTGGCGTGAAGTAACGCGAATAGCCGGCATGCACGGTGGTGCTGTCGCTGGCATTCCAGGCCACGCCCACGCGGGGGCTGAGCTGGCCCTCGGTGTGGCCAAAGGCCTTGTAGCGATCTCCGCGCAGGCCGTAGTTGACGGTCCAGTCGTCGCCGATCTTCCATTCATCCTGCACGTACAACGCCTGCGTGCTGGCATGGAAGGCACTGTGGTCAGGTATCAGCAGCGGCGTTGTGCTGGATTGCTGGCCGGCGTCATCGACCGGAAACACCCAGCTGCTGTTGTTCGCACGCGCGTTCTCGTAATTGCCGTACAGGCCATAGCGCAGCGTGTGGTCGCTGCCCAGCGGGGTGGAGAAATCGGCCTGCAGCGTGTTGGAGCGGTTGCTGCGCTGCACCTGCGAGGCGACGCCACTGAATACCAGATCGCCGATGACATCCGGGTTGAACGCCACATCGCTGTAGCGCTGCCCGGCTGACAGCTGGTAGGCGGTGCTGCCCAGCGCGCCCTGCAGCACCAGCATGCCGAAGCGGGTGGTCTCGCGCTGGGTTTCATCCAGCTGGCTGGAGTCGAAGGTGGTGGTGTCCAGGTAACCGAACTGCGGGGTCTGCCCGGGGTTGACCGGGATCTGGAAGCGATTGTTGGCGAAGCCGGCGAACACGCTCAGGCGCGTGTTCTCGTTGACCAGGTAGGTGAGGTCAGCGAACGCTTTGCCCTGGTGGGTGTCGTCGTGCAGCGGCTTGCGCGAGCGGGTCGGGTTCTCCAGGCCAACCTCGTTCTGGTCGTAGTTGCCAGTCAGGAACCAGCTCCATCGCCCCTGGTTGCCCCACCACGAGGCATTCGGATTGATCTTGCCGAACGAGCCTGCGGTCAGACCGGCGCTGCCGCCATTGCCGAGCTCGGCGCCATTGCGGGTGGTGATGTCGACCACTGCAGCGGTGCGCTCGCCGAACTGCGCCGGCAGCGCGCCATCCATCAGGCGGATGCTCTTGATGGTGCGGGCATCCAGTGTCTGGCCGAAGCCGGAGATCGATTCGGGCAACAGCACGCCATTGATGCGGTACTGCAGATTGGCGTGGTCGCCGCGCACGTGCACGCCGCCATAGGAATCCTGGACCACGCCCGGGGCCTGCAGCAGTACCTGGCTGAGCGGCGCGGAGGCACCCAGCGGCTGCTTCTGGATGTCCTCGGCGGTGATCTGGTACTGGCTGCTGCCGATGTCCGGCGACAGCGCGTTGCGGGCCTGGTCGAGCTGGGCGTGGACGGTGACTGCGTCCAGATCCTTGACGGAGGAAGAGGTGTCGTCGGTCGTTGCGGCGAAGGCGGGCAGGCTGGCCAAGGCCAGGGCGAAGGCAATGCCGGTAGCGAGGGGTGAGGGCTTCATGGTGAGAGAGGGGGCGGCTGGGCGTGGAAGGGGCCGGTCCATGACGTGGAAGTGTTACTCCGTAACAAATCATGCGCCTGTCCCGTGCGGCTGGCCATGCCGGATCTGGCTGCTGGCGTTGGCCTTTCCCTGCCGTTCAGGTGGCCGGGGCGGTGGGGGTGGGCCTTTGCGTCAGCGGCTGGCTCTGCGACCATGGCCGCCCCCCACCCCGGAAGTCTGCAATGAGCCTGTCCGCCGTTCCGCCCGCCTCCGATTCCGACGCGACCACCGCTGGCGCTGCCTGGTCGCCGGAGAGCTGGCGTGGCAAGACCGCGCTGCAGATGCCGACCTACCCGGACCCGGTGGCGTTGGACGCCGCTCTGCACGAGCTGAAGCGGCTGCCGCCGCTGGTCACCTCGTGGGAGATCCTGGCGTTGAAGCAGCAGCTGGCCGAGGCCCAGGAAGGCAAGCGCTTCCTGCTGCAGGGCGGCGACTGTGCCGAGAATTTCAGCGACTGCGAATCGGGCACCATTTCCAACCGATTGAAGGTGTTGCTGCAGATGAGCCTGGTGCTGGTGCACGGCCTGCGCCAGCCGGTGATCCGCGTGGGCCGCTTCGCCGGCCAGTACGCCAAGCCGCGCTCGGCCGACACCGAGACCCGCGACGGCGTGACCCTGCCCAGCTACCGCGGCGATGTGATCAACGCGCCGGCCTTCACCGAGGCAGCACGCCTGCCGGACCCGAAGCGGATGCTGCAGGCCCACGCGCATTCGGCGATGACGATGAACTTCGTGCGTGCGCTGATCGACGGCGGTTTCGCCGACCTGCACCACCCCGAATACTGGAACCTGGAGTGGGTAAGCCACTCGCCGCTGGCGGCCGAGTACCAGAAGATGGTGGCCTCGATCGGCGATGCGGTGCACTTCATGGAGACCCTGGCCGGGGCCCGCGTGCACAACCTCAACCGCATCGACTTCTACACTTCGCACGAAGCCCTGCTGCTGCCCTACGAGCAGGCGTTGACCCGCCAGGTGCCGCGCCAGCAGGGCTGGTTGAACCTGAGCACGCATTACCCGTGGATCGGCATGCGCACGGCCGCGCTCGATGGCGCGCACGTGGAGTACCTGCGTGGCGTGCGCAATCCGATTGCGATCAAGGTGGGCCCGTCGGTGACGCCGGACCAGCTGCTGCGCCTGATCGATGTGCTCAACCCACATGACGAGCCGGGCCGCCTGAGCTTCATCCATCGGATGGGCGCGACGCAGATCGCCGAGAAACTGCCGCCGCTGCTGGACGCGGTCAAGCGTGATGGTCGCCGCGTGCTGTGGGTGTGCGATGCGATGCATGGCAATACCGAAAGCACCGCCAACGGTTTCAAGACACGCCGCTTCGACAACGTGCGTGGCGAGGTGGAGATGTCGTTCGATCTGCATGCGGCCGCCGGTACGCGCCTGGGCGGTGTGCACCTGGAACTGACCGGCGAGGACGTGACCGAGTGCATCGGCGGCGCGCGCGAACTGACCGAGCGCGACCTGGAGCGTGCGTATCGTTCGACGGTGGACCCGCGGTTGAACTACGAGCAGTCGCTGGAGATCGCGATGGCGATCGTGCGCAAGCAGGAGCAAGTGCGGTAAGGATTGTTCGGCAGGGCTTGCAGCCCTGCACCTGCTACGAGCCAGAGCAACGTCAACGTCAACGTCAAAAGCGGGCTATCCGTGGGTTGGCGGGACGGTGTCGGAGTGCGGGGACGCCGCAAGTACGTCCTTGTAGGCTTGGCAGCCGCATCCATGCGGCTGACACCCCGCACCCCGACACCGCCCCACCTTCGACAGGTTCACTCGGCTGCTGGTAGGTGTCGACCTTGGTCGACACGGTAGATCCACGCCATGCGTGGATGCTTTTGGAATCCAATTCGAAATATTCGATTCCGATGGAGATTCATCCACGCATGGCGTGGATCTACTGCAGATCGCGGAGATCTGTCGTAGGCGGGGTGGGTCCGGTTGCGGGGGCGTGAGCCGCATGGATGCGGCGACCGAGCTTACATGGACGTACTTGCAGCGCCCCCCGCAACCGGACCCACCCCGCCATCCCACAGCAAACCCGCTTCTGCTTCGGCTGTTGCTGTTGAGGTTGCCGGCCAGCGGCCGGCACTACCGCAGGTGCAGGCTGCAAGCCCTGCCGACCAACACCCTTCTTACGAACGGCTGACGTGACGCTCATGTGCCATGCGCGAGGCTGTCCACTTGGCGGTTCGACTGGAGGTGACAAGGGTGCACTGGCAGAGCGCACAGGCCTACGCATGGCCGTTGGGATTGGCCGTGGTGGTGGGCGGTATCGGCGCGTGGCTGATCCTGTGGATCTATCATCGGCTGAAAGGGCGTGATCGGCGGCGCGCGCGCATCGGGCGTGTGCTCGGGCTGCCAATGGCCACCGCATGGCCGCTGCTGCTGTTGATCCCTGCATTGCAGGCCACGCCGCTGCAGGATCCCCTTCTGGGCAACCTGCAACGGGTGCTGCATATCGCACTGACCGCCTGCTTCATCTGGTTGCTGGTACGCGCAGTGGCAGCGGGTGAGCGGGCCATCCTGCGCAGCCATCCCATCGATGTCTCCGATAATCTGGAAGCGCGCCGCATCCAGACCCAGACGCGGGTACTCAGCCGCGTGCTGATGGGCGGCATCATCGTGCTGGGCACTTCGCTGGTGCTGCTGACCTTCCCCATGGTGCAGAAGATCGGCACCGCGCTGCTGGCCTCGGCGGGCCTCATCGGCCTGGTGGCCGGTATCGCCGCAAAGCCAGTGTTCGGCAACCTGATCGCTGGCCTGCAGATTGCAGTGACCCAGCCGATCCGGCTGGACGATGTGGTGATCGTCGAGGGCGAGTGGGGACGCATCGAGGAGATCGGCAGCAGCTACGTGGTGGTACGCATCTGGGACGAGCGGAGGATGGTGGTGCCGTTGACCTGGTTCATCGAGAACCCCTTCCAGAACTGGACGCGGCGTAGCGCTGACCTGCTCGGCACAGCCTTCCTGTGGCTGGATTATCGTGCCCCGATTGCGGCGATCCGTGCTGAACTGGAGCGCATCTGCCGGGGCGAAGCGTTGTGGGATGGCCGGGTCTGCGTGACCCAGGTGACCGAAACCAGCGAGCGCGCGATCCAGGTGCGCCTGCTGGTGAGTGCGCGCAGCTCCGGCGACGCGTTCGACCTGCGTTGCCTGGTACGCGAGCGCATGCTCGATTTCCTCGCGCGTGAGCATCCGCACTCGCTGCCGCAGCTGCGTGCGCGGCTGCAGCATGCTGACGAGCTGGACATGCCGCGTGGTCCACGCGCACGTACTGCAGATGTGCGTTCGCCGGGGGCTGAAGACGGTGAGGCGGCAATCGTGCCGATGGAGCCGGAACCCGAACGGTAGCGCCGGCCAGCGGCCGGCACTACCGGATCAAGGCTCGCCGGCGTCGATCAGCGTGTCGGTGCCGAAGTGCGGTGGCCGCCGCGCGCGGGTGCGCTGTTCGTAGGCGTACGCCATTTCGATCAGCTTCGGTTCGCTCCAGGCGGTGCCCATGAACAGCAGGCCGACCGGCAGGCCATCGATCTGGCCCATCGGCACGCTGAGGCTGGGATAGCCGGCGACGGCGGCGGCACTGTAGCTCTCGCCGGGGAAGTCGTCGCCTTCGCTGCGGATCGGCCACGCAACGCCGGTGGTCGGCGCGACCAGGGCGTCGAGCTGGTGGGCGGCGAGGGCCGCATCGATGCCTTCCGGGCCCGCCAACCGGCGCGCATCGCTGCGTGCGCGGATGTAGGCGGGGTCAGCCAGGCCGGCGGTGGCGTCGGCCTCTACCAGCAGTTCCTGGCCGAACAGGCCAAGCTCCTGCTTGCTGTGCGCCTGGTTGAAGGCGATCAATTCGGCCAGGCTGTGCAGGGGAGCGCGGTGGGTGCTGAAGTAACGCTCCAGCCCGGCCTTGAACTCGTACAACAGTACCTTGCGTTCGGCGTCGGCCCAGGCGCCCTGGTTGGGCAGCTCCACCGGCACCACGACGGCACCGGCCCGACGCAGCTCGGTGGCGGCGTGTTCGATCAGTGGCGGCATGCCGCGGTACTTCAGCAGCGGCGTCTGCAGCAGGCCGATGCGCTTGCCACGCAGTCCCTGCGGATCCAGCCGCGCGGTGTAGTCGTACACCGCACGGCCGGGCATGGTTGCGGTGGCCGGGTCGGCATCATCGCGGCCGGCAATTGCGGTCAGTACGGCCGCAGCGTCGGCGACGCTGCGTGTCATCGGTCCCGCAGTGTCCTGGCTGAAGGAAATCGGGATGATGCCATCGCGGCTGACCAGGCCGACGGTCGGCTTGAGGCCGACGATGCCATTGATCGCCGCAGGGCAGACGATGCTGCCGTCGGTTTCGGTGCCGATCGCCACGCTGGCCAGGTTGGCGGCCACCGCTACCGCGCTGCCGCTGCTGGAGCCGCAAGGCGAGTGGCTGAGGCGATAGGGATTGCGGGTCTGGCCACCGCGCGCGCTCCAGCCGGACACCGAATCGTTGCCGCGGAAATTGGCCCATTCGCTGAGATTGGTCTTGCCCAGCACCACGGCCCCGGCCTCGCGCAGGCGCCGCACCAGATACGCATCGTCAGGGCGGAACCCCTGCAGGGCCAGCGAGCCGGCACTGGTGGCCATCGGTGCGGCGTTGATGTTGTCCTTCAGCAGTACCGGGATGCCATGGAGCGGTCCGCGCAGGTGCCCATCGCGGCGCTCGCGGTCACGTTCGGCGGCTTCCTTCAGGGCATCGGGGTTGAGCTCGATCACCGCGCGCAGGCGGGGGCCGGCCCGATCCAGGGCGGCGATCCGCTGCAGGTAGGCCTGGACCAGGGTGGCGCTGTCCAGCTCGCCGGCGGTCATCTGCGCCTGCAGGTCGGTGACATCGGTTTCGGCGTACGGGAAGGGCACGTTGCGGCTCGCGGGTTCGGCCGCATGCGCGCTGGGCGTGGCCGGGCTGCAGCCAGCCGAAAGCAGCACAGGCAGCGTGGCAAGCAGGCAGGTCAGCAGAGGCGGCAAGGACGGGCGCATGGGGCGGCTTGGTCGGCTCCAATCCCCAGTGTAGCCGCTGCTCAGCGGTGGCGCTTGCGCAGATCGCGGGCGAGGACGTAGACCACGATCAGGTTGATCGCCAGGATCGTCCACGACGGCCAGCCGGGGTGGCGGATGATCGCAAAGATGTCGAAGGGCAGGTACAGCGAGGCAGTCAGGCAGCCCAGCCAGGAGGCCCAGGCCTTGGCCCGCCACAGGCCCCAGGCTTCGACCAGGTGCAGCAGGCCGTAGCCGATCATCCCCGCCGCGGCCAGGTGGACCGCGTCGGGGCTGATCATATGCAGCAGCGAGGGCAGGGTGCCATGGTCCGGATCCAGGCTGAAACGCCGGATCAGGACCATGATGCCGTGCCGAAGCGGCTGCGGTCCGAGCACTTCCAGCCCGGTGGCGGCCAACAGCGCCAGTAACGCCTTGCTCGCTTCGAGCAGGGCGATGACGTGCAGGCCCGGATGCCGGTGTGGATCCGGGTTGTAGCCGCTCTGGTTCACGGGGTGCAGGCTCAGCCGCCGCGCGAAGCCTTCTTGCGATCGCTTTCGGTCAGGAACTTCTTGCGCAGGCGGATCTCCTTCGGGGTGATCTCGACCAGCTCATCGTCTTCGATGAAGTCCAGGGCCTGTTCCAGCGAGTACTTGATCGCCGGGGTCAGCTGGATCGCATCGTCCTTGCCCGAAGCGCGCATGTTGGTCAGCGGCTTGGTCTTGATCGCGTTGACGGTCAGGTCGTTGTCCTTGGAGTGGATGCCGACCAGCTGACCTTCATACACGTTGTCGCCTTCGGCAGCGAAGAGCTTGCCGCGTTCCTGCAGCGGACCCAGCGAGTAGGCCGGGGTGACGCCCGGCGCATTGGCGATCATCACGCCGTTGATGCGCTTGGCGATGGCGCCCTGTTCCTTCGGGCCGTAGTGGTCGAACACGTGGAACAGCAGGCCCGAACCCTGGGTCAGGGTCTTGAACTCGTTCTGGAAGCCGATCAGGCCACGGGCCGGGATCTGGTACTCCAGGCGCACGCGGCCCTTGCCGTCCGATTCCATGTTCTTCAACTGGCCCTTGCGGGTGCCCAGCTTTTCCATCACGCCGCCCTGGTGGATTTCTTCGATGTCCACCACCAGCTGCTCGATCGGCTCCATCAGCTGGCCGTCGATTTCCTTGATGATCACTTCCGGGCGCGACACAGCCAGCTCGTAGCCTTCACGGCGCATGTTCTCGATCAGCACCGACAGGTGCAGTTCGCCACGGCCGGAGACCAGGAACTTGTCGGCGTCTTCCAGCTGCTCGACCTTCAGGGCCACGTTGTGGACCTTTTCACGGTCCAGGCGGTCCTTGATCTGGCGGCTGGTCAGGAACTTGCCACCGGACAGGTCCTTGTTGCCGGCGAACGGCGAATTGTTCACCTGGAAGGTCATCGAGATGGTCGGCTCGTCGACGGTCAGCGCAGGCAGAGCTTCCGGGAAGTCCGGTGCGCAGATGGTGTCGGAGATGGTCAGCTCCTGGATGCCGGAGATGGCCACGATGTCGCCGGCCTCGGCCGAATCCTGCTCGATGCGCTCCAGGCCCATGAAGCCCAGCACCTGCAGCACCTTGCCGTTGCGCTTCTTGCCTTCACGGTCAATGACCGCGACCTGCATGTTCTTCTTCAGGGTGCCGCGCTGGATGCGGCCGATGCCGATCACGCCCACGAAGTTGTTGTAGTCCAGCTGGCTGATGCGCATCTGGAACGGGCCTTCCGGGTCCACTTCCGGCTTCGGCGCGTGCTGCATGATCGCTTCGTACAGCGGGGTCATGTCGCCGTCGCGCACGGTGTCTTCCAGGCCCGCGTAGCCGTTCAGGCCCGAGGCGTAGACGATCGGGAAATCCAGCTGCTCGTTGGTGGCACCGAGCTTGTCGAACAGGTCGAAGACCTGGTCGATCACCCACTCCGGACGGGCGCCCGGACGGTCGACCTTGTTGACCACGACGATCGGCTTGAAGCCCATCGCGAAGGCCTTCTGGGTCACGAAGCGGGTCTGCGGCATCGGGCCGTCCATCGCATCAACCAGGATCAGCACGGTGTCGACCATCGACAGCACGCGCTCGACCTCACCGCCGAAGTCGGCGTGGCCGGGGGTATCGACGATGTTAATCCGGTTCTTGATGCCGGTCTTCTTGTCTTCCCAGGTGATGGCGGTGTTCTTGGCCAGGATGGTGATGCCGCGTTCCTTTTCCTGGTCGTTGCTGTCCATCACGCGCTCGGCGAGGACGGTGCGCTCGGACAGGGTGCCGGACTGCTTCAGCAGCTGGTCGACCAGGGTGGTCTTGCCATGGTCGACGTGGGCGACGATGGCGATGTTGCGAAGATTTTCGATGGACATACGAAAGGGGGCCAGTCGGCGCCGGATTTGGAAAAAGAAGTCCAACATTATACGTCGAACTTGACGATTCGCGAAAAGGTGGATTTCACACCGGCCCAGCGGCCCATTCAGCTGGCTGTCCGCCGCTTCGACCGAGGTCGCCAGGACGGGGCCCCCGGCTCACCTGCCGCTGGCTGAAGGCGGGGGCTCCACCGATGGTCGAAGGCACCGCCGCCACGAGGCAGGTGTAAACTAGGTGGCTAGACGCATTCCCCTTTGCACCAAGGATCTTCATGTCCCTCATCGCCACTTTCGACACCACCCAGGGCCCGATCAAGGTCGAGCTGTTCGCCGACAAGGCGCCGCTGACCGTGGCCAACTTCGTGAACCTGGTCAAGCACGGCTTCTATGACGGCCTGATCTTCCACCGCGTGATCGCCGACTTCATGATCCAGGGCGGCTGCCCGCAGGGTCGTGGCACCGGCGGCCCGGGCTACAAGTTCGAAGACGAGAAGAATGGCGTGAAGCACGAGGTCGGCTCGCTGTCGATGGCCAACGCCGGCCCGAACACCAACGGCAGCCAGTTCTTCATCACCCACATCAAGACCGATTGGCTGGACGGCCGCCACACCGTCTTCGGCAAGGTCCTGGAAGGCCAGGCCATCGTCGATTCGGTCAAGCAGGGCGACGTGATCCATTCGATCACCCTTGAAGGCGACGTCGACGCTGTGCTGGCCGCCCAGGCCGACCGCGTCGCGGAGTGGAACAAGCACCTCGCCGCCTGACCCCCTTCGAAACGGCCACCCACGGGTGGCCGTTTCCCTGTTCCCCGCCGCCTGCCCGGCCTGCGTGGCCATGCCCGCGGCGTCCCATCAAACGCTTGCAAGCAAGAGGAAACCCCCATGAAAGCACCCGTTCGTGTTGCCGTGACCGGCGCCGCCGGCCAGATCGGTTATGCCCTGCTGTTCCGCATCGCCTCCGGCGAAATGCTGGGCAAGGACCAGCCGGTCATCCTGCAGCTGCTGGAACTGCCGGTCGACAAGGCCCAGGCCGCCCTGAAGGGCGTGATGATGGAGCTGGAAGACTGCGCGTTCCCGCTGCTGGCCGGCATGGTTGGCACCGATGACGCCGAAGTCGCGTTCAAGGACGCCGACATCGCTCTGCTGGTCGGCGCACGTCCGCGTGGCCCGGGCATGGAGCGCAAGGACCTGCTGCTGGAAAACGCCAAGATCTTCACCGCCCAGGGCGCGGCGCTGAACAAGGTCGCCAGCCGCGACGTGAAGGTGCTGGTGGTCGGCAACCCGGCCAACACCAACGCCTACATCGCGATGAAGTCGGCCCCGGACCTGAAGCCGGAAAACTTCACCGCCATGCTGCGCCTGGACCACAACCGCGCGCTGAGCCAGCTGTCGGCCAAGCTCGGCAAGCCGGTCGGTGGCATGGAGAAGCTGGTCGTGTGGGGCAACCACAGCCCGACCATGTACCCGGACTACCGTTTCGCCACCGTCGACGGCGCCTCGATCGCCGATGCGATCAACGACCAGGAGTGGAACGCCAACACGTTCATCCCGACCGTCGGCAAGCGCGGCGCGGCGATCATCGAAGCCCGTGGCTCGTCCTCGGCCGCTTCGGCCGCCAATGCCGCCATCGACCACGTGCGTGACTGGGTGCTGGGCAGCAACGGCAAGTGGGTCACGATGGGCGTGCCGTCCGACGGTTCCTACGGCATTCCGGAAGGCGTGATCTTCGGTTTCGCGGTGACCACCGAGAACGGCAAGTACACCCTGGTCAAGGATCTGCCGATCGACGACTTCAGCCAGAAGTACATCGACAAGACCCTGGCCGAGCTGGAAGAAGAGCGCGCCGGCGTCGCCCACCTGCTGGGCTGATGCAGGCGGTACCGGCTCCGGTCGGTACGCAGAAAGCGGGGAAGCTTCGGCTTCCCCGTTTCTGTTTGGACGGATACAGAGCCGGATGATCCATCTGCACTACATCGACGACGCGCTGCTGGTGGCTGAAAAGCCCCCCGGCCTGCTGTCCGTGCCCGGCCGCAGCGCCGAGAACCAGGACTGCGTCGTCGCGCGCCTGCAGGCGCTGTACCCGGATGCGTTGACCGTGCACCGCCTGGACCAGGTGACTTCCGGGCTGCTGCTGCATGCGCGTGGCAAGGACATGCAGGCGGCGTTGTCGATGCAGTTCGAGCAGCGCCGGGTTGGCAAGCGCTATGAAGCGGTCGTCGAGGGGCTGCTTGAAGGCGATGCCGGCGACGTGGATCTGCCGCTGATCGTGGACTGGCCGAACCGGCCGAAGCAGATGATCGACCATGAGCGCGGCAAGCCGGCGCTGACGCGTTGGCGCGTGCTGGTGCGCGATGTTGAAGCGCGGCGCACGCGCGTGGCGTTGGAACCGATCACCGGCCGCAGCCATCAGTTGCGGTTGCACATGGCCAGTATTGGCCATCCGATTGTTGGCGACGTGCTGTATGACGCGGCACCGGCGCACCGCGTGCATCTGCATGCACGCAGCCTGCGGTTCACGCATCCGCTGACGGGCGAGGCGCTCGCGTTCGAGTCCGCGACTCCGTTCTAGGGATTCGGCAGGGCTTGCAGCCCTGCACCCGCAGAATCAACGTCAATGTCAAAAGCCGGCTATACGTGGGTTGGCGGGACGGTGTCGGAGTGCGGGGCCGCCGCAAGTACGTCCGTGTAGGCTTGGCAGCCGCATCCATGCGGCTGACACCCCGCACTCCGACACCGCCCCACCTTCGACAGGTTCACTCGGCTGTTGGTAACGGTGGCCGTTGTTCCGCGCAGCTGTTGGTAGGTGTCGACCTTGGTCGACACGCTTTTTCTGTCAGATATCGAATGAATCATTCACGCATGGCGTGGATCTATCGTGTCGACCAAGGTCGACACCTACCAGAACAATATGCCGTTCCGACAGATCGCGGAATCTGTCGAAGGCGGGGTGGGTCCGGTGGCGGGAGTGTCCGCGGCATGGATGCCGCGGCCAAGCCCCCATGGACGGGTTTACGGCGTCTCCCGCCACCGGACCCACCCCGCCATCCCCAAGTAAGCCAGCTTCTGCTGTTGCTTCGGCTTCGGCTTCTGCAGGTGCAGGGCGCAGCCCTGCATGAAAAACCCACCCCCTACCAAGGTAGGGCGGCCCGCGCGCCAGCGCCGGACTATCCTCGAACCCATGACTTTGTCTGGGAGGGCTGCGTCATGAACTACGAGGAAACCTACCGTCGCTCGATCGACGAGCCGGAGGCCTTCTGGGGCGAGGAAGCCAAGCGCATCCATTGGCACAAACCGCCGCAGCAGGTGCTCGACTACAGCAACCCGCCGTTCCGGCGCTGGTTCGTCGGCGGCGAAACCAATCTCTGCTACAACGCCGTCGACCGCCACCTGGCAACGCGCGCCGACCAGCTCGCGCTGGTTGCGATTTCCACCGAAACCAACAGCACCCGCGAGATCACCTATCGCCAGCTGTATCGCGAAGTGAACGACTTCGCCGCCGTGCTCAAGCATCTCGGCGTCGGCCACGGTGACCGCGTGGTGATCTACATGCCGAACATGGCCGAAGCCGTGTTCGCGATGCTGGCCTGCGCGCGCATCGGTGCGGTGCACTCGGTGGTGTTCGGTGGCTTCGCCGCGCACAACCTGGCGCTGCGCATCGACGATGCGAAGCCGAAGTTGCTGATCGCAGCGGACGCCGGCATGCGCGGTGGCAAGCTGATTCCGTACAAGCCGATGGTCGACGCGGCCTGCGCCGAAGCGGCGTCGCCGCCACCGCACGTGCTGATCGTGTCGCGCGGGCTGGATGCCGCCGAACCCCGCGTGCCGGGTCGCGACGTGGACTACGCCGCGCTGCGTGCACAGGTTGGTGAGGTCGATGTGCCGGTACAGTGGCTGGAAGCGAGCGAGCCGAGCTACCTGCTGTACACCTCCGGTACTACCGGCAAGCCGAAGGGCGTGCAGCGCGATGTCGGTGGTTACGCGGTGGCGATGGCGCAGTCGATGGAGACCGTGTTCGACTGCAAGCCGGGCCAGGTGATGTTCTCCACTTCCGACGTCGGCTGGGCGGTAGGCCACTCGTACAACGTGTACGGCCCGCTGATCGGTGGCTGCACCTCGTTGCTGTACGAGGGGCTGCCGACGAATCCGGACCCGGGTATCTGGTGGGCGCTGTGCGAACAGTACAACGTGCGCACCATGTTCTCCTCACCCACCGCCATCCGCGTGCTGAAGAAGCATGACGCGGACTTCATCCATCGCCACGACCTGCGCGCCCTGAAGTATCTGTTCCTGGCCGGAGAGCCGCTGGACGAGCCCACCGCGCACTGGATCAGCGAAGCGCTGGGGAAGCCGATCATCGACAACTACTGGCAGACCGAAACCGGCTGGCCGGCACTGACCCTGCTGCCGGGCCTGGAGATGAAGCCGGTGCGCTTCGGTTCACCGGGCTTCCCCAATCTCGGCTACCGGATGAAGGTGATCGACGAGAACACCGGCGAGGAAGTGGCACCGGGGCAGAAGGGCGTGCTGGTGGTGTCGCCGCCCTTGCCGCCGGGTTGCATGAGCACGGTGTGGAACGACGACAGCCGTTTCCTGCAGAGCTACTTCAGCCACTTCAAGGAACTGCTGTACAGCTCGCTGGACTGGGCGATCCGCGATGACGATGGCTATACCTTCATCCTCGGCCGTACCGACGATGTGATCAACGTGGCCGGGCATCGTCTGGGCACGCGCGAGATCGAGGAGGCCATCTCCAGCCATCCGCGCGTGGCCGAGGCTGCCGTGATCGGGGTCAAGGACGAGCTGAAGGGGCAGGTGCCGCTGGTGTTCGTCACCCTCAAGCAGGGGCTTGAAGGCGAGGATCCGGCGCCGGTGGTGGCCGAGATGATGGCGACGGTGACGACTTCGCTTGGTGCGGTCGCGCGCCCGGCGCATGTGCACGTGGTCAACGCGCTGCCCAAGACCCGTTCGGGCAAGCTGCTGCGGCGCTCATTGCAGGCGTTGGCCGAGCAGCGTGACCCGGGCGACCTGTCGACGCTGGACGACCCCAGCGCGCTGGAGGAGATCCGCCGCGCGCTGGGCCGTTGATCCGGTGGTGCCGGCCGCTGGCCGGCCCCCCATCAATCCCGAGGTTGCCGGCCAGCGGCCGGCACTACCCGCTGCACTTGCGCTACGCTCGCCCTGTCATCGACCTGCAACACGCGGTGCGCGCCGGGGAATGCGCGCGCCGCCCAGGGGTGGCACACAGGGGGGCGTGCCCGTGAGGGTGCGCCGGCATGGCGCATCAAGGGAGGGGGATGCAATGGCATTGCTGCACGCCAAGACGGCTGCTGGCCGTCAGGAAATCGAAGACCGTGGCCGGCGCCTGCCGGCGGCACTGCGTTCAATCCTGCTGATGGTCGATGGCCATCGCGATGACACCGAGCTGCGCGGCTTGTTCGATGGCCTGCGCGCACCTCCGGATGCACTGGAGCAGCTGGCCGCACAGGGACTGATCGAGGTGATCGGCGGGAGCGTAGAGGCCGCTCCGGCGCGTGGCATCAGCACCGGCCGCGAACAGGACCCGGCGCTGTACCAGCAGTTGTACGACGCGATGAGCGAGGCGGTGCGGCGCCATCTGGGGCTGAAGGGCTACTTCATGCAGTTGAAGATCGAACGCTGCACCGATGCGCTGGCGTTGGAACGCCTTTGCCCGGAACTGCTGGCGGCGGTGGGCAAGGCGCGCAGCCCGGCGCTGGCCCAGCGCTGGTGGCAGGAAACCCAGTCCGCCGTAGTAAACGCTGGCAAAGAGGTCGTGCAGGCCTGAGCCACCGCGTAAAGTGATCGGTTCACTTCCCCACAAGGAGTTCCGCGTGCAGGACGACCACGATGACACCGACACCCCCGGCTGGGACGCGATCAATGCGGCGCTTTCGCCGCTGTATGCCGGGCAGGAGCCGCGACACTACGGCACCGCGCTTCCCTACACGCTCGGCGGCCAGGATCCGCTGGATGGCATCAGCGTGTACTGGGCGGATGCGCCGGTTCCGCATTGGCACTACATCACCTACGGTTTCTCCGAGCTGTATGCCAAGGAGAGCAGTGATGCTGCCGCCAGCGGCTATGGTTTCGAGCTGACGTTCCGTCTCGCTGCCGAAGCCGCTGAGAACGCCGACAGCACGCCGCCGGTGTGGCCGATGAACCTGCTGCAGAACCTGGCGCGCTATGTGTTCGGCAGCGGCAACGTGTTCGAGGATGGCCACCATCTGAATGCCAACGGCCCGATCGCACTGGAGACCGACACGCGGTTGTGCCACCTGGCCTTCATTGCCGACCCGCAGTTGCCGGCACGCGACACCGCCAATGGCCACCTGCAGTTCCTGCAGCTGGTCGGATTGACCGATGAGGAAATGGAGGCAGTCAAGCGCTGGTCTACGCGCGGCGTGCTGCAGGCGCTGCAGCCGGCAATGCCGCTGTGGATCAGCGACCTGCACCGCGGCAACCTGCTGGAGGACCCTGCGCTGGCGGCAGAGGTGCGGGCCGGCAGCGAGCGCGAAGGCTCCAGCACCGGCATGTTGTTCATCGAGACACTGGACTGGCGCCAGGAGGCGGGCATGATCACGCTGGTGCTTGGCGCCGGCCAGGTGGCGAGCGTGTGCGAACTGCTGCCGCTGCGCCTGCGCCACGGCAGATCGCTGGAACTGGTCAGCCGCGAGCGGCAGTGGGAGTTCATCGCCGACGGGGGCGGTGAAGTGGCGGACGTATCCGCCGACAGCGCGCGCTGGTCACTGGACGAGGCGGGCCTGCAGGCCCTGGCAGGGGTGCACGCCGAGCGCGGGGTCTACCCGCTGGCAGGAAGGTTGCGTATCGAGGTGGTGCCGACCTACCTGCGCGATGCCAAGGGGGAAGTGATCCGCCAGATCGGCTGATCGCGCCAATGAAATCGAGTGGGGCGGAGCCGCCTGGTAGCCGATGGGGTCAGATCCGTTCGCCACGCGAACGGATCTGACCCCTGACCAAGGTCAGGCCAGGCCTTCGGCCTTCAGCGCGGCCTGCACGCCGGCATCGGCGTCCATGCGTGCCTTGTAGGCGGCCAGGTTGTCCAGGCCGGACAGATCAACCTTGGTACCGGCGGCCCAGCGCAGGGTGATGTAGAAGTACGGGTCGGCGAAGCTGCGGAAGCCGGCCAGCCAGGGCTTGTCGGCCAGCTGCTTGTCAGCGGTCTCGAACAGGCCACGCAGGCGCTTGTGCGCGGCGGCGCGGATCGCGTCGTACTGGCTCTCGTCGGCGATGAACTTGCCCGGCGCGAACAGCGGCGAGAAGGCCGGGTGCACGTCGGAATTGACGAAGGCCAGCCAGCGGGTGGCTTCGGCGCGCTGGCGCGGGCTGCCATCACCGGCGAGGCCGGCCTGCGGGAAGCTGTCGGCGATGTAGCCCATGATCGCGGCGTTCTGCAGCAGCACGAAGTCGCCGTCGACCAGTGCGGGAACGGCACCGGCCGGATTGATCTTCAGGAATTCCGGACCCTTCAGGGTGTCCTTGTTCAGCAGTTCAACCTCGAACGGCTGGCCGGTCCACTGCAGGGCGATGTGGTCGGCGGTGGAACAGGCACCGGGCTTGCTGTACAGCTTCATGGGAACTCCAGGTGATGCGGGCGGGAAACGCCCACTATCCCAGAGCCCGGCGGCGGCCGGCAACGCTGCCGCCAGCACGGATCGTTACGATTGCCGTGGCTTGAGGTTCTGCACCTTGTAGAAGGTGTGATCGCCGATGGTCGCCACCTGGTAGGCGTTGCGCCAGTTCGGGCTGGCGATGGACAGCGCGGCGAAGTGGCTGGCACCGGGCACGATCTCGCGGCGTTCGCCGGCCGGCAGCGCCCAGTTGCGCTCGGCGTCGAAGGCCACGTTCATCGCTTCGCTCCACGCCGCGTCATTGCCCAGCTGGGTGCCGGGGGAGACGATGGTCGGTGCGAACTGCTTGCGCGCGGTGACCACCTGGCACATCGAGTCGCCCCACAGGCCACTGTCGAGACGGCGCAGGGCGACCTCGGCAACAGCCTGCTGGCCGCGCAGGGTCTGGTCGCGGGCTTCCAGGTAGACGGTGGTGCTCAAACACAGTGAATCAGCGGCCGGCTGAGGCAACAACTGCGACAGCCAGAGAATCCAGGCCAGTTTCATATAACTCCTTGCTCCGTATGGGCCGCACCCTCCGGTTCCGGCCGCGGGGCGACAGGAGGTGGGGGACGACTTGGCGTCATGGGGAGGCGGCCATCGGGGCCGCCCCGTGGGCAGCCCCAAAAGAAACGATCAGTACCGATCGTGGGGACTGCGCCGGCTCACCGGAAACTGGCTGGTGAGCGGAAAGATGGCGCAAGGTAGGGGGGCATAGCCGAACGCATCGTGAACCGCTCGGCTTGACATTCAGGTTCAACCGGGGTGACGGAAATCACATTCCGTCCCCCATTCAGGCGCTCATCAGAGCGCGGCGGCGACCCGGCTGCCCTGGTCGATGGCGCGTTTCGCATCGAGTTCGGCGGCCACGTCGGCACCGCCGATCAGCTGCGCGTTGATGCCGGCCGCCTGCAGTTCGGCCTGCAGCGTGCGGTTCGGTTCCTGCCCGGCGCAGATCACCACATGGTCGACCGGCAGCAGCTGTTCGCTGCCGTCCACGCGGATGCGCAGGCCCTCGTCGTCCACCCCTAGGTACTCGACGCCACCGAGCATGCGCACGCCCTTGGCCTTCAGCGTGGCGCGATGGATCCAGCCGGTGGTCTTGCCCAGCCGCGCGCCCGGCTTGCCCGGGCTGCGCTGCAGCAGCCACAAGCGTCGCGGTGACGGCTCGACCTCGGGCCGACCCAGCGAGCCGCGTGCCTCGAAGCTGGGGTCCACGCCCCATTCGGCCATCCAGCGCTGCGGATCCAGCGAGGGGGATTCACCGGCGTGGCTGAGGAATTCGCCGACATCGAAGCCGATGCCGCCGGCGCCGATGATCGCCGCATTGGCGCCCACTTCGACCCGTCCCAGCAGCACGTCCAGGTAGCTCACCACCTTGGCGTGATCGGCACCGGGGAAATCGACCTTGCGCGGGGTGATGCCGGTGGCCAGCACCACCTCGTCGAAGCCAGCCAGTTGGGAAGCGTCGACGCGGGTGCCCAGGCGCAGCTGTACGCCGGTCTCCTGCAGCGCGTGGCGGAAGTAGCGCAGGGTCTCGTGGAACTCTTCCTTGCCGGGGATGCGCTTGGCCACGTTGAACTGGCCGCCGATCTCATCATTGGCATCGAACAGGGTGACCTGGTGGCCACGCTGGGCAGCGACAGTGGCGCAGGCCAGGCCGGCGGGGCCGGCGCCGACCACCGCAACCGTCTTCGGCGTAGCAGTGGGACGATAGACCAGCTCGGTCTCGTGGGCGGCGCGCGGATTGACCAGGCAGCTGGCCAGCTTGTTCTCGAACACGTGGTCCAGGCAGGCCTGGTTGCAGGCGATGCAGGTGTTGATCGCCTCCGCGCGGCCGGCACGGGCCTTGTTCGGCCACTGCGGGTCGGCCAGCAGCGGGCGTGCCAGCGACACCATGTCGGCGCCGCCACCGGCCAGGATGCGTTCGGCAACGTCGGGCATGTTGATGCGGTTGGTCGCCACCAGCGGTACCTTCACATGCGGCTTGAGCTTGGCGGTGACGCCGGCAAAGGCCGCGCGCGGCACCGAGGTGGCGATGGTCGGAATGCGCGCTTCGTGCCAGCCGATGCCGGAATTGATGATCGTTGCGCCAGCCGCCTCGATCGCCTGCGCCTGTTGAACGATCTCGTCCCAGTCGCTGCCGTCGTCGACCAGATCCACCAGTGACAGGCGGTAGATGATGATGAAGTCCGGGCCACAGGCCTCGCGTATGCGGCGCACGATCTCGACCGCGAAGCGCATGCGCTGGCGCGCGTCGCCGCCCCAGGCATCGGCGCGCTTGTTGGTGCGCGGGGCGATGAACTCGTTGATGAGGTAGCCCTCCGAGCCCATCACTTCCACGCCGTCGTAGCCGGCCTCGCGGGCCAGCTTCGCGCTGCGAGCGTAGTCGGCGATATGGCGCTCTACGCCGCTGGCCGACAATGCGCGCGGGGTGAACGGGTTGATCGGTGCCTTCAGCTTCGACGGTGCCACCGACAACGGGTGGTAGGCATAGCGGCCGGCATGCAGCAACTGCAGGCAGATCTTCGCGCCGTGCTGGTGCGCGGCGGCGGTGAGCTGGCGGTGCGGCCGCACTTCCCAGGGCCAGGACAGCTTGCCACCGAATGGCTTCAGCCAACCGACCACATTGGGCGCGAAGCCGCCGGTGACGATCAGGCCGACGCCGCCCTCGGCGCGCTCGGCGAAGTAGGCCGCCAGCCGTGGGAAGTCGCGGGCGCGATCTTCCAGGCCGGTGTGCATCGAACCCATCAGGACGCGGTTGCGCAGCTGGGTGAAGCCCAGATCCAGCGGGGCGAACAGGTGGGGATAGGCGCTTTCGTTGGCTGGCGACATGGTCGATACGCTTGCGTACGGAAGCGCGAAGCGTGCCGCGAAACGGCGGCCGGGGCAAGGGCCGCTTCTTTGGGAGGGCTGGCCGCTGTCTGACGGTTTGGTAGTGCCGGCCGCTGGCCGGGTGCGCTCGGCACATGCGTGCTGTCGCTCCCGCGTTTCGCTGCGCGAATCGCGGGCCCCACTCACCGGCCTCCAACCCCCCGCGCCTGCGGCGCTGCCCCCGAACTCCGGGGGCGGTAGTGCCGGCCGCTGGCCGGCATTCCGGTCAACTCAGGGCGATTGCGGTTGCCGGCCAGCGGCCGGCACTACCGGAGCAGGCCGACCGATCCCGAACCAGCCCAGCGTCACTCCGCACAGCGGCCCGATCAGCAGGGCGAAGGCGAGGGTGCCGAGGCCGACATTGCCGCCCAGGCACCAGCCCAGCAGCAGTACGCTGCCTTCGATCAGGCTGCGCACCTTCCAGATCGGCCAGCCGGTACGGGCATGCAGACCGGTCATCAGGCCATCGCGTGGCCCCGGGCCAAGGCGGGCACCGATGTACAGGCCGGTGGCCAGCGCCACCAGCAGCATGCCGGCACAGAACATCGCCACCTGCCAGCCAAGGCCGACGGCCGGCGGCAGCAGCCACAGCCCGAACTGTGCGGAGGGGCCGATCAGCATCACGTTGAGCACGGTGCCGAGGCCCGGCTTCTGCCGCAGGGGCCACCACAGCAGGAGCACCAATGCACCGATGGCATTGGTTGCCAGGCCGAATGACAGCGGCGTCTGCGCGGCGATGCCCTGCGACAGAACATCCCAGGGTGCCACGCCGATGGCGGCGCGGATCATCAGCGAGGCGCCGAAGCCGTACAGGAACAGGCCGGTGATCAATTGCAGCAGGCGCAAGGGCAGGGCGGTGGGCATGGCGGTCCGGGGGGGCGGGGATCTGTTTCCACCGTATCGCCGTTTCTGCGTCATCCATAGATACAGATGCCGGCCAATCCGCCGCTACAGGTAGCGTCGATCCCGCGTAGAGGCTGTGGTGTAGAGCCGAGCCCCTGATCGGCTCCGCACCGCGGCGTCAGTCGTCCCAGCCGACCAGCGCCAGCTTGCCCACCGTGCGCCCGCTGGCCAGGCGCTGATGCGCGATGTCCAGGTTGGCCGCATTGATCGTGCCCAGCGTCTCATTGAGCGTACCGCGCAGCTGGCCGGCATCGATCATGCTGGCCGCACGGCTGAGGATGCGGTGCTGTTCGATGCAGTCGGCGGTGGCGAAGCGCGAACGCGCGAACATGAATTCCCAGTGGATGCCGATGCATTTGGCCTTGTAGGGATCGCCGATGCGCAGTGCACCCCGCGGCTCGACGATCAGGCCGACGTGGCCCTGCGGTGCCAGCAGCTGGCCTAGTTCATCCCAGTAGTGGTCGGTGTCGGCCAGATTGAGCGCGACCTGCACCGCATCGATGCCCAGCGCCTGCAACTGGGGCTGCAGTGGCTGCCGATGGTCGATCACATGCGCGGCCCCCATCTGTCGGCACCAGTCGATCGAGGCCTCGCGTGAGGCGGTGGCGATCACCTCGAAACCGGCATGGCGCGCCAGCTGGATCGCCATCGAGCCGACGCCGCCGGCGCCGCCGATCACCAGCAGGTGCTGGCCCACGTGACGGCGGCCATCGAGCTGCAGCGGCATGCGCTGGAACAGCAGTTCCCAGGCTGTGAGAGTGGTCAGCGGCAGCGCGGCCGCTTCAGCGAAATCGAGCGTGGTCGGCTTGCGCGCGACCAGGCGCTCATCAACCCACTGGTACTGGGCGTTGCAGCCCGGTCGGGTCACGTCACCGGCGAAGTAGACCTCGTCACCGGAGGCGAACAGGCTGGCCTCGTCACCGATGGCTTCGACCACGCCGGCTGCGTCCCAGCCGAGCACCCGGGGAACCTCAAGGGTGGCTGGATCGGTGGCGGCCCGCTGCTTGCCATCGACGGGGTTGACCGAAACCGCTTCGATCCGCACCAGCAGATCGCGGCCGCGAGGAGGCAGCGGCGGTGGCAGCAGAACATCACGCAGGGCGGGCGCGTATTCACGACTCAGGGCGACGGCTTTCATCACGGCTCCGGCTGGGTTCGTGATCCCATCATAAGGTTCCTCACGTTTCCTCAGACGCGCTGAACCGTGTGATGCAGCACGTTGCGCAATATGTCGCTTCCCGCGCCTAAACCCCGTCAAACCCTTGCAGCGTGTGGGTCTTGCGGATTTTCATCATCCTGTATAGGGTTTCAACGTCGGACCGGTGGACGGTCGGGCGCAACACTTCACATGTTACGGGACTGTTAACATGGCCTTCACCCGCCTGAGCATAATGTTCGCGGCGGTGGCGTGCTGAATCGGCTGTCGAACATCGACGCACTAGTGCTGGCCCATGCCTCTACCGGTTTCATACCCCCGAAATAGGAGCTGTACTCAATGAACAAGAAGATCCTTACTGCCGCGCTGCTGGGCGGCCTGGCTTTCGCCCAGGCAGCTTCTGCGCAGGAGTTCGATGACCGCTGGTACCTGACCGGTTCGGCCGGCTTCAACTTCCAGGACAGCGACCGTCTGACCAATGACGCTCCGTTCGTGACCCTGGGCCTGGGTAAGTTCATCAGCCCGAACTGGTCGCTGGACGGTGAGCTGAACTACCAGAACCCGAACTTCGACAGCAACCAGGACCTGAACTGGTCGCAGTACGGCGTCTCGCTGGACCTGCGTCGCCACTTCATCAAGGAAGGCCGCGGCTGGAACCCGTACATCGTCGGTGGCCTGGGCTACCAGAAGTCGGAAGAAGAGTACGCTGCGCTCGACAACAACGGCCCGCGCCAGCGTAAGGACGGCAATGTTGCTGCCAAGCTGGGCGTCGGCCTGCAGACCACCTTCGAGAAGCGTGTTGCTGTCCGCGCCGAAGTGGCCTACCGCGCTGACTTCGACGACCAGAGCATCGCCGCACGTGACGAAAGCTGGTTCGGCGACGTGCTGGCTTCGGTCGGCGTCGTGATCCCGCTGGGCCCGGCTCCGGTCGCGGCTGCTCCGGCTCCGGCTCCGGTTGCCCCGAGCTGCGCCGACCTGGACGACGACGGTGACGGCGTCAACAACTGCGACGACAAGTGCCCGAACTCGCAGCCGGGTCAGACCATCGGTCCGGACGGTTGCCCGGTTCCGGTCTCCATCGACCTGAAGGGCGTCAACTTCGACTTCGACAAGTCGAACCTGCGTCCGGACGCCGTGGCGATCCTGAGCGAAGCCACCGAGATCCTGAAGCGTTACCCGGATCTGCGCGTTGAAGTTGCCGGTCACACCGACTCGAAGGGTACCGACGCTTACAACCAGAAGCTGTCGGAGCGTCGTGCTACCGCCGTGTACAACTACCTGACCAAGAACGGCGTTGACGCCGGTCGCCTGGTCGGCCCGATCGGCTACGGCGAGAGCCGTCCGATTGCTCCGAACACCAACCCGGATGGTTCGGACAACCCGGAAGGTCGCGCCAAGAACCGTCGTACCGAGCTGAACGTCCAGAACTAAGTTCTGACGCTCTGCCCGTAGGACACAGCAGGACCCGGCTTCGGCCGGGTCTTGTTGTTTCTGCGGGCAGGACGCTCGCCTGTGACGCGGCAAGGCAACCGTTCGTCGGTCTTTTGTCCGTAAAACCAATAAGTTGTCGTATTCATTGAAAGTGGTGCTTGAAAGCTGACGCGGCATTGCTAAACTCGCCGCGTCACTTCCTTCCGTGGATGCCCCTCATGCTGCGCTCTGCATCGGCCGCCGTCCTGGCGCTGGCCCTGGTTCCCGCCGCCCACGCTGCGGTCGATTGCTCGGTCAACACCAGCGCCTCGCCGCTGCCGTTGCCGGCCACGACCATCGCGCCAGTGGCCGACGAGCTGTACATCCGTGGCAACCAGCTGGGCATGCCGGCCGGTGTGCTGAGCAGCAACTACGATCCGTCGCAGTCGCTGGACCAGGTGCTGCAGCGCCTGCGCATCGACGGCTGCCAGAACATCGCCAAGGCCATTCCGAGCGCACCGGCGGTGAAGCCGAACGATCCGGCGGCCTACAAGCCGCAGACCGAATTCGACAACACGCCCTGGCGCTTCGACATGAGCCAGAACGGCAAGCGCATGACCGCCGAAGAGTTCGACGCCTGGATGAAGGCGCGCGGCGTTCGCGTGGTCAAGGCGCGTCCGGCTCCGGCCGCCACTCCGGCCCCGGCCGAAGCACCGGCTGAGACCAAGCCGGTCGACAAGAAGTAAGCGCCGCGGGGAGCAGAGGCTTGCGCACGCGCCGCCCACCTGCCGCCCCCGCCTCCCGCTCCCGCGCACCGCGTGGGCGTGCGACTCCGAATGTCTCCAGTGGCGTGCGCCATGGCCTGGCGCGCGTGCTGTCCAAGGCGGGTGTGTGCTCGCGCAGCGAGGCCGCGCGCTGGATTGCCGAGGGCCGCGTACGCGTGTCCGGCCGCATCGTTCGTGATCCCGAGTTCCCGATTGCCAGTCCGCCCCCGCCGATCGAGGTCGACGGCCAGCCGATGGGGGCGCCGCAGCGCCTGTACCTGATGCTCAACAAGCCGCGCGGGGTGGTCACCACGGCGCAGGACGAGCGTGGTCGCGACACCGTGTATCGCTGCTTCGATGGTGCCGGCCTGCCGTGGATCGCGCCGGTCGGGCGCCTGGACAAGGCCAGCGAAGGCTTGCTGTTGTTCAGCAATGATCCGCAGTGGGCGGCGCACCTGACCGATCCGGAGACCGGCCCGCAGAAAACCTATCACGTGCAGGTGGATCGTCTGCCCGATGAGGACACCCTGGCCGCGCTGCGCGCCGGTGTCGAAGACGCGGGCGAGCTCCTCGCCGCCCGTGCCGTGCGCGTACTGCGCAGTGGCGACAAGACCGCATGGCTGGAGGTGGTCCTCGACGAGGGCCGCAACCGCCATATCCGCCGCCTGTTGGCGGCCTTCGACCTGCAGGTGCTGCGCCTGGTCCGGGTCGCGATCGGTGGGCTGGTGCTCGGCGATCTCGGCAAGGGCCAGTGGCGGGTTCTGCAGGTCAGCGACCAGCAGCGGCTGGGGGCCGCTGCACCGGGCTGATCATCGCCCGTGGCCGGCAGTTGCCGGCCGCCGTTCCAGGCGTAGGGGGCGCCTGGCTGTCGACATTCCCGAACGGAGCCTGCCATGTACCACCCGACCCTCAATCAAACCCTGCGCTGTGCAGGCCTGCTGCTGCCGATGGTGCTGCTGGCCGCCTGCGGCGGCCACAAGAAGGTGGCCAAGGCGGAAACGCCTGCCGAGACCCCGGTGGTGGAAGTGAAGACCCCGGAGCTGGATGGTCGCGGCAGTTACCGCTTCCTGATGAGTAACGGTGACAAGAAGATGACCGCCGATGAGTTCGATGCCTGGATGAAGGCCAACGGCATCCGCGTTGCCAAGGGCAATGGCCAGGACGCTGCCGCCAAGCCGGTAGTGGTGGCCAGCAAGGAAGAGCCGAAGGGCAAGAAGAAAAAGAAGTGACGCCAGTGGGTGCCGACCTCGGTCGGCACGCTTTGACCGTGCGGGGTCAGAACCCTTTCCTGCGGAAAGGGATCCGACCCCGGCCGTGATCAGCCCTTGACCACGCCCAGTTCGACACCGATGCGGGTGAACGCATCAATCGCCCGGTCCAGGTGCTCGCGGCTGTGCGCGGCGCTGATCTGGGTACGGATGCGGGCCTGGCCCTTGGGCACCACCGGGAAGAAGAAGCCGATCGCGTAGATGCCTTCTTCCAGCAGGCGCTCGGCGAACTTCTGCGCCAACGGTGCGTCATACAGCATCACCGGGCTGATCGGATGCACGCCCGGCTTCACGTCGAAACCGGCGGCGGTCATCTTCTCGCGGAAGTAGGCGGTGTTCTCGGCCAGGGTGCTGCGCAGGTCGTCAGCGGCAGCCAGCATTTCGAACGCCTTGATGCCGGCGGCCACCACGTGCGGCGGCAGCGAGTTGGAGAACAGGTACGGGCGCGAGCGCTGGCGCAGCAGTTCGATCACCTCGGCGCTGGCGCAGGTGAAGCCGCCCAGTGCGCCGCCCATGGCCTTGCCCAGAGTGCCGGTGATGATGTCGATCTTCTCCAGCACCCCCTTCACTTCGGCCGAGCCGCGGCCGGTGGCGCCAAGGAAGCCGGTGGCGTGGCATTCGTCGATGTGCACCAGGGCGTTGTACTTCTTTGCCAGCGCGGTGATCTCGTTCAGCGGCGCGATGAAGCCATCCATCGAGAAAACGCCGTCGGTGGTGATCAGCTTGGTCTTGCAGCCGGCGGCATCGGCGGCCTGCAGCTGGGCTTCCAGATCGGCCATGTCACAGTTGGCGTAGCGGAAGCGCTTGGCCTTGCACAGGCGCACGCCGTCGATGATCGAAGCATGGTTCAGTGCATCGGAAATGATCGCGTCGTTCTCGCCAAGCAGCGGCTCGAACAGGCCGCCGTTGGCGTCGAAGCAGGCCGCGTACAGGATGGTGTCCTGCTTGCCGAAGAAGTCGGCGATCTGCTTTTCCAGCTGCTTGTGCAGGTCCTGCGTGCCGCAGATGAAGCGCACCGAGGCCATGCCGAAGCCGTGGGTATCGAGTGCGTCCTTGGCGGCCTGGATCAGGTCCGGATGGTCGGCCAGTCCCAGGTAGTTGTTGGCACAGAAATTCAGCACCTTGCGGCCGTCGTCGAGGGTGATCTCCGCAGACTGCGGGCTGGTGATGATCCGCTCGGACTTGAACAGGCCCTGGGCGCGGATGGCGTCCAGTTCCTCGGCGTAGTGGCGGGTCAGGGCGGAGGAGGCGTCGGTCATGGCGTGGGCACGGCTCTGAACGGGAAACCGCTGATTCTAACGGGCATCGCCGCTTGCCGACCGGCCCGGGCGGGGCATCGCCACGGCCGGCACATGTTGCATCGCAATAGCAAAGTGGTTAAAAATTCGTGAACCGGAGCTGTCCCGTTCCGGCCGATACGCCCGCCCTCGGCCTTCCACGCCACCGCCCCCACCGGAGACGCTCATGAAGCACGCCCGTGCCTGCCTCGCCATTGCCGCTGCCTTGACCCTGGCTGCCCCGTTCGCCGCCAGTGCCCAGGAAAACGAATCGCCGTACAGCTGGAACGTCACCGCCGTGTCGGACTACCTGTTCCGTGGTGTCTCGCAGACCGACGAAAAGCCGACCCTGCAGGCCGGTTTCACCTACACCTCGCCGGTAGGCCTGTATGCCGGTGTCTGGGGGTCGGGCGTGGACTTTGGTCCGGGCGACCCGAACACCGAGGTCGACTACCAGATCGGTTACGGCGTGGACGTCACCCCGCGCGTCAACTTCGATGTGCTGCTGAACCGCTATACCTACATCGGTGCCAGCAACCAGAACTACAACGAGCTGGTGACCACCACCACGCTGGATGAGACCTACAAGCTGACGGTGGCCTACACCAATGACCAGTGGAACAGCGGCACCGACGGTTGGTACTACGGTGTCGGCGGCCAGTGGGGCCTGCCGCGTGACTTCACCCTCAACGCCAATGTCGGCCGCAGCAGCTTCGAGAAGGGCCTGGCCAAGGACTACACCGACTGGAACGTCGGCGTCAGCCGCCAGTTCGGCCTGTTCAACGTCGGCCTGGGCTACTACGGTACCGACGGCAATGGCCGTGACAACTCGGGCAAGCTGGCACACAGCCGCGTGCTGCTGACCGTGGCCGTCGGCAAGTAACCCTTGCTTCGGTAGGTGCCAGGCTTGCCTGGCATGCTTTACGAAAAAGGCGCCCATCGGGCGCCTTTTTCAATTCCGCAGTGTTCTTGATCCCATCCGGGGGAGAGCCCCCTTGTTGTTCAAGGGGGCGCGCCAATGGCGCGGGGATAAGGAAACATGCGCGGACTGATTCAACGTGCCGAGGGCACGGTGAATCAGTTCCAGCTGAGCACGACCTTGCCGGCCTTGCCTTCTTCCATCAGGTCGAAACCCTTCTGGAAGTCGTCGATCGGCAGCTGGTGGGTCATCACCTTGCCGAGCGGGAAGCCGGACAGCACCAGCTGGGTCATCTTGTACCAGGTCTCGTACATCTTGCGGCCGTAGATGCCCTGCACGGTCAGGCCCTTGAAGATGATCTTGTCCCAGTCGCAGCCGGCGCCCTTGGGCATGATGCCGAGCATGGCGATCTTGCCGCCGTGGTACATGCAGTCGAGCATGTCGTTGAACGCACGCGGGTTGCCGCTCATTTCCAGGCCCACGTCGAAGCCCTCCATGTGCAGTTCCTTCATCACGTCCTTCAGCGACTGGTTGGCGACGTTGACCACCCGGGTGGCGCCCATGTCGGCGGCCAGCTTCAGGCGGAAGTCGTTGACGTCGGTCACCACCACGTTGCGCGCACCGATGTGCTTGCAGATGCCGGCAGCGATGATGCCGATCGGGCCCGCGCCGGTGATCAGCACGTCCTCACCGATCACGTCGAATTCCAGTGCGCAGTGCGCTGCGTTGCCGTACGGGTCGAAGAACGCGGCCAGCTCCGACGGGATCTGGTCCGGGATCGGCCACAGGTTGCTGGCCGGCATCACCATGTATTCGGCAAAGGCACCATTGACGTTGACGCCGATGCCGACGGTGTTCGGGCACAGGTGCGGGCGGCCGCCGCGGCAGTTACGGCAGTGGCCGCAGACGATGTGGCCTTCGGCCGAGACGCGCTGGCCGATCTCGTAGCCGGTCACGCCCGGGCCGATTTCGGCAATGCGGCCGACAAATTCATGGCCGATGGTCAGGCCCGGCTTGATCGTGCGCTGGCTCCACTCGTCCCACAGGTAGATGTGCAGGTCGGTACCGCAGATCGCGGTCTTCTCGAGCTTGATCAACACCTGGTTGGGGCCCGGAGTCGGCACCGGAACCTCTTCCATCCAGATGCCCTTGGCTGCTTCGCGCTTGACCAGGGCCTTCATCGTTTGCTGCGCCATCGGGGTGGAACTCATCAGGGGGAAAGCGCGGATTATAGGGTGCCGCGCGGATTTCCCATGTTGCGCTGCGGGTGCAGTGGCGGAACGAAAGGCGTGCGCCGGCGGGCGTTTCGAACGTGCTGCAAACAGCAGCGCCTCCTTGATTCCGGGGGAGGGGGCGTGGTCACCCTGGCCGGGACACGCAAAAGCCCATCCATGGTGCTCGATGGCGCCATCCATGGCGCCAACGGTCCCGGCCAGGGTGACCACGCCCCTCTGGACGATTCCATGTGCGCGGCCGACGTGCGCATGGCAGAGCAAGAAGCAGGCCCATGACTTCCGGGGTTCGGGCCGGGGCAGGGCAGCGGGCTACAATCGAGGGTTCCACTACCAGGGGCCGCTCCATGCGCTCGAACCTGCTTGCATTCTCCATCGTCGCCAGCCTTGGGCTGGTCCAGGTCGCCCACGCCGCAGAAGGCATGTGGGTGCCGCAGCAGCTGCCGGAAATCGCCGGGCCGCTGCAGAAGGCCGGCCTGAAGCTGTCCCCGGAGCAGCTGGCCGACCTGACCGGTGACCCGATGGGTGCGGTGGTTGCGCTGGGGGGCTGCACCGCCAGCTTCGTCTCGCCGCAGGGCCTGGTGGTCACCAACCACCACTGCGCGTATGGCGCCATCCAGCTGAATTCGACCGCGCAGAAGAACCTGATCAAGGACGGCTTCAACGCGCCGACCCTGAAGGACGAACTGAGCGCCGGCCCGAACGCCCGCGTGTTCGTGCTCGACCAGATCACCGACGTCACCGCCCAGGCCAAGGCCGCCATCGCCGCCGCCGGCAACGACCCGCTGGCCCGCAGTCGCGCGCTGGACGCCTTCGACAAGGCCCAGGTTGCCGCCTGTGAAGCCGATGCCGGCTTCCGCTGCCGCCTGTACAGCTTCTCCGGCGGCAACACCTATCGCCTGTTCCGCAACATGGAAATCAAGGACGTGCGCCTGGTCTACGCGCCCCCGGGCAGCGTCGGCAAGTTCGGCGGCGACGTCGACAACTGGATGTGGCCGCGCCACACCGGCGATTTCTCGTTCTACCGCGCCTACGTCGGCAAGGACGGCAAGCCGGCCGCCTTCGCCGCCGATAACGTGCCGTACCAGCCCAAGCACTTCCTGAAGTTCGCCGACCAGCCGCTGGGCGCCGACGACTTCGTGATGGTGGCCGGCTACCCGGGCCGCACCAACCGCTACGCGCTGGCCGGTGAGTTCAACGAAACCGCCAGCTTCACCTACCCGACCATCGCCAAGCACTACAACGCCGTGCTGAAGATGATCGCCGACGCCGGCAAGGCCGACGCCGACGTCAAGGTGAAGTACGCAGCCACCGCCGCCAGCATGAACAACGTGGCCAAGAACTACCTGGGCCAGCTGGAAGGCTTCAAGCGCATCGACGCCGCCGGCCAGAAGCAGGCTGAAGAAGCTGCCGTGCTGGCCTGGCTGAAGAAGCAGGGTGCCGCCGGCAAGCCGGCCCTGGCGGCGCACGCGCAGCTGGTCAAGCACCTGGATACCAGCAAGGCGACCCGCGAGCGCGACCTGTTCGTCGGGCAGTTCAACAACACCTCGGCCGTTGGTGCGGCAATCACCCTGTACCGCCTGTCGATCGAGCGCAGCAAGCCGGATGCCGAGCGCGAAGCCGGTTACCAGGAACGCGACCTGACCACCATCGAAGGTGGCCTCAAGCAGATGGACCGCCGCTATGTGGCGAAGATGGACCAGCAGCTGCAGGCCTACTGGCTGGAGCAGTACGTGGCCCTGCCGGCCGCGCAGCGCGACAATGAAGTGCTGAACAAGTGGCTGGCCGGTAGCGATGCCAACGCAGTCAAGGCGCTGGTGGGCAAGCTGTCGGGCACCGAGCTCGGCAGCCTGGACGCACGCCTGAAGTGGTTCAAGGCCGACCGTGCCGCATTCGAAGCCAGCAGCGATCCGGCCATCCAGTACGCCGTGGCTGTCATGCCGGCACTGCTGAAGCAGGAAGAGCAGAAGAAGATCCGCGAAGGTGAATCGCTGACCGCACGTCCGCTGTACCTGCAGGCCGTGGCCGACTACAAGAAGAGCCAGGGCGAGTTCGTCTACCCGGACGCCAACCTGTCGCTGCGCATCACCTTCGGCAACGTCATGGGCTACGGCAAGGACGGCGTGAAGTACACCCCGTTCACCACCCTGGAAGGCGTGGCGGCGAAGGAAACCGGTGAAGATCCGTTCGATTCGCCGAAGGCGCTGCTCGATGCGGTCAAGGCCAAGCGTTATGGCGGCCTGGAAGACAAGCGCATCGGCTCGGTGCCGGTGAACTTCCTGTCCAACCTGGACATCACCGGCGGCAACTCGGGTTCGCCGGTGCTGGACGCCAACGGCAAGCTGGTCGGCCTGGCATTCGATGGCAACTGGGAATCGGTCAGCTCCAACTGGGTGTTCGACCCGGTGATGACCCGCATGATCGCCGTCGACAGCCGCTACATGCAGTGGATCATGCAGGAAGTGGCGCCGGCGCCGCAGCTGCTGAAGGAACTGAACCTGGCGAAATAAACCGGTTGCGGTAGTGCCGGCCGCTGGCCGGCAAACCCGACCCGATGGCCGGGAATTCAGAAACCCCGCGACCCACGTCGCGGGGTTTTTTCATGCCCGCCCCGACCCGGCGCGCCGAACAGGTATCATCCGTGTTCCGCGCACTTCACAGGATGTGAACGAAACGCGGGAACCTCCTCCCCCCAGGACCCCTTGCACGCATGCGCATCCTGCTTGCCCGCCACGGTGAAACGCCGTGGAACGCCGAAGGCCGCTATCAGGGCCAGATCGACATCCCGCTGTCGCCGATCGGCGAAGCCCAGGCCCAGGCACTGGGTGCCCGCCTGGCCTCGGTCGACATCACCCGTGCCGTCGCCTCGCCGCTGTCGCGCGCGCAGCGCACCGCGCAGCTGGCGCTTGGCGCCGCCCGTGCCGACATGCTGCTGACCGAGCCGGAACTGCAGGAAATCGCCCACGGCGAATGGGAAGGGCTGCTGGCCAGCGAGATCCACGAGAAGGATCCGTCGCGCCTGCAGGCCTGGCGCGAGGAGCCGGATACCGTGCTGATGCCCGGCGGCGAATCGCTGCGCCTGGTGCTGGAGCGCAGCTGGCGCGGCCTGGCCCGCGCCACCGAGGGCCTCGGCGAGCACGACACCCTGCTGGTGGTCGCCCATGACGCGGTGAACCGCGTGATCCTGTGCAAGGTGCTGGGCCTGCCGATCTCCCGCCTGTGGACCTTCCGCCAGGCACCGACCACGCTCAACCTGCTCGAAGGCGCCGACCTTGACAGCCTGGAAGTGGTGCGCCTGAACGACTGCGCCCACCACACGCCGTTCTTCGGCGAAGCCAAGCACCGCGCACTCTGATCGATCCCCTCGCACCAACTGCTTCTGCTGGAACCGCTGCCGTGACGAACACCCCGACCACCCTGGCCGACTGGCTGGACTACATTGAACGCCAGCACCCGGCGAGCATCGACATGGGCCTGGAGCGCGTGCGCGCCGTGGCCACGGCGATGGGCCTGGGGGCGCCGGCCAAGCGCACCATCGTGGTCGGTGGCACCAACGGCAAGGGCTCCACCGTGGCCTTCATCGAAGCCATTGCACGTGCCGCCGGCTGGAAGGTGGGCGCGTACACCTCGCCACACCTGCTGCGCTACAACGAGCGCGTGCGCATCGACGGCCAGGACGTGGACGATGCCGCGCTGGTCGCTGCGTTCAGTGCGGTCGAGGCCGCGCGTGGCGAGACCACGCTGACCTATTTCGAGTACGGCACGCTGGCTGCGCTGCAGCTGTTCGCCGACGCCGGGCTGGACCTGGCGGTGCTGGAAGTGGGCCTGGGCGGCCGCCTGGATGCGGTCAACATCGTCGATGCCGATGTGGCGGTGATCACCACCGTGGACATTGACCACGCCGAGTGGCTGGGCGAGGACCGCGAGGCGATCGGCACCGAGAAGGCCGGCATCATCCGCGGCTGGAAGCCGGTGATCCTGGGCGAGACCGACCCGCCCTCGAGCGTGCTCGCGCGTGCCTACCTGGTCGGTGCCAACGCGATCCGCGGCGGCAGCGATTACTTCTACGAGCCGATCGACGCCCAGCGCTGGCGCTGGCGCGATGTCGGCCTGCGCATGGAATTGCCGACCCCGGCGCTGGCCGGCCCGATCCAGCTGGCCAATGCCGGTGCGGCCATCGCCGCGCTGCGCGCGCTGGACAAGCCGGTGCCGCGCGCGGCGTGGGCCGCCGGTATCGCGGCGGCGCGCATTCCGGGCCGCCTGCAGGCGTTCGAGCGTTGCGGTGTGCAGATCCGCGTCGACGTCGGGCACAACCCGCAGGCGGCGGGCCAGCTGGCGCGCGCGCTGAAGGCCGAGGCGTCGGCCGGGCGCACCTTGGCGGTGTATGCCGCATTGCAGGACAAGGACGCGGCGGGCGTGGTGCAGGCATTGCAGGGCGTGGTTGCCGAGTGGACCCTTGCCGGCCTGGACGGCCCGCGCGGCCAGAGTGCCGCCCAGTTGCAGGCGCGCCTGGCCGAGACCGCTGCTGGCAGCGCGCAGCTGGCCGCTTCGGTCGAACAGGCGCTGGCGCAGGTACTGGCCCGGGCCGAGCGCGGTGACCGCGTACTGGTGTTTGGCTCCTTCCATACCGCTGCCGCCGCGTTGCAGTGGTTGCAGGGCAGCGCCTGAGCCACGTTCAGCCAATCCCGACGCCGTCCGGTCCGGCACCCGTATAATCGACCGCAACCTCCGGACAGTTGCCGCCTCACGTGGATACGCCTCTGAAACAGCGTCTGATTGGTGCCATCGTGCTGGTTGCACTGGCCGTGATTTTCCTGCCGATGCTGGTCAAGGGGCCTGCACCGGACAGCGGCGTGACCTCGGTGCCGATCGCCGCGCCGGATGCACCGGCCGATGGCCAGTTCGAAACCCGTGAACTGCCGCTGGTGGCCCCGGCCGGTGGGGCTACCGGCCTGCAGACCGGGCAGGCCAAGCCGCTGCAGGAGGCCGCCACGCCGGCCACGCCGCCGACCGTGGACACGTCCCCGGCGGTTGCCGCCGGCAACTACGCCGTCACTTTTGGCGCCTACGGCAGCAAGGCCGACGCCGATGCCGTGATCGCCTACCTGCAGCGCTCGCAGCTGCCGGGCTTCGCAGAAGCGACTACCATCAACGGCCGTCAGGCATGGCGTGTGCGCGTGGGGCCGTATGCCGACCGTGCACAGGCCGAGGCGGCCCGGCTGCAGGCGGTGAAGATCCGCGCCGATGTGAAGGCCGAAGTGATCACCCTGGATGCCGCAACGGGCAGCAGCGCCCCGGTGGCAGCTACCCCGGCACCGGCTACGCCAAGCGCCAGTTCCCCGTCCGCAGCCACCTCGCCGTCCGCCAGCAGCAACCCGGTGCGCAGCGAAAGCCTGCCGCCGAGTACGCCGACTGCGACGGCCACTCCGGCGGCCAAGCCCGAGCCGCCGAAGCCGGCGCCGAAGCCCGAAACCCCGAAGCCCGAGCCGAAGCCGGAGGCCACCGCCAGCAAGCCGGCGACGGCACCGACCACGCCGGCTGCACCGGCGGCCAGCGGCGTCGGCTTCGCCGTGCAGCTGGGCGCGTTCGGTCAGGCCAGCGATGCCAATGCGCTGCGTGACAAGGCCCGTGCTGCCGGCTTCAGCGCCTTCGTCGAGCAGGTGCGTACCGAAAAGGGCACCCTGCATCGCGTCCGTGTCGGACCGGTGGCCAACCGGGCTGACGCCGAGCAGCTGAAGGCGCAGGTCGCCGCCAAGGTTGGCGTCGCCGGCATGGTCCGACCGCACCCATGACCGACGCGCAGGCCCGTTGCCAGCGCCGCCGAAGGAGCGGGGCGCCATGATCGACGTGGTGCTGCTGATCGTGATCGCCGCCTCGACCCTGCTCGGGATGCTGCGTGGCTTCGTGGGAATCGTCATCGGCACGTTGTCGTGGCTGCTGGCCGCGTGGGCGGCCTTCGCCTTCGGCAGCGATGCCGCGCGCTGGTGGGCGGCGCCCGCCGCACCTGGCGGCGAACATTTCGTCGGCGGCTACCTGGGCGTGGGCATTGGCGTGATGATCGTGGTCGCGGTGATCGGCATGGTCATCAAGGCGATGATCCACCGCAGCATGCTGACCAGCCTGGACCGGTTGCTGGGCGGTGTACTGGGTGCCGTGCGTGGTGGCCTGATCGCGGCGATCCTGGTGCTGCTGGCCGGCTTCACCCCGCTGGCTGCCGAGCCCTCCTGGAAGCGCTCGGCGGTTCGCCCGGTGCTGAATCCGGCCGTGACCTGGATGAACGGGAAGCTGCCGCGCTGGCAGGTACCGGGCGCCGATATGCTGCCCAAGGCCTTGCCGACCGACATGCTGTCCCCATCTGCATTGATGGAATTGGGGAAGAACGCAGGCGCCGGGTTGGGAAAGCCGGGCGCGGCAGGCGATAATGGCATCCTCAACCAGGTAGTGGCAGGCAGCGGATGGCTGCGGCCTGCGAAAGCGGAACAGGGCGATGCATACGATCCGGCCGAAGTGCGCCCGGACGCCCCAGCACTGCCGGACAGTATCGAGCCGGACGATCCGGCCAATGTCGACCGCAGGCGCGGCGATCACCGCGGCCAGGTACGGCCACCTTCCTTGTAACTGGGCACAGCCCAGCGGAGACCTCGCACCATGTGTGGCATCGTCGGAATCGTCGGCAACCAGAACGTCGCCGGGCAGTTGTATGACGGCTTGACCGTTCTCCAGCACCGCGGCCAGGACGCGGCAGGTATCGCCACCGCCAATGGCAGCCGCCTGCGGGTGCAGAAGGCCACCGGCCTGGTCCGCGATGTGTTCGACGCTCGCACCATGTCCACGCTGGAAGGCAGCGTCGGCATCGCGCACGTGCGCTATCCGACGGCAGGTTCGGAAGGCATGGACGAGGCACAGCCGTTCTACGTGAATTCACCGTACGGCATCGCGCTGGCCCACAACGGCAACCTGATCAACACCGAGGCGCTGCGCCAGCAGGTGTTCGAACAGGACCGGCGCAACGTCAACACCGATTCGGACAGCGAAGTGCTGTTGAACGTGTTTGCCTACGAACTGGAGCAGCAGCGCCAGCTCAGCCCGGAAGCCGCGATCCGCGCGGTGGCCGGCGTGCATCGCCGCTGCAAGGGCGGCTATGCAGTGGTCAGCGTGGTGCTGGGCCTGGGCCTGGTGGCCTTCCGCGACCCGCATGGCATCCGCCCGCTGGTGCTGGGCAAGCGCAGCCACGCAGAAGGCGAGGAGTACATCGTGGCGTCCGAGTCGGCCGCGCTGGACGTGCTGGGTTTCCAGCGCGTGCGTGACGTGCAGCCGGGCGAAGCGCTGGTGATCACCGCGCGCGGCGAGCTGTTCTCGGAAATCTGCGCCGAGCCGGCCGAGCACACCCCGTGCATCTTCGAATACGTGTACTTCGCGCGACCGGATTCGATGATCGACAACGTCTCGGTGCACAAGGCACGCATGCGCATGGGCATCAAGCTGGGCGAGAAGATCCTGCGCCTGCGCCCGGACCACGACATCGACACCATCATCCCGATCCCGGATACCTCGCGCGATGCCGCGCTGGAGATCTCCAATGTGCTCGGGGTGAAGTACCGCGAAGGCTTCATCAAGAACCGCTACATCGGCCGCACCTTCATCATGCCGGGGCAGGGGGAACGCGTGAAGTCGGTGCGCCGCAAGCTCAACCCGATCCACCTGGAGTTCCGCAACCGCGTGGTGCTGCTGGTGGACGATTCGATCGTGCGTGGCACCACCAGCCAGCAGATCGTGCAGATGGCCCGTGATGCCGGCGCGCGCAAGGTCTACCTGGCCAGCGCCGCGCCGCCGGTGCGCTACCCGAACATCTACGGCATCGACATGCCGGCGGCCGAAGAGCTGGTCGCGCACAACCGCACGGTGGAAGAGATCGAGGCCCACCTGGGCTGCGACTGGCTGATCTACCAGGACCTGGAAGACATGGAAGCGGCGGTGAGCGAAGGCAACCCGGCGCTGCGCAGCTTCGATTCGTCCTGCTTCAACGGCCACTACCCGACCGGTATCGAGCCGGGCTACTTCGAGCGCATCCAGCAGTTGCGTTCGGACGATGCCAAGCACAAGCGCCGCGCCTGAGGATCAGGCGTGGTGGATGTGCCCGACGTTGGTGGCGACCTGCTGCGCGCTGCGCAGCAGTGCCTGGCTGAAGCCGATCCGCTGCGCAAGGTCGCATTGACCCAGGCGTATGCGGCCGCGTTCCGTGCCGGTCGCCTGAAGGTGGCCGCAGATGCGCCGCCGCCGGATCCGATCTGCATGCCGGGTCGTCCGGGACGACTGGTGCTGGTGCATCCGCGCGAGGTGCCACGGCGTGGACTGGGCGGCGTGGAAGGGCGGGCTGCCTTCATCCACGCCATCGCCCATATCGAGCTCAACGCGATCGACCTGGCCTGGGACGCGGTGTACCGGTTCCGGGGCCTGCCGTCGGCGTTCCATGCTGATTGGGTCAGCTGTGCCGATGACGAATCGCGGCATTTCATGCTGCTGCGCGAGCGCCTGCAGGTGCATGGCCACGACTATGCGGATTTCCCCGCACACAACGGTCTGTGGGAAATGTGCGAAAAGACCGCGCATGACGGCCTGGCGCGCATGGCGCTGGTGCCGCGCGTGCTGGAAGCGCGTGGCCTGGACGTCACCCCGGGCATGATCGAGAAGCTGCGCAATGTCGGCGATGGCGAAACCGCCGATGTGCTGGAGGTGATCCTGCGTGAGGAAGTGGCGCATGTTGCCGCCGGTTCGCGCTGGTATCGCTGGTACTGCGACCGCGCCGGTGCCGAGCCGCGCACGCGTTTCAAGGAGCTGCTGGTGGAGTACGCCGGCGGCTACCTGCACGGGCCGTTCAACATGGAAGCGCGCCTGCTGGCCGGATTCGATGCGGACGAACTCGCCAACCTGGTCGAGCAGGCCGGTTGAAGAAAAGGGGACGGAGGGATCAAGTCGTTTGTGCCAAAACGACTTGATCCCTCCGTCCCCTTTTTCATGCGTTCGGCAGTACCACGCGCTTGCCATCCACCGTTGGCCGGTTGATGTAGAACAGGCCGGGGCCCGGCCGGTACGGCAGCTCGCTGACGCCGGCATCGGCGGCGTAGGTCAGTGCGGTGTCGCCCAGCGCGTCGAAGTTCCAGTGCGCCGACTGCATCAGGTAACGCCGCCGCAACAGCGCCTCCTGGGTTTGCGTCAGTGGCTGTCCGGCCACCAGTCGTCGTGCGATGGGTTGCAGGGCGGACGGCAGCTCCCAGCCGGGGACTGCGTTGGCATTGGCCGTCCATCGCACGCCGGCATCAATGGCATGCTGCTGCATCACCTGAAGCGCGATCAGCTGGTAGCGCCAGTCGATGCGCCGGCGCAACACCACGGCCGCCGTCACGTACAGCACCGGTGACAGCACTACGCTGCGGCTGCCGGCGCGACGCTGTTGCTGCCACTGGTGCCAGACATCCACCCAGACTTCCTTTTCGTCCAGGCCCAGCTGCTGCCGCCAGCGCTCGGCATCGGCCTGTGCCTCGGCGTAGGCCGTGGTCGCCTGCAGGATCGCCAGCGGTGGCGTCTGGTACTCGGCCACGCTCGGGCGGCGCAGCAGCTGCCGGCGCGGGCGACTGAGCAGCTTGGGCCCTTCTTCGAGCTGGTTGTAGCCGCCGCCGATGTTGGCGTGCACGCCGGGCAGTGCGATCTCGGTGAACGCTGGCGCCACGCTGGTCAATGGATAGTGCTGGCGATGCTCGTCACGCGCGCTCAGTTGCAGCACCTGCCTGGCAACGCCTGCATGCAGCGCGAGGTGAGGTTGTTCGTCGGTGCGGCCACCGCTGACCGCAACCACCGTGTCGAACAGGCCGATGAAGCGCAGCGGCGGATCGGCCGGGGCGAAGTCCGTTGTGCAGGACAGGCCAGCGGCCTGCAACAGCTGCCGCCAGCGGGTGCGATCCCAGGCCTGCAACTGGTTGGCCACATCGCGCGCGGCGGCCGCACCCCGTGAAAAGCCGAACAGATCCAGCTGCACGCCACGCAGTGGTCGCTGCCAGCGTGCAGCGAGTGCACCCAGTGCCGCCGGCAGCAGCACCTGCAGCGCACGCTGCACTTTGGCGCGCACACCGCTGGCGCCAATGCCGAACGCCAGTCCGATCAGGTCGTCGTCGGCGTCATCGCGGGTACCGACACCTTCCACGTAGATCGACAGCGAGGGGGCCGCCGATGTCCCGCTGCGGCTGTCCGGGTACAGCTGCTGCAGGCGGGCGATGTTGGTCAGGCCATTGTCGTAGCTGCTGGTCAACCGGCTCTGGTAGGTCGAATCGTCATCCGCACGCAGCTGCGCCGGGCGCGGCTGCGGCAGCTGGGGCCTGCCACGGGCCAGGTTGTGTGCGTTGTTGCGGGTGCCATCGAAGAACAGCCCGATCCGCAGCAAGCCGACATCTTCGTCCGTGTCCTGCGATGGTGCCATGTGCATTCCCCGTCGTGGCCGCGTCACGGTAGCGCGAAAGCGGTGTATTCGCGACGTGTAGCAACGCTTTTGACCTTACTTAATCCAGATGCGGTCGATCACAAATCCTGATTTTCACTTCTCTCGCCTATTGAATTCACACGACCCGCGCAGGCCATATGACCAGACCCGGCAAACCGGGTCGTGCTGCATCAACGCTGTTCACATCATTCAAGGAGCGACGCAATGTTGTCCAGATCGATTGGCAAAGCGGCAGGTGGCCTGGTGTTGGGTTTGTCGGTGGCAGCGGCCGCGCATGCGGCACCGTTGTTCGAGCCGGTGACGGTCATCAGCCGCGCATCGGCAAACAGCGAGCCCGCACTGGGCAAGCTGCTGGCCACCCCGTCCACGGCGACGGTACAGGAAGTGCGTGTCGATGCAGCAGCCACTGCACAACCGCAGCTGGAATTCGAACTGCTCGGCCAGCGGGTGCAGGCGTTGCGCAGCAAGGTCGAAGCACTGCCCGATGGCGGCAGCATCTGGTACGGCCAGTTCCGTTCGCCCTCGGACAAGCTGACTGCGGCCACTTCCAACGGCCAGGACGACCCCGGCAATTCGCTGATCCTGGTGCGCTCGGGCGACACCGTCACCGGCTCGATCCGCAAGGATGGAAAGCTGTATCGCCTGCGCCCTTTGGGCAACCGCCACGTACTGGTGGAAGTGGATGAATCGCGGATGCCGGCCGACCATCCGGCCGACTACAACCAGCTGCCGAAGATCCCGATGGGCAACAACGATCGCATCGGCATCGCGCAGGCATCGTCCGGTACGCCGGCGACCATCCGTGTGCTGGTGGTGGCGACCAATGCCGCCGTCGCCGCCTATGGCGGCAACATGCAGTCGCTGGTGCAGCTGGCGGTGGCCGAATCCAACCAGGGCTACGGCAACAGCAACGTCGGCCTGACGCTGCAACTGGCCGGTTACGAGACCACCAGCTACAGCGAGTCTGGCAACTTCACCACCGACCTGTCGCGTTTCCGTGGCACCAGCGACGGCTACATGGACAGCATCCACACCAGCCGCAACACCACCGCGGCCGATGTCGGCGTGCTGCTGATCAACAACAGTGCCTACTGCGGCCTGGCCTCGGGGATTGGCTCGACCGCGTCGACGGCGTTTGCGGCGGTGTACTGGGATTGCGCGACCGGCTACTACTCATTCGCGCATGAGATCGGCCACCTGCAGAGCGCGCGGCATGACATCGCCACCGACCCGAGCACATCACCCTACGCCTATGGCCACGGCTACCGCTATGAGCCGTCCAGCGGCACCGGCTGGCGCACGATCATGGCCTATAACTGCACCCGCAGCTGCCCGCGCCTGAACTACTGGTCCAACCCGAACATCAGCTACAACGGCATCCCGATGGGCAATGCCAGTACCGCTGACAACCAGCGCGTGCTGGTCAACACCAAGGCCACCATCGCGGCCTTCCGCTGAGGCCAAGCGCCGACCAAGCGGCGGCGTCTACCCGGGCGCGTTCACCGGCTCGGGTAGATGCCAACCCTGGTTGGCATCCTGCGATCCATCAATCGCGGGCGAGCGTATCCAGCGACCAGCCGTTGGCATCCACACGCAGCACCGAACCCTGTTCGTACCAGTCACCCAGCACGATACGGATGCAATCGCGTCCACCGGCCTGCAGTGCGTGGATGGCCGGACGGTGCGTGTGACCGTGGATCATGGTGTCCACGCCGTGGCGGACGAAGGTAGCATCGACTTCGGACGGGGCCACGTCGGTGACGGTCTCAAACTGCGCACGATCGCCCTGCTTCATTTCCGACTGGCGGGCCTGGCTCGCCTCGCGCGCCTTCTGCGCGAAGGCGATGCGTGCGGCCAGCGGCTGCGACAGGAACTGCGCCTGGAACACCGGGTCGCGGGTCTGCGCACGGAACTGCTGGTAGGGGATGTCATCGGTGCACAGCAGGTCACCATGCTGCAGCAGCACCGGGCGGCCGTACAGCTCGATCATGCACGGGTCGGGCAGGATGCGCAGGCCGGCACGGCGCGCATAGTCCTCGCCAAGCAGGAAGTCGCGGTTGCCGCGGATGAAGTACACGGGCACGCCGCTGTCGGACAGCACCTTCAACGCATCGGCCACCGCATCGGCGGCCGGAGAGGGCGTGTCGTCGCCGATCCAGGCCTCGAACAGGTCGCCGAGAATGTACAGCGCATCGGCGCCGGGCGCCTGCTCGCGCAGGAAGCGCAGGAACAGGTCGGTGATCTCCGGACGGCTGGGGTCCAGGTGCAGGTCGGATATGAACAACGTGGTCATGCCTGCATTCTAGGCCATCAATGATGATGGTAGCGCCGCCGGTATTGTGGGGGTCAGATCTCTTTTCCGAAGGAAAAGGATCTGACCCCGGGGCTACACCGGCAGCGGCAGCCAGGTCAGGCTGGCCGAAGCCAGCAGGACGGCGATGCCCGTGGCAGCGAGCACGTCGGAAGGATAGTGCAGGCCCAGCACCACCCGCGACAGCGCGACACCGAGGGTGAACGGTACCAGCAAGGGTGCCAGCCAGGGGTAATAGGCCAGTGCGACGATGGTGAACGACACTGCGTGCAGGGTGTGTCCGGAGGGGAAGCTGAATTCGTCCAACGGTGCCACCCAGGCGCGGATGCGAAGATCGGCCGCGTAAGGCCGCGGACGCCGCGTCCAGCGCTTGAGGCCCTTGTACAGCAGCAATGCGGCCAGGCCGGTGGCGGCCATGTGCACCGAGGCGCGCAGGCCATCGAAGCCATCCAGCACCACCAGCGCAGCCATCAGCACATACCAGAACACGCCATCGCCGAGACGGCTGATGACCGAGAACAGGCGGCGCACGCGGCGGCGCCGGCAGTAGTGGTTCGCCCGCCGGCACAAGCGCGCCTCGCGCCCTGCCAGCAGTTCAAGCGGCGTGGTGCGCATGGCCGCTCCTCCGCGACTGCGCAAGCTCGGCCAGCAACGCATCGAACTCGGCCACCACCTGCTGTGGATGCAATCGCTTCATCGCGCGTGAGGCATTGCCGCCCAGTTCGTGGCGTTTCGCGTCATCGGCGGCCAGTTGCACGGCGGCCTCGATGAACTGCTCGTCGCTGTCCACCGCTGCGCCGTTCTCGCCGTTGCGCAGGTACTCACGCGCGGCGCCGTAGTCGAAGGCCACGGTGGCCACACCGCTGGCCATGCTTTCCAGAGTCACGTTGCCGAACGTCTCACTGCGGCTGGGGAACAGGAACAGATCGCCGCTGGCGAAGTGGCGGGCCAGCGCATCGCCGCGCTGGATGCCACAGAAGATGAAATCGGGATTTTCATGTGCCAGCTTCTCGCGGGCCGGGCCGTCACCCACCCATACAAAGCGTGCCTTGGGCCGGATCTGCTGCAGGCCGCGGAATGCCTTCACCGCCAGGCCGAGGTTCTTTTCGGCAGCAATGCGGCCGACATAGATCGCCACCAGGCCGTTGCCATCCACGCCCCATTCCTCGCGCAGTGCAGGGTCGCGCCGGCCTGGATCGAACTGCTGGCTGTCCACCGCACGGGCCAGCAGGCGCACGCGTTCGAAGCCCTGTTCGCCGAGGAACTGCTGTAGTTCGCGGGTCGGCACCAGGGTAGCGTCCGCCTGGTTGTGGAAGCGGCGCATCCAGCGCATGGCCGCGGCCTGCAGCCATGCCACGCCATAGTCGGGCAGGTACTCGTCGAAGCGGGTGTGGAAGCCGCTGGCGACCGGAATGCCGAGGCGACGTGCGGTACGCAGTGCCGACCAGCCGAGTGGACCTTCTGTGGCGATGTAGACCGCATCCGGACGCTGATTCTGCCAATGGCGGCCCAGCCGGATCGGGGCTGGCAGGCCGAAGCGCAGGCCGGGGTAGCGGGGCAGGGCAGCGCCGGGAACCAGCAAGGTGCCGGGTGCCGAATCCAGCGCTTCGGTGGACTGGCGGGGGCGGACGAGGTCGATCTCGTGTCCGGCTGCACGCAGACCCTGCTCCAGGCCCTGTACGGTGAGGGCGACGCCGTTGACTTCCGGCGGATAGGTCTCGGTGACGATGGCATAGCGCATGGCGGGCCTCCCGGTTTCCGGCATGCTCGGCCCTGGCGATGTAGCCGACATGACCACTTTGCGACCGTCAGATGACGGGGGCGCCGGCCACCGCAGGGGCGCTGCGGCCAACAAAAAACCACGGCCCCGAAGGGCCGTGGTCCTGGTGCTTCATGTCACAGCGCGATGGATCAGAAGCGCTGCTGGTACTTCATGTAGACGAAGCGGCCGATGTCGTAGCCACCGTAGTACGAGAAGGCCGAGTTCGGCTTGCTGTACATGATCGGGCCGGTCTTTTCGAACACGTTGTTGGCACCGACCGACACGGTGGCATCCCACGGCAGCGAGTAACGCACCTGCACGTCGTGGAAGGTGACCGCACCACGCTCGTTGTAGTTGCGGGCGCCCTTGTACCACGGTGCATACACACCCGGATCCGAGCATTCGTCCGGGTACAGCGCGATGTTCGAGCAGGTTTCCTTCACGCCCGAGTAGTAACGCGCGGTCCAGCTCGCGCCGAAGTTGCCCCGCTCGTAGCCCAGCACCAGGTTGGAACGGACGCGGAAGGCGCTGCCGATGCCGTTGGTGACGATCGGAACGATCGAGTTGTCGTTGGAGGTGCGGTAGGTCGCACTGGACACGTAGGTGGTGGCCGAGTTCACGTTGAACTTGCCGAACCGGGTGTCCAGACGGTAGCTCACGTCCAGGTCGTAGCCTTCGGTTTCCATGAAGCCCGCGTTGCGGTTGCCGAACTTCAGGTTGGTCACGATGCCGGTCACCGGGTCACGCTGGAAGCGCGAGCAGCGCGCTTCGATGCCCGACTCATAGCAGTCCTGCAGGATCTGGGTCGGCGTGTCGGCGATGATGGTGTTGTCGATGCGGATCTTCCACCAGTCCAGCGAGGCGTTGAAGCCCTGGATGAAGCTCGGGCTCCAGACCAGGCCCAGCGTCTTGCTGGTCGAGGTTTCCGGCGTCAGCAGCGGGTTGGACCCGGAGGTGAACGGCACCGGCGTCGCGTCCGTCGACGTGTTCACCGGGGTGCCGCCCTGGCGGAGCTGGCGGAAGGTATTCGCATTGGCGATGTCGCGTGCGCAACGTGCACGGACTTCGGCGCTGGAGGCCGAGGAACCGAAACGGGTGTCGCACGGATCGCTGAACTGCGCGAAGGTCTCCGAACCACCACCGAACAGGTCGCTGATGGTCGGTGCGCGGAAGCCTTCGGCCCAGGTGCCACGCACCATCAGCGAGTCGATCGGCTTCCACTTGAAACCGAACTTGCTGTTGAGCGTGTTGCCGAAGGTGTTGTAGTCCGAGAAGCGGGTTGCGCCATTGAAGGTCAGTTCCTTCGCGCCCGGCAGGTCGGCCAGCACCGGAACGTTCACTTCCAGGTAGGCCTCGTTGACGGTGTAGTCACCGCCGGTCGGGCCTGCGGCCAGGTTGGTGGTAGCGCCGGTCTGGGCCAGGGCATCCGGGGTGTACTTGCCTTCTTCCTTGCGGCTTTCCACGCCGAAGGCGAAGCCGAGATCGCCAGCCGGCAGGGTGACGATGCTGCCAGCGATGTTGGCAAAGAAGTTCTTGGAGGTGGTGCGGCCCTTGGTGATCTCTTCCGGGAACAGCCACGCCTGCAGTTCTTCGTTGCCGTACAGGCCATCGGCAGCCGTCGTGCCGTACGGAACCAACGGGTTCCACGGCTTGCACACGTCGTAGGAGATCGGTGCAGCTGCGGTACCGCACTGCACCTTGCCAGTGGCGGCGTTGTAGAACGACGGGCCGACGCCGCCGGCGACGCGACCCTTGTGCAGGTTGCCGGTGGCCACCGATTCCAGTTCATTGCGGTTGTACTGGTAGCCCACTTCCCAGTCGAAGTAGCGGCTGCCGATCTCGAACGAACCGTCGAACGACGCCACCGCGCGGTAGGTCTTCAGCTCGCTGGTGGTCACGCGCGGCACTTCCCAGGTACGGCGGTTCCAGGCCACGGCGGTCGGGTTGGCGTAACCGTGCTGGCGGCCGAACGGGTTGAAGTAGCTGTTGATCGACATCGAGCCGACACCGGCGGTGCTCGACTGCAGCGGATAGCCCGCGATCTGGCGGGTGGACTCACGCTTGTTGTAGCCCAGCTCGGTGCGGAAGTTGACGTTGTCGGTGATCTTGAAGCGGCCGTCGAAATAGACCGAGTCGCGCTTGACCGGATACATCACATGCATCTGGTCGTTGGCGTTGCTCACGTCACCGGTGAAAGGCGTGGTATCGGTGAGGTGGTAATTGGCCGGGTTGGTGGGATCCGCGCCGCGGTTGAGGGAATAGCCGCAACCCGCAGTGGCGGTACAGCCCGGGCCGCGCAGACCCGTGAACTGGCCGTACTGGCTGATGGTGGTCCAGTTGCTGCTGTCGTACGGATGGCGATCGGTCATGCCGTACTTGCTGAAGCCGCGATCGCGCGCCCACACGCCCTTCTCTTCGGCATGCTCGGCCGAGAGGGTCAACGACACGCGCTCATTGCTCCAGCCGGCGACAACGTCGAAGCGGTCGCGTGCACCGTCGCCCTGGCTGTACTGGCCGTGGTAGACGTTGGCAGTCACACCGGTGACATTGGAGCGGGTGATGATGTTCACCACACCGGCCATGGCGTCGGAGCCATAGATCGCAGAGGCGCCGTCCTTCAGCACCTCGATGCGTTCCACGGCGGACACCGGCAGCGTGGAGATGTCCTGGTAGCCGGACGTGCTGATGCCCAGGCGCTTGCCGTTGACCAGCACCAGGGTGCGCTGGGTGCCCAGGTTGCGCATGTCGATGTAGGTGCCGCCCGCGTTTTCGCCTGCGGTCAGCGCATTGGCGCGGCTGATGGTCGGGCTGCCCATCGCGGTGACGTTCTGCAGGATGTCGGCAACCGAGCTGAACCCCTGCTTTTCGATGTCGTTGCGGCTGATCGCGAACACCGGCTGGGCGGTCTCCACGTCCACCTGGCGGATGCGCGAGCCGGTGATCTCGATGCGGTCGAGGTTGGTCGGGTTGGCGTTGCTGCCTTCCTGGGCAAACGCGGGCAGCGCTGCCAGCGCTGCAGTGGTAGCCAGGGCGTAGCGGATGGCCTGCCCCAGTGCGGTGGTGCGTGAAGTCATGGCGAGCTCTCTCTCTCAGGTCGTGCACAGGACGCCAAAGTGGGCGTCGAAGGAACCAGCAGGGTCGATGACCGAGCCGGTGACCCGATAGTAGTCTCGTTAGTTAATGCTCTGTAAAGGGTTCGTATCCATTTATGTCACGCGGCCGCGCCAGCCTTCACAAAACGTGAACAAAAGCAGGCGCTTACGTGATGGCAGCGATTGCCCACAGCGCGCCGTTGTGGTGCGGAGCAGCACAAAAAACCGCCAGACTGCGCAAAGTGGGAGTGGGAAATGCGTCACCCCGGTTGTCCTGTGGACAACAGCGGACAGCGTATTCAGGCCACGAACGGACGGAACTGGATGCCCAGCCCGGCGATGCCATCGGTCTCGCCGATCAGGTCCGCGCGCAGCAGCGGGCGGGCATCGATGAAGGCCTGCGGCACGATCAGCGACAGCCGGTTGTCGTCGGCGGTCAGTTCCAGTGCCGGCAGCGGATCGTCTTCGTGGGCGCGATTGAGCAGCACCGCCAGCCGCAGCAGGGCCGCCAGCCGGCGTGCGGTCAGCAGCAGTCGCTCGGGCAAGGCGTCGAAGGCGGTCTTGGTCACGCTGCGGCGGTGGCTACGCACCAGGGCCGCCAGCATCTGCTGCTCCTGGCGCGAGAAGCCGGCGATATCCGAGTGTTCCAGCACATAGCTGCCATGCACGTGGTAGCCGCTGTGCGCGATCATCAGGCCCAGCTCGTGGAGGCGCGCGGCCCAGCCGAGCATGCGCGCATCGTCGGCATCGAGCCTCCAGCGCTCCTGCACCTGTTCCAGCAGGGACAGCGCGGTGTCCTGCACGCGCTCGGCCTGGACGGTATCGATACCGTAGCGCTGGCTGAGAGCAGCCACCGATTCGTCACGCAGGTCGTTCTCGCCGGCGCGGCCGACGATGTCATACAGGATGCCTTCGCGCATCGCCGCCTTGCTGACCAGCAGCTTCTGCAGGCCCAGCGCCTGGAAGGCCGCTTCCAGCACCAGGATGCCGCCGGCGATGATCGGGCGGCGGTCGCTGGACAGCCCCGGCAGCTGGATGTCGTCGATCTTCTTGGCCTTCAGCAGTTCATCGCGCAGCTGCGGCAGGGCCTCGGCGGTGATGGCGCCCTTGCTCAGCTTCATCGTCGCGCAGATCTCGCTGATCGCCTTGTGCGTGCCGGAAGAGCCCAACGCTTCCTGCCAGCCCAGCGCGCGGTACTTGCTGGCGAAAGGCTGGAACTCGCGGCCAATCTCGGCCAGCGCGTCCTTCCAGCGCTTCTTGCTCAGCTTGCCGCCGGGGAAAAAGCGCCGGGTGCTGGCGATGCAGCCGGCCTGCAGGCTTTCGCGCTCCAGGGTCTGCATGCCCATGCCGATGATGAACTCGGTGGAGCCACCGCCGATGTCGATCACCAGCCGGCGCTGCCCGGGCTTGGGCGGTTGCGCGTGGGCCACGCCCAGGTAGATCAGGCGCGCTTCTTCGCGCCCGCTGACCACTTCGATGGCATGCCCCAGTGCGGTCTCGGCCGGTACCAGGAACGACTGCGGCGAGCGCAGCTGGCGCACGGTGTTGGTGGCCAGCGCGCGCACCCGGTGCGGCGGCACATTGCGGATGCGCTGGCCGAAGCGGGCCAGGCATTCCAGTGCACGTTGGCGTGCAGCGGAAGAGAGACCACCCTTGCCATCCAGGCCATCGGCCATGCGCACCGTCTCGCGCAGGCGGTCGATCACCCGCAGCTGGCCGAGCGTATAGCGCGCGATGACCATGTGGAAACTGTTGGAGCCAAGGTCGATGGCGGCCAGCAGGTCGCCATCCTGCAATGCGGGCGGAGTCGTGGTGGTATGCGGCATGGACGAATGTTAGCCGAAGGGGCGGTGTGCTCGTCACCGCGCGGCCTTCACATTTTGGAAGAGGGCGTGCCGCAGGACTGCAAGGGGTCAGATCCCTTTCCCGCAGGAAAGGGATCTGACCCCGTGGCGATCGAATCCCGACCAGCGGTCGGGATCTACCGGGGCAGGGTCAGAGCCCCTGCATCAACGCCATCTGCGCCGAATGCGGGGCTTCGTCGTGGGCTGGGGCACGCTTGTGGTAGATGCCGTGCGCGTCCAGTTCCCAGGCGTTGAGGTTGTCGTCAAGGTAGTTCTGCAGGACTTCGCGGTAGACCCGCTTGGCCAGTTCCGGATCGAGGATCGGGAAGCAGGTCTCGACCCGGCGCAGCAGGTTGCGTTCCAGCCAGTCGGCGCTGGCGCAGTACATTTCCGGTGCGCCGTCGTTGCCGAACCAGTAGACGCGGCTGTGCTCCAGGAAGCGGCCGACGATCGAGCGCACGCGGATGTTGTCCGAGATGCCCGGTACGCCCGGTCGCAGCGTGCAGGCGCCGCGGATGATCAGGTCGATCTGCACGCCGGCCTGCGACGCGGCGTACAGCGCGCGCACCACCTGCGGTTCGTTCAGTGCGTTCATCTTGGCGATGATCCGCGCCGGGCGGCCGGCGGCGGCGATGCGCGTCTCGCGCTCGATGCGGCCGAGGATGCCGGTGTGCAGGGTGAAGGGCGACTGCAGCAGGCGCTTGAGCTTCATCTTCGACGCCAGCCCGGACAGCTGCTGGAACAGCAGGTGCACGTCATTGCCGATGTCCGCATCGGCGGTGATCAGGCTGATGTCGGTATACGCGCGGGCGGTGCCGCTGTGGTAGTTGCCGGTACCCAGGTGCACGTAGCGGCGCAGCTTGCGGCCCTCGCGGCGCACGATCAGCAGCATCTTGGCGTGGGTCTTGTAGCCGACCACGCCGTACACCACCTGCACGCCGGCTTCCTGCAGGCGATCGGCCAGGCCGAGGTTGGCTTCTTCGTCGAAGCGGGCGCGCAGTTCGACCACCACGGTCACGTCCTTGCCGTTGCGCGCGGCCTGGATCAGCGCATCGACGATCAGTGAGTCCTTGCCGGTGCGGTACAGGGTCTGCTTGATCGCCAGCACGTTCGGATCGATTGCCGCCTGCCGGATCAGGTCCAGCACTGCGGTGAAGGCGTCGAACGGATGGTGCAGCAGCAGGTCCTGGCGCGCCACCGTCTCGAAGATGCCGTCACTGTCGCGCAGCGTGCGCGCGGTCATCGGCGGGTATTTCAGGTCCGGTTGCGCGATCAGATCGTACAGCTGGATGATGCGGTTGAGGTTGACCGGGCCATCGATGCGGTACACCGCGTTCTCGGTCAGGCCGAAATTCTGCAGCAGGGTCCGCACGATCTCGCGCGGCATGTCGTGCGCGATCTCCAGCCGCACCGCTGGCCGGTAGCCGCGGTCGACCAGCTCGTCACGCAGCGCCAGCGCCAGGTTTTCCACTTCCTCCTCGTCCACCACCAGCTCGGAATTGCGGGTGACGCGGAACTGGTAGGCGCCCTGGACTTCCATGCCCGGGAACAGCTCATCGACGAAGGTCGACAGCACCGACGACAGGAACACGAAGTTCTGGGGCCCGCCGAGCTTTTCCGGCAGCTGGATGATGCGCGGCAGCGAGCGCGGCGCACGCACGATGGCCAGGTGGCCGGCACGGCCGAACGCGTCGGTGCCCTTCAGTACCACCACGATGTTCAGCGACTTGTTGAGGATCTTCGGGAACGGGTGCACCGGGTCAAGGCCCAGCGGCGACAGCACCGGCATGATCTCGTTGCGGAAGTAGGCGCGCAGCCAGCGCTTCTGGCGGTCGGTCCAGGAGTGGCGGCCGAGCACGCCGATGCCGGCCTCCATCAGCGCCGGCCGCAGCGTCTCGTTCCAGCAGCGGTACTGCTGGTCCACCAGTTCGGCGGCGCGGTCATGGATGGCGCTCAGGATGGCCTGCGGGCTCATCCCGTCCGGTGCGGGTGGCAGGCCGTACTCCTGCGCGTGGCGCACGGCGGCGGCACGGATCTCGAAGAACTCGTCGAGGTTGGTGCAGGAGATGCACATGAAGCGCAGGCGCTCCAGCAGCGGTACCTGCGGGTCCATCGCCTGGGCCAGCACGCGGAAGTTGAAATCCAGCTGCGACAGCTCGCGGTTGATGTACAGCGCCGGGTCACGCAACGGATCGTTGTCCGGGCTCACGGGGAGGGGGAGGGATCCGAGGCTGCTCATGGCGTCATTCTTCGAGGGAGGTCAGGGGGGCGGACTCGCGCGGGCGCACGTGGTCGGCATCGAAATGGCAGGAGAACACCGAGCCCTTGCCGACTTCGCTTTCAATCTCCAGCCGCGCGTGGTGCAGGCCGAGGATGTGCTTGACGATGGACAGGCCCAGGCCGGTACCACCGCTTTCGCGCGAGCGGCTGCTGGAGACACGGTAGAAGCGTTCGGTCAGGCGCGGCAGGTGGGTGGCCGGGATGCCGTAGCCGGAATCGCGCACCGCCAGCACCGCACCGTCGCCCTCGCGGCGGAACTCCACCGCGATGCGGCCACCGGCCGGCGTATAGCGCACCGCATTGGTGACCAGGTTGGAGAATGCGCTGTGCAGTTCCTTAGTCGAGCCCTGAAGGTCAACGCCGGCGAGGTCGTCGATGCTGATCTGGTGGCGGCCCTGGCTGTGCGCTTCGGCTTCGCGGCGCAGGGTGGCCAGCATCGGCTGCATGGCCACGGTCTCGTCCTCGCTGTGTTCCTGCGATTCGAGGCGCGACAGGGTCAGCAGGTCTTCCACCAGCTGGGCCATGCGCTGGCTCTGCTTGCGCATTTCTTCCAGCATCGGTCCGGTTCCCGGGAAATCCTCCGGGTCCATCATGTCCAGGTAGCCGTGGACCACGGTGAGCGGCGTGCGCAGCTCGTGTGAAACGTTGGCGACGAAATCCCGCCGCACCTGCTCCAGGCGCAGCAGCTTGCTGACGTCACGCGCGATCAGCAGCCAATAGTCCGACGAGTAGGGAATCAGGCGCAGGTTCAGGCGGATCGCCGGATCGACCGGCGAGGGTACGTCCAGGATCGGCTCGGCATTGCGGCCGCCGGCCAGCCAATGCGCCAGCGGCATCGGCTGCAGGCGTTCGACCAGGGCCTCGCCAAGGTCGCCGGGATGGTGCAGGCCGAGCAGAGCGGTAGCCGCTTCGTTGAACCACTGCACGCGCTGGCTGTTGCGATCCAGCACGACGACGGCATCAGGCAGCGCGGCGGCAGCAGCGCGGTAGCTGCGCAGCATGTCCAGCAGGCGGCGCTTGCGCACGCGCATTTCCACCTGGTTGCGGTACAGCAGGCGGTCCAGTTCGTTCCAGACGCCGGTGCCTTCTTCGGCGGTGTCCCAGCGCTGGCGAGCGGTCAGCCGGCGCAGAACGCTGCGCAGGCGCCAGTAATGCCAGGCCAGGGCCGCCAGCGCGCCCAGTGCGATGCACAACCACAGATGGCCCGTGAACCACCCCACCAGTCCGGCGAACAGCAGCACCGCGGCAACGGTGGCCAGGGTCTTCAACCAGGCAGAGCGGATGTGGCGGGGCATTGCGATCTCGTCGTTGAGGTGCGGCGGTTCACTGGGGTGAACCGAGGGTTATAGCAGAGTTGCCGGCACCGGCACCCGCAGGTGCGCGGTGCCGGCACGACGAGACTCAGGTAGCAGTGGAGAAGCGGTAGCCGGCGCCGCGCACGGTCTGCACCATGTTCTCGGCGTTGAACGGCTCCAGCGTCTTGCGCAGGCGGCGGATATGCACGTCGATGGTGCGCTCCTCCACGTACACGCTGCCGCCCCATACATGGTCCAGCAGCTGCGCGCGGGTGTAGACGCGCTCCGGGTGGGTCATGAAGAAATGCAGCAGACGGTATTCGGTCGGGCCGATCGGCACCGGCTGGTCGTTGGCGAACACGCGATGGGCGGCGCCGTCGATACGGATCGGGCCGACGGCTACGCTGCCGTCCTCGTCATCTTCGCGGGCGCGGCGCATGACCGCTCGGATGCGGGCCAGCAGTTCGCGTGCCGAGAACGGCTTGACCACATAGTCATCGACACCGGCCTCGAGGCCACCGACGCGATCATTCTCTTCGCCGCGGGCGGTCAGCATGATGATCGGTACTTCGCGGGTCAGCGTTTCCTTGCGCCAGCGGCGGGCCAGGTCCAGGCCGCTGGTGCCGGGCAGCATCCAGTCCAGCAGGATCAGGTCGGGAACGCGATCGGCGATCGCGGTCTGGGCCTCCCGGGCATCGCCGGCGTGGACCGGTTCGTAATCGCCCTTGCGAAGGGCGAAGGCGACCATTTCACGGATCGCGGGCTCGTCATCGACGATCAGGATGCGTTTCTGCACGAGGACACCGTAGGGCTCGGTTACTGGAGTGGTGCCAGTAGACTACGGTTTGATGACATGTTTGTGACTACCCGGCCGGAACCGACCTGGATTGCCATCGGCCGGTCATGCGGTGCTCAGCGGCGGTCCAGGTCCGGGTCCTGCACGCCCTGCCGGCGCAGCTCCAGCACTGTCGGGGTGATCGATTCGATGCGCGCGTCAACCCGCGCGCGGCCGATGTAATCCAGCGCCGGGTTGCGCTTGAGCGCCTGCAGCTGCATCAGCGCCTGTTCTGGCCGCCCGCTGAGGAAGGCGGCCTCGGCATAGGCCTCGCTGGCGCGCACGCTGTCGCCAGCCAACTCGCTGGCGCGGGCGAAACGCTGCTGGAAGACCGGATCGTTACCGCTTTGCGACAGCAGGGGGCGCAACATTGCCTGCGCACGCTGGCCGGCTTCGCGGCTGCCTTGTTCGTTCAGGATCTCGGCATAGGTCAGTGCCACCGGGCGGCTGTTGGGGTGTTCGCGCAGCAGCTGCTCGAAGCGGCTGTTGGCCTGGGCCGCCTGGCCTGCGCGCGACTCCGCCTCGCCCAGGCCCAGCGCCAGCCACAGGTTGCCGGGGTGGCTCTGCAGCAGGCCGGCCAGGGTCTGCCGGGCCTGGCCGGCACCGGCACGGCCACCGCGCATCACCGCCAGCGCCTGGCCGTAGCGCTGCGCATCGTTGAGGCCGTCCTTCTGCCGCTTGGCCAGGTCGGCGTACTCGCGCTCCAGCTCGGGGGGGGAGTCCGCGCTGAGCACGCGCAGGCGCTCACGCGCCCACTCGAAGTCACCGCTGGCGCCACGGTTGAGCTGGCCGATCGGCAGGCGCAGCACACTGCCGGGCAGCAGCGGGTTGTTGCCGCGCAACAGCGGCTCGCCCAGGCTGGGATCTGCCGGGTCCACCCGCTCCTTGCGCTCGCCGGTGGGGGTGCTGGTGGTGAGCAGCACCGTATCCTTCTTCATCTGCTCGGCGCGGGCTTTGGCCTCGCTGATGCGGGTGATGTTGACCGGGTGGGTGCGCAGGAACTCGGGCACGCTGTAGCCGCCTTCGTTGCCGCGCATGGCTGCCGACATCCGCTCGAAAAAGCCGGCCATGGCATCCACGTCGTAGCCGCTGCGCGACAGGGTGCGGATGCCCAGGCGGTCGGCCTCGGACTCGTTGGAGCGGGTGTAGTTGATCTGCCGCTGCTGCATCAGGCCCATGCCCGAGCTGATCGCGGCCATCGTCGCGTTGCCGGACGACGTGCTGTTGCTGGCCTGGGCGGCCACTACCGCCGCCAGCATGCCCAGCAGGATCGGGATCTGGTCGCGCTGGGCGCGCTCGACACCGCGCAGCACGTGCTGCTGGGTGACGTGGGCGATTTCGTGGGACAGCACCGCAGCGACCTCGTCCTCGCGCTCGGCGGTCAGCACCAGTCCGGCATTGACCCCGATGTAGCCGCCCAGCGTGGCGAACGCGTTGATCTGGCGGTCGTTCATCACGAAGAAGGTGTACGGCTGCCGCGGCTGGTCACTGTTGGAGCCGAGCCGGGTACCCATGGTCTGCAGCCAGTCGTTGACCAGCGGATCTTCCAGCAGGTAGCCGTAGTTGCGCAGCTCGCGCAGCATCATCGCGCCGTACTCGGCCTGGCGGGCCGGGGTCAGCAGCTCGCCGGCCGAAGAGCCGATGTCGGGCAGCTTCTCCTGGGCCTGGGCCAGCGGCATGGCCAGGGCCAGGGTGACGGCGGTAGTCAGCAGCAGGGCTCGCAAGCAGAAGGTCCTCGGGCGGGGCGCGCCAAGCGTGGCAGGGCGGGGGGCAACCATTCGTTAATCCACAGTGTTGCGGCCGTGGCGTGGAAATTCCAGCGCACCGGTACCATATGTAGACCGTCGATCCATCGTGGAGTTTCCCGTGACAGCCCAGACCGCCGGCGGTGCCCCCGCCATCACCATCTATTCCACTGCCGTCTGCCCGTATTGCGTGGCCGCCAAGAACTTCCTGAAGAGCAAGGGCCAGCAGTGGACCGAGGTCCGCATTGACCTGGACCCGGCCGAGCGCGAGAAGATGATGGCGCTGACCCGCCGCACCAGCGTGCCGCAGATCTTCGTCGGCGACGTCCATGTCGGCGGCTACGACGACATGATGGCCCTGCACCGTGAAGGCAAGCTCGAGCCGCTGCTGGCCGGGCAGGGCCAGGCATGAGCGCGGCCGACGACGGCAGCAAGGACCGCATCGCCGAGTTCACCGAGTTCCGCAAGCGCATGAACGAGCGCATCCTGGGCGAACCGAACCAGGTGGTGCGCCGCTTCTTCGCGCTGGATACGCAGACCTACCAGGCCGGCGCGCTGGACGTGAAGACCAAGGAGCTGCTGGGCCTGGTGGCCTCGATGGTGCTGCGCTGCGACGACTGCATCAGCTACCACGTGGCCCAGTGCAAGGACGCCGGGGTGACCCGCGAGGAGTTCTTCGAGACCTTCTCGGTCGGCCTGGTGGTGGGCGGCTCCATCGTGATCCCGCACCTGCGCCGCGCGGTCGCCTTCCTCGACCAGCTGGAAGGCGGCGCCGCCGCGCCAGCCGCGCACGAGCACTGAGGGTCGTGCCGGCCAGCGGCCGGCATCCCCTGAACCCGACATGGCCGGGGTTGCCAGCCAGCGGCCGGCACTACCGGGCCCGCGAGGGGGCCTGTCCCGCGATCCAACAGCCCAGGAGCCCCTTCTTGTTGAAGGGGCGCGCCGACAGGCGGGGGTAGAGGAGGGATGCGCGGGCAATTCTGCCTGAGCCGGGGACTGGGACCATGGTCTATTTGGGACCTCGGCCCCGGCTCAGGCATAATTGCCGGTGAAACTTCCTTTGCGCCGGCGTTTCCGGGCACGTCCGGACGGCGTTTTTCCCCCTGTTCGGAACATCGATCAATGACGCAGAAAATTACGGTCATCCGCGGCGACGGCATTGGCCCGGAAATCATGGACGCCACCCTGTTCGTGCTCGACCAGCTCAAGACTGGCCTGGAGTACGAAGACGCCGACGCCGGCCTGGTGGCCCTGGAAAAGCACGGCGACCTGATGCCGGCGGTGACCCTGGAATCGATCGCGCGCAACAAGGTCGCGCTGAAGAGCCCGCTGACCACCCCGGTCGGCGGTGGCTTCACCTCGATCAACGTCAGCCTGCGCCGCCACTTCGACCTGTACGCCAACGTGCGTCCGGCCCACACCTTCCCGAACACCAAGTCGCGTTTCGACAACGTCGACCTGATCACCGTCCGTGAGAACACCGAAGGTGCCTACCTGGCCGAAGGCCAGGAAGTGTCGGCCGATGGCGAGACCGCCTTCTCCGGCACCCGCATCACCCGCAAGGGCTCCGAGCGCATCGTGCGCTACGCCTTCGAGCTGGCCAAGAGCACCGGCCGCAAGAAGGTCACCGCCGTGCACAAGGCCAACATCATCAAGTCGACCTCGGGCCTGTTCCTGAATGTCGCCCGTGAAGTCGCCGCGCAGTACCCGGACATCGAGTTCCAGGAAATGATCGTCGACAACTGCTGCATGCAGCTGGTGATGCGTCCGGAACAGTTCGATGTGATCGTCACCACCAACCTGTTCGGCGACATCATCTCCGACCTGTGCGCCGGCCTGGTCGGCGGCCTGGGCCTGGCTCCGGGTGCCAACATCGGCAAGGACGCGGCGATCTTCGAAGCCGTGCACGGCACCGCGCCGGACATCGCCGGCCAGGGCAAGGCCAATCCGTGTGCGCTGCTGCTGGCGGCCGCGCAGATGCTGGACCACATCGGCCAGCCGGAGAATGCCGAGCGCCTGCGCAAGGCCATCGTGGCGACCATGGAAGCCAAGGACTCGCTGACCGGCGACCTGGGTGGCACCGGTACCACCATGAGCTTTGCCCAGGCCATCGCCAGCCGCCTGTAAGCGGCCGGCCGACCTCGGTTGGATCCACAGCGGGGCGCCTTCGGGCGCCCCGTTGCGTTGTGGGCTGGCTCGGTAGATCCACGCCATGCGTGGATGACGGGGCCCCTACGGTCCGCAGCCACCCATGGGGTGCCTCTACAGGGGATTTTCTGTGCGTGTATCGCACAGATCATGTGCCGCTGGGCGGCTGGTTCGTGCGTAATGTGATCGGCATCCTGTGCCCACTTCCCAATGCACCGGAGCTTGAACATGAACCTCACCGCCTTCGGCCTGGCCAGCCTGATCGGCATGACCGTCACCCTCCCGCTTGCTGCTGCCGAGCCGGCCCATCCCACCATCCGCCATATGGCGGGTGCGCCGGTCGCGACCTCGCTGGATGCGGCGAAGACTGCCGTGCTGGTGATCGACTTCCAGAACGAGTACTTCGATGCCAAGGCTGTACCGGGCTTTGTGGGTGGCCGCATGGTCATTCCCGATGGCGAGGCCGCACTGCGCCAGGCCAGGCGGGTAGTCGAATTCGCCGATGCCCACGGCATCCGCGTGATCCATGTCCAGCACGTGCTGCCGGCCGGCGCACCCCTGTTCGCGCAGGGCAGCGTCAATGCCGCCTTCCATCGCGACCTGCAGCCGCGCCAGGGCGAGACCGTGGTGCAGAAGGACAATGTCAGCGTGTTCGCCGGCGCGTCCGCCGCGGTGCTCGACCCGATGCTGAAGAACGCCGGCATCGACACCCTGATCGTCACCGGCCTGCAGACCCACGCCTGCGTGGCCGGTGCTGCGCGCGACGCGGCAGCGGCTCCGCGCGGCTACCGGGTGATCGTCTCGTCCGATGCCAGCGCCAGCCGCGATCTGGATCTGGCCGGCGGCCGTCGCATCGGCCATCGCGCGCTGCATGAGGCCTCGCTGGCGCAGATCGAAGACGCCTTCGGCGATGTCATGAGCACCGACGCGATCCTCGCGCTGCCGGTACGCAAGGCCGGTGACGGCGCTTGATAAGCTGGCGGGGCCCGCATGCCGTGGGCCCCGCCACGTGGAGCTGCCCGCCGATGGATCACTTCGCCGCCCTGCGTGCGCTGCGCGCCATCGTTGACGCGGGCAGTTTCACTGCGGCCGCCGAGCGCCTGGGGACCACCCACTCGGCGATGTCGCGGCAACTGCGGCAGCTGGAAGAGCACCTGCAGGTACGCCTGCTCGATCGCAACAGCCGTCGGCTGTCATTGACCGAGGCCGGGCGCGATTACTACCGCGAGGCGGCAACGCTGCTGGACCGCCTGCAGGAGGCGGATGATCGTGCTCGCGCCGGGCAGGCGCAGCCCAGCGGCAGCGTGCGGATCAGCGTGCCGCAGGTGGTGGCCAGCCAGGAGCTGCCCCACTGGCTGCCCTCGTTCCTGCAGCGTTACCCGCAGGTCACGCTGGACCTGTCGGCGGATGATCAGGTGGTGGATGTGGTCGGTGGTGGTTTCGACCTGGCGCTGCGCATTGCAGCTTCATTGCCGGACAGCCAACTGGTTGCGCGCGAGCTGGCCAGCTGCCCGCGCATCCTGGTCGCCGCACCGGTCTACCTGGCGCGCCATGGCCTGCCACGGCACGCTGTGGATCTGGAGCAGCACACGCTGCTGGGTTTCAGTCCCACGCCGTCAATGCCGCCCTGGCGGTTGCTGGGACCGCGCGGCGCCAGCGTGAGCGTTGAAGCCGGGCAGCGCCTGCGCGTGGATGCCACGCCCGCGCTGTACGCCGCCGCGCTGGCCGGAATGGGCATCAGCCTGTTCACCGCGCTGACCGTGCAGGAGGATCTGCGCGCCGGTCGTCTGATCCGCGTGCTGCCGGCCTGGCATGCCGGCCAGCGGCGCTACTTCGCGTTGTACCCGCATGCACGTGCGCTCGCGCCCAAGGTGCGAGCGCTGGTCGAACACCTTGCGGCGCACTACGCTGCACAGGCTGGCGTGGCTGGCTAGCCGGGAAATGCAGCCACGCGTTACAAAGAGAAAAGGGCGCCCCGAAGGCGCCCTTTGTCGTTCATGGCTCTGCCTGGTTCAGCGCTGCTGGATCTTCGACAGCAGGCGCAGGAACTCCACATACAGCCAGACCAGGGTCACCATCAGGCCGAATGCGCCATACCACTCCATGTACTTGGGCGCGCGCTGGGCCACGCCGGTCTCGATGAAATCGAAGTCCAGCACCAGGTTCAGCGCGGCCACGACCACCACGAAGAGGCTGAAGGCAATGCCCAGCCAGCTGGAGTCGTGGATCACCGGCACGTTGATGTTGAAGAAGCCCAGCACGAACGAGGCCAGGTAGAGCAGGGCGATGCCGCCGGTGGCGGCCACCACGCCCATCTTGAAGTTCTCGGTGGCCTTGATCAGGCCGCTGCGGTATGCGAACAGCAGGGCGGCCAGGGTGCCGAAGGTCAGCAGCACCGCCTGGAACACGATGCCCGGGTACTTCATGTTGAACAGGGCCGACACGGCGCCCAGGAACAGGCCTTCGACCAGTGCGTACATCGGCGCGGTGACCGGCGACCATTCCTTCTTGAAGATGGTGATCAATGCCAGCACCAGGCCGCCGATCGCGCCACCGATGGCGTACAGGCTCGCGCTGCCGGAAATCTGGCCGTACTCGTCGACCGCCTGGCTCCAGGCGAACGCCGCGGTCAGCACGGTCAACAGCAGCAGGATGCCGGTCTTGTTGGCGGTGCCGTTGAGGGTCATGGCCTGGTCGGGGCTGGTCACTACCGAGCCACTGGCGAGGTCGAGGAAAGTCGACTCGGAAAGAGCCGGGTTGCCGCTGCGCATGCGTGTTCTCCGTGCGAATGAAGGTCGGGACGGCCATCCGGCCGATGGGCGTCAGCATAGCCGATGACTGCTTTCGGCGTTGTGGCAGGCCCGGGATCTGTGCATCCTTCGTTGACAGTTCCCAACGCGCTTGGCGACAATGACCAACTCCCCGGGCCCAACCCGAGGGGATTGCAAGACCGGGGTATAGCGCAGTCTGGTAGCGCGCCTGCTTTGGGAGCAGGATGTCGGGGGTTCGAATCCCTCTACCCCGACCAATCCCACGCCACGTCGGATTGGACACCGTTCCGGTTCGGGCGCCCGTAGCTCAACTGGATAGAGCACCGGCCTTCTAAGCCGGCGGTTACAGGTTCGATTCCTGTCGGGCGCGCCATTGGCGAGCACCGGGATCGCATCGACGGATGTGAAGAAGTGCTTGCAAAAGCGCAAGGACTCCACCAGAATATCGGACTCGCTTCGGCGGACCGCAGCTTCGGTGACAGTCCCCAGGCAATGTTCAAGGTTCCAGCGTCAGTGATATCGGCGATGGAGCGAAAGTTTCAGTGGTGGCTGTAGCTCAGTTGGTTAGAGTACCGGATTGTGATTCCGGTGGTCGGGGGTTCGAATCCCCTCAGCCACCCCACTGATTCAACCGCATCGGCGCAGCCGAAACGGTATTGCAATAAACAGAAGGCACGCTACAATGTGCGTCTGAGTTTCACGGGCCGTTAGCTCAGTTGGTAGAGCAGTTGACTCTTAATCAATAGGTCCAAGGTTCGAATCCTTGACGGCCCACCAAGACAGAAGCCACCTGGTACGCCAGGTGGCTTTTTTCTTATAGGTGTGACTCCCATCGTTCCGATGGATCACGCGTTGCAGAACCCGTTTGGCGTGGATCTGCAGCAGGAGCGGGCCCCGCAGTGCTGGTTTCAACCACGTTGAAAAAAGTGCTTGCACCCACCGAGCGGATCGGGTCATAATTCGCGCCCCGATTTCGGGCTGTTAGCTCAGTTGGTAGAGCAGTTGACTCTTAATCAATAGGTCCAAGGTTCGAATCCTTGACAGCCCACCAGACAAAAGCCACTTGGTCCGCCAAGTGGCTTTTTTCTTGCCTGTTCGCTGGGGGGGCATTTCATCCGCGCATGGCGTGGATCGACTGAAGCAATGCTGAAATCAGGGTCATACGCGTCATCAGTGTTATCAATGCTGTGCGCTGCATCTCACCGCATCGCATCCTGCATCGCACCCAATGGCTCTTCCGCGCCGACGGCGCATGCACGAAGGACGATGTTGATGGCTCATATCAATCGATTGCACCGCACGCTGTGGGTTTCCTTCGCGTTGCTGGCACTGGCGGCCTGCGCGCCCGCCGACGATCCCGCGCAGACCGTCGAACGCGATGCTGGCACTGAAAGTGCTCCTGCACGCCCGGTCGGTGAGGCCATGCAGATGCAGCCGGCTCAGCCGGCAGAGCGGGAGGCCCTGCCCGATGCGGTGGACGTGCAGCGCAATGCGGATGGTTCGGTGGATGTGCGCAAGGCCACGCCGGAGTCGGCGGCCCTGCGGCGCACCGGCGACGGGGGCGTGGAGATCCGCGAGGTGGATCCTGCAGCCGGGCAGGGTGCCGATACGGCGTCGGCCAAGGCCAGGCCGCAGCAGTGAACCCCGCCACCCCGGATGAGCTTGCGCTCGCCGGGGTGGTTCAACGCGCGGGCTGCGCACAATTGCCATGTTCAGTTTTGTGCAGGCCTTCCGCTTCCCGTCATCGCCTGCGACAATGAACACCTGCGCCGGCCACGCGAAAGTGGCGGAATTGGTAGACGCCCTGGATTTAGGTTCCAGTGCCGCAAGGCGTGGGGGTTCGAGTCCCCCCTTTCGCACCAGTGCCGGCCTGTCCCCGCCCTGATCGGGCCATCTGCGCCCCCTTGACCGGCACGCGCTGGCAGTGCAGGCCGAATTGGGCGAAACTAAAGGGCTGCGGCAAGCAGGCGCGTCCCAGACGTCGCGTCCTTACAACCGTTTCATTCCAATCATCGAGCCGGGGGCCTGGGCCACCGGTGGCAGGAGTCAACATGCAAGCTTCGATCGAATCCACCGGCAACCTGGAACGCCGCCTGAGCTTCTCGCTGCCGGAAGAGCGTCTGCAGAGCCACATCGTCGGCCGCCTCGGCGAAATCGCCCGTACCACCCGCATCAAGGGCTTCCGTCCGGGCAAGGTGCCGGCCAAGGTGATCGAGCAGCGCTTCGGCGCGCAGGTCCGTGGCGAGGCGCTGGACGGCCTGCTGCGCGAAACCTTCGATGCAGCCGTGCGCGAGCACGACCTGCGCATCGTCGGCAGCCCGCGCATCGACAAGGGCGACGAGGGTGAGTTCTCCTTCGTCGCCACCGTGGAAGTGGTGCCGGACTTCGGCGACATCGACGTCAGCAAGCTGACCGTCGTGCGCCATACCGCCGAGATCACCGACGCCGACATCGACCAGATGATCGAGAACCTGCAGAACCAGCGCCGTACCTGGGCCCCGGTCAGCCGTGGCGCGCAGGACGGTGACCTGGTCGCGGTGGAAACCTGGTCGCAGGCCGGCGAAGAGCGCCTGCCGGCCGAGGGCACCGAGAAGGGTTCGATCGTGCTCGGCCAGGGCATGATGTTCGACACCATCGAGAAGGGCCTGGTCGGCCTGGCCAAGGGCGAAGAGAAGACCCTGGACGTCGAGTTCCCGGCTGACTGGCGCGTGCCGGTGCTGGCCGGCAAGACCGTGCAGGTCACCGTCAAGGTCACCGAGGTCTCCGAGCCGGTCGTGCCGGCGGTCGACGAAGCCTTCATCAAGAGCTTCGGCGTGAAGGGCGGCGATGTGGAGCAGTTCCGCAGCGACATCCGCGCCAACCTGGAGCGCGAGCTGAAGGGTGCGTTGATGAACCGCCTGCGCCGCGAAGTGGGCGAGCAGCTGATCGCGGCCTACTCCTCGGTCGAAATGCCGCCGCGCCTGGTCGAAAACGAAGCCCGCGCCATGCTGGCCCAGCAGGTCGAGCAGCTGCGCCGCAACGGCCAGAACGTCGGCGAGATCCCGGCCGATGCCCACGAAGGCTTCAAGGACGCTGCCGCCAAGCGCGTGCTGGTCGGCCTGCTGGTCGGTGAAGTGGCCCGCATCAACGACCTGCGCCTGGAAGCCAAGCGCCTGAATGAAACGATGCGTCTGATCGCTTCGACCTACGAAGAGCCGGAGCAGGTCATTGAGATGTACCGCAACGACCCCCAGTTGATGTCTGGCCTGCAGAACCGTGTGATGGAAGAGCAGGTGATCGACTGGATCGCCGAGCGTGCCCAGCACACCGAAGAGAAGCTGTCGTTCCAGGACGCGATCCGCCAGTAAGCCCGGGCGGATCACCGGATGCCCCGCGCCTTTGCCGGCGCGGGGTTGTTGCCCCCCAAGATAGGTACCTCACGTAATGGACAACCGAACCAAAGCCCTGAACCTGGTTCCGATGGTGGTCGAGCAGACCAGCCGCGGCGAGCGTGCCTACGACATCTATTCGCGCCTGTTGAAGGAGCGCCTGATCTTCCTCGTGGGTCCGATCGACGATCACATGGCCAACGTGGTGGTGGCGCAGCTGCTGTTCCTTGAATCGGAAAACCCGGAAAAGGACATCAACATCTACATCAACTCGCCGGGTGGCGTGGTCACCGCCGGCATGGCGATCTACGACACCATGCAGTACATCAAGCCGAATGTGAGCACCACCTGCATCGGCCAGGCCGCCTCGATGGGCGCCCTGCTGCTGGCCGCGGGCGAAGCCGGCAAGCGCTATGCGCTGCCGAACTCGCGCGTGATGATCCATCAGCCGCTGGGTGGCTACCAGGGCCAGGCCACCGACATCGACATCCACGCGCGCGAGATCCTGACCCTGCGTTCGCGCCTGAACGAGGTGCTGGCCAAGCACACCGGCCAGTCGCTGGAGACGATCGCCCGTGATACCGAGCGCGACAACTTCAAGAGCGCCTTCGAGGCGCAGGCCTACGGTCTGGTCGATCAGGTCCTGGAGCGTCGTCCGGATGAGTCGATCCAGGCCGGCTGACCGGCCTTCACGGGGCCAGGGAGGCCTCGTTCCTGCAGGGTCGGGTGGGACTGGTGTCCCCTCGGCCCTGTGCTATTCTCGAATCGAACCCCCGTTCAGCGGGGGGGGTAACTGGGTAAGCGAAGCATGAGCGAAGACCGCCAAGGTCGTTCCACGGACACCGGCAAGATCCTCTACTGCTCTTTCTGCGGCAAGAGCCAGCATGAAGTGCGCAAGCTGATTGCGGGTCCGAGCGTGTTCATCTGCGATGAGTGCGTGGAGCTGTGCAACGACATCATCCGTGAGGAACTTGAGGAAAAGGCGCAGTCGGCGCGCAGTTCGCTGCCCAAGCCGCGCGAGATCCTCGAGGTCCTCGACCAGTACGTGATCGGCCAGAACCGTGCCAAGCGCACGCTGGCAGTGGCCGTGTACAACCACTACAAGCGCATCGAGAGCCGGCAGAAGAACGACGACGTCGAACTGGCGAAGTCGAACATCCTGCTGGTCGGCCCGACCGGTTCGGGCAAGACGCTGCTGGCCGAGACCCTGGCCCGCCTGCTCAACGTGCCGTTCACCATGGCCGACGCCACCACGCTGACCGAAGCCGGTTACGTGGGCGAGGACGTGGAGAACATCATCCAGAAGCTGCTGCAGAAGTGCGACTACGACGTCGAGAAGGCGCAGCAGGGCATCGTCTACATCGATGAAATCGACAAGATCTCGCGCAAGAGCGAGAACCCGTCGATCACCCGCGACGTGTCCGGCGAAGGCGTGCAGCAGGCCCTGCTGAAGCTGATCGAAGGCACCGTGGCCAGCGTTCCGCCGCAGGGCGGCCGCAAGCACCCGCAGCAGGAATTCCTGCAGGTGGACACCAAGAACATCCTGTTCATCTGCGGCGGCGCGTTTGCCGGGCTGGACAAGGTGATCCAGGCGCGTTCCACCGACGTCGGCAGCATCGGCTTCGGCGCCAAGGTGAAGAGCAGCGAGCGCAAGCAGGAAGTGGGCAAGGTGCTGGCGGAAGTCGAGCCGGAAGACCTGATCAAGTTCGGCCTGATTCCCGAGTTCGTCGGCCGCCTGCCGGTGGTCGCGACCCTGGAGGAGCTGGACGAGCCGGCCCTGATCAAGATCCTGACCGAGCCGAAGAACGCCATCACCAAGCAGTTCAAGAAGCTGTTCGAGATGGAGAACGTCGAGCTGGAGTTCCGTCCGGACGCTTTGTCGGCCATCGCCAGGAAGGCGCTCAAGCGCAAGACCGGCGCCCGTGGCCTGCGCACCATCGTCGAATCGGTCCTGCTGGACACCATGTATGACCTGCCGTCGCAGGAGAACGTCAGCAAGGTGGTCGTGGACGAATCGGTGATCGAGCACAAGTCCGAGCCGTACCTGATCTACCAGACCCCGGCGGCCCCTGAACAGAAGGCCGCAGGCGCCGAGTGATCCTTCCAGGTTGTTGATTGGAAAGGATTTTCAAGGAATGCCTTGCATCTGAAAGCCGATGGCCCCATAACGGGGCCATCGGCTTTTTTTGTCTCCGGAAGATGCCCTCCCGGAGGCGGTTTTCCCCCTTCCCTGGAGCCCCCATGGCCCGTTCCCCAAGTGAAACCCTCGACCTGCCGGTCCTGCCGCTGCGCGACGTAGTGGTGTTCCCGCACATGGTCATCCCGCTGTTCGTCGGCCGTGACAAGTCCATGCACGCGCTCGAACAGGCAATGGAGGCGGACAAGCGCATCCTGCTGCTGGCGCAGAAGTCGGCCGAGACCGACGACCCGCATGCGGCCGACCTCTACCAGGTTGGCACGCTGGCGCAGGTGCTGCAGCTGCTGAAGCTGCCCGACGGCACCATCAAGGTGCTGGTTGAAGGCCTGTCGCGCGTGCAGGTCACCCACGTCGACGAGCGCGACGGCTCGCTGCATGGCCAGGCCGTGGAGATCGACGCCACCGACGAGCGCGAGGCGCGCGAGGTCGAGGCGATTGCCCGCTCGCTGATGTCGCTGTTCGAGCAGTACGTGAAGACCAACCGCAAGCTGCCGCCGGAGCTGCTGCAGACGCTGTCGGGCATCGATGAGCCGGCGCGCCTGGCCGACACCATCGCTGCGCACATCAGCGTGCGCCTGGCCGACAAGCAGCGCCTGCTGGAAACGCTGGCCGTCGGTGACCGCCTGGAGATGCTGGTCGGCCTGGTCGACGGCGAGATCGACGTGCAGCAGATGGAGAAGCGCATCCGCGGCCGCGTGAAGTCGCAGATGGAGAAGAGCCAGCGCGAGTACTACCTCAACGAACAGATGAAGGCCATCCAGAAGGAACTGGGTGACCTGGACGACGCGCCGGGCGAGCTGGAAGAACTGGCCCGCAAGATTGCCGAGGCCGGCATGCCGAAGGCGGTTGAAGCCAAGGCGCGCAATGAACTGAACAAGCTCAAGCAGATGTCGCCGATGTCGGCCGAAGCCGCCGTCGTGCGCAACTACCTGGAGTGGCTGCTGGGCGTGCCGTGGAAGAAGCGCAGCAAGGTGCGCAAGGACCTGAAGGTCGCGCAGGATACGCTCGATGCCGACCACTACGGCCTGGAGAAGGTCAAGGAGCGCATTCTTGAATACCTGGCGGTGCAGTCGCGCGTGAAGCAGATGAAGGGCCCGATCCTGTGCCTGGTCGGGCCGCCGGGCGTGGGCAAGACCTCGCTGGGCCAGTCCATTGCCAAGGCCACCAACCGCAAGTTCGTGCGCATGTCGCTGGGCGGCGTTCGCGACGAGGCCGAAATCCGTGGCCACCGCCGTACCTACGTCGGTTCCATGCCGGGCCGCATCGTGCAGAACCTCAACAAGGTCGGCAGCAAGAACCCGCTGTTCGTGCTCGACGAGATCGACAAGATGTCGATGGACTTCCGTGGCGATCCGTCTTCGGCGCTGCTGGAAGTGCTCGATCCGGAGCAGAACAACGCATTCAACGACCACTACCTGGAAGTGGACCTGGACCTGTCCGAAGTGATGTTCGTGGCGACCTCGAACTCGCTCAACATTCCCGGCCCGCTGCTGGACCGCATGGAAGTGATCCGCATCCCCGGCTACACCGAGGACGAGAAGCTCAACATCGCGACCCGCTACCTGGTGCCGAAGCAGGTCAAGGCCAACGGCCTGCAGCCGGAAGAGCTGGAGATCGGCAGTGATGCCATCCAGGACATCGTGCGCTACTACACGCGTGAATCGGGCGTGCGCAACCTGGAACGCGAGATCGCCAAGATCTGCCGCAAGGTGGTGAAGGAGATCGCGCTGGCTGGCCCGCAGCCGGCAGCGAAGGCGAAGAAGGGCGCGAAGAAGAAGGCGCTGGTGAGCGTGTCCAGCAAGAACCTGGACAAGTACCTGGGCGTGCGTCGCTTCGACTTCGGCCGTGCCGAGGAAGAGAATGAAATCGGCCTGGTCACCGGCCTGGCCTGGACCGAAGTCGGTGGCGACCTGCTGCAGATCGAATCGACCCTGGTGCCGGGCAAGGGCCAGCTGATCCTGACCGGCCAGCTCGGCAACGTGATGAAGGAATCGGCGTCGGCGGCGCTGTCGGTGGTGCGTTCGCGCGCGGTCGGCTTCGGCATCGACAGCGACTTCCTGCAGAAGCACGACGTACACCTGCACGTGCCCGATGGCGCCACGCCGAAGGATGGCCCGAGTGCCGGCGCGGCGATGGTCACCTCGCTGGTGTCGATGCTGACCAGGGTGCCGGTGCGCGCCGATGTGGCGATGACCGGCGAGATCACCCTGCGTGGTCGCGTCACTGCCATCGGTGGCCTGAAGGAGAAGCTGCTGGCTGCACTGCGTGGCGGCATCCGCACAGTCATCATCCCGGAAGAGAACCGCAAGGACCTGGCCGACATCCCGGCCAACGTCACCCGCGATCTGAAGATCGTGCCGGTGAAGTACATCGAAGAAGTCCTGGACCTGGCGCTGGAGCGTCCGTTGGCACCGAAGAAGGCGCGCAAGAGTGCGCAGCGTGTCACGGTGCGCAGCAAGGCCAAACCGAGTGGAAACGCGCGCGTCAAGCATTGACGCGCGCTGTCCAATGGCCCGAAACCCGCGTCGTTGCTGGCTTTCCAGCTTGCGTGGGGGTAGGGCCACTGGTATAAAAGCAGCACTCGCGAATGAGTGATCGCAGTCTGGTGATCGCTGGAATTCGGCGAACCGTTTCCACATGGCGGCCGCATGCAGATGGCGTGCGGTTGCTTCCCTGTCGAATAAGCGGAACCCACCGCCAAAGGAGTTGTAGAGAATGAACAAGACCGAATTGATCGATGCCGTTGCTGAAGCTGCCGACCTGACCAAGGCAGAGTCCAGCCGCGCTGTCGATGCCGTCGTTGCTGCCATCACCAAGGCGCTGAAGGACGGCGATGCGGTCACCCTGGTTGGCTTCGGTACCTTCCAGGTCCGCGACCGTGCTGCCCGCACCGGCCGCAACCCGAAGACCGGCGACACCATCAAGATCGCTGCTTCGAAGAATCCGTCGTTCAAGGCTGGCAAGGCCCTGAAGGATGCTGTAAACTAAGCGGCTCGCTGGGGTGCTTAGCTCAGCGGTAGAGCGTCTCCTTTACACGGAGAGGGTCGGGGGTTCGAAACCCTCAGCACCCACCACAGCACCGCGGTAAAAGTTTGAGTGTGGAGCGGTAGTTCAGCTGGTTAGAATGCTGGCCTGTCACGCCGGAGGTCGCGGGTTCGAGTCCCGTCCGCTCCGCCATTCAACGAGGCCTCCGGCCAAAAGCTGGAGGCTTTGTTTTCTCCCCGGTCCAGGCCGGCTGAAAGCAAAAAAGTAACAACGCGGAGCGGTAGTTCAGCTGGTTAGAATGCTGGCCTGTCACGCCGGAGGTCGCGGGTTCGAGTCCCGTCCGCTCCGCCAGTACATCGAGGCCCCCGGTTCAAGGCTGGGGGCCTTGTCTTCTCACCGAGAGGTTCGGGAGGAAGGCGAAAAGTCTTTGCAAGAACGGAGCGGTAGTTCAGCTGGTTAGAATGCTGGCCTGTCACGCCGGAGGTCGCGGGTTCGAGTCCCGTCCGCTCCGCCATTGCAGACTTCTTAAGTCCCTGTGAAAAAACTTTGAAAAAAGTGTTCATCGGGCTGGGTTTCCAGCGAGTCTTCGGATATACTGGGCACCTGCAAAGTTCAAGCGCGGAGCGGTAGTTCAGCTGGTTAGAATGCTGGCCTGTCACGCCGGAGGTCGCGGGTTCGAGTCCCGTCCGCTCCGCCAACTCTAAAAGCCCTCGGCGCAAGCCGGGGGCTTTTTCTTTGCGCCAGGATGGAGTTGGCCGATGCACTGATGGTGCGTGCCTGCGCAAGTGGGCGCAGGCCGCGTCGGTGCTGCTTTTGGTCCCTGCGGCGAAGCGGGTTACACTGCCGGGCTCGCCAATCAGGCCTTGTGATTCCTCACCATGCTGCAGAAACTCCGCGACAAGACCTCAGGCTGGATCGTCACCGTGATCCTGGGGCTGCTGATGATTCCGTTCCTGTTCGTGATCGACAACAGCTACCTCGGTGGCGTTGGCGCACAGAACGTGGCCAAGGTTTCCGCGCCGCCCACCTGGTGGCGTTCGGCGCCGTCGTGGTGGCCGGTGCGCATGCTGTGGCAGCACCATGAGATCAGCTCGCAGGATTTCCGCACGCGTTTCGAGCAGGAGCGCATGCGTGAGCGCCAGCAGCAGGGCGACAACTTCGACCCGCGCGCGTTCGAGAGCACCGAGAACAAGATGGCCGTGCTCGATCAGCTGATCGACGAACAGGTCGTGCGCCTGGTCGGTGAACAGGCGGGCGTGGTGATCGGCGACGGCGCTGTGCGCGAATACATCGCGACCATGCCGGCGTTCCTCGATTCGAACGGCAAGTTCAACGAGAACAACTACCGGCTGGCATTGGCCGGTGGCAATCCGCCGCGTACCCCGACCCAGTTCCAGGAACTGGTGCGTGAGAGCCTGCAGCAGTCGGTGATCCCATCGGGCCTGCAGAGCTCCGGCTTCGTCACCCAGGCCGAGACCGAGCGCCTGTTGAAGCTGCTGGGCGAAACCCGCGACGTCGAGCTGGCCGCGTTGCCGCCCGTACCGGCCGATACCGCGCCGGTCACCGATGATCAGATCAAGCAGTGGTACGACAGCCACGGCAAGGATTTCCGCCAGGCCGAGAGCGTGTCGCTGGAGTACGTCGAGATCAACGGTGCGAACCTGCCGGCACCGACCCCGGCCGATGAAGCGACCCTGCGCAAGCGCTATGAAGAGGAAAAGGCAAAGTTCACCTCGCCGGAGCAGCGCCAGGCCTCGCACATCCTGATCACCGGTGACGGCGCCGAAGCCAAGGCGAACAGGATCGCTGCCGAAGCCAAGGCGGCCGGTGCCGACTTCGCTGCGCTGGCCAAGGCCAATTCGGAAGATCCGGGCTCCAAGGACCAGGGCGGTGAGCTGGGTTGGGTCGAGCGCGGTGCGATGGTCAAGCCGTTCGAGGACGCGCTGTTTGCGGCCAAGGCCGGTGACGTGATCGGCCCGGTCAAGACCGAGTTCGGTTACCACATCATCAAGGTGGCCGCTGTGCGCGGTGGCCAGGGCAAGTCGTTCGAGGAAGTGCGTGACACGCTGGCTGCCGAGCAGCTGAAGGCCGACGGCGAGCGCGGCTTCAACGAACTGGCCGGTCGCCTGGTCGATGCCATCAACAAGAGCCCGAGCGACCTGGCGGCCGCCGCCAAGGAAGTGAACCTGCCGCTGCAGACCCTGGGCCCGATCACCCGCGCGACCGCCAGCGGCATCGCCGCTGACCCGGCCGTGCTGCGTGCCGCCTTCTCCGACGTGCTGGTGCAGGACGGTACCGCCAGTGACCCGATCGCCCTGGGCGGCGCGACCAACCACAGCGTGGTCATCCGTGTGGCTGCACACACCCCGGAACAGGCCCTGCCGCTGGACAAGGCCCGTGACCAGGTGATCGCTGCGATCCGTGCTGATCGCCAGCGCCAGGCCAGCGACAAGGCGGCCGATGCCATCCTGGCCAAGCTGAAGGCGGGCGCCACCCTGCAGTCGCTGGCCGCCAGCGAGAAGCTGCAGCTGAGCCCGATGCCGGGCCTGCCGCGCAGCCAGCCGGTGCCGACCCCGGAAATCAACCGCGCGATCTTCAGTGCGCCGGTGCCGGCTGAAGGCAAGCCGAGCTATGGCAAGGTCGACGTCAATGGCCACGCGCTGCTGTTCGCGGTGAACAAGGTCAATCCGGGCGACATCAAGGAAGTGACTGCAGAGCAGCAGAAGCAGCTGAAGGAACAGCTGAGCCAGATCGACGGCATGGCCGCAGCCAAGGCCTACATCGAAGCGATGCGCAAGAAGTTCATGATCCAGACCACCGAAGCGAACCTGTAAGCCTCGCGGCGGCACCCATGAGAGAGGCCCGGCAATGCCGGGCCTTTTTTGTGCCTGCCGATGCGTAGCGTCGAGCCATGCTCGACTGCGCCTGCTGGGCGCAGGCATGAAAAAAGCCGAGCGTGGGCTCGGCTCTCCAGAACAAAGGGGCGGGCAGGGCGCGGCGGTGCCGCGCCGGACTCAGTCCTCCACGCGCAGCACGGCGCCCGGCTTCAGCACGCTGCTGCCGCTCAGGCCGTTCAGCGACAGTAGCGCCTTGACCGGCATGCCATAGCGGCGGGCGATGGTCCAGGCCGATTCACCATCCCGCACGGTGTGGCGACGACTGCGCGGACGATCGGCGATCGCGGCCACGGTCTTGGCGACCTGTGGCGCTGGCGAGGCGGCGGCAACAGGTACGCTACTGGCCACCAGTGCGGTGGCGGTGTCCGCCACGGTCGTGCTGGCGGCCGAGACCGGCGCCAGCACGCGGGTGGTGCCGGACGAGACGCGCCCACCGCCCGCCAGGGCGGGGTTGAGGCGGACGATCCTGGCCGGGTCCAGGGCACGCTGTGCGGCCCACTGCTGGACGCTGGTGCCGGCGGGCAAGGTGTGGTCCTTCAGTACGGGCACGGTGCGGTCCAGCGAGGCCATGACACCTGGCTGGTCTTCCACATCTTCCAGCACGCAGGCCAGGGCATGCAGCTTCTCGACGTAGGCATGGGTGACCGGCGACAGGCCGGGCAGCGCCGAGGGCTTGGCGTTCTGCGCGTTCATGCCGGCCTTGCGCATCGATTGCAGCACGCGGTACTCGCCGGCGTTGTAGGCCATGGTGGCCAGGCGCCAGTCGCCGCCGAACATGCCGTGCAGGGTCTTCAGGTAGCGCACTGCGGCCTGGGTGGAATCGACCGCCGACAGGCGCCCGTCGTAGCCGTTGGCCATGGGCACGCGGTGATTGCGCGCAGTGGTGGCGATGAACTGCCACAGGCCGGTCGGGCCGCTGCCATTGCGTGCATTGGGCCGGTAACCGCTTTCCACGAACGGAATCAGCGCGAACTCGGTAGGCAGGTTGGCCTTGCGCAGCTCTTCGACCACATAGCCGAACAGCACCAGTGCATCGTCATCCTGGTTGGCCAGGCGCGACGGGGCGTGGGCGAACTGCTTCTGCCAGCGCGGGCTGGTGGCCTCGGCATTGCAGGTGGGCTCGGCCAGGCCGTCGCGGAAGCTGGAGAAGATCTCCTGGCCGTTGCGGACCGACGCGGCCGGCAACGCGGCCGGATCCAGCGGCAGGGCCGCGGCGGCGGTCAGGTTCTGGCCGATGCCAGCGCCCAGCGACTGGGCGCCGGCGGTTCCGGCCAGCCCCAGGACCAGGCCCAGGGCCAGCGGCAGACTTCGGCGCATCATGCGCGGAAGCCGTCTTTCCAGTGCCGGAGACCGGCCATCACGTCGACGTCGTCAACGACGTCACGGCCCAGGTGTGCCGACACCGACGCGCGGATCGGCGCAGTGTGCACACGCAGGAACGGATTGCAGTCGAATTCGCTGGCCAGGGTTACCGGCAGGGTGGAACGGTCATCGCGGCGCATGGCCAAAGCCTCCTCTTGGCGCTGCCGCAAGGCAGCGTTGGCGGGGTCGACATGCCGCGCGAAGACGGCATTTGACACGGTGTACTCATGAGCGCAACAAAGCAGCAGTTGCGCGGGCAAGGTACCCAGCTTGCGCATCGATGCCAGCAGCTGGGACGGCGTACCTTCGAACAGGCGTCCACAGCCCAGGCTGAACAACGAATCTCCGCTGAAAAGATGTTCAGCAGTGTGAAACGCGATGTGGCTGCGGGTATGCCCGGGCACGGATAGTACGTGGAACGCCTGACCCAGTGCCTGAACGCGTTCACCTTCGCCGACCCGTTCGGTTGCCGTGGGGATGCGCTCCTCGACGGGTGCGATCACCCGGACTCCAGGAAAACGTGCCTGCAGCACCGGCACGCCACCGATGTGGTCATCGTGATGATGGGTGAGCAGGATCGTGTCCACGCGCAGGCCCTGATCGGCGAGCGCAAGCACCGGCGCGGCATCGCCGGGATCGACGACCACGGCGTTACCGTCGTCGTCGATCAAGGTCCAGATGTAGTTGTCCGCAAATGCGGGCAGGGCAGTCAGTCGCATAGAATTGGACCATGCCCGCGCTGCAGAGCACCCGTCAAGCGAGCCAGACCCCGTGGTTCGACAGCGAACCGGCGGAAGCCCTGCGCGTTCTGGAGCGGCAACTGCTGCTGCCGCAGCTGTCGTTGCTGCCGGTGCAGCCCTGGCTGTGGATCGCGCCGAGTGCCGCATGGCTGGACGATGCGCAGCTTGGCGGGCGCGGCCTGCGCCTGTACCGGCAGGGGCACGGCTATGCCGGCGACACCCGCTGTGCGTTGCCGCTGCCGCTGGCCAATGAAAGCGTCAATGCGGTCGTGTTGCAGCATGTCACCGCAGCTGACGCTGATCGGTTGCTCGATGAGTGCGAGCGCGTGCTGATGCCGGGCGGCCATCTGTGGCTGAGCAGCCTCAACCCGTTCAGCCCTTACCGCACGCACTGGCGCCAGCACGGGCTGGTGGTGCGCACGCCGCAGCGGATCCGCCTGCTGCTCGGCCGCCACGGGCTGGAGTGCGACGATATGCGTTTCCTCGGCCCGCTCTGGCGCGGCGCCGGCAGCCGTCGCCCGGGCGGTTGGTCGCCACTTCGCGCGGCCTGCCTGTTCCATGCTGAAAAACGAACGCTGGCCCTGCCCGGGCCGAAACCGTTGCCGGTGCGTTGGCACGGCACCGTTGCTACCTGATCTGGAGTTGTATTGAAAACCATTGAAATCCACACCGACGGCTCCTGCCTTGGCAATCCTGGCCCCGGCGGCTGGGCTGCACTGCTGCGCTACAAGGGCCACGAGCGTGAACTGAGCGGCGGCGAAGCGCACACCACCAACAACCGGATGGAGCTGATGGCGGCCATTTCCGGCCTGGAAACGCTGACCGAGCCGTGCAACATCGTGCTCTATACCGATTCGCAGTACGTGCGGCAGGGCCTGACCCAATGGATGCCCGGCTGGATCCGCAAGAACTGGAAGACCGCCGGCGGCGACCCGGTGAAGAACCGCGAGCTGTGGGAGCGCCTGCATGCGGCGACGCTGCGGCACCAGATCGATTGGCGCTGGGTGAAGGGCCACTCCGGTGACCCGGACAACGAGCGGGTGGATACCCTGGCGCGCAACGCGGCCATCCAGATCCGTGACGCCAGCCCGGTAAACTGAGTCCATGCGCCAGATCATCCTCGATACCGAAACCACCGGCCTGGAATGGAAGAAGGGCAACCGCATCGTTGAAATCGGCTGCGTGGAGCTGTTCAAGCGCCGCCCGACCGGCAACAACTACCACCAGTACATCAAGCCGGACTGCGAATTCGAACAGGGCGCGCAGGAAGTCACCGGCCTGACCCTGGAGTTCCTGGCTGACAAGCCGGACTTCGCGCAGATCGCCGATGAGTTCCTGGCTTTCATCGATGGCGCGGAGCTGATCATCCACAACGCGGCGTTCGACCTGGGCTTCCTCGACAACGAGCTGTCGTTGCTGGGCCCGCAGTATGGAAAGATCACCGATCGCTGCACGGTGATCGATACCCTGGTGATGGCGCGCGAGCGCTTCCCGGGCCAGCGTAATTCGCTGGATGCGCTGTGCAAGCGCCTGGGCGTGGACAATTCGCACCGTGCGCTGCATGGCGGCCTGCTCGACGCGCAGATCCTGGGCGACGTCTATATCGCGCTGACCTCGGGCCAGGAAGAGATCGGCTTCGGCATGGGCGACGATGACGGTGGTGGCGCCGGTGCCGCGCTGCAGGCCTTCGATACCAGCAAACTGCTGCCGCGCCCACGCGTGGTGGCCACGCCGTCGGAACTGGAAGCGCACAGCGCGCGTCTGGAACGACTGCGCAAGAAGGCCGGCTACGCCTTGTGGGATGGCCCGAAGGTGGAAGAGCCCGCCAGCGCGTAATGCCTGGCATGGGGTACTGCCGGACGCTGGCCGGCAGTGCCGTATCCACGCATGGCGTGGATCTGCCGCTTAATGGCAGCGCACCAGGATCACGCTGATGTTGTCGCGGCCACCGCCGTCGAGCGCGGCCGCGACCAGCGTGTCCACGCATTCCTGCGCGCTGGCATCGTCGAAGGCGAGGGTGCGGGCGATGCTGCGGTCGTCCACTTCCTCGGTCAGGCCGTCACTGCACAGCAGCAGCTGCATGCCCGGGCGCAGCTCACCGCTGGTGGTGGCCACGTTCAGATGCGCCGGGTCGGTCACGCCCAGCGCCTGGGTGACCACGTTGCGATGTGGATGCGCACGCGCCTGTTCGGCCGTCAGGTTGCCCTGCGCGACCAGTTCCTGCACCACGCTGTGGTCCTGGCTGAGCTGGGCCAGCTGGCCGTCACGCCACAGATAGGCGCGGCTGTCACCGACCCATGCCACTTCATAGCGAGTGCCCTGCACGCGTGCGGCGACCACGGTGGTGCCCATCGGCAGGGTGTCGTTGCGCCGGCGCGAGGCGCGGATGATCTCTTCGTCAGCGGTGCGGATGGCCTGGGCCAGCGGCGCGCCACGGCGGATCTCGCGCACGATGGTTTCGCGCGCCAGCGCGCTGGCCACCTCGCCGCAGGCGTGGCCACCCATGCCATCGGCCACCAGCCACAGGGCCAGCTCGCTGTCACCGTAGTAGGTGTCTTCGTTGAGCTCGCGGCGCAGGCCGGGGTGAGTGAGGTGTCCGAATTCGATCATGGGGTGCGGGGGCGGGGTATTGCTGGGGAGACAGGCATCATCGGGGGGCTGCAGGCATCCGGCAAGGCATGCACTCAGGAAATTTTCACTTCGTTGACCGGAATGACTTGTCGCCGGCCTCACTTCCTCGTATGATGCGCGTCCCCGGTCCGCCGGGGACCACCCGGAGAGGTGGCAGAGTGGTTGAATGTACCTGACTCGAAATCAGGCAGGCGTTTATAGCGCCTCGGGGGTTCGAATCCCCCCCTCTCCGCCAGATAAAGAAAAAGGGCTGCCGAAAGGCGGCCCTTTTTCTTTATCTGGCGCGGGACGCGACGCGCTTTGCGCGTCGCCCCAAACGTTGCCGTGCAACGTTCGGGCCCCTCCCTTTGCCGGCCTCTCCCCGCCCCTGTCGGGGCAGCCCCTCAACAGAGGGGCTTGTTCCAGCAGATGCATCAGTAAATCCACGCCATGGGTGGATGCACTTGCTGCAGGGCTGGACCATCCACGCGCGGCGTGGCTCTACCTGAACTGTCCCATCGCCAGTCGCGGGTTAAACTGCACACATCACTTGCTGGAGCTTTCCCCGATGACCGCTGAAATCCTCGTCCCCGTTTCTTTCGGCGAGCTGCTGGACAAGATCTCGATCCTGCAGATCAAGTCCGAGCGCATCAGCGACGAGGGCAAGCTGGCCAATGTGCGCAGGGAGCTGTCGGCGCTGGAGCAGACCTGGATGGCACACCCGGCTGCGGTGAAGGACATCGCCAAGCTGCGTGCCGAGCTGAAGGCGGTCAACGAGCAGCTGTGGGACATCGAGGACGACATCCGCCTGAAGGAGAAGGCGCAGGCGTTCGACCAGGGCTTCATCGACCTGGCGCGCAGTGTCTACCTGCGCAACGACGAGCGCGCGCGCATCAAGAAGGCGATCAACCTGGCGCTGGGTTCGGCGTACGTGGAAGAGAAGTCCTATCAGGATTACGCGCAGCGCACGTGATCCCGGGCAGTCCGCCGCTCACCCCAGGTGGTCGGCGACGTAGCGTTCGAAGGCGGCGATACCGTCTTCGACGGTAATCAGTTCCATTACATCGTCGAACTCGATCTTGGTGCCCCACTTCAGATCGGTGGCCTGCTTGGCCAGGTACTTGCGCGCTGCGTCGTCGTAGCGGTCCGCGCAATAGCGGCGGTCCGAGTACGGGCCGCTGCGGTCCGGATTGCTGGCCGCATGCAGCCCCAGTACTTTGGTGCCCATTGCGTTGGCGATGTGCATCGGGCCCGAGTCCGGGGTCATCACCAGATTGGCGCGGGCCAGCAGGGCAGGCAGCTGCTTCAACGTGTCCTTGCCAACCAGGTCCAATGCAGGCGTCTGCAGTTGCGCCTGGATCGCATCGGCCATGTGGCGCTCCAGTTCGCTGCGGCCACCGCACAGCACCACCCGCCAGCCGCGCTGGACGGCATGGTTGGCCACCGCGGCGTAGCGGTCGGCGTACCAGTTGCGGCGCACGTGGCTGGAACAGGGCGAGATCATCAGCACCGGGCGGCCATCGTCCTGCCACTGCGCGGCGGCCCACTCGAAGGCGGACGGCGGCACGGCCAGATCCCAGCTGACTTCGGTCTGGCGCAGGCCCAGCGGCTCGCAGAAGCTGCCGATGGCATCCAGCACGTGGATGCCGGGGCGATCGGGAATACGCTCGTTGATGAAGAGCCCGTGCAGGTCCTTGGAGCGGCTGCGGTCGTATCCGATGCGGCGCTCGGCCGGAATGAAGGCCGACAGCAGGTTGGCGCGGAACGCGACCTGCATCTGCAACAGCGCTTCAAAGCGCCCCGGTGGCAGGTGCCTGCGCAGTTCCTTGACCCCGGCCATGCCGCTCTTCTTGTCGTAGGCATGGAAGGTGACGCCGGGCAGCCCGTCGAGCAGCTTGTGGCCGGCTTTGTCGATGATCCAGTGGATCGGCGTGTCCGGGCGTGCGGCCTGCAGGGTGCGCACCAGGGGCACCACGTGGGTGACATCGCCAAGTGCGGACAAGCGCAGGAGGCACAAGGAGGAGGACGCTGATGCCATGTGTTGTTAGACTCAATGAAATGGTCGCATTCGACGCCAATGAAGCGCTGACGCCATGCCGCGAGGGTCGCGGCATCGGGGCCATTCTGTTCGACCGCGAGCGGCTGCGGCAAGCCGATATTGGCCTGTTCTCGCCCCAGCACTGGGGCAGCAAGGCCCGCCCGGTGGGCGAGGGCGGCCGCGGCAGCGCCTGGTTCGTCGATGCGCCGTTCGGTGCCAGCGTGCTGCGCCACTACCTGCGCGGCGGCATGGCGGCCCGGATCAGCCACGACCAGTACCTCTGGCGCGGCTCGGACCGGACCCGGAGCTTCGCCGAATTCCGCCTGATGCGCGCGCTGCGCGAGAAGAAGCTGCCGGTGCCACGGCCGATCGCCGCGTTCTACATGCGTGAAGGCCTGCGCTACCGGGCGGCGATCCTGATGGAACGGATCGAGGACGTGCGCTCGCTGGCCGACCGCGCACTGGTTGCGGGCCGGGGCGCGCCCTGGGAAGAGACCGGGCGGCTGATCGCCCGTTTCCACCGTGCCGGCCTGGACCATGCCGACCTCAACGCGCACAACATCCTGTTCGATGGCAGTGGCCATGGCTGGCTGATCGATTTCGACCGTGGGGTGATCCGCATCCCGGCCACCGGCTGGCGCGAACGCAACCTCAAGCGGTTGCTGCGCTCGCTGGTCAAGCTGCGCGGCGAGCGCAGCGTGGAAGATGTGCAGAAGGACTACGCACGGCTGCGCCGTGCCTATGACATGGCGTGGAACCGGGGCACCTGATGGACTGGTCGTTGCGTTTCCTCGGCGTCGGCAATGCGTCGGCGGTCGAGCTGGGATCGCCGATGTCGGTGATCGAGCGCGGTGGTCGCCCGTGGCTGACCATCGATTGCGGCGGTGAAGGCCTCACCGCGTTCAAGGCGCACTACGGGCACATGCCGCAGGCGCTGTTCGTCACCCATGTGCACCTGGACCATGTGGCCGGCTTCGAGCGCCTGTTCGTGGACACTTTCTTCAATGCGCACCGGCGCGGCAAGGTGCGCCTGTACGTGCCTGCCACGGTGGTGCCGCTGCTGCACAAGCGCATTGCTGACTATCCGAACGTGCTGGCCGAGGGCGGTGCGAACTTCTGGGATGCCTTCCACCTGATCGTGGTGGGCGAGGCGTTCTGGCATGAGGGGATGCGCCTGGAGGTGTTTCCGGTGCGCCATCACTGGCCGGAGACGGCCTATGGCCTGCGCTTGCAGGGCGCGCTGACCTGGAGCGGCGATACCCGGCCGATTCCGGAGATGCTGGCGCGCTACGCCAACGACAACGAGCTGATCGCCCACGACTGCGGCCTGCATGGCAACCCGTCACACACGGGCGTGGACGACCTGGAGCGTGAGTACAGCATCGAACTGCAGGCGCGGATGATGCTCTACCACTACGCCAGCGTGGCCGATGGCCAAGCGCTGGCCGTGCGCGGGCACCGCGTGGCGCAGCCGGGGCAGTGCGTGCCGCTGGCCGACCCGACCGCGCCGCACGTACTGGTGCAGGATCCGCCGTGAGCAGGACCGGCCAGCCCGCTGATACGGCGCGGGCTGCCGAACTGGAGGCGCTGGAGCGAGCGCTGCAGTAGCGATGGGCCATGCCCGGCGAGGGGCGCCAACCAGGGTTGGCAGCTGCCAGGGCCGGGTGTCGCCAGAAAAGGCGATGGCCCCGCCGGCTGACCTCGGCGCCCGCGTCGATCGATACCGTTGCTGCCTTCCGGCCCTGGCGGGGTTTTCGACCTAGCGTCGCGAGGGGCCGACGGGGCCACCATAGAGACGTTGGCCGCCCCGAGGGCGGCCAGTTCACGGATCAGGGGAAGCAGCGCGCGATGCGCCGGAGACCACAGCCGGACCGCACATCGGCTAGCCGATGGCAGGCGCTCATTCTAGCGCAGGCGGGTGCGTCGATGCCAGCTTCACGCACTGAATCGGCTGTAACCCGTTCCCGGCCACGGCGGCCGGGCGTGGCTCCCGTTGCTAGAATGCCGGCCAGGAGGAACGACCTCCCCCACATCGGGAATCAAAGACCAGGACGGCCTGGCCCTACCAAGAGGAGGGCCGTCATGGCCTGGATCTATCTATTGTTTGCCGGCCTGCTGGAAATCGTCTGGGCCGTGTCCATGAAGCAGTCCGAAGGCTTCACCCGTCTCACCCCCACCGTGGTCACCATCATCGGCATGATCGCCAGCTTCTGGCTGTTGGCGGTGGCCATGCGCAGCCTGCCGCTGGGCACCGCCTATACGATCTGGACCGGCATCGGCGCGGTCGGCGCGTTCGTGGTCGGCATCGTGTTCCTGGGGGAGCAGGTCAGCCCGATGCGGATCGGTGCAGCGGTGCTGATTGTTTCCGGCCTGGTGCTGATGAAACTCTCCAGCAGCTGAATTTATTTACTCGTGGCGGGGAATGGATTCTCCGCCACATGCAGCGATATGCATTTTCGGCAAAACCATTCTGGCTGCCTCTTTTATTTGACGTGCGTCATGAAAATAACGCGCGCGATTCACATGCCGCTGGCACGGCCGGTCGCACAGTGCCGCCATTCGTCGGGCGAAATCGGGGAGTTTTCGTCCTGGTGGACACGCTGACGTACCTGTCCCGGGGTGCGATCACGTGAAGATGTGAAGATTTTCAGGAGTTAATGCCTTCAGGCCTTGTTCCCGTATCGGGAGCAGGGGTGGACCGCATTGTCTCGAAAAACCTGCCAGCTGTGCCATCCGGTCTTTTCATGGAGATTTGCCGATGAACCGCATTTACCGTCTGGTTTTCAATCGCGCCCTTGGGGTAATGCAGGTTGCTTCGGAGGTCACCCGGAATCCCGGCGGAAGCGCGGTCGGCGCAGGGCGGGTGCCGCGATTGCGGGCGCACCAGCTGGCGGCGGCACTGGCCGCCACACTGGCCAGCGGATCGGCATTCGCGGCGTGTACGGGCACCACGACCGTAAACTGCGACAGCACCACCAACATCAACAACTACTCCAACGCGACCAGCGGCCTCACGCTGAACATTGCCGCGGGTGCGTTGCTGCGTACGCCGCCGTTCGTAGGTGGAGGCAACGCAGCAACGCTGACCGGCGACAACGTGACGGTCAACAACAATGGCACGATCGATCCGAGCTCGATCGTCCTTGCCTCGCCCGGCCTGGTCATCGGTAATGGTTCTGCCAACAACAGCGCGATCGTCGTCAACAACAACGCCAGCGGACAGATCAAGGGTGTCGTCAACATCGCAACGCTGCTGGGCTTCGGTGGACAGGCGCTGGTGGCACAGAATGTCAACGGCACCACCACCATCAACAATGCCGGTCTGATCAGTACGTCGTTGATCGGCGTAGGTAGCGTTTCCGACGCGACCACGGTGGTGACCTATGGTGGCGCGGCAGCCAACGTGACCAACACAGGCACCATCGACGGGCGCGTCGGCCTGGGGGCTTCTGGAGGAAACGCGTTCCTCAATGCGGGGGCGGTCAGCGGCAGCGTTCACCTGGGTGATTCAACCGGCGGAAATACCTTCACCGCAGTGTCGGGTTCCAGCGTTGTGGCCGGCGGCGGCACCGCCATTGCCGGCGTGATTACCGGTGTTACCGGGGTGAAGGTTGCGGCTGCGGGATCGGTCGATGCCGGCATCGGCAGTGGTGCGGCCAACAACACGCTGGTGTTGCAGAACGTCGTCAGCGGCCCGGGGTCCGGCACCGGCGGAGCGGTGACCACACTGGGCTGGAACCAGTACCTCAACTTCCAGAAGCTCACTGTCAACAGCGGTACCTGGAACCTGCAGGGCGCATGGGGCGGATCCGGCCTGACGACGCTCAATGATGGCCTGGTCAATTTCAACAATGCTGGTTCATTCGGCACAGGGCAGTTCACGGTCAACGGCGGTGCCATCGCATCCTCCATGGCCGGTCTGAACCTGGCCAATGCGTTCAGCCTCGGCGGCAATCTATCCCTGGCCGGGACCAATGCGTTCGGCTTGAATGGCGTGCTTTCTGGCGCTGGTGGGCTGACGGTCAACAACACCGGCATTGTTACTCTCGGCGGCGCAAACCTGTTCTCCGGGGGCGTCAACCTCGATGCCGGCGGCCTGCTGCTGGGCAATGCCGGTGCACTCGGCAGCGGCAACCTGACCGTCGGTGGCAGCGCCTCGCTGGATACGACGGCGGGCTTCAACCTGGGCAACAACCTGGTGATCAATGGCGGGGGCTCGCTGAACCTGCTGGGCAGCAATGCGCTGACATTGAGTGGCTCGATATCCGGTGCCGGCAACGTGACCAAGAACGGTGCCGGCACGCTGACCTTGAACGGTGCCAATTCGCTGAGCGGCAGCTTCAACCTGGCCGGGGGCGCGTTGGCGCTGGGCGCGGGCGGCAGCCTGTCGCCCACCGGTGCGATCTCGCTGGACATTGGCACCAGCCTGGATCTTTCGGCGGCGGCCGACCAGACCATCGGCTCGCTGGCCGGCCTCGGCGGTTCGGTCAACCTCGGCAGCCACACCCTGACCCTGGGCGGGCTGGGCAATACCAGCTACAGCGGCACGTTCGCCGCAGGCACCGGCGGCCTGATCAAGGTCGGCACCGGTGTGCAGACCCTGTCGGGCGTCAACAGCCTCACGGGCGGTGTTGCGCTCAACGCCGGTGGCTTGTTGCTGGGCAATGCCGCCGCGCTGGGCAGCGGTACACTCTCTGTCGGCGGCAACACCACCTTCGACGGCACCACGGCGCTGGCGCTGACCAATGCTGTCAGCCTCGCATCGGGTGCCAGCCTGAATCTGCTTGGCGGGCAGGCGCTGACGTTCGACGGGGTGATCAGCGGCGCGGGTGGCCTGATCAAGGATGGTGCGTCGTCACTGACCCTCAACGGCGCCAATACATTCGGCGGCGGTCTGGCGCTCAACGCCGGCAGCCTGGTGCTGGGCAACGGCGGTGCACTGGGAACCGGCGCACTGAGCGTCGGCGGCGCGGTATCGCTCGACGCCAGCACCGGGCTCACCGTGGGCAATGGCATCACACTGGGCGCCGGTGGTTCGCTCAATGTGCTGGGCTCGAACGCGTTGACGCTGGGGGGTGTCATTGGCGGCAGCGGCAGCCTGGTCAAGAACGGCGCTGCCACGCTGACGTTGGGCGGCGCGAACACGTTCACCGGTGGGCTGGCGGTGAATGCCGGAACGGTGGCATTGGGCAGTGGTGGGCGCCTGTCGGCGACCGGCGCGGTCAGCCTGGCCGGCGCTGGCAGCGCACTGGATATCGCGCTGGGTGGCAACCAGACCATCGGTGCATTGTCCGGTGTGGCGGGCAGCACCCTCGCACTGGGCAGCAGTACGCTCACCTTCGGTGATGCCACCAACCAGACCTTCGCTGGCGTGATCGGCGGCACCGGTGGCCTGGTCAAGCAGGGCAGTGGCGTGCAGACGCTGACCGGCGCCAATACCTTCAGCGGTGGGGTGAATCTTGCGGCCGGTGGCCTGGTGCTGGGCAACGCCGGTGCGCTGGGAAGCGGTGCGCTGACGGTCAGTGGCAACGGCTCGCTGGACGCCACTGCGGCGCTGAACCTGGGCAATGCGATCAACCTCGGTGCGGCCCTGACCCTGCCGGGCAGCCAGAACCTGACCCTGGGCGGCAACATCACCGGCACCGGCAGCCTGGTCAAGAATGGCGCATCGACACTGACCTTGAACGGCACCAACACCTTCAGCGGTGGACTGAACGCAAACGCCGGCAGCCTGCTGCTGGGTAACAGCGGCGCGCTCGGTACCGGAGTACTGGGCATCGGCGGCAACGTCACGCTCGATGGCAGCGCCCCGTTGAGCCTGACCAACAATGTTGACCTGGGCGCGGGTGCGGCGCTGTCGTTGCCGGGCTCGCAGGCGATCACGCTGGGTGGCGTGGTGTCCGGTACCGGCAGGCTGGTGAAGAACGGTGCCAGCACGTTGACCCTCAACGGCGCCAACAGCTTCGGTGGTGGGCTCACCGTCAACGGCGGCGGCGTGTTCCTGGGGAACGCCGGCGCACTGGGCACCGGTGCACTGTCGGTGGGCGCCACTGCCACGCTGGACAGTTCAGTAGCGCTGAACCTCGCCAACAACGTCAACCTCGGGGCAGGCGCGGCGCTGGATCTGCTGGGCAGCCAGGACGTGTCACTGGGCGGTCTCATCAGTGGCACTGGCAGCCTGGTCAAGAATGGTACGGCCACGCTGGCGTTGAATGGACCCAACACCTTCAGCGGGGGTGTCGGCCTCAACGCGGGCCTGCTGCAGCTGGGCAATGCGCAGGCACTGGGTACCGGCCAGCTGGACGTGGGCGGCAACGCTTCGCTGGATGCAACGTCTGCACTCACCGTAGGCAACCTCATCGGCCTGGCCGCCGGTGCGAATCTCTCCGTGCTGGGCGGCAATGACCTGACGCTCACCGGTCCGGTATTCGGTGCCGGTGGGTTGATCAAGGACGGCGCGGCCCGCCTCACCCTGTCCGGCGCCAACCTCTACACCGGTGGCACCACCATCAACGCCGGCACGCTGGCGCTGGGGGCGGGCGGCAGTCTTGCCGCAGCCGGAGCGGTGGATCTTGCCGGTGCCGGTGCAACGCTGGACATCTCCGCAGCCGGTGCGGCGCAGACCATCGGCGCGCTGAATGGCGTGGCAGGCAGCCACATGGTGCTGGGCGCGCAGTCGCTGACCTTTGGCGGCGCCAGCAATGGCAGCTTTGCCGGCGTGATCGATGGTGCCGGCGGCCTGATCAAGACCGGTGCCGGCGTGCAGACGCTGTCCGGTGCCAATACTTTCAGTGGTGGCCTTGCACTCAACGACGGTGGCCTGGTTCTGGGCAACGCCAGCGCACTCGGTACCGGTGCACTGGGCATTGGTGGCACGACCACGCTGGACAGCACCGTGGCGCTGAACCTGGCCAACGCAGTGAACTTCGGTGCCGGTACGCAGCTGACGCTGGGTGGCAGCAACGATCTCACTCTCGGTGGCGTGGTGGCGGGCAATGGCAGCCTGATCAAGAATGGTGCGGGCCTGCTGACCCTCAACAACACCAATACCTTCAGTGGCGGCCTGACCTTGAACGGGGGAGGCCTGGTGGTCGGCGCGAATGATGCGCTCGGTACCGGCGCGCTGGCGGTGAATGCCAGTACCACGCTGGACGCGGGCGCGGCAGTGACGCTCGGCAATGCGGTCACGCTGGGCTCGGGCGTCGTACTGACGTTGCCGGGCAGCAATGCGCTGACGCTGTCGGGCGTGGTCGGCGGCAATGGCAGCCTGGTCAAGAATGGTGCCACCACGCTGACGCTGTCCGGTGCCAACACCTACACCGGCGGCACCACCATCAATGCCGGCACGCTGGCGCTGGGCACGGGCGGCAGCCTTGCTGCAGCGGGTGATGTCACGTTGGGTGCAGGCGCTGGCTTTGATATTTCCGGTGCCGGCAGCAGCCAGACCATCGGCGCGCTCAACGGTGCGGGTGGCAGCACCCTGGCGCTGGGCGGCAATTCGCTCACCTTCGGTACGGCCGGCAACGCCGCGTTCGATGGCGTGATCAGTGGCGGCGGCGGTCTGATCAAGGCAGGCGCGGGCGTACAGATGCTGTCCGGAGCCAACACGTTTGGCGGCGGCGTAACGCTCAACGCGGGCGGACTGGTGCTTGGCAATGATGCGGCGTTGGGCACCGGCGCATTGACTGTTGGTGGTGCCGCCACGCTGGATACCACCGGCCTGGCAACATTGGTCAACAACATCGCGCTCAACGCCGGGCTGACCGTGCTCGGGACCAATGCACTGACGCTCAACGGCGTCCTGTCCGGGGCCGGCAGCCTCACCAAGAATGGCAGCGCGACGCTGACCTTGAACGGCGCCAACACCTATAGCGGTGGCACCAACATCAACGCCGGCACGCTGGCGCTGGGCGCCGGTGCCAGCCTGGCGGCGAGCGGTACCGTGAACCTCGCCACCGGTGCCACGCTGGACCTGTCTGCCGGCAGCGGCACGCAGCAGTTCGGCACCCTGGTCGGCAATGGTACGGTGAACCTCGGCGCCAACTCGATCGAAGTGGGCGGCGCCACCGATGGCACCTTCAGTGGCTCGATCGCAGGCACCGGTGGCCTGAGCAAGGTGGGCGCGGGCATCGAGACGCTGACCGGTGCCAACACCTACACCGGCGGCACCTTCATCAATGCCGGCACGCTGGCGATTGGTCCGGGCGGCAGCCTGGCCGCGACCGGCGCGGTGACGCTGAGCGCTGCAGGCACCGGCTTCGATATCTCCACCGCAGGGGCCGGCCAGACCATCGGGTCGTTGAACGGCGTGGCCGGCTCGACGGTGAGCCTGGGGGCACAGACGCTGACACTCGGTGGCGTGGGCAACAGCCTCTTCGATGGCGCGATTTCCGGCACCGGTGGCCTGGTCAAGAATGGCGCCGGCATCCTCACGCTGGGTGGCGCCAATCTGTTCAGTGGTGGCGTTGCACTGAACGGCGGTGGCCTGGTGGTCGGCAACAACGCTGCGCTCGGCAGCGGTGCGTTGACGGTCGGAAGCAACGCAACACTGGATGCAACGACCGGCGTCAGCCTTGCCAACAACATCAGCCTGGCAGCGGGTGCCAATCTTGATCTGCTCGGCAGCCAGTCGCTGGCACTGGGCGGTGTGATCTCGGGTACAGGTGGGTTGATCAAGGACGGTGCGGCCACGGTAACCCTGAGCGGTGCCAACACCTACACCGGGGGGACCACCATCAACAGCGGCACACTGGTAATCGGTGCCGGTGGCAGCCTCGCCGCAACCGGCGCGGTGAACCTGGCCGGTGCGGGCACGCTCGACATCTCCGCGGGTAACCAGGCCATCGGTTCGCTGGCCGGCGTGGCGGGCAGCACGGTGGCGCTGGGTGGCAGCACGCTGACTCTGGGCGGCACCGTGGACAGCACCTTCAGCGGTGTGATCGGCGGCAGTGGCGGCCTGATCAAGAACGGTGCGGGCGTGCAGACGCTCAACGGTGCCAACACCTTCAGCGGTGGCGTGGCGCTCAACGCCGGTGGCCTGGTGGTCGGCAACAATGCTGCGCTGGGCACCGGTACGGTGACGGTCGGAGGCGCTGCGACGCTCGATTCGAACACTGCGGTCATCCTCGGCAACAACTTCATCCTCAACAACGCGTTGACCGTCCTGGGCAGCAACAACCTCACCCTCAACGGCAACCTGAGTGGTCTCGGCAGCCTGACCAAGGAGGGGGCCGCGACGCTGACCTTGAACGGCACCAACACCTACACCGGCGGCACCAACATCAACGCGGGTACGCTGGCACTGGGCGCGGGCGCGAGCCTGCACGCCAGTGGCATCGTCAACCTGGCCTCGGGGGCGACCTTCGATCTGTCGGCAGGCAGCGGCACGCAGCAGTTCGGTACCCTGATCGGCAACGGCACGGTGAATCTGGGCGCCAACACGCTGACGATCGGAGACGCCACCAATGGCACGTTCAGTGGCTCGGTGGCTGGCTCCGGTGGGCTGATCAAGGAAGGCTCCGGTACCCAGACGTTGACCGGCACCAACACCTTCACCGGTGGCACCACCATCAATGCCGGCACGCTGGCGATCGGCGCCGGTGGCAGCCTCGCTGCGACGGGTGCGGTGAACCTGGCCAACGCCGGTACCACCTTCGACATCAGTGCGGGGGGCGCGCAGGCGATCGGTTCGCTGGCAGGCGTGGCAGGCTCTTCAGTGGCGTTGGGTGGCAGCACGCTGACCCTCAATGGCGTGGGCAACACCACGTTCGCCGGCACCATCGGAGGGGCGGGGGGGCTGGTAAAGAACGGCGCAGGCATCCAGGGCTTGACTGGCGTCAACGTCTTCACGGGCGGCGTGACCCTCAATGCCGGTGGCCTGCTACTGGGCAACGACGGTTCACTGGGAACCGGTGCGCTGACCGTAGGCGGCAACGCCAGCCTGGATGGCACCAGCGCGCTGACGCTGGCCAACACCGTGCAGCTGGCCAGCGGCACGCTGACTCTGGGCGGCAGCAACGCACTGACCTTGAACGGCCCGATCAGCGGTGCCGGTGGCCTGCTGAAGGATGGCGCGGCGACGGTCACCCTGGGCGGTGCCAGCAGCTATACCGGCACCACCACCATCAACAGTGGGACGCTGGCGGTGGCAGCCGGCGGCAGCCTGTCCGGTGCCAGCACGGTCAACCTGGCCGGTGCCGGTACGCTGGATATCAGCGCCGGTGGCAGCCAGAGCATCGGAGGCCTCGCTGGCGTGACCGGTTCCAGCGTGGTGCTGGGCGGTGCAACCCTGACCACCGGCGGCAACAACGGCAGCACGACCTTCGCCGGCGTGCTCAGTGGTACCGGCGGCCTGGTGCAGAGCGGTACCGGCACGCTGATCCTCAGTGGCGACAACACCTATACCGGAGGCACCACCATCAACGGTGGCAGTACGCTGCATATCGGCAGCGGCGGCAGCACCGGTTCGGTGCTGGGCGACATCACCAACAACGGCAGCCTGGTCTACAACCTGGGTACGATGGCCACCGTCGGCGCGGTGGTCAGCGGCAGCGGCGGCTTGACCCAGGCCGGCAGTGGCACGCTGGTGCTGACCGGCAACAACAGCTACACCGGTGGAACCACGATCAATGCCGGTGGCACATTGCAGATCGGCAACGGCGGTGCGACCGGCGCGATCGTCGGCGACATCACCAACAACGGTGCGCTGGTATCCAACGTGGCCGGCAACACCACGCTCGGTGGCACCATCAGCGGCAGTGGCGGCCTGACCCAGGCCGGCAGCGGCACGCTGACCCTGACCGGCAACAACACCTATACCGGCGGCACCACCATCAGTGCCGGCGGCACGCTGCAGGTGGGCAATGGCGGTGCGACCGGCGCGATCACCGGCAACGTTGCCAACAACGGCAGCCTGGTGTTCGACGTTGCGGGCAACACCACGGTCGGCGGTGCGATCAGCGGCAGTGGTGGCCTGACCCAGGCGGGCAGCGGTGTGCTGACCCTGGTGGGCAACAACACCTACACCGGTGGGACCACCATCAATACCGGCGGCACGCTGCAGGTGGGCAACGGCGGCGCGACCGGCGCCATCGCTGGCGACATCACCAACAATGGCGCGTTGATTTCCAACGTGGCCGGCAACACCGCGCTGGGCGGCACCATCAGTGGCAGCGGCAGCCTGACCCAGGCCGGCAGCGGTACGCTGCTGCTGACCGGGACCAACACCTATACCGGCGGCACAACCATCAACGCCGGCAGTACGCTGCAGCTGGGCAATGGCGGGGCAACGGGCTCAATCGTCGGTGATGTCACCAACAACGGCACGCTGGTGTCCAGCGTGGCGGGCAATACCACGCTGGGCGGCACCATCAGCGGCAGTGGCGGCCTCACCCAGGCCGGCAGCGGTACGCTGACCTTGACCGGCAACAACACCTATACCGGCCCGACCACGATCAACGCGGGTGGCACGCTGCAGGTAGGCAATGGCGGTGCGACCGGTGCCATCGGCGGCAGCGTCACCAACAACGGCAGCCTGGTGTTCAACGTAGGCGGCACCACCACCGTCGGCGGTGCCATCAGTGGTAGCGGTGGTCTGACCCAGGCGGGCACCGGTACCGTGATCCTTGCCGGCAACAACACCTATACCGGCGGCACCACCATCAACACCGGCGGCACACTGCAGGTCGGCAATGGCGGCGCCAGCGGTGCGATCACCGGTAATGTCAGCAACAACGGCAGCCTGGTGTTCAACGTCGGCGGCAACACCACGGTGGGCGGTACCATCAGCGGCAGTGGCGGCCTGACCCAGGCCGGTACCGGCACCGTGACCCTGACCGGCAACAACACCTATACCGGCGGCACCACCATCAATGCCGGCGGCACCGTGCAGGTCGGCAATGGTGGGGCCAGTGGCTCGATCACCGGCAACATCACCAACAACGGCGGCCTGGTCATCAACACCGGTGGCACCACCACGCTTGGCGGCAACATCACCGGCGGCGGCAGCATCGTGCAGGCCGGCCCGGGCACGCTGAATCTGGGCGGCAACAGTGGTGGCTTCAGCGGCACCGGCCAGGTCACCGGCGGCGGTTTGAATGTCACCGGCACGATCGGCGGCCAGTGGACCATCGGCAGTGGTACGACCCTGTCCGGCACCGGCACCATCGGTGGTACCGGCGGTGGCGTGACGGTGTCCAGCGGCGGCGTGCTGTCGCCGGGCAATGGCGCGGGCAATGGCAGTGGTGCAGGCAATGGCACCGGCACGATCACGGTGGGCGGCAATCTGAACCTGTCACCGGGCAGCACGCTGGGCATCGACCTGGGCGCCACCGGCAGCGACACGGTGCAGGTGGGCGGCAGCGCGAATGTGGGCGGCAGCACCGTGCGGGTGAATACCATTTCGCCGAGCACCAGCTACCAGCAGGGCCAGCAGTACACGGTGGTCAATGCGGGCGGTGGCGTGAGTGGGCAGTTCGCCTCGGCAACCTCGCCGTCGGCCTTCCTGACCATCACCCCGGTCTACACCGCCAACACGGCCAACCTGCAGATCGACGTGGCACAGACCGCAGCGTTCACCACCGTGGCCAACACGCGCAACCAGTACAACACCGCCGCGGCGCTGGACAGCCTGCCGCAGAGTGGCGCGGCCCTGGGCCTGTACAACACGGTGCTGATGTATGACGCCGGCACTGCGCGCAGCGCATTCGAACAGCTCTCCGGTGAAGTGCACGCGGCCAGCCGCGCGGTGCTGCTGTACGACAACTACCTGGAAGAAGGCATCCGCCAGCGACTCGGCAGCGAGTTGCCGACCGTGCGTGGCGAGCGCGCTTCGGCCTGGTTGGCCGGCAGCGGCAAGGTGTTCAGGCAGGATGGCGACGGCAATGGCGATGAGATCCGCGCCAATCGCAATGCGCTGATGGCCGGTGTCGACTGGCAGCTGGGCGAGCATGTGGTGCTGGGTGCAGCGGCCGGCAACGAGCGGCTGGATACGCGGCTGTATGATCGCAGCTCGCGGGCCCGCCTGCGTGGCCACACGTTCGGCCTGTATGCACAGGGACAGTGGAACAACGGCTTTGCGGTGGGTGGCAGCGTGTCGCGCGGTGACTACCGGACGCGCACTACGCGTGAAGTGCCGTTGTTGGGCCAGACCCTGTACAGCCGCCAGGATTCCGATGTGACCATCGCCCAGGTGGAAGGCAGCTGGACATGGACCCATGGCAGGACCCAGCTGCAGCCCTATGTGCAGTTCACCAAGCACTGGGTCGACAGCGATCGTGCGGTGGAGCAGGGCGGCAGCGCGGCACTGGTGCTGGAAGGCGGCAAGGACACGCTCAATGTCAGCACCGTGGGCGTGCGTGGGCGCTGGGACGTGGGCAGCGGCGAGCGCTTCCCGGCGCAGCTGACGGTCGGCCTGGGTTGGCAGCATGCGTCGGGGGATACCGATGTGGCCAGCCGCAACCGCTTTGCGGTCGGTGGTGATGCCTTCGATGTCTACAGCGCGGTGATGGCACGCAATGCCCTGGTCAGCCAGGTGGGCGTGGCGGTCGGCCTCGGCCGCAACAGCCAGCTGTCGATGTTCGTACAGGGCCAGCATGGCGATGGCCGCCGCGATGTGGGTGGGCAGATCAACCTGCGCGTCGGGTTCTGAGCAGGGGATGCCTGCGGTAGATCCACGCCCTTCGTGGATGGCACCGGGGCGGGAGCGCTAGAGCTCCCGCTCCATTTCAACGGCGTCGATCCCGGCGCCATGCCCATCGGGCACGATGCGCGTCACCTGGAAACCCAGGCCGGCATAGAAGCCCTGGGTGTGCTGGCTGGTGCTGAGCGCGATGCGGTCGATCGACGGATCGCTTTCAGCCTGGTGCAGGCGCGCGAGTGCCAGTTCGCGGCCCAGTCCCTGGCGGGGGGGGGGGGGGGGGGGGGGGGGGG
>NZ_JAXBQL020000001.1:242570-522032 GCF_047520565.2 Stenotrophomonas sp. FR012
GGCCCTGACGGTGGGGGTCCAGCGCGCGCGCCACCATGCCCCAGCAGAAGCCGGCGCTGCCGTCGCTACGGCGCGAGAGGCCACCACAGGCGACGACGTTTCCATCGCGCTCGATCACCTGGAATGCACAGTCCGTGGCCTGTTCGCGCAGGAAGCATTCAAAGTCGCTGCGCTCTTCGGGCGCGAAGTAGGTGGGTACGTTGCTGTCGAAAATCGACAGGCAGGCGCTGGCATCGGCGGGGCGGTAGAGGCGGAGATTCATGGGAAATGCGTGGAGTTGCCCGGCTGCATTTCAACCGTCCAGACGTTGGGAGGGGGCGAAAGTTCAAGGGTACATGGAGCGATGCCAATCCCTTTACAGGTAACGTCTCCCCACTCGAATGATCGTGCGGAATGCAGGCGCCTGAACCAGGCGGGTGCGTCGGTGGCGGGCAATGGCGAGGCGCATCCGGTGGCGATGGCGTGCAGTGGGGCGCAGTGGCTTCTGGGCTATGCTTTCCACACGTGGGACTGACCGCGCGGCAGGATCCGCCGGCCCCCATTCGTCTTCCCGCCTGCAACGGAGCTGCCCAGCGATGCCCGCCCCTTCTTTTTTCCGGACTGCCCAGCTCATGCGCGGCCTGCTGTTTGGCGTGGTGGGTCTGTTGATCCTTGCTGTGGCCGCCTTCGAGGTGACACATCGTCTTGAGTTCTTGGAGGTCGCGCAGGCCGTTGATGGCCAGGTCGAGCGCCTGAACGCCGGCGGATCGCATCCGCAGGTCGCGTTCACCACCGCGACCGGCCAACGCGTCTCGTATCCGCAGGGCGGCATGATCTTCGGCTATGAGCCTGGGCAGCCGGTACGCGTGCTGTACGACCCGGCGCAACCGCGGCTGGATCCGGTCCTGGACACATTCGGTGCGCTGTGGGGAATGACGGTCGTGTGGGTGCTGCTGGGGCTGGCGTTCGTCGGCGCCTGCGTGCGGGGACTGCTCCGGCGCAGATGACCTGCGGCGGATCGCGCGCCGTCGGCGGGCGGGCCGTTGGACCGGCCACGATGGCAGGCCCTGTTCAGTCCGGTAGTACCTGCGACGATTCCCGCCAGCCATACAAAAAAGCCGCCCACTGGGCGGCTTCTTCATTTATCTGGCGGAGAGAAGGGGATTGTCGGGTGCATCCCTGCACCCGATCCCGATGCGCGTTGCGCCCCGGGACCAGCCTGCGGCTGTCCGGTTCTGCTCCTGCAGAACCGTCGAACCCCGGCGGGGCTTCTCACCACCCATCCCATCCGCCAGACAAACGCAAAAGGGCCACCCTGTGGGCGGCCCTTTGCGTTTGTCTGGCGGAGAGAGGGGGATTCGAACCCCCGAAGCGCGGTTTAGACGCTTACACACTTTCCAGGCGTGCTCCTTCAACCACTCGGACACCTCTCCGGATCCCTGCCATCGGCAAACGCCTCAGCAGGGGCGCAGATTCTAGCGGGCGGCGCGGCCGGACACAAGCACCTCTGATCAGAGGCGCATCCACGGGCATTGTTGGCGAGGGGGCTGGACAGGCATGGCACAATGGAACATCCGATGGAAAACGGTGGCCTGATGTCCTATCTCGTCCTTGCCCGCAAGTGGCGTCCGAAGCGTTTTGCCGAGCTGGTGGGCCAGGAGCATGTGGTCCGTGCGCTCAGCAATGCGCTGGACAGCGGCCGGGTCCACCACGCGTTCCTGTTCACCGGTACCCGTGGCGTGGGCAAGACCACCATCGCGCGCATCTTCGCCAAGTCGCTGAACTGCGAGCAGGGCACCAGCGCCGACCCGTGCGGCCAGTGTGCCGCCTGCCTGGACATCGACGCCGGTCGCTACATCGACCTGCTGGAAATCGACGCCGCGTCCAACACCGGCGTGGACGACGTGCGCGAGGTGATCGAGAACGCGCAGTACATGCCCTCGCGCGGCAAGTACAAGGTCTACCTGATCGACGAAGTGCACATGCTGTCCAAGGCGGCGTTCAACGCACTGCTGAAGACGCTGGAAGAGCCGCCGGAGCACGTGAAGTTCCTGCTGGCCACCACCGACCCGCAGAAGCTGCCGGTCACCGTGCTCAGCCGCTGCCTGCAGTTCAATCTCAAGCGCCTGGACGAAGACCAGATCCAGGGCCAGATGACCCGCATCCTGGCGGCGGAAGAGATCGAGGCCGACGGCAGCGCCATCGTGCAGCTGGCCAAGGCCGCCGATGGCAGCCTGCGTGACGGCCTGTCACTGCTGGACCAGGCGATCGCCTATGCCGGCGGCGCGCTGCGCGAGGACGTGGTGCGCACCATGCTGGGTACCGTGGACCGCACCCAGGTGGCAGCGATGCTGGATGCGCTGGCCGAGGGTGATGGCCCGCGCCTGCTGCAGGTGGTGGCCGCGCTGGCCGAATTCTCGCCGGACTGGAGTGGCGTGCTGGAAGCGCTCGCCGAAGGCCTGCACCGCATCCAGGTGCAGCAGCTGGTGCCGGGTGCCGCCGTGGCGGAAGGCCTGGATGTCGCATCATTCGCCGAGCGCCTGCGCCCGGAAGTGGTGCAGCTCTGGTACCAGATGGCCCTGAATGGTCGACGCGACCTGCCGTTGGCGCCGAGCCCGCGCGCCGGCTTTGAAATGGCCGTGCTGCGCATGCTGGCGTTCCGCCCGGCCGCAGCGGTACCGCCGGTGCCGAAGGCCGTCGACGGTGCGGTGGGTGGCACGCCGGGTGGCAACGCTGCCGGTGGTGGCGCCCATGCCGGAAACCATGAAGCGACGCCGGCTGCTGCCGTCGCTTCGGCCAGCACGGCCGTGGCGGCGCAGGTGGCCGCTCCGGCGGCTGCACCGCGCGAACCTGAACCCGAACCTGAGCCGGCATCGCAACCGGAGCCGGATCCGACGCATGAGCCCGAGCCGGTTCCGGTGGAAGAGCCCGTGTCACCGCCGCCGGTGAAGGCCGAGGCGCTGGCGCCTGCCATCGCTGCAGAGGCAAGCGATGACCTGCCGCCGTGGGCCACCGACGAAGCCGAGGCGCGGGATGGGGCTCTGGCGGCCGAGATGGCCGGCCCGGATGCCGCCATGGTCGCGCCCTGGCATGAACCGCCGGCTCCCGCCGCGGATCCAGGCGAGCCTGCGCCGCCGGAGCGTTCGTTCCGCGCCGAAGGTATTGCCATTGCGCCGGCCGAACCGGCCCCGGCGCATGCCGCCACGCCGCAGGAAGGTGTCAGCGAGCTGGCCACTGCCGAAGACTGGCTGGATCTGGTCGCCAACAGCGGCCTCAGCGGCCCGTCGCGCCAGCTGGCCGCCAATGCCGCCTTCATCAGCTGCCAGCACGGGACCTTGAAACTGGGCCTTTCGCCCGGATTTGAATACCTGCGCTCGGAGCGCGCGCTGGCCGCCCTGGGCGAGATGCTGGAAAAGGCCCTGGGCCAGGCGCCGAAGATCGTGGTCGAGACCGTGGAAACCGAACACGTTCCGGCCGAGACCCTGCATCAGCGTGCCGACCGCCAGCGTGGCGAGCGGCAGCAGGTGGCAGAGGCCGTTTTCATGGACGACCCGGAAGTGCAGGTGCTGATCCAACAGCACGGTGCCCGGGTTGTTTCCGATTCCATCCGTTCTTTTGACGAGTAAGACACTATGCGCGGCAATATCGCCCAACTGATGCAGCAGGCCCAGAAGATGCAGGAAAACCTGCAGAAGGCCCAGGAAGAAATCGCCAGGATCGAAGTGACCGGCAGTGCCGGCGGCGGCATGGTCAGCGTGACCCTGACCGGCGCCAAGGAATGCCGCAAGGTGCGCATCGACCCGTCGCTGACCAGCGACCCGGAGATGCTGGAAGACCTGATCGCCGCCGCCTTCAACGATGCCTCGAACAAGATCGATGCCGAGTCGAAGTCGAAGATGGGTTCGGCCACCGCCGGCATGCAGCTGCCGCCGGGCATGAAGCTGCCGTTCTGATTGCCAGCGTGGCATCCGTGCAAGCGGGTGCCACAGAATCTGTAGCCGTCGAGCTCGCTCGGCGCCATCAAAGCATGCCGCCGTGTCCGCACCCCTGCTTGAACAATTGATCGACGCACTGCGGGTGCTGCCTGGCGTAGGCCAGAAGACGGCGCAGCGCATGGCCTACCACCTGCTCGAGCGCGAGCGCGAAGGCGGCCAGCGCCTGGCCGAAACGCTGGCCTTGGCGGTGGAGCGTATCGGCCACTGCGCGCAGTGCCGCGACTTCAGCGAAACCGAGCTGTGCCCGACCTGTGCCAACAGCAGCCGCGAGCGCAGCCAGCTGTGCGTGGTCGAATCGCCGGCCGATCGTCTCGCGATCGAGAACGCGACGGGTTTTCGCGGTGTCTACTTCGTGCTGCAGGGCCGGCTGTCGCCGCTCGATGGCGTCGGCCCGCGCGAGCTGGGCCTGGAGCAGCTGGAGCAGCGGCTGGCCGAAGGTGAGGTACAGGAGCTGATCATCGCCACCAGTGCCACCGTCGAAGGCGAAGCCACCGCGCATTACCTTGCGCAGCTGGCGCGCGCGCGCAAGGTGCAGCCCAGCCGGCTGGCACAGGGCCTGCCGCTTGGCGGCGAGCTTGAATACGTTGACCGCGGCACGCTGTCGCACGCGTTCGGGACGCGCAGCGAATTCCGTGATTGAGCACCACCCGGGCATCGCCCGGCGCGGCCGGCCTACAATGCGGAAGACACTCCCGCCGAGGCCGACCATGAGCAACGAAACCCTCTTCAGCAAGATCATCCGTCGCGAGATCCCGGCCACCATCGTCTATGAGGACGACGAGGTGCTGGGCTTCAAGGACATCGCACCGCAGGCGCCGGTGCACGTACTGTTCATTCCGAAGAACGAGATCATCCCGACCCTGGACGACCTGCAGCCGTCGCAGGCGCACCTGGTCGGCAAGCTGGCCCTGGCCGCTGCCGAATACGCGCGCCGCGAGGGTTTCGCGCAGGACGGCTACCGCATCGTGATGAACTGCCGCGAGCACGCCGGGCAGACCGTGTTCCACATCCACATGCACCTGCTGGCCGGCGCGCCGCTGGGGCATTTCGGTACGCCGGGGCGTTGAAGCCCTGTCCACGCATGTGTGGATGAAAAAGGCCGCCCGAAGGCGGCCTTTTCCGATCATGCGGGCTGGGTGGCGATCACCACCAGCCCCAACGGCCGTAGCCACCCCAGTACGGGCCCCACGGACCCGGGCCCCACGGGCCATAGGGGTAGGGCACCACATCGACCTGGCGCTGTTCCGGCCACAGGTAGATCACATCGGCCGACAGCTTCGGCAGGCGGTAGTCGTAGTCCCCGATGCGGGTGTTCTGGTAGCCGTCGATCTTGCCGATGAAGGTCACGTCACGCCCGGCTTCAAACACGGCCGGGTCGTAGAAACCGGCGCGGCAGGCAATGAAGCGGCCGTCGCTGGCGTCGGACGAGGTGGTGTTCGGGCGGCCACTGGCGTTGAGCGGGCGCGAGATCATCTGGAAGCAGGTCTCGCCCTGGCCGGGCTTGGTCTCGATGATGCGGCCGCCCCATCGGACCGGCGTACCGACCTGCTGGGTGGCGACCGAGTCGCGCGGGGAAACCAGGCTGAACTGTCCCTGCAGCGGCTTGGGGGCCGTGGCGCAGGCCGACAGGGCCAGCGTGGCCACAGCGGTGAGGAGGAACTTGGTGTTCATGGGGAGGCTCCGGAAGTCGGGCGATGCCTGCGCAGGTCCCGCAATAATGAAGCGAGGTCGGTGCAAGTTCCAGCGTAGCGCGCGTCGGCGAAACGCTGGCTGAGCGCGAGCAGGGTCGGGTCGGGTCGCTGCCGGTGAACCCGCTGTGCCCAGTCCTGTGCGGTTTCGTGCGGTTCGCGGGCCAGGCCAAGGCGCGCATACCGCCGCCCGAGCCGGTGCCAGGCGCGCAGCAGCGGGTCGCGCTCGCGCTCGCCGCGGGCCAGCAGCCAGGCCATCCACGCCAGTGCCAGCAGGGCGGCGACCACGAATCCGGTCACCAGCTGCGCCGGCCCGAGGTCATCCAGCCCGAACGGCTTGAGCAGTTGCTGCTGGCGGCGTGCATCGAAGGACAGCACCAGGTCGTTCCAGCCGCGCCGCAGCCAGTCACCCATCTGCCCCAGCTGCAGCCAGCGCTGTTGCAGCGGGGTATCGGTGCCGGCCCGCAGGCGGTCGTCCAGGGTGTCCAGGATGCGTTCCGGTGCCACGGCCGCGGTCGGGTCGACCCGCACCCAGCCGCGTTGCGGCAGCCAGACTTCGGCCCAGGCGTGGGCATCCATGCGACGCACCACCCAGTAGTCGCCGATGCGGTTGCGGGTACCGCCTGCGAAGCCGGTCACCACCCGGGCCGGAATGCCGGCGTTGCGCATCAGCACTACGAAGGCCGAGCTGAAGTGCTGGCAGAAGCCGGCCTTGTAGTTGAACAGGAAATCGTCGACCGGATCGCGCCCCGCCACCGGTGTATCCAGCGTGTAGGAGAAGTCGCGGGTGATCCATTGCAGCGCACGGCGGACGATGGCCTCGTCATCGCTGTCTGCCTCCTGCCGCCATTGCCGCGCGAGCTGAGCGGTGCGCGGATTGAAGCCCGGCGGAAGCTGCAGCGCCGCGCGGCGCAGGTAGGGCGACAGATCGGTGTCGAACCGTTGCGGCGGCGCCGAATGCAACCGCCAGCGGCTGAGCGCGGACAGCGTGCGGTCGCTGCGCAGGCTCATGTCGGCATCGAAGCTGCTGCCCTCCGGTGCGCGGCTGGGCAGGTCCAGTGCCACCAGCAGGCGACGGTCGGTGGGCTCGTAGTCGATCTGGTAGTCCCAACCCTGTGCGGCGGTTTCGACCACCGGTGCGGGGCGTCCGGCCGTCGCGCGATCGCGGCTCCAGCGGTGGCCGTCGAACGACGTCAGCACCGGGCCGCGCCAATAGCGCTGCGCAGGCTCGGGCACCGCGCCGAAAAACTGCACGCGCAACGCCGGGGTGTCGTCGGCCATCAGATCCAGCCACTGGTCCGGCGCCATGCTGTCAGCCAGGCCCGGTGTGCCCACCGCTCGCTCGGGTACGCCCCACAGCGGCGTGGACAAGCGCGGGAACAGCCAGAAGCAGGCCAGCGCGAGTGGCAGGCCGATCCCCAGCAGGCGGCCGACACCACGCAGTTGTCCGCGCAGCGGCAGTCGAGGGCTGTGGCCCTCGTCCAGGGCCAGGCGTTGCAGGGCCAGCAGTGCGGCAACTGCGGCCAGCGCTGCCAGCCCGGTGGTCAACGGCCCCTGGTCGAGCAGGAAGGCGGCGAACGGCGAGAACAACGCGAAGCCCAGCAGGCTGCGCGCATCGCGCAGATTGCGCAGTTCGCTGGACTTGATCGCCAGCATCGCCGCCAGCAATGCGCAGCCGGTATCGCGGCCCGGGCGCACCATGCCCATCTGCCAGACGATGGTGGCAAGCATGGCCAGCACCAGCACCAGGCGAACCGGCATCGGCAGCACCCGCCGCCACGAAAGCGCAGCGGTCAGCACCGCAGTGATCGCGATCACGCTGGCCAGCACCGGTGGCAGCTGCAGCAGCAGTGGCAGCAGCGCCAGCGCTGCGCTGGCCAGGGTCCAGCTGCGGGCGTTGCGGTCGAGCAGGACGGCAGGCTCAGTCATGGGGCATCAATGCCAGTGCGCGCAGGCACAGGTGGTGGTGGCTGGCGCCCTGGCCGGGCCCCAACGGCGGATGGGCCGGAAGCAGCAGCGTATAGCGACGGCCTTCGCGCTCGGCCATGTCGACCCAGCGTGCCAGCCGCGCGATGCGCGCTTCATGGCCCAGCGCCGCCAGCGTGCGCCAGTCCAGCACCACTTCGATGCCGATCGGCTTCTCGTATTCGCGTACCAGCAGGCTGTCGCGGCGCGCCGAGTGTTTCCAGGCAATGCTGCGCGGGGCATCGCCGGCACGATAGGGGCGCAACTGGTGCAGCTCATCGCCACTGGCATGGGCGCGGGTGTGCAGTGGGTCGTTGCCACGTTCCGGAAGCGGCGGTGCCAGTGCCTCGGCAAGTGGATAGACCAGCAGCGGCTGCTCCGGCCACACCCACGACCATGCCCGCACCAGTCCCAGCGGCTGCGTGCTCGACAGGCGGATGCGGGGCAGTTCCAGCCAGCCGCGCCGCTCGCTGGGAACATCCAGCTCCACTTCGCCGCGACCGTGTGCAGGCAGTGCAACCCAGGCCTCGCTTGCGCCCAGCTGCAGGTGCAGCCCGTGGCGCGCGCGCGGGTCACGCAACGAAAGGTCCACGCGCAGGCGCAGGGGATGCCCGGCCGGTACCGGTTCGGCGGAGATTGCATCGATCTGTATGCCGGACAGCTGCAGGTGCGCGGCGATGGCGCTGGCGATCGCTGCCGCGGCCAGCAGCAGCGCAAGCAGCAGGGCCGGGTTGTTGTTGTAGTTCAATGCGCCCAGCAGCATCGCCGACAGCAGGGTGGCGACGAACAGGCCGAAGCGGGTTGGTAGTACATAGATGCGATGGCGGTCCAGTCGCTGCGGCAGGGCTTCGGGCCTGCGGGGGCGTGCCAGCAGCTGCATGCGTGCCCAGCGTGTGGCCACCTTCAGTCCACCGCGACGGTCTGCAGGATCGCCCGCGCCAGCGCCGGCCCCGAGCTGGATTCGGCTTCGGCCACCAGGCGATGGCCGGCCACCGCCACGAACAGGGTCTGCACGTCTTCGGGCACCACATGCCCGCGGCCGAGCAGCAGCGCATGTGCCCTGGCGGCACGCAGCAGGGCCAGTCCCGCGCGCGGTGACAGGCCTACGCGCACGCCGGCATGGTGTCGGCTGCGGGTCAGCAGCGCCTGCACATAGTCGATCAGCGCGTCGCTGGCATGCACCTGGCCAACCGCTTCACGCAATGCACGCACCTGGGTGTCGTCCAGCTTTGGCACCGCGCGTGCGATCAGGTCGCGGCGATCACTGCCGCGCAGCAGCTCGCGCTCGGCCTGCGCGCTGGGGTAGCCCATCGCCAGCCGCAGCAGGAAACGATCCAGCTGCGAATCCGGCAACGGGAAGGTGCCGGACAGGTCGACCGGGTTCTGCGTGGCGATGACGAAGAACGGATCGGGCAGTGGATGTGTCTGTCCATCCAGTGTGACCTGTTGCTCGGCCATCGCTTCCAGCAGCGCACTCTGTGTCCGCGGCGGTGCACGATTGATCTCATCGGCCAGCAGCACGTGGGTGAACACCGGGCCGGGATGGAACTGGAACTGGCGGCTGCCGGCCTCGTACACCGAAACGCCAAGTACATCGGCCGGCAGCAGGTCAGAGGTGAACTGCACGCGCTGGAAGCTGAGGCCGAGGCTGCTGGCCAATGCATGCGCCAACGTGGTCTTGCCCAGCCCGGGCAGATCCTCGATGAGCAGGTGGCCGCCAGAAAGCAGGGCGACAAAGGCCAGCCTGACTTCCGGCACCTTGCCCAGCACCAGTGCGTTCACCTGATCCTGTGCCTCCCGCAGGGCCTGGCGCAGTTGATCGGTTAGCATGCTGGGATTGGGGGACGAGGCTGGCATGATCGTCTCAGGTCTGGAATCCACTCGATTATCCATAGAGCAATGCAAGGCGAACAGCGCGCGCGGACAATATTTCTCTGGTTATGGACGCTGATCACAGCGGCCAAGCTGGTGGTGGCTGCGCGCCTGCCGCTGTTCGTCGATGAGGCGTTCTATTGGCAGGAAGGCCAGCACCTGGCCGCTGCCTATTCCGACCTGCCGGGGCTGACCGCCTGGCTTGCACGCCTGGGCGTGGAGATCGGTGGCCATCACGTACTCGCACTGCGCCTGCCGTTCCTGGCCATCGGTGCGCTGCTGCCGTTGCTGGTGGTGCGCATCGCTACGCGCTGGTTCGGCAACGTGGCCGGTTGGCAGGCGGGCAGCCTGACGCTGCTGATGCCGTTGTCGGCCACGCTGGGCCTGCTGGCCGTGCCGGACGTACCGATGGCGCTGGCGGCGGTGATCTGCCTGCACGCAGGTGCACGCCTGCTGCACAGCGTGGACGCGTCCTCGGCGATGAAGCTGGCGCTGGGCCTGCTGATCGGTGCGCTCAGCCACTACCGTTTCATTGGTGTCATCGGTGTCGGCTTCATTGCGTTGCTGGCGTTGCCGCAGGGCCGTCGCATGCTGGCCGACCCGCGCGTATGGGTGGCGCTGGCGGTGGGCGTGCTGGCCTGGCTGCCGTTGCTGGCGTGGAATGCCGACAACCACGACGCCGGCCTGAAGTTCCAGGTGGTCGAGCGCCACCCGTGGACGTTCGAGTGGGAGGGGCTGTGGTTCCTGGTGATCCAGCCGATGCTGGTGACGCCGATCCTGTGCATCGCGATGTGGAAGGTCGCCCTCGCGGGTACCCGCAGTGGCGGTGGGGCGCGGGTGCAGTGGCGCTATTTCGGCCTGGTGGGCGGGGTGTCGACGCTGGGCATCTTCCTGCTGGGCTTCTTCACCGATGTCGAGCGGATCAGTTTCCACTGGCCGCTGCCAGGCTACCTGGCGCTGCTGGTGGCCGTGCCGGTGGTCCTCAACGGTTGGCCGCGCTGGCTGCGCCGTACCGGCTGGTGGCTGGCCGCTGCAGGTACCGTGCTGGCGTTCGGCTACTACCTGATGGCGTCCACGCCGGCACTTCGCGAGCAGATGGCCGGCAGCAAGTACTACCCGCGCAACTTTGCCGGCTGGCAGCCACTGGCCGTGGCGGTGCGTGACGAACTGCGGCAGATGCCACCGGGTACGCGTGTCCTGGCGGGCAACTTCAAGGTCGGTGCCGAACTGGGCTTCCAGCTGGGCAATGGCGATATCGAGGTGTTGCCACATCCGCTCAACGACAAGCATGGGCGCACCGCACAGCTGGCGCAGTGGGACCTGCTGCACGAAGGCCCGCGCGGTGTGCCGATGCTGCTGGTGCTGTCACCCAGTGACCAGCGCTACCGCGACCTGCTGGCGCGCTATCACACCATCTGCGAGCAGGTGGGGCCGTTGCCGGCGCCACGCGTGGTCAGCAGCGATCATGGCTTCCAGCGGTTTCTGCTGTTCCGGCTGCCGGCCAAGCGTGCACAGGGGGCCTGCGTAACGCCCTCAATGGCTTGGCTGGATGCGCCGTCCAACGGTGAAAAGGTCTCCGGAACGCTCGCCATCAAGGGCTGGGCATTCAAGGATGGGGTCGGGCTGGCGCGGGTTGAAGTGCTGGTTGATGGCCACTCGATCGGAGACGCGCGTTACGGGCGCGTGTTCGACATTCGCCCCGCCTGGCCGGACAGTACCGATCCGCAGCATCCGGCGGTGGGCTTCGACGCGTCGCTGGACACCACCACGCTGGCGCCGGGCCGGCACTGGCTCGGCCTGCGCCTGCACGGGCGCGATGGCAGCGTGGAGGCGTGGCAGGAGCAACCGTTCGAGGTTCGTTGAGGTCCTCTGGTCCTGTAGAGCCGAGCCGATGCCCGGCTGCTTCCGATTCAGATGGCAGGCATCCTCGAAAAAAGCAGCCGGGCATGGGCTCGGCTCTACCGTTCACGGCACCGCGAATCCGGCCCTGCGCAGCAGGCCGCACAGCGCGATCAGTGGCAGGCCGACCAGCGCGGTCGGGTCGCGGTTGTCGATCGCCTCGAACAGGCTGATGCCCAGGCCCTCGCACTTGAAGCTGCCGGCGCAGTCCAGTGGCTGCTCGGTGGCGACGTAGCGGGCGATCTCCTGCGAGTCCAGCGCGCGGAAGTGCACTTCGGTCAGATCCAGGGCGGCGAGGGATTCTCCATCCCGTCTGAGACTGATTGCCGTGTGAAAGCGTACCGTCTGCCCGGACATCGCCACCAGCTGCGCACAGGCCGCCTCGACCGTGCCAGGCTTGCCCAGCGGCTGGCCGTTCAGGTCGGCCACCTGGTCCGAGCCGATCACCCAGGCACCCGGATGGCGCGCGGCGACATTGGCCGCCTTGGCGGCGGCCAGGCGCGTGGCCAAGGCCAGCGGCCCCTCGCCGTTCAACGGCGTTTCATCCACCTCCGGGCGTGCGCAGTCGAAGGGCAGGCCCAGCCGTTGCAGCAGTTCGCGACGGTAGCGGGAGGTGGAGGCCAGGACCAGTGACATGCGAGAATACCGGGGCAGGGTGCGGCAGTCTGGCCCGCCGGCAACGCCAGCAGCAAGTCCTGTATGGCGGGCATTTGACAGCAGGCGGTGCGATCCTTAGTATTCAGCGGCTTATGTCCGCGAACGTGCCCGAAACGCTGGATGCCTGGCGGATGGTTGTAGCGCGAAGGCGCTTCGACGGTCAGGTCTCCCTGGCTGAATTGACCCGCCTGCAGGGGTTGGTCGCAGATACCGACGGCGAGTGTGTCTACTCGCTTGAATTCGGTCGCGACGACGTCTTGCGGGTATCCTATGTGGAACTGACCATCGACACCGCGTTGCCGCTGACCTGTCAGCGCAGCATGCAGCGATTCCTGTTGCCGGTGAAGGTGACCCAGAGGCTTGGCCTGATCCGCGACGAGGACGAGGAATCGTCCCTGCCGGAGGAATACGAGGCGTTGCTGGTGCCGGAAGACGGCCAGCTGCGTCCGCTGGACCTGGTCGAGGACGAGTTGGTGCTGGCGGTGCCTGTGGTGCCGCTGTCGCCCGACGGTGAGGCAGTCGATCAGGACTGGGCACCGAGCGAAGAAGAAACAAAGAAGGCCAACCCGTTTGCGGCGTTGGCGGCATTGAAGAAACAATAGCAGCCGGTTGTCGTCGGCGGCTGCGGCGAAAGCGAAAAGTGTGCTGGGCGCTGGCGTCCTGTGCGACGAAACGACGAAGCAAAACGAACCGAGTTTGGAGCAATCCCATGGCTGTCCAGAAATCCCGTGTTACCCCGTCCCGCCGCGGCCAGCGCCGTTCGCATGACGCCCTGAGCGCCAAGCAGCTGTCGACCGACCCGACCACCGGCGAAGTGCATCTGCGTCACCACATCACTGCCGATGGTTTCTACCGCGGCAAGAAGGTCATCCAGACCAAGACCTCGGCCGTCGAAGAAGATTGATGTGCCGGGAAGGCCGCTGCCTCCGGGCAGCGGCCTTTGCCTTCTTTCCCGGGCGTGCCGGTGATCGGCGGCCCGCGCAACAGGAAACATGATGAGCAAGCGGATCTATTCGAGGATCGCGGGCACCGGTAGCTATTTGCCGGAGAAAGTCCTGACCAACGCCGACCTGGAAAAAATGGTCGAAACCTCGGATGAGTGGATCCAGTCGCGCACCGGAATTCGTGAACGGCACATCGCGGCCGAAGGCGAAACCACCAGCGACCTTGGCTACAACGCCGCCCTGCGCGCGCTTGAAGCCGCAGGCATCGATGCCTCGCAGCTCGACATGATCGTGGTCGGTACGACCACCCCTGACCTTATTTTCCCGTCCACCGCGTGCCTGATCCAGGCCAAGCTCGGTGTGGCCGGGTGCCCCGCCTTCGACGTCAACGCAGCCTGTTCCGGCTTCGTGTTCGCGCTGGGCGTGGCCGACAAGTTCATCCGCTCCGGCGACTGCAAGCACGTGCTGGTGATCGGCACCGAAACATTGACCCGCATGGTCGACTGGAACGATCGCACCACCTGCGTGCTGTTCGGTGATGGCGCCGGCGCCGTCGTGCTCAAGGCCGACGAAGAAACCGGCATCCTCAGCACCCACCTGCATGCCGATGGCAGCAAGAAGGAACTGCTGTGGAACCCGGTTGGCGTCTCGAGCGGTTTCAAGGACGGCGCCAACGGTGGTGGCACCATCAACATGAAGGGCAACGACGTGTTCAAGTACGCCGTCAAGGCGCTGGACTCGGTCGTGGACGAGACCCTGGCCGCCAACGGCCTGGACAAGTCCGACCTGGATTGGCTGATTCCGCACCAGGCCAACCTGCGCATCATCGAAGCCACCGCCAAGCGCCTGGACATGTCGATGGACCAGGTCGTGGTGACCGTCGACAAGCATGGCAACACCTCGTCCGGTTCAGTGCCGCTGGCGCTCGATGCCGCCGTGCGGTCGGGCAGGGTCGAGCGCGGCCAGCTGCTGTTGCTGGAAGCCTTCGGCGGTGGCTTCACGTGGGGTTCGGCCCTGCTGCGCTATTGATAGTGCAAGTTACGACAATGTGAAGTCTTGTCGTTACGGCCCTCCGGGGCCGTAACGCGTTTAAGGAGGACCTGTCATGGTTGAGCCCATCGTCATCGAAGGGCAACGTGCCTGGCTGAAGCAGTACGGCAAGGGAAGCCGAGCACTGGCCCTGGGCCTGCTCAATTTTGTTGCGCGCCGTTTCCATCTCGATGCCCTGCGCCCGCCGCCGCACCGTGGTGGTGACGCCGCGCGCGAAACCGAGGCCCGCCGCCTTGCAGAGCTGCAGGCGCAAGGCGTGAACGTGCCGGACGTGCTGGGCACCGGCCATGCCGCGCTGGTGATCGGCGACAACGGCAGCTCGTTCAATACCTGCCTGCGTGAAGCGGATGAGGCCGGTCGTGATCGGCTGGTGATGGCGGCGATGCAGGCCATTGCCCAAGCGCATGCGCGCGGCGCCTATTTCGGCCAGCCGTTGCCGCGCAATCTCACCTGGGATGGGCAGCAGGTCGGCTTCATCGATTTCGAGGAAGATCCGCTGGAAGTGATGGACCTGTCCGAAGCGCAGGCCCGCGACTGGCTGATGTTCGGTTATGGCGTGGCCAAGTACTACGCTGATCGCCCCGAACATCTGCAGGCGATGATGGCCGAGGCGATGGGCGAGGTCCAGGCGCCGGTGCGCGAGCACGTGCATGCGGTCAGTGGCCGCCTGCGCAGCCTGGCCAGGGTCTGCATGAAGCTGGGCCGCTCAGCGCGCGCGCTGGCCCATTCGATCTTCATCACCCACGGTGCCAGCACTGCTGGCGTGCTGATGCTGGTGGGCCTGTGCGTGGATTTCCTCGCCGACGGCGATCTGGACGTGCTGCAGCTGTTCTGCTGATGGCTGATCGGGGTCAGATCCCTTTTCCTGCGGAAAAGGGATCTGACCCCATTGCGCTTGCCCGGCCGCCCTCCATACGCCTGCATACGCGCACGTACAGACGACACAGCGGATTCCCCCTTATCATGGCCCGCTTCGATTGCAGCAAGCGGATGACCGCGTGACCGTATCCACCCTCGCTTTTGTCTTCCCCGGCCAGGGCTCGCAGTCTGTGGGCATGGTGGCCGAGCTGGCCGAACTGCACCCGCAGGTGCGTGAAGCCTTCACCGAGGCATCCGATGGTGCTGGCGTCGACCTGTGGGCGCTGTCCCAGGGTGGCCCGGAAGAAATGCTCAACCGTACCGAATACACCCAGCCGGCCCTGTTGGCCGCAAGCATTGGTGTGTGGCGCGCCTGGAACGCCGTGGGCGGTCCGCGCCCGTCGGTGCTGTCCGGCCACAGTCTGGGCGAGTACACCGCCCTGGTTGCCGCCGGCGCGCTGAGCCTGCATGACGGCGCGCACCTGGTGCGCCTGCGTGGCCAGCTGATGCAGGAAGCGGCACCGGCCGGTGTCGGTGCCATGGCCGCCGTGCTCGGTGCCGAAGACCAGCTGGTGCTGGATGTCTGCGCCGAAGCCGCAGGCAGCCAGGTGGTGGTGCCGGCCAACTTCAATTCGCCGGGCCAGATCGTGATCGGTGGCGACGCCGACGCGGTCGACCGTGCGCTGGCGCTGTTGGCCGAGAAGGGCGTGCGCAAGGCGGTCAAGCTGGCCGTCAGCGTACCCTCGCACACCCCGTTGATGCGCGAAGCCGCCAACCGCTTGGCCGAAGTGATGGCTGGCCTGTCCTGGCAGGCGCCGCAGCTGCCGGTGGTGCAGAACGTCGATGCCCAGGTGCACGACGGCGTGGACGCCATCCGCACCGCGCTGGTCCAGCAGCTTTACCAGCCGGTGCAGTGGACCGGTTGCGTGCAGGCGCTGGCCGCCCGTGGCATCACCCAGATTGCCGAGTGCGGCCCAGGCAAGGTGCTGACCGGCCTGGTCAAGCGCATCGACAAGGCCATCGACGGCCGTCCTCTGGCCACGCCGGGCGACTTTGAAGCCGCCCGCGAGGCATGGTCGGCCTGACCTTCCCTGTTTCCTGCCGACCGTACCGGTGGCCGCTGCAAGCGGCACGGTGCGGCGGCCGCTCCCGTCTGAGGAAAACAACATGAGCAAGCCCCTGCAGGGTGAAATCGCACTGGTCACCGGTGCCAGCCGTGGCATTGGTGCCGCCATCGCCGATCTGCTGGCCGCCCAGGGCGCCACCGTCATCGGCACCGCCACCACCGAATCCGGCGCCGCCGCGATCGGTGAGCGCCTGGCCGCCCACGGCGGTCACGGCCGCGCGCTGAACGTCACCGACGCCGCTGCGCTGGACAGCGTGCTCGATGGCATCGCCAAGGAATTCGGCCCGATCTCGATCCTGGTCAACAATGCCGGCATCACCCGCGACAACCTGCTGATGCGCATGAAGGACGAGGACTGGGCGTCGATCATCGACACCAACCTGACCAGCGTGTTCCGCACCAGCAAGGCGGTGATGCGCGGCATGATGAAGGCGCGCAAGGGCCGCATCATCAACATCGCATCGGTGGTGGGCGTGACCGGCAACGCCGGCCAGGCCAACTACGCGGCCGCCAAGGCCGGCATCATCGGCTTCAGCAAGTCGCTGGCCAAGGAAATCGGCTCGCGCGGCGTCACCGTCAATGTTGTCGCACCCGGCTTCATCGACACCGACATGACCAAGGCGTTGCCGGAAGAAGCGCGTACCGCGCTGATCAACGACATCGCCCTCGAACGCCTGGGTTCGCCGGAGGACATCGCCCATGCGGTGGCGTTCCTGGCCAGCCCGGCTGCCGGTTACATCACCGGCGAAACCCTCCATGTGAACGGCGGCATGTACATGCCGTAAGCAAGGGGCGCAGGGATTGCGCCGCAAGTGGTTGATCTGCGGAGGTTTTTGCTGCAATGCAAGGCCGCGCCGGTTTCCACTACACTATCCCACGGCCATCGCCCTTGATGGCGACCACTTTTGAACCACAACTCCATCTGGAGCGAGATCCCATGAGCACCATCGAAGAACGCGTCAAGAAAATCGTCGTCGAACAGCTTGGCGTCAAGGAAGATGAAGTCACCAACAGCGCATCGTTCGTCGATGACCTGGGCGCTGACTCGCTGGACACCGTCGAGCTGGTGATGGCCCTGGAAGAAGAATTCGAGTGCGAGATCCCGGACGAAGAAGCCGAGAAGATCAGCACCGTGCAGGCCGCCATCGACTACATCACGGCCCACGTCAAGGCCTGATGTCAGACGGCAGTGCGCGCGGGTCTCCGCTCGCCGCGCACCGCACCCCATGGGGCCGCAGTTGCGGCCCCGTGTGTTTGAGCATCACACCGAAGCAAACCGTGTTACCCGATTGAACCTTCGGGTCAGGAGAATCAGCAATGAAGCGTCGCGTCGTCGTAACCGGCCTGGGTATCGTCTCGCCGTTGGGCAATGATCTGGCCAGCAGCTGGGAAGGCATCACCCAGGGTCGTTCGGGCATCGGTCCGCTGACCAACGTTTCTGATGCCTACCTGGATCGGTTCACCACCAAGATTGCAGGTGAGGTCAAGGGCTTTGACATCACCGCCGACAACGAACTGTTCGGCAAGTACCGGGTCAGCGGCAAGGATGCCAAGAAGATGGACCCGTTCATCCATTACGGCCTCGGTGCCTCGTTCATGGCCCTGCACGACTCGGGCCTGGAGATCACCGACGCCAATGCCGAGCGCATCGGCGCCATTGTCGGCGCCGGCATCGGCGGCCTGCTCGGCATCGAAGAGCAGACCATCGAGTTCCACGAGGGCAAGAAGATCTCGCCCTTCTACGTGCCCAAGACCATCATCAACATGCTGCCGGGCCAGCTGAGCATCATCACCGGCCTGAAGGGCCCGTCGTTCTCGGCGGTGTCGGCGTGCGCGACCTCGAACCACTCGATCGGCACCGCGATGCGCATGATCCAGTACGGCGACGCCGACGTGATGGTGGTCGGTGGTGCCGAGCGTGGCTCGTCGCCGACCGCCCTGGGTGGCTTCTGCGCGATGAAGGCCATGAGCACCCGCAACGACGCTCCGGAACAGGCCTCGCGCCCGTGGGACAAGGACCGTGACGGCTTCGTGCTGGGCGACGGCGCCGGCATCCTGATCCTGGAAGAGTACGAGCACGCCAAGGCACGCGGCGCGAAGATCTACTGCGAACTGGCCGGTTTCGGTGCCAGCTCCGACGCGTACCACATGACCGCCCCGAGCGAGAACGGCGAAGGCGCCGCCCGCTGCATGGTCATGGCCATGAAGGACGCTGGTGTGACCCCGGAACAGGTCGGCTACCTCAACGCGCACGGCACCTCCACGCCGCTGGGCGACCTGGGCGAGACCATGGCGATGAAGACCGCCTTCGGCGACCACGCCTACAAGATGATGGTCAGCTCCACCAAGTCGATGACCGGCCACCTGCTGGGCGCGGCCGGCGGCGTGGAAGCGATCTTCTCGGTGATGGCGCTGCAGGACAACGTCATTCCGCCGACCATCAACCTGCAGCAGCCGGGCGAAGGCTGCGACCTGGACTACGTGCCCAACGAAGCACGCCAGGCCAAGGTTGACGTGGTGATGTCCAATGGCTTCGGCTTCGGCGGCACCAACGGCACGCTGATCTTCAAGCGCGTCTGACCGGGTTGTAGCGTCGGGCCATGCTCGACTGAACGTGCATTACGCACGAGGAGGCCGCCGCAAGGCGGCTTCCGTGCATCTGAATCCCTGAACTGGCCATCATGACCCACGCACCGCTGATCCAACCGCTGCCGCACCCGATCGATCTGCTGGCCCTGCAGCATCATGACCCGGCACGCTTCCCGCTGCTGATGGAATCCACCGCCTCGGGCACCGCCCAGGGCCGCTGGAGCCTGCTGCTGGCCGCGCAGGGCGACTGCCTGCGGCTGGATGCCGATGGCCAGGTGCGCGACCAGCACGACGCGGTACACGCCGGCAGCTTCCTGCAGGTGCTGGACCGTGCCTGGCAGCACGAACGCCTGCCGCACGACGGCAGCCACAGCCTGCCGTTCCGTGGCGGCTGGGCGTTGATGCTCGATTACGAAGTGGCCAGCCAGATTGAACCGGTGCTGCCGGCGCGCGCGCGCGAGGACGGCCGCCCGACCGCGCTGGCGCTGCGCTGCCCGGCTGCGGTGCTGCACGACCACCAGAACGACGCCAGCTTCGTCATCGCCGAAGCCGGTGAGCAGGCCCTGCTGGAGGCGCTGGTGACCATGGCGTCGCAGGCACTGCCGGAGGCCGGGCAGGGCTGGCAGCCGCCGCAGTCGGTGGGCGAGGATGCGCCACAGCGCTTCACCGACGGCGTGCGCCGGGTGATCGACTACCTGCGTGCCGGCGATGTGTTCCAGGTGAACCTGTCGCGGCGCTGGAGCGCGCAGTTCGCTGCGCCGGTCCAGCCGCAGGCGCTGTACGCGCAGCTGCGTCGTGCCAACCCGGCACCGTTCGCCGGCCTGTTCAGCGCGCACGGTCGCCATGTGGTCAGTTCCTCGCCGGAGCGGCTGGTGTCGGTGCATGCCGGCCACGCGCAGACGCGTCCCATTGCCGGCACGCGTCCGCGCTTCGAGGGGGACGATGATGCCGCGCGCATCCGGGAGCTGGTCGGCCACCCCAAGGAGCGTGCTGAGCACGTGATGCTGATCGACCTGGAACGCAACGACCTGGGCCGCATCTGCCTGCCCGGCACCGTGGTGGTCGATGAGTTGATGACGGTGGAGAGCTACGCCCATGTGCACCACATCGTCAGCAATGTCAGCGGCCACCTGCGCCCGGAGGTCACGCCCGGCGAGGTGATCGCCGCCACGTTCCCGGGTGGCACCATCACCGGCTGCCCCAAGGTGCGATGCATGCAGATCATCAGCGAACTGGAGCAGGTGCCGCGCGGTGCCTACACCGGCGCGTTCGGCTGGCTGAACCGCGATGGCGACCTGGACCTGAACATCCTGATCCGTACCGCCGAAGTGGATGGCCACGAGGTGAGCTTCCGCACCGGCGCCGGCATCGTGGTCGATTCGGACCCGGACAAGGAACTGGACGAGACCCGCGCCAAGGCCCGCGGCCTGCTGCGCGCGCTCGGCCAGCAGGGGTAGTGCCGGGCGCTGGCCGGCAACGCCATTCCCCCACGGTGGGTGCCGACCGTTGGTCGGCACGGAGTCCTCCATGGCCATTCATCCACGCATGGCGTGGATCTACTGATCGCCGCGCCAGGCATGGATTGTGGTGGGTGCCGACCGTTGGTCGGCACGGCGACGCCACCCCGGTCATGACCCCAATCCACCGGCACGGTATCCTGCACGACGGAATCGAGTTCAGAGGTAGTCCATGGCGGGAGCCAAGCGCGGGTGTCTGTTCGTGGTAACGCTGGTGGTGGTGCTGGCCGCTGTCGTGGCCGGCGCGGGCGCGTGGTTCTTCTACCAGCAGACCCGCTTCGCCGATGCCCCGATCACCCCCACCGCCGAAAGCGTGGTCATCGCCAGCGGCGATGGCATGAACAGCGTGCTGCGCAAGCTACGCGATGCCGGCGTGGACGAGGGCCAGGACACCCAGTGGCAACTGCTGGCGCGCCAGCTCGATGCCGCCGGCAAGCTGAAGGTGGGCGAGTACGCGCTCAGCGGCGAGCTGACCCCGCGCGAGCTGCTGTTGCGCATGCGTGCCGGCAAGGTGCTGCAGCACCGCGTCACGATTGTCGAGGGCTGGAACATCCGCCAGCTGCGTGCTGCGCTCAAGCGCGCCGAGCCGCTGCTGCACACCACCGACAATCTTGATGACGCCGCGCTGATGCAGCGCCTCGGCTTCGGTGGCCAGCATCCGGAAGGCCGCTTCCTGCCGGAGACCTACGTCTACCAGCGCGGCGACAGCGATCTGGACGTGCTCAAGCGCGCGCACGCCGCGATGGAAAAGGCGCTGGATGAAGCCTGGGAAAGCCGCGCGCCGGACCTGCCGATCAACACGCCCTACGAACTGCTGACGCTGGCCTCGATCATCGAGAAGGAAACCGCATTGGCCAGCGAGCGCCCGCAGATTGCCGGCGTGTTCATGCGTCGCCTGAAGATCGGCATGCGCCTGCAGACCGACCCGACCGTGATCTACGGCCTCGGTGCCGCGTATGACGGCAACATCCGCCGCCGCGACCTGACCACCGATACGCCCTACAACACCTATACCCGTGCCGGCCTGACCCCGACCCCGATCGCCATGCCCAGCCGTGACGCGCTGATGGCGGCCGCGCAACCCGCGGCGGGCGACGCGCTGTACTTCGTCGCCGTCGGCGATGGCAGCGGCGCGCACGTGTTCTCGCCCAGCCTGGACCAGCACAACGCCGCCGTGGCGCGCTACCTGCAACAGCTGCGCCAGCAACGTACCCAGGAGACCCCGGCGCAATGAGTCCCGCGCTGCTTCGCCACCCGCGTTTCGTCAGCCTGGAAGGCGGCGAGGGCGCGGGCAAGACCACCGCCATCAATGCCATCCGTGAGTGCCTGCGCAGCCACGGCCACGAGGTGGTGCTGACCCGTGAACCGGGCGGCACGCCACTGGCCGAGCGCATCCGCGGCCTGGTGCTGAAACCCGATGCCGAGATCGCCGCCGAACCGCTCAGCGCCGAAGCCGAGCTGCTGCTGGTATTCGCCGCGCGCGCGCAGCACGTGCGCCAGGTGATCCGGCCGGCGCTGCAGCGCGGCGCCTATGTGCTGAGCGATCGCTTCACCGATTCCAGCTACGCCTATCAGGGCGGTGGCCGTGGCCTCGACCCGCAGTGGATTGCCGACCTGGAGCGCCGCGCGGTCGGCCTGCTGCCGGGCCTGACCCTGCTGCTGGATGTGGACGTGGCCGTCGGCCGCGCGCGCGCCAACGGCCGCGACCTGTGGCCGGACCGCATCGAGAGCGAGCAGGACGATTTCTTCCAGCGCGTGCGCGAAGTGTTCCGCAGCCGCGCACAGCAGGATCCGCAGCGCTTCGCATTGATTGATGCGGGCCAGGAGCAGGCGCGCGTGGCCGCCGATGTGGTCGCGCGTGTCGAGCGCTGGCTGCAGGACGGGGAGGGCGCATGAATACCTTTTCACCGTGGCAGCAGCGCGCGTTCGACCAGACCGTGGCCGCGCTCGACGCCGGTCGCCTCGGTCATGGCCTGCTGATCTGCGGTCCGGCCGGGCTGGGCAAGCATGAGGTGGCGCTGGCGCTGGCCGACCACGTGCTGGCGCAGGGCGATGCAGCCCACGCCACGCGCACGCGCCAGCTGATCGCAGCGGGCACACACCCGGACCTGCAGCTGGTCAGCTTCATTCCGAACAAGAGCGGTGACAAGCTGCGCACCGAGATCGTCATCGAGCAGGTGCGCGAGATCACCGACAAGCTGGCGCTGACCCCGCAGTACGGCGTGGCGCAGGTCGTGATCGTCGATCCGGCCGATGCGATCAACCGTTCGGCCGCCAACGCGCTGCTGAAGACGCTGGAGGAGCCGCAGCCCGGCCGCTACCTGTGGCTGATCAGCAGCGATCCGGCACGCCTGCCGCAGACCATCCGCAGCCGTTGCCAGCGACTGGAATTCAAGTTGCCGCCGCAGCACGAAGCACTGGCCTGGCTGCAGCAGCAGGGCCATAGCGAGGCATCGGCGCGCGAAGCGCTGGACGCGGCGCGCGGCCATCCCGGCCAGGCCGACAACTGGCTGCGCGAAGACGGCCTGAGCCTGCGCCGCGAAGTGGGCCGCGAGCTGGAACAGCTGGCTGCCGGCAAGACCGGCGCGGTGGAGCTGGCGCAGAAGTGGTGCGGTGACGACAACGCGGCGCTGCGCCTGCGCTTTGCCGCCGACCTGGCACTGACCCAGGCCAGCACCGATGCCTTGACCACGCCGGAGCGATTGCACAAGCTTGCAGCCTGGTTCGATGCGGCCAACCGCACCCGCGACCTGCTGCGCACCACGGTGCGTGCAGACCTTGCGGTGGTCGAGTTGCTGCTGGCCTGGAACAAGGTGAACGAGCGGCCCGCCGCAAGGGGAAATCGATGAGTGCCAGCAACGCCCGCCAGGGCATCCTGTCCCTGGCCGTGAAGGACAAAGCCGCGCTGTACAGCGCGTACATGCCGTTCGTGAAGAATGGCGGCATCTTCGTGCCCACGCCCAAGCGCTACTTCCTGGGCGACGAGGTGTTCCTGCTGCTGACGCTGCCCGATTCCAGCGAGCGCCTGCCGGTGGCCGGCAAGGTGATCTGGGTGACCCCGGCCGGCGCGCAGGGCAACCGCACCGCTGGCATCGGCGTGCAGCTGGCCGACGGTGCCGAAGGCGAGGGCGTGCGCCACAAGATCGAGACTCTGCTGGCCGGCCTGACCGGCTCGGACAAGCCGACCCATACGATGTGAGGTAGCGTCGAGCCATGCCCGGCGGCGGCCCTCGAAACGCCCGTGAACACGAATGTGAAAAACTGTTGACGGCCTCTGAAAAGCCCCTATAATGAGCGGCTCAGCAACACACCGGGCGGTTAGCTCAGCGGTAGAGCATTGCCTTCACACGGCAAGGGTCACAGGTTCGATCCCTGTACCGCCCACCATGTTGCAGAACGAAAGAAGCCTCCAGCGATGGGGGCTTTTTTGTTGCGCGAAAAATTGTGAGCATTTGTACAATCATGCTCAGGAGCTCATGGATTCCTGATTGTTGGATAGCCGTACTCGTTCTAGAGTTCGCTCATCTTGCAATTCCGCGCGGGGGATGAATGAAGGGAAAGAAAGTTAAGTGGCTGATATATACGGTGCTTGTTGGCCTCATTCCGGTATTGTCTAGGTTGATGGTCTGGAGTGTCACCTCTCCGGGAAGTGTTGCTCTCATATCGTCCTCCGATTTTGTGGCATTTGGATTGGTGTTGCATATCTCAAACATAAACGAGATTGAGCATTTTTCAGGAGTGGATAGGGAATGGAAGACCATTCAAAATGGAACTTCAATTGCATTCATAGCTTTGTATAGCGTTCTATTTGCGTTGAATGTAATTGGCGGAGGGCTAATTGATGGCGCTGCCATGAATATGTGCACTTTAATTCTTTCGATGGTCTCATTCTTGATCAGTTATTCCGTCTATGATCGGATTTCTAAGGCCGAGGCTGTCGTGGAGGAGGGGCGTATATGACTTTACTGGTAGTGATTGCGTCCATAGTTTTCTCGATTTCTGGGCTGGTAGTTTCCTTGTGGTCGATCTATACAACTAGAAAAAAATACTACCTTGAATATAAGGGGAGGAAGATGCGTGATTAGAAATTTCATATATCTTGATGAGGATAAGATGTATTCCTTGTCGTCTCAGTTGTTCGAGGGTGTAACTGAGTATGTTTTGAATGAATCATTCTCGGAGAAGAGCGAGTCTGAAGATCAGAAGGGGCCTGTGGGGAGTGGGAGGGTGCTGGGTGATATCCTGAGAAGTGGTGATAGAAGGACTGAGAAAAAGTTTCTTAATGATTATTCTTTTTCGATCTTTGAGAAAAGGTTGATTGACGATTCTGCTGTTTCTATTGTTTCTGCTTCGGCCAGCGATGTTGACTTTGATGGTCGATCCTTCGCTAAGGTTTCATCTCGTGTGGTTTTCAATGACATCAATTCAATCAAGAAAACTCTAGGAAATTTTAATGATGTTGGGCGGGCTATGGCCCACGTAACCAACTTCGAAGAAATTTCTGCTGCAGATAGGCAGCTTGGTGAACTCAGACGGGCGGGTAAGGGTGGGCCTAAGCTGCAAGCCGAGCTAAAGTCGCTGATGAACGTGGATAGAATTGCCAAAAATTCGGGGCTTTATCAGGACAAGAAATTCCTTGATGATTTGGCGTTGCTTCTTGAGTATGGATTTCAAGATCAATTGGAGATTCAGATGAATGTGGGTGAGAATATTTTTTCATCTAATCTAAATAGGTTGTTCTTGCGTGAATCTGAAGATTTATTGGTCCGGAAGTACTCAAGAAGAACGGAGGTTGAGTTCACGCTTTTTGGGATTGTGACGCAGTATAAAGGAGGGGCTGGAGCCTCTGAAGGGGCTGTGGGTGTGGATGGTATCAAGGGGGCGCTAATGAATTTGATTTCGAGTTTGATTGGGGTGGAGTCAACCTTTACTGGGCGGCTTGAAAATGAAATAATTGTAGATCCTATTGCTATTTATGTTGAGCTATAAATTATTGTGAAAATTGAGGGGCTTGTGAATCTTGAGAATTTTGCTGAGCTAGGGGCGTTTGGGGGATTTTCTCGAATGTTGGTGAGTGCTGTTAATGATTCCGGCTGCACAGGAGTCTGTTTTCTGAAGTGGTTTTCCCATCTGACCACGACGCCCGCCGGCATTGACTGCCGTTCGAAGGTCATAATTGAATGCTAGCTTTGCCGATGTCAGTCGTGATTTGCTAAAAGACACTTCGCGATCATCGCCGTGGCATCCAACAGGTCATGGCCGTTGCCCGCCTGCACCACCACCGCCAACAGACTACGGCCCACCTCGGCATTGCCGCTGGTCAGTTCCATCTCGCCTTCAAAGCACAGATCGGCCAACCATTCGTGGGCCTGCTGCAGCCCGCGCTTGCGGACGCGGCGGAACTCGGCGAGCAGCTTCGCCTGGCCGGCCTCCTGCTCACCCTCGGCCAGCAGGCCGATGGCACCGCCGTGCGCCGCGCGCCAGAGGGCCGGCAGTGGGCGACCGTTCGCATCCACCACGTCCGCCGAGAACTGGGCGCAGTACATCTCGTAGCGTTTACCCGCCGTACTGCTGGGCACGATGCCGGCCTCGGCGAGCAGGCGTTCGGCTTCATCCAGTTTGCTGAACTTCAAGCGCAGCAGTGCAGGACGGCTCAGCTGTTGTGCCAGCGCGTGCTGGTTGGCGGCAAACCATACGTTCCAACCCACGGTTGCGCGGCCTTCCAGCGCGGCCTTGAAGTACTCCAGGTGTTCGGCGTCCATTGCGGTCTCCTGCGTTCCCTGCGCGATTGTAGCGGGAGCGTATCCGGGCGGGTCAGGCGTCGCCGCCGGAGAGGCAGTGATGCGCCTCGCGTACCAGTTGTCGCGCGGCCACGATCAGTCCGTCGATATGGAAGGCGCCCAACTGTTCGTCCGGGCCGCCTTCGTTGCGCGCACGGTCGGCGGCTTGCAGCAGATCGAGCAATGCGCTGAGCCCAGATAGCGAGCGGCGCAATGAAGCGTGAATGCTGGCACCGAGGTTGAGGTTGTTGCACGGTTGCCCGTCATCGCCGTCGGCATGGTTGATGGCATTGAGGCAAGTGAAGAACGCAGGCGACTGCACGGGCAGATTCTGTTCGTGCAAGGCGCATTCGATCTCGCGTGCGAGGTCCTCGGGTACGTCGGCGGCGATGTCGCCGATCAGGGCGAACAGGCGGGGATGGACGGCGGTGCGGTTGGTCACGGCGAAACCCTCACTGGCGTGGAGCCACCTTCCAGAGTGAAGGTGGCGGACGGTGCGGGTTGGCGTGCCGGGGCAAACACAACGGAGTGAAAAATCACCCGGCGGATCCAGTGATCCCCACGCACCGCCCGCCATTGAGGGCAGTTGGTGCATTCTTGCGGCTACGCACTGCTGCGCAACCTATCCGTTCGGTTTGCTTTTTCGAGACGCCAATCCCGGCCTAGGCATCTGCCTAGGCCCGGAGATCATCGGATCGCACAATCACAGTGGTCTGTAAGGAAAGTTCTCAACTGAGTGCAGGCGCACCAAGCGTTCACCGTTCTGTGCCCTGCGGCACCCGCCCGCTGTGCAGCCCATCACTGATGGCGCATATCGCCGCCCATGCCGACCGTGCATATGACGACTCCTGTGCGGCGCTACCATGTCAATCACGTCACCCAGCGCGCGCGGGCGGGGATGTGCCACGGGTGAAGGCAGAGGGTTCCACCCCTGCGCTGTCCCATCGCCCCGGGCAGGCGTAGTCTCAGCCCATTGCCGTGCCCATCCACGCTGGAGCCCCGCCATGCCGCTAGCCCGCATCGATCTTCGCAAAGGCAAATCCGCCGACTACCTGCAACGTGTCGGTGAAACCATCTACCAGGCCATGCGCGCGGTGGGGGTACCGGAAAACGACCGCTTCCAGATCTTCCAGGAACACGCGCCCGGCACGCTGATCTACGACCCCGGCTACCTGGGCGTGGACCGTACCGACGATTTCATCTGCATCCAGATCACCTGGAACGAAGGGCGCACGCTGGAGCAGAAGAAGGCGTTGTACCTGGGCATTGCCGAGGGCCTGCATGCGGCAGTGGGCATCCGCCGTGAGGACGTGTTCATCAATCTGGTGGAAGTGAAGAAGGAGAACTGGTCGTTCGGCAATGGCGTGGCGCAGTACGTGAGTTGATGGGCGAAAAACATCCATGCGTGGCGTGGATCTACTGAATGGAGGGCGTGCGCGGGGGAGGGCAGCCCTGCGTCACCGTGTCGCAGGGGGTAAACCCTGAACGGGGTCCAAGGTTGGACACAGGCCCGTAGAATGGCCGGGTGCGTCATTCTGTCCTCCACCGCCGGTTCCAGGCCCTGGCTTGGCTTGCCATGCTGCTGGTGCTGCTCGCCCCGCTGGTGAGCCGCTGGCTGGCGCACGGGCACGTGGCCGCGGCGGTGCCGGTGGCGGCGATGGATCATTCCCAGCACGCGCAGCACGTGATGGAAGGGCACCATGACCATCACGCGATGGCGATGCCGCACGACGAATCGACGCCGAAGCCGGCTGTCGATCCACATGCCGATCATGAGATGGGCGTGGACTGCGATTACTGCCTGATTGCAGCGCGGTTGATCACCCTGTTGGTGGCGGCATTGCTGCTGTTGGCGCCGATGGCACCGGTGTGCCGCGCACTGCGCGGTGCGGTGCAGACGTTGCCGCAACGGATCAGCGGCACATTGGGAGCGCGTGGGCCGCCGGCCTTGATGGCCGTCTGAGCCGCACGCGCGTTGCATTGATCGTTTTCCCATGAGGTTGCCGGCTACGGCCGGTGCCCGCACGCGCGTGCTTGTCCTTTTCTCATTGCTGCCCTGCCATTGCGGGGTGGCCTTGCATGCCGTGGAAAAATGAAAACGAACCCCAACTCCGCACGCCTGCGCCGGGCGGCGCTGTCTGTCGCCTGCGCGCTGCTGCTGCACTCCGTCTCTGCCCTTGCTGCCGACGCGGCACCCCCGACCACGCTGGAGACCGTACGCGTGATCGATACCCGCAGCGGCGAGCTGTCATCCACCGCCAGCGCAGGCTCTGCGCTGGGCCTGAGCGTGCTGCAGACGCCGGCCAGCCTGACGGTGATTTCGCGCGAACAGCTGGAACAGCGCGGCGACAGCAACCTCAACGATGCGATCAGCCGGGCAGGTGCGATCAGTGCGATGCCGCACCCGGGCAACGGCCTGAGTGCGCTGTCCAGCCGTGGCTTCACCGATGGCGCCTCGGTGATGCGGCTGTACGACGGGCTGCGCCAGTACGGCGGCGTGGGCATCACCTTCCCGTTCGATACCTGGTCGATCGAGCGCATCGAAGTACTGCGCGGACCGGCCTCGGTGATCCATGGCGACGGTGCGATCGGCGGGGTGATCAACATCGTGCCGAAGAAGCCCTCGCGCGGTGCCATCGAAAACGAGATCAGTGTGACAGCGGGCAGCGAGGACACCGCGCGGCTGGGCTTCGGCAGTGGTGGCGCGCTGACGCCCGAGCTGGCCTACCGGCTGGATGTGAGCGGCAACTACAGCGGTGGCTGGGTCGATCGGGGACGCAACGGCGATGCCACCTTCTCCGGCGCGCTGCTGTGGCAGCCGCGCACCGACCTGCAGCTGACCTTGACCCACGCGCAGGGCCATCAGAAGCCGATGCGCTACTTCGGCACGCCGCTGGTGGAGGGACGCCAGTTGGAAGCGCTGCGCCATCGCAACTACAACGTGGACGACAGCGAGATCCGTTATCGCGACCGCTGGACCCAGCTTGATGCGCTGTGGACACCGAACGCGAACGTGGAATGGCGCACGCGCCTCTACCAGATCGACAGCCAGCGCGATTGGCGCAATGCCGAGGCCTATGTCTACAACCGCGCTACCGGCTTGATCGATCGATCTGGCAATACCGAGATCACCCACAACCAGGACCAGACCGGACTGACCTCGACGCTGCGCGTGCAGGGTGAAGTGGGCGGTCTGTCCAACAGTGTCGCGGTGGGGATGGATGTCAACCGCGCGCACTTCAAGCACACCAACAACACCTATGCCGGCAGCTCGGGCCCGGTCGATCCGTTCCATCCGGTGCCGGGCCAGTTTGCCAGCGACGCGCCGAACCTGCCGCGCTATCGCAACGCCGCCGAGCAGTACGCGCTGTTCGTGGAAGACCGGTTGGCGCTGAGCGAGCGCTGGTCGGTGCTGGGTGGGCTGCGCCACGACCGCGCGCGCATTGATCGCACCGATCTGATCAGCGGCCAGAATGCGTTCTCGAAAACCTACAGCAGCACCGGCTGGCGCGCCGGCACGGTATTTGCGCTGCAGCCGACGCTGAGCCTGTATGCGCAGTACTCGCAGGCGGCAGATCCGGTCAGTGGACTGCTGATGATCAGCCCCGCCAATGGAGCGTTCGATCTGGCCAATGGGCGGCAGATCGAGGTGGGCCTGAAGCAGGCGTTCGACGGTGGCGAGTGGACGCTGGCGGCGTACCGGATCCGCAAGACCGGCCTGCTCAGCCGCGATCCGCTGTTGCCGGATCGCCGCGTGCAGGTGGGCGCGCAGACCTCGCGCGGTATTGAAGCGTCGTTGACCTGGAATGTCGCGCCGCACTGGACGCTGGATGCCAACGCGACGGTGCTGAAGGCCGAATTCGCGGACTTCCTGGAAACCACGGGTTCGCCGGCGGTGCTGGTATCGCGTGATGGCAACGTGCCGCCGAACGTAGCCGAGCGCCTGGCCAGTGCGTGGCTCAGCTGGCAATTCGCACCGGACTGGAGTGCGGCGGGTGGCGTGCGCTACGTCGGCAAGCGCTACGCCGATAACGCCAACACGCTGGAGCTGCCCGGCTACAGTACCACCGACCTGGCGTTGACCTGGCAGGCGGCACCGCGCACGCGGCTATCCGCCCGGCTGTTCAACGTGTTCGACAAGGCGTACTACGCCACCGCGTACTACACCAGCACCCAGTGGCTGCTGGGGGCGGACCGGCGCGTCGAATTCACCGTCGACCATCGCTTCTGAGGGCGCTGGCGATGACGTTGCGTTCCACCGCCAGGCGCTGGACCTACCTGGTGCATCGCTGGCTGGGCATCGGCGGATGCCTGCTGATGCTGCTGTGGTTCGTCAGCGGCATGGTGATGCTGTTCATTGGTTACCCGAAGCTGACGCCCGGCGAGCGGCTGGCGGCGTTGCCGGTGCTGGGTGAGGCCCGCGACCTGCAGGGGCTGTCTGTACTGCCTGCCGCCGTGCAGGCCGAGCCGGAGGCTGTGGCATTGACCACGCTGCGTGGCGAGCCGGCGTATGTGGTGCGAAGTGGCAGCAACGTGGGCGCCTGGTCTGCCGTGACCGGCCAGGCCCTGCTGCCGGTGTCGGCACAGCGCGCCGAAGCATCCGCTGCACAGTTCGCCGGAGGCCCGGCCTTTGTGGGTGCGATGCGCGTGGAGGAGGACCGCTGGACGCATTCGCGCGCATTGGATGTGCATCGACCGCTCTATCGCGTCGAGGTGGGCGGCGCGCAGCCGGGCGACCTGTACGTGTCCTCGCGTACCGGCGAAGTGGTGCTGGACGCGCCGCATGTGCAGCAGCGCTGGAACTATGTGGGCGCCTGGCTGCACTGGTTGTATTTCCTGCGCATGCAGTCGGTGGACCCGGTGTGGACGTGGGTGGTGATCGTGCTGTCCGCACTGTGCACGCTGGCGGCGGTCAGCGGCATCGTGGTGGGTGTGTGGCGCTGGCGTTTCCGTGGGCACTATCGTTCCGGTGCGAAGACACCGTACGTCGAGCCGTGGATGCGCTGGCACCATCTGATCGGTCTGGTGGCAGCGGCCTTCGTGTTCACCTGGATCTTCAGTGGCCTGATGTCGATGAATCCATTGGGTGTCTTCAGCAGCACGCATGCTGCGATCGACGGTGGGCGCTATCGTGGCGGCGCTGTGGCGGTGGATGGCGCGTTGGGCGATCCGGCGAAGCTTCTGGCGGTGGCCGATGCTGAGTGCTTCCGCCCAGTTGAGATCCAGTGGCGGCGCATCGGTGGTGAGCTGTTCGCGGTGCTGCTGGACGGGCAGGGCGAGACCCGCATCGTGTCCGGCAGCGACGAGCATCTGCAGGTTGCGCACTTGCTGCCGGCCGCGTGGCTGCAGCAGAAGGCGCGTGCGCTGTCCGCTGCGCCGATGCAGGGCTTCGTGGTGCAGCAGACAGCGGATGCCTACTTCTATCCGCGTGCACCGGAAGCCATGAACGGCGCAGCAGTGCGCCGCTTCCCGGTGGCCGTGGTGGACTTCGGTGATGCCGAGGCGACGCGCGTCTATCTCGATCTGGCGACCGGCGATCCGTTGCTGACGATGGGGCATCGCGAGCGGGTGGGGCGCTGGTTGTTCTACTTCCTGCACAGCTGGGACCTGCCGGCGATGCTGCGCCAGGAAGGTACCCGGCTGGCGGTGCTGCTGCTGCTGAGCGCTGCTGGCACCGCACTGTGTGCCACGGCGACGGTGATCGGCTATCGGCGATTGCGGATGAAGCTGCGGCGCAGGCGGCGCTGATGCCCTGGGCTACACCCGCAGCCAGCGCGTGGACACCGCCACCAACAACAAGGCCGTGGCCACGCCGACGAACGCGGCGATCAGGCCGAAATGGTCTGCGGCGAAGCCGATCAGTGCCGGTCCGGCAAGGATGCCGGCAAAGCCGAGCGTGGACACGGCAGTGATCGCCAGCGCGCCGGGCATGCGGGTCTGGTGACCGGCCAGCGAGAACAGCGCGGGCGCGATGTTGGCGCAACCGAGGCCGACCAACACGTAGCCGACCAGCGACGCCTGCCACGGCGTGACCAGGGTCAGCACCAGCACGCCCGCAGTGGCAAGCAGAGCACCGAAGACGATCGCGCGCTGGCGGCCGACGCGCGCCACCAGTGCGTCGCCGAACAGGCGCGCCACGGTCATGGTCAGGGTGAAGGTCACGTAGCCGACGCCGGCCAGGCTGGCATCGACGCGCCGCACATCGCTGAGGAACACCGCGCTCCAATCGAGCATCGCGCCTTCACCGAGGAAGGCGACGAACGCCAGCACGCCGATGAACAACACGATGCCGTGCGGCAGGGCCAGCATCGGTGTGTCGTGCGGCATGCGTTCGCTGTGCCAGTGCGCTGCCGACAACAGCATCACCAGCAGCATGGCGCCAACGCCGATCAGCACCGATGCCAAGGGCGGCAGCTGTGCGGACAGCAGCACGGTCATGGTGGCCGCGCCGAGGAAGCCGCCGATGCTGAAGAAGGCATGGAAGCCGGACATCATTACGCGCCGTGCTTCGCGCTCGACGATGACGGCCTGTACGTTCATCGTGCAGTCCATCGCGCCCACGGCGGCGCCGAACACGAACAGCACCAGCCCCAGTTTCCAGGCCGAGCCGGCCAGGGCCAGGCCGGGCACGGTCAGGCAGATCAGCAGGCTGCTGGCCACCATCACCCGCCGGCAACCGAGGCGCGCGGCCAGCACGCCGGACAACGGCATTGCCAGCAGCGAACCGGCACCGAGGCAGAGCAGTACCAGCCCCAGCGTGGCGTCGTTGATCCCGGTGCGTGCCTTGGCGAACGGCACCAGGGTGGCCCACAGCGCGGTGGCGAAGCCGGGAATGAAGAACGCAGCGCGGGTCGCGTGCTGTTCGGCACGCGCGCGGTTGGCAAGGGACATGAGCGATACGGTCAGGGGGGAGTGGGGTGTACCGCGATGCCGGCGGCGCGGAAGCGCGCCGCCAATGCGGGCGGCGCGGTGGTGGTCAGCACCAGGTCGTCGATCTCGTCGAGGCTGGCGATCTGCCAGTGGCCGCGGGCACCGAGCTTTTCAGTAGTGGCGGCGACGATGACGCGGCTGCTGCACGCGACCATCGCGCGCTTCAGCGTGGCCTCTTCTGCATCCATTGCCCATACACCAGTATCGCCGTCCACCGCGCAGGGGCCGGGCAGGTACACGTCGGCGCGCAGGCGCTGCACCTGGGCCAGTGCTTCTGCGCCGACCGCACCGCCACCGCTGGCCAGGCGGCCGCCGATCAGCTGCACCGAGGTGCCATCAAGCATGCTGGCGGCCGTGGCGATCTGTGGCGCATTGGTGATTACCGTCAAGCCGAGGGCGGGCGGCAACTGCTGGGCGATCGCCAGGTTGGTTGAACCGGCATCGAGCAGTACAACCTGATTGGGTTGCAGCAACGCGCAGACGCGGGCGGCCAGCTCGGCCTTGTCGCCGCGGTCGCGGGTCAGGCGCTCGCGCAGCGGGCGTTCCTTGGGCGGTGGCAGCACGGCGCCGCCGTAGACACGCTGGCACAGGCCCTGTGCGGCCAGCTCGCGCAGGTCGCGGCGGATCGAATCTTCGGAGACGGCATAGCGGCGCGCCAGTTCGGCAGCGACCACGCGCCCCTGCTGGCGCAGTTCTTCGAGGATCTGCCGAGTGCGTTGGGCGGGGAGGGGGCTGGGGTCTGAGCTCATGCCATAAGTCTGCACATTCGTGCATAAAGGTGCAACAACGTGCAATTGGCATCGGGGACACAGCGCGGCTGGACTGCCGGTGAATCCTCCCGCGCCCACGTCTATGGATCGCCCTCGCGGCCCGGCATGATGGCGGGACTCCTGGCATGGAATCCCTGATGTCCCACACCGTTCACCGCAAGCTGCGCATCGGCGCGGACCAGTACACCGGCCAGAAAGTGGTCGATCAGCAGTTCCACGAGTGCGATTTTTCCGGCGTGGACCTGACCGGCACCGAGTTCATCAACTGCAGTTTCTACGATGCCGACAGCCGTACCGGCTGCCGCTTCAATGGCGCCACGCTGAAGGAAGCCAGCTTCCGCAGCTGCGACATCAGCATGTGCCACTTCAATTTCGTCAAGGCATTGGGCCTGGAAATCAGCGAGTGCCGCGCGCAAGGCGCGGATTTCAGCAACGCCAGCTTCATGAACCAGATCACCCCGCGCAGCGGGTTCTGCAGTGCCTTCATCAAGAAGTCGAACCTGCGCTATGCCAATTTCTCGCGGGTGACGCTGGAAAAGTGCGAGCTGTGGGAAAACCGCTGGGACGGTGCAAACGTCAGCGGCGCCAGCTTCGCCGGCTCGGACCTGTCCGGTGGCCAGTTCGAGGGCATCGACTGGAGCAGCGCCAACTTCACCGGCTGTGACCTGACCCACTCGGAGCTGGGTGAGCTGGACCTGCGCAGCACCAACCTGCGTGGCGCCACGCTGGATGTGCAGCAGGTGGCGCTGTTGATGCAGCGCATCGGCATCACCGTGGTGCCGTAGGCATCACCCGGCGTACGCCACCCAGCCCCTGAAGCTGAAGCCTGCATAGAACAGCTCCACGCCGTCGAAGCCGGCCTCCTGCAGCAGGGCGACCTCCTGTTCGGGCGCCAGCAGCGGCAGCCGCTCGGCAATGGCCTCGATCGCGCGCTGCGCATCGGCGTGGGCAACACCCGAGGCATGGGCGAACGCGGCGTAGCGCTGCAACCAGCGGAGCTTGCCGGCCGGATCCTGCGGCACGCTGTGGTGCGCCACCACCAGCGGCGCGCCGGGCTGCAGGCGCCTGTGCAGCTCGCGCAGCGTGTGCAGGCGCTGCGCGGCATCGAGGAAGTGCAGGGTGAGCAGGCAGCTGGCACCATCGAAGCGCGCGTCCGGGGCATCGTCGATGTAGCCTTCCAGCAGTTCGACGCGTGCGTTCAACGGGCCCAGTGTCTGCTCGGCCAGCGCGAGCATCGGCGCGGCCGGATCCACGCCCAGCAACTGCCAGCCCGGCTGCGCCTCGGCAAAGGCTTTCAGCTCCAGCCCGCCACCGGCACCGAGTACCAGTACGCGGCCCTGCGCAGGAACACGTTCGGCCAGCAGCAGGCGGCTCATCTGCTGCAACGCGAGGAACCCAGGCACCTGGCGCAGTGGCGCTTCGGCATAGCGGGCCACCGCCTGTGGGTCGGAGAACGTGGACATGCGCGGATTCCTGCAGCAGGGGACATACCACTGTACCGTGGCATGCAAGTGCCTTTGCTGCGGAACACTCCTAGCTGCGTTGACCGGCTTGCATCCAGCTCAGCGCAATGCCCGCGCCAGCACTTGCCAGATCCGTGCGTCCTGGCATTGCGATACGTTGAAGCGCAGATAGTCGGCCGCGCGCTGCGACTGGCTGAACGCGTTGCCCGGTGCCAGCACGATGCCCTCGCGCAGGCACTGCCGCGCCAGCGCGGCGGAATCACGGCAATCGGGCAGCTGGCACCACAGGAACAGGCCCGCTTCCGGTTGCAGCCACGGCGTGATTCCCAGCGTGTGCAGCTTGCGCAGCGTGTGCCGGCGGGCATCGGCCAATCGCGAACGCACCGATTGCATGTGGCGTCGGTAGCCACTGTCGGTCAGCGCGATGTGCATCAGCTGCGCGGCCAGATGGCCACCGCCGAAGCTGGTCGCCAGCTTCAGGTCGGTCAACGCTTCGATCCAGTCATGGCGTGCAGCGATGTAGCCGCAGCGCGAGGCTGCCGACAGCGTCTTGGAGAAACTGCCGACGTGGATCACCCGTGACAGCCCGTCGAGCGCAGCCAGCCGCGGCGCCGGCTGCAGTTCGAAGTCGGCGAAGATGTCGTCCTCGACGATGATCAACTCGCTGCGTTCGGCCAGGCCCAGCAGGCGGTGCGCGGTGCTGGCCGAAAGCACCGCACCGGTCGGGTTGTGCAATCCGGAATTGGTGATGTACAGCCGCGGCGAATGGTCCTGCAATGCACGATCGAACGCTTCAAGGTCCGGGCCGGTGGGCGTGTACGGCACACCCACTGCCTGTACCTGGTGCGCCTTCAGCAGCGCGTGGTAGTTGAAGTAGCTCGGGTCATCGACCAGCACGCAGTCGCCGGGCTTGAGCAGGAAACGGCAGATCAGGTCGACCGCGTGCGTCCCGGATTCGGTCAGCAGGATCTGCTCCATCGGTGCATCGATGCCGAGCGTGGCGCTGCGCCTCTGCAGCAGCTGGCGCAACGCAGGCAGCCCGAGTGGGCCGGCGTAGTCGACCAGATGCACTGCATCGGCACGCGCCAGCCGACGCAGGCCGCGGCGCATGCCATCGTGATACAGCCAGTTACTGGGCATCCAGCCGCACCCCGGCTTGAGGTGGCCCGGCGGGGTTTCCAGCGATTGCCGCGACACCCACAACGGATCCACCGCGCGGTCCAGCCGCGGTTCCATTTCGGCCAGTGCGAGCGGTGCGGCCGGCCCGCTGACGTAGAAGCCGGAACCGGCACGCGCACTGATCAGCCCTTCGGCCGCCAGGCGCTCGTAGGCTTCGACCACGGTGGAGACCGACACCCCCATCGCTGCCGCCTGCGCGCGCACCGAAGGCAGGCGGGAGCCGGGGCCATCGACCCGCGCGGTGATGCGGTTGCGGACCGCCTGGATGACCGATTCGATGCGGGTAAGCGGACGTGGCATGTCAGCACTGTAGTGGAAGTGTGGGCAATACAGTTCTTTGCGACTGTACTGGATTGTAGCTGGGGCGGTTCCGCCATGGATGCTTCCATACAGGCTCCGCCAGGCGTCGCCTGGCACTTCAGGATCACAGGCGTGGAACGGTCGGCGAGCGGTTGGATCAATGGCTTCATCGGGGTGGTGATTTTCGCGGGCTCGTTGCCGGCCACCCGCCTGGCGGTGCTGCAGCTGGATGCCGGGTTCGTCACCGCCGCACGCGCCACCATCGCCGCCGTGCTTGGCCTTGGCCTGCTGCTTATGCTGCGCCAGCCGTGGCCGCGGCGCGGTGACCTGCCTGGGCTGGTGGTGGTCAGCCTCGGCGTTGTGGTCGGTTTTCCACTGCTGACCGCGCTTGCGCTGCGCCACGCGTCATCGGCACATACCATCGTGTTCCTCGGCCTGTTGCCGCTGAGCACTGCGCTGTTCGGCGTGCTGCGCGGTGGCGAACGGCCGCGCCCGGCGTTCTGGTTGTTCTCGTTGTTGGGCAGCGCCTGCGTGGTGGGCTATGCGGTGCGCAACGGCATCGAGGCGTCCTTGCAGGCTGACCTGCTGATGCTGGCGGCCATCGTGGTGTGCGGGCTGGGCTATGCCGAAGGCGGCCGGCTGGCCCGTCATCTGGGCGGCTGGCAGGTGATCAGCTGGGCACTGCTGCTGGCGTTGCCGGTGATGCTGCCGTTGACGGTGCTGATGCGCCCGGCCTCGTTCACTGCGGTCGGTGCCTCGGCGTGGTGGGCGCTGGGCTACGTGGCGGTGTTCAGCATGCTGATCGGCTTCCTGTTCTGGTACCGCGGGCTGGCGCAGGGCGGCATCGCCGCTGTCGGCCAGTTGCAGTTGCTGCAGCCGTTCTTCGGCCTGGCCCTGGCCGCGCTGCTGCTGCACGAATCGGTCAGCCTCAGCATGGTGCTGGTGACCGCGGTCGCGGTGATCTGCGTGGCAGGCGCCCGCCGCTTCAGTCGCTAGGAAAAAGGGGACGGAGGGGATTAAGTCGTAACTGGCCCTGCTGTGCCTGAAACGACTTAATCCCCTCCGTCCCCTTTTTATGAGGCGTCCTGGAACAGGTTGGCAACGGCGTAGTCGATGAACACCCGCAGGCGTGCACTGGGATGGCGCCCACCGGGCCACAGCAACGAGAACTGCCCCTGGTACGTGGGCAGCGCAGGCAGCACCCGTTGCAGGCGGCCATCGTCCAGCGCGTCAGCGGCGAGGAAGTCCGGCATCCAGGCCAGGCCCATGCAACCGATCGCAGCGGCCAGCACGGCTTCCATGTTGTTGCAGGTCATCGCCGTGGGAAGGCGCGCGCCGGCATCGCCTTCGATACCCGGCAGCTGCCACGGATGCAGCCTTCCGGTGGTGGGGTAACGGAAGCGCAGCGCGGTATGCATGCGCAGGTCGCCTACATCGCCGGGTGTGCCGTGCGCCTGCAGGTAGCCCGGCGCCGCACAGAGGATGAAACGAAAGCCACCCAGTCGCCGCGCGGTCAGGCTGGAATCGGCCAGTTCGCCGCTGCGTATCACCGCGTCCAGGCCTTCGCTGACCACATCGACGATGCGGTCGTTGAAGTCCAGTTCCAGCTGCACCTGCGGGTAGCGCTGCTGGAAGCCGGGCAGCACCGGCAGCAGGAAGCGGTAGCCGATGGTGGGCAGGCCGATGCGCAACAGTCCGCTGGGGGCGTGCTGTCGTTGCGCCAGATCTGCCTGCGCTTCGGAAAGTTCGTCCAGCGCACGCCGGCAGCGTTGCAGCAGCAGTTCGCCTTCGTCGGTGAGGTGCACGCGGCGGGTGGTGCGCTGGAACAGGCGCGCGCCCAGGTCGAGCTCAAGGCGGGCGATGCGCTTGCCGACGGCCGAGGCTGACAGGCCGAGTACGCGGGCCGCACCGACGATGCTGCCTGCCTCCGCGGTGCGGACAAAGGCGAGCAGGGCGGAGATGGAGTCCATGGGGAGCATGATTGCGGAACGGTTGGACGTAATCAACGTCCATCGAGCCTGTTTTTCTGGAATAGCGGCCTGTCCATCATCAATGCCCCTGATGGATGGAGGCCCGCATGGCCCCGGATTCGATGCTCCCTGTACCTGTCCGCGCGCAGCAGCGCTGGGCCCTGCTTGCGGTCTGCCTGGCCGCGCTGGCGTTGCCGTTGTCCTTCACCGCCGGCGCCGTCGCGGTGCCGGTGCTGTCCCGCTCCTCAGTGGCATCGCCCACTGCGCTGGCCTGGGTGACCAACGCCTTCATGCTCACCTTCGGCAGCCTGCTGCTCGCTGCCGGTGGCCTGGCTGATCGCCATGGCCGACGGCGGATGTTCCTGCTGGGCACGGCCGGCTTCACCGTCGCGACGGCCGCTGTATGCCTGTCGCCTACGCTGCTGTGGCTGGATCTGGCGCGCGCTCTGCAGGGCGTTGCCGCTGCCGCAGCGCTGGCCTCGGGCACCGCTGCGCTGGCGCAGGGCTGGCAGGGACCGAGGCGTGCCCGTGTCTTCGCCCTGCTGGGCACGACATTCGGTGCGGGCCTGGCGCTGGGGCCGCTGCTCGCGGGCATGTTGCTGCAGGCGCTGGGCTGGCGCAGCGTGTTCGCTGCAGGCGGTGTGCTGACGTTGGCGGCGTTCGCACTGGCCGCGCGCGCGTTGCCCGAAAGCCGGGGCGAGCGCGGACGGCTGGACATCGCCGGCATGCTGGGCTTCAGCCTGATGCTGGCGGCATTGACCCTGGCCCTGCTGTGGCTGGGAGAGTACGGCCTGCACGCCGGTCGCGTGCAGCTGGCGCTGTTGGCGACGCTGCTGTTGGGCGGCGCGTTCGTCTGTGCCGAACGGCTGCATCCTTCCCCGTTGCTGGACCTCTCACTGTTCTGGCAACCGGCGTTTCTCGGCGTCCAGCTGCTGCCGGTGGCGACCTGTCTGGGCTACGTGGTGCTGCTGGTCGTGTTGCCTCTGCAACTGCTGGGCGTGCATGGCCAGAGCACGACGCTGGTGGGACTGCAGATGCTGGCGCTGTCCGCGCCGATGCTGGTGCTGCCGATGCTGGCTGCGCGCTGGGCGGAGCGCGTTGGAAGTGCGCGGCTGTGCACGCTGGGACTGCTGGTCTGTGCCTCTGGCCTGTACCTGTTGTCGCGCCACGCATCGCAGCCGTCGCCCTTGCAGTGGGTGCCGTTGCTGATGCTGATCGGCGCAGGAACGGCCTTGCCATGGGGCCTGATGGATGGGCTGTCGGTGAGCGTGGTGCCTGTACAGCGTGCGGGCATGGCCGCCGGCATCTTCGGAACCGTGCGGGTAGCGGGCGAAGGCATCGCCCTGGCCGCAGTGACGGCGCTGCTGGCGCTGCTGGTCGACCAGCAGCTGCATGGGGCATCGCCCGCGTCGTTGGCGCGTGCCGGTGCCTATCTGGCGAGCGGGTCCCGCGACCAGGCGGCGGCACTGCTGCCGGCGATGAGCGGTGAGCAGCTGCAGCAGGTCAGCGCCAAGGCGCTGGCAACACTGCTGCGTGTACTGGCGCTGCTGACGGCTGTGTGTGCTGTGTTGTTGCACCTGTTGCTGCGGAAACGCAAAGGCACGTTGGCCGAGCATACGGCGTAGCAGGCTCATCGCCCCCTCCGCCGTCATCCCGTTGTCGTCTTCCGCTCACGCCGCCCATGCCCACCCAGGTCTAATGTTGATCGTCCCCGTCCCCCACGGAGACCCGCCATGTGGCTGCTCGACCATCTCTGGCCCGGCCGTAGACCGCTTCCTCCCCCGGTCGCAGACGCGCCGCAGGTGCCGCCACGCCGGCCCTGGCTGAAACGCCCTGTGCGGGCCGGGCGCAGCGGCATGGCTCCCTGGCAGAAGGTCGCCACGCCGCTGCGGCGCGCGCGCCACTAGGCGCCGCGGTCGGCCGGGTGGTTGACCCCGTCGTTGACCGGGATCACCCCCAGCGCGAACGGGTCGATGCCCTCCAGGCACGCCACGTTGTAACCGTACTGGTCCGGGTTGGAGCGGCGCCGGTGATGGGTGTAGATGCCGCACACGTCGCAGAAGTAGTGCTCGGCCACATGGGTGTTGAACTGGTACAGCTGCAGGTGGTTCTGCCCGCGCACGACCTGCAGGCCCGCGCGGGCAACGCTGGCTGCAATGGCACCCCGGCGCCGGCACATCGAGCAGTCGCAACGGCGCGGGTCGACGATGCCGTCCGGCAGGTCCAGCAGCAGCTCGACCGTGCCGCAGTGGCAGGTTGCGCGGTGCTGGGGTTGGACCGGAACGCCGGCCACGGAAGTGATGCCCATCGTTGCTCCTGTGAAGTGAACCTGGCCGCATGGACCGCCGCAGACGGTGCGCCGGCGTGCCTGAACAGGCCGTAGATGCCACGGTGAACCCGCTTGTGGCTAACTATGCGGCTTCGGGACCGCGACAGGATGCCAGTGAAAGCCGCAGGACGTTGGATGACAGGAAGTGCCATGGCGCTGGCAGCGTTGTGGGTGGCCGGGCTGCTGGCCTATCAGATGCCGGGGCCGGGCTGGCTGGCGAACGGCATTGCGGTGCTGTGGCTGCTGTTTGCGCTGTGGGCGTCGTGGCGGGTCGCGCGTGGTCGCAGCAACCGCCGCCTCGGCATGGCGTATGGCGCTGCGCTGGTGCTGGCCGGCCTGTGGTGGCTGCTGCTGACCCCACGCCAGGACCGCGTGTGGGCCGATGACGTGGCCCAGCGCCTGCATGTGGTGTCCTTCGACGGGCGCCACGTGGTGTTCGACAACGTGCGCGATTTCACCTGGCGCAGCGAAACCGACTACGACGCGCGCTGGGTGCGCCGCGAATACGACCTGGACCAGTTGCGCTCGGCCGATCTGGTGCTGTCGTACTGGATGGGCCCGGCGATCGCCCACACCCTCATCTCGTTCGGTTTCGAGGACGGTCGCCACGTGGTGTTCTCGCTGGAGATCCGCAAGGAGCGCGGCGAATCGTTTTCGGCACTGGGCGGGTTCTTCCGCAAGTTCGAGATGACCCTGGTGGCCTCGGAAGAGACCGACATCATCCGCACCCGCACCAACGCGCGTGGCGAGGATGTCTATCTGTACCGCCTGCACGGCATGGACCACGCGCAGCTGAAGGAACTGTTTGCCGCGTACATCGCGCAGGCGCGCGAACTGGATGCGAAGCCGGGCTTCTACAACACGCTCACCAGCAACTGCACCACCATCGTCTTCGACCTGGCCCGCCACATCGCGCCGCGTCTGCCGCTGGACTACCGCCTGCTGCTGTCCGGGTATCTGGCCGAGTATGCGCAGGAGGTCGGCGCACTCACCCCAGGCGTGCCTTATGCCGAGCTGCATGACAAGGGCCGCATCACCCAGCGTGCATTGGACCTGGGCAGCGGCGACCACTTCTCCACCGTGATCCGCCAGGGCGTACCTGGCACCGAGCAGGACCCGCAGTAATGACTCGACTCCTCCTGATCCGCTGGCAGCGTGCGCTGCCGGTGTTGTTCGCCGCCTTCCTGCTGCTGGGCAGCAGTGGTTGCGCGATGGTCACCGTCAAGCAGGTCAAATCCAGCGATTCGCTGGTCAACAAGCGTGCCGACGTGCTCAATACCGGCAAGCTCAGCCCCGCTGCGCGCGAGACGCTAAGCGCGGCAGGCCTGGACGAATCGCAGTGCGAGAAGGACTTCCTGGTCTGCCGCAGCACGCTGCTGATGACCGACGATCTCAATGTCGAGCAGCGGCTGTCTGCGCTGTCCGAACTGTGGGTGAAGGCCGCGCTGGCGCTGACGCCGAAGAAGACCGCAGCCGGCGATCCGCCGATGAGCGACGCAGCGCTGGACGCTTGGCTGGAAGCCGCGCGCTACGCCTATGCCTACCTGTTCTACAGCGGCCGCTCACCATCGGATCGCGCCTTCGAAGACCGGCAGACGCAGGTGCGTGACTACTACAACTACGCGGCCGAGAAGGCGGCGGTGGTGCTGTTCGTCCGCGCGCGCGCCGCTGCGTTGGCTGGCGAGGACTACACGAAGCCGATCTCGGTTGGCAGCTGGTCGCTGGCTTCCAACTACCAGCAGCTGAACCTGAAGAGCATTCCCGCGCAGCTGGTGCCGGCCGGCACGGTCAGCTTCGTCGGGCTGCGCAGTACTTATCGCCGTGATGGCTTCGGTGCCGAGCTGGTGATGGTGATGGACCCGCCGAAGCTGGTCGCACCGGTGATCGCGCCTGAGGGCCCGAAGGCGGAGACACCGCAGGATGACGAAGAGGGCGCACGCCGTGGCCGCCGTCATCGGCATGACGATTCGGTGCCCGAGTTCAGCGAGATGTCCTCGATCAACGTCACCGCGTTGCTGCGCTTCGAAGGCAGCAGCCTGGACGATGTGATGCGGACGCGCCGGGTTGAACTGGATGCCTATTCGCCGGAAGCTACCGAGCGCATCACCCTGCACGGCGAACAGGTGCCGCTGGCCGGCAATTTCACCGCGGCCTACGGCCTGTGGCTTGCCCAGAGCGGTTTCGCCCGGCAGTCACTGCGCACCCTGTTCGGCATGAGCGAGGGCATCGGCGAGCCACACATCTACCTGATGCAGCCGTGGGACCCGAACCGCCGCATCATCTTCATGCTGCACGGCCTGGCCAGCAGCCCGGAAGCCTGGGTGAACCTGGCCAACGAGATCATGGGCGACCCCGAGCTGCGCCAGCAGTTCCAGGTGTGGCAGGTCTATTACCCGACCAACGCACCGATCGCGCTGAACCGCTACGAGATCGCCAATGCGTTCAACGACACGCTGAAGCACTTCGATCCCAATGGCAGCACGCGTGCATCGAAGGACATGGTCTACATCGGCCACAGCATGGGCGGCGTGCTCGCGCGGCTGCTGGTGAGCGATTCCGGTGACGTGCTGTGGAACGACCTGCTGGCCAACTATGACCTGAAGGGCGAGCGTCTGAAGCGCGTGCAGAACAAGCTGGGGCCGTTGCTGCATTTCAAGGCACAGCCGAACGTGGAGCGTGCGATCTTCATCGCTGCGCCGCACCAGGGCACCGATATTGCCGGCAACAAGGTCGGGCGCCTGCTGGGCCGGCTGGTGCGCCTGCCACTGACCATCCTCGGCAAGTTCGAGGACGTGTTCATGGCGCTGGCGCAGGCCGAGCAGCAGGTCGATGGCACGGCCAAGCCGAAGATTCCCAACAGCATCGACAACCTCAAGGCCAGCGATCCGTTCGTCAAGGCCGCAGCGCAGCTGCCGATCGAAGCGGGACTGAAGTACCACTCGATCATCGCCCAGCGCAAGCCGGAGCTGCCGGTGGACAAGTCCGATGACGGACTGGTGCCGTACTGGAGTGCGCATCTGCCGGGTGCACAGTCGGAGAAGGTCATCATTTCCGGCCACAGCGTGCAGGAGACCCCGCAAGCGGTGCTGGAAGTGCGGCGCATCCTGCACCGGGATATCGATGACGTGGGGACGGGGACCCGGTAGTGCCAGCCGCTGGCCGGCACTCTCCGCGCACGCGGGAATCCCGTGATGGTGCCGGCCAGCGACCGGCACTGCCGAAACCCGGCGGCGCTACACCCGCCGCGCGATCACCGCAGCCAGCACCGCCAGGCGGAAGGTGATCGCCAGGCACAGCAGGTAGCCGGTGTGCGGCGCGCTTTCCACGAACAGCGCGAACAACGCACCGGAGACCGCCAGCGCGGTGGTCACCGACAGGGCCTCGCTCAGCTGCAGGGCCGACGTGTTGGCACCCTGCTCATGCGCTGCTGACAGCGAAAGCGTGAGTACCGAGAGGCTGGCGTAGATCATGCCCATGCCGAAACCGGTGACCGTCCAGCCCACCAGTGCCACCGGCAATGGCACTGCATTGAACAACACCGCAAGCGTTGCGGCGATGCCGACCGTCATCATCGCCGTGCCGACGCGCAGCAGCTGCTGGCGTGACCAGCCGCGCTGCTGGTGACCCTGCAGCCAGGAGCCAGCGAACCAACCGAGTGCGCCGAGGCTGAGCACCGCGCCGGCCCAGCTGGGCGGGAGCCCGCGTTCGCGCTGAAGCAGCAGCGGCAGGTAGGCTTCGCAGGCGAAGAATGCGGCGGCGGCGATGCCGCGCAGTGCGATCACGCTGGGCAGGCCCCTGCGCAGGATCAGCGTTCCGGCCGGCAGCAGGCGATGCACGCATAGCAGCTGCGCCAGCATCGCCACGCTGATGCAGAGCAGGGCGGTCGGACCGTGCTGCTGGCCGCCGAAGTACAGCAGCAGCGCCGCCAGCGATGCACCACTGGCCCAACGTACGACGTTGCCGCGCCCCTCGTCGTCGTTGCTGTCGGCGGAGGGTTGCATGCGCGCCAGCGCAGGCCGCAGCAACAGGGCAGCAGGGACTGCCAGCAGCGGCACCGCCAGGAACACCCAGCGCCAGCCGAGATGCTGGACGATCAGGCCGCTCAGCGCCGGGCCGACCATCGAGGGCACCACCCAGCCCGCCGAGAATGCCGCGAACACCTTCGGCCGCAGGTGCTCGGGGTAGCTGCGGCCGACCATCACGTACAGCGAGACCGAAATCGCGCCCGCACCCAGGCCCTGCAGCAGGCGCCCGGCCACCAGCATGCCCATGCGCACGGCGAAGCCGGCCAGCAGCAGGCCCAGCACGAAGCAGGCCAGGCCGTACCACAGCGGCCGTGCCGGGCCCTGGCGGTCGGCCCAGCGTCCGGCCAGGGTCATGCCGATCACGCTGGTGGCCAGTGTGCCACCGAAGGCCAGCGCATACAGGCGCAGGCCGCTGAGTGCTTCGGCCACCGTGGGCATCGCGGCCGCGACGGCCAATGCTTCGAAGGCGTGCAGCGCGACCAGCGCGACCATGCCGAGGGTGGTGGCGCGGTAGCGCGCGGACAGGATCGATGTGTCAGCCGGCAGGCGGGTGTCGGCGGGAGAGAGGGTCGGGGTCATACCGGTCTAGGGGCGGGCCGCGCTTGTCAACGGGCGGCGAAGATAGCAGCATGCCACCTCAACTATAGTTGAGGTCAAGCAATGGCATCCCAGGAACTCAGCGTTGGCGAGGTCTCGCAGCGCAGTGGCGTGGCCGTTTCCGCACTGCATTTCTACGAGCGCAAGGGGCTGATCAGCAGCCTGCGCACCTCGGGCAACCAACGCCGTTACAGCCGCGACGTGCTGCGCCGGCTGGCGGTGATCCGCGTTGCGCAGCGGGTGGGCATGCCACTGGAAGCGGTCGGCCGCGCCTTCGAGAGCCTGCCTGAAGGCCGTGCACCGACCAAGGCTGACTGGGCCAAGCTGTCCGCGCGCTGGCGCACCGAGCTGGAAGAGCGCATCCACATGCTGCAGCTGCTGCGCGATGAACTGACCGGCTGCATCGGCTGTGGCTGCCTGTCACTGCAGCATTGCCGCCTGGCCAACCCTGGCGACGTTCTCGGCGAACGCGGCGATGGCCCGATGCGCTGGGAATGAAAAAGGGGACGCGCTCCCGGTCGCGCCGGGCCATGCCCGGCGGACGAAAACGACTTGATCCCCTCCGTCCCCTTTTTCTTACCAGACCGTGATCGTCTCGCCGCTCTGGATGCCTTCCACCGCGCGCTGGAAGGCCAGCGCCGCGCGTTGCGCGCTTACCGCTTCGAAGCCCGGGAAGTAGGGGCCGTAGGCCGCCATCGATTCGATCAGTACGTTCGGGCTGACCACGTTGATGCGCAGGCCGCGCGGCAGCAGCTCCAGTGCGGCAGCGCGCACGAAGCCTTCCAGTGCGGCATTCACTGCGGTGGCGTTGACGCCGTCGCGGATCGGCTGCGCGCTGATGATGCCGCTGGTCAGGGTGATCGAGCCACCGGCATTGAGGTGGTGCTGGGCGGCCAGTGCCAGCCGCACCTGGCCCAGCAGCTTGTCCTGCAGGCCGCTGTTGAACTGTGCCGGCGTCATCTCCTGCAGCGGTCCGAAATGCACCGAGCCGGTGGTGGAGATCACCGCATCGACTGCACCGGTGCGGGCGAACAGTTCGGCGACGCTGGCGTCGTCAGTCAGGTCCACACGCAGTTCGCCACTGCGGCGGCCGGCGGCGAGAATCTGATGCTGTTGGCCGAGCTGACGGGCGACTGCCTGGCCGAGGGTGCCGCTGGCACCGACGAGGAGGATCTTCATGGCCGTTCCTTGCGTGTGGGAGTGAGCGCAGTCTGCGCCGTCACAGCGTGGTTAGGTAAGCGGCGTATGATTTGCAGATTCCTAACTCTGGATTAGCAATGGATACCCTTCGCTGCATGCAGGCCTTCGTCGCCGTGGCCGAACGCGGCAGCTTTGCAGGGGCCGCCGAAGAGCTGCAGGTGTCGGCGGTGATGGTGGGCAAGTACATCCAGCAATTGGAAGCACATCTGGGCACCGCGTTGCTGCAACGGAACACCCGCCGCCAGCGCTTGACCGAAGCCGGCAGCGCCTACCTGGCCGGGTGCCGGCAGGTGCTGGAGCAGGTGCAGCAGGCCGAGGCCGATGTGGCCGGCCTGCAGGTACAGCCGCGTGGCCTGTTGCGGGTCAGCGCGCCCACCACCTGGGGCAGCTGCGTGCTGGCGCCGCAGCTGGCTGGCCTGCTGCGTGCGCAGCCACAGTTGAATATCGAGCTGGACCTGAGCAACCGCCGCGTGGACCTGATCGAAGATGGCTTCGACGCGGCGATCCGGGTCGGGCCGTTGCCATCGCAGGAGGTGGTGGCGCGGCCGCTGCCGCCGTATGCGATGAGCCTGTGCGCGGCGCCGTCTTACCTGCGCAGGCGCGGCACGCCGCGAACACCGGATGACCTGCAGGGGCACGACTGCCTGAGCCACCTGGCCTGGCGCGGCGGGCATGGCTGGCAGTTGGCCAACGGCGAACAGGTCGACTGGGAGGCACGGCTGAGCAGCAACGATGGCTTCGCGTTGCGCGAAGCCGCCGTGGCCGGGGCCGGGCTGGTACTGCAGCCCACCGCACTGCTGGCGGCGGAGATCGCAGCGGGACGGTTGAAGCCGCTGCTGCGCGACTACCTGCCGGAACCGCGGCCGATGCACCTGATCTACCTGCCCGATCGACGCCCGCGCCCGCGTTTGCAGTGCTTCGTGGATTTCGTCATGGCCACGTTGGGGCAGTGATCATCGGGGTAGATGGGGTCAGATCCCTTTGCCTCGGCAAAGGGATCTGACCCCAGGGGATCAATCATTCGCCGCAGACAATTCCTGTCCACGCACCTGCGCGGCGCGCAGTGCGGTGTCCACCAGTGCCTCGAAGCCGCCAGCCTGGAAGCTCTCGATCGCGGCCTGGGTAGTGCCGTTGGGTGACGTCACGCGTCGGCGCAGCTCTGCGGGGCTCTCACCGGCCTCATCCAGCATGCGCGAGGCGCCCAGCAGGGTCTGCACCACCAGCGTGCGCGCGGCGTCGGCCGGCAGGCCCTGGGCGATACCCGCCGCTTCCATCGCTTCGGCCAGCAGGAACACATAGGCCGGTCCACTGCCGGACACGGCAGTCACCGAATCCATCAGCGCCTCACTATCGATCCACACCGTGCGCCCGGCACTGGCCAGCACCTGTTCGGCCTGCGCGTGCTGCTGCGCATCCACCGATGCAGTGGCATACAGGCCGGTCACGCCGGCGCCGAGCAGAGCGGGGGTATTGGGCATCGCACGCACCACCGGCAGGTTGCCACCCAGCCAGCGTTCCAGCTGCGCGCTGGTGATGCCGGCGGCGATCGACACCACCAGCGGCCGGTTTGCCTGGGCCAGTGCCAGCAGCGACTGACAGACCTCACGCAGCACCTGCGGCTTCACCGCCAGCAGCCAGGTGCCGCCCTGTGCGGCGGCATCGGTGGCGTTGTCGTGGACCTGCACGCCGAAGTCGGCAGCCAGCGACTCGCGCAGCGCTGCAACCGGTTCGGCCACATGGATGTGCGCGGCGGGCACGCCCTGGCGGATCAGGCCGGCGATCAGGCTGCGCGCCATGTTGCCGCCGCCGATGAAGGTGATGGAATCAGCTGCCATGGATGTCTCCTTGGAAAATCAGGCCGGTCGCGCGCGCGCGCCGAACAGGGCGGTGCCGATGCGCACCAGGGTGGCGCCCTCGGCGATGGCTTCGGCGTAGTCGCTGCTCATGCCCATCGACAGCGTGTCGACCTGCGCGCGCTGGGCGGCCAGCGACTGGAAAAGTGTGCGCATGCGCACGAATGCATCGCGGCGACGCTCGGCCTCGGGCCATGGCGCGGGAATCGCCATCAGGCCACGCAGGCACAGCGAGGGCTCGGCGGCAATCGCCGCGGCCAGCCCCTCGACATCCTCCGGTGCACAGCCGTGCTTGCTGGATTCATCGTCGATGTTGACCTGGATCAGCACATTCAGCGGGCCGCGTGCGGCCGGGCGGTGGCGCGCCAGCGCCGTTACCAGCTTGGGCCGGTCCACGCTCTGCACCCAGTCGAAGTGGGTGGCCACCGCCTCGGCCTTGTTCGACTGCAGGTGGCCGATCAGGTGCCACTCCAGCCCCAGGTGCTGCAGCGCCTGCATCTTGGCCAGCGCTTCCTGCACATAGTTCTCGCCGAAGGCCTGCTGGCCCTGTGCGGCCAGCGCAGCCACGGCCTCGGCCGATTGGGTCTTGGAAACGGCCAGCAGGCGCGGATCGGGCCGGCCGGCCGCCTCGGCGGCGGCATGCAGGTTGCTCAGGATCTGGGGCAGGGGAGTGGCCACGTAACGCGTTCCGTTGAATCAGGAGGCTATACTGCCGCCCGGGGAAAGATCCTTCCAGTCGAAGCCGTTATTGGGGAGTAGCCGCTCATGGATATCGCCGAACTGCTGGCGTTTTCCGTAAAGAACAAAGCGTCCGACCTGCACCTGTCTGCAGGCCTGCCGCCGATGATCCGCGTGGACGGCGACGTTCGCCGGATCAACATCCCAGCCCTGGACCACAAGCAGGTCCATGCGCTGGTGTACGACATCATGTCCGACAAGCAGCGCCGCGATTACGAGGAATTCCTCGAAGTGGACTTCTCCTTCGAGATTCCGTCGCTGGCGCGCTTCCGTGTGAACGCGTTCAACCAGAACCGTGGCGCCGGTGCGGTGTTCCGTACCATTCCGTCCGAGGTGCTCACCCTCGAGGACCTGGCCTGCCCGCCGCTGTTCCGCGAGGTGATCCAGCAACCGCAGGGCCTGATCCTGGTGACCGGCCCGACCGGCTCGGGCAAGTCGACCACGCTGGCGGCGATGATCGACTACATCAACAAGAACGAATACGGCCACATCCTCACCGTCGAGGATCCGATCGAATTCGTGCACACCTCGCAGAAGTGCCTGATCAACCAGCGCGAAGTGCACCGTGACACGCATGGCTTCAACGAAGCACTGCGCTCGGCACTGCGTGAGGATCCGGACATCATCCTGGTCGGCGAACTCCGCGACCTGGAAACCATCCGCCTGGCACTGACCGCCGCGGAAACCGGCCACCTGGTGTTCGGCACCCTGCACACCAGCTCGGCGGCCAAGACCATCGACCGTATCATCGACGTGTTCCCGGCCGGCGAAAAGCCGATGGTGCGTTCGATGTTGTCCGAGTCGCTGCGTGCGGTGATCTCGCAGGCACTGCTGAAGAAGGTCGGTGGCGGCCGTACCGCAGCGTGGGAAATCATGGTCGGCACCCCGGCCATCCGCAACCTGATCCGCGAGGACAAGGTGGCGCAGATGTACTCGGCCATCCAGACTGGCCAGCAGTACGGCATGATGACCCTGGACCAGCATCTGCAGGACCTGGTCAAGCGCAGCCTGATCACCCGCAACCAGGCCCGCGAGTACGCCAAGGACAAGCGCCTGTTCGAGTAAGGCGGGACAGCGACGGGCGGCGCGCGCAATGGCGCGGCCGCTCCGTGTTGTTTCCTCCACCGACCGTTACCTGGTAAACCGCTTTCCGGGAGCCCGCCGTGAACACCACCGCGACCACCATCGATTTCACTTCGTTCCTCAAGCTGATGGCGCACCAGCGCGCCTCGGACCTGTTCATCACCGCCGGCATGCCACCGGCGATGAAGGTCAACGGCAAGATCTCGCCGATCACGCAGACGCCACTGACGCCGCAGCAGAGCCGCGACCTGGTCCTCAACGTGATGACCCCGGCACAGCGCGAGGAATTCGAGAAGACCCACGAATGCAACTTCGCCATCGGCCTGTCCGGTGTCGGCCGTTTCCGCGTGAGCTGCTTCTACCAGCGCAACCAGGTCGGCATGGTGCTGCGTCGCATCGAGACGCGCATTCCGACCGTGGAAGAGCTGAGCTTGCCGCCGATCATCAAGACGCTGGCGATGACCAAGCGCGGCATCATCCTGTTCGTCGGTGCTACCGGTACCGGTAAATCGACTTCGCTGGCGGCGATGATCGGTTACCGCAACCAGAACTCGACCGGCCACATCATCACCATCGAAGACCCGATCGAATTCGTGCACAAGCACGAGGGCTGCATCATCACCCAGCGCGAAGTCGGCATCGATACCGACAGCTGGGAAGCCGCGCTGAAGAACACCCTGCGCCAGGCGCCGGACGTGATCATGATCGGCGAGGTGCGTACCCGCGAAGGCATGGACCACGCCATCGCGTTCGCCGAAACCGGCCACCTGGTGCTGGCCACGCTGCATGCCAACAATGCCAACCAGGCGATGGACCGCATCGTCAACTTCTTCCCGGAAGACCGCCGCAACCAGCTGTTGATGGACCTGTCGCTGAACCTCAAGGGCGTGGTCGCGCAGCAGCTGGTGCCGTCGCCCGATGGCCGCTCGCGCAAGGTGGCGATGGAGATCCTGCTGGGCACGCCACTGGTACAGGACTACATCCGCGACGGCGAGATCCACAAGTTGAAGGAAGTGATGAAGGACTCGGTCCAGCTGGGCATGAAGACCTTCGACCAGAGCCTGTTCGAGCTGTACCAGGCCGGCGAGATCAGCTACGAGGACGCGCTGCGTTACGCCGATTCGCAGAACGAGGTGCGCCTGCGCATCAAGCTCAGCCAGGGCGGCGACGCGCGCACCCTGTCGCAGGGGCTGGATGGAGTGGAAATCTCCGAAATCCGCTGACCCGGCCGGCATCGGTCATGACCGGATTGATGAATTCCAGTCATGACCGACTGCGGTCCAGCCGGCTCAATCCATCGCCACCGCAGGCGTATCGTCAGCACTCCCCCTCTGGAGTACGACGATGCAGACACGTGAACTCGGCCGCAGCGGCCTGAAGGTTTCCGCCCTGGGCCTGGGTTGCATGGGCCTGACCCATGCCTACGGCCAGCCGGTTGAACCGAGCCAGGGCATCGCCCTGCTGCACGCCGCCGTCGAGCGCGGCGTGACCTTCTTCGACACCGCCGAGGTGTACGGCCCGTACACCAACGAAGACCTGCTCGGCCAGGCCTTGGCGCCCCACCGCGACAGGCTGGTGATCGCCACCAAGTTTGGTTTCAAGGACGCGCGCACCGATGCTGGCCTGGACAGCCGCCCGGAGAACATCCGTGCCGTGGCCGAAGCCAGCCTCAAGCGCCTGCGTACCGACCATATCGATCTGTTCTACCAGCACCGCGTCGACCCGAACGTGCCGATCGAGGATGTGGCCGGCACCGTGCGCGACCTGATCGCCGAGGGCAAGGTCGGCCACTTCGGCCTGTCCGAGGCCAGTGCTGCCACCGTGCGTCGCGCGCATGCCGTGCAGCCGGTCGCCGCCGTGCAGAGTGAGTATTCGCTGTGGTGGCGCGAGCCGGAGCGTGAGCTGCTGCCGACGCTGCAGGAGCTGGGCATCGGCTTCGTGCCGTTCAGCCCGCTGGGCCGCGGCTTCCTGACCGGTGCGATCAACGCCGATACCACCTTCGACGCCAACGACTTCCGCAATACCGTGCCGCGTTTCGAAGTGGAGGCGCGCCGCGCCAACCAGGCGTTGGTGGATCGCATCAGCACGATTGCGGCAGCGCGCGGTGCGACGCCTGCGCAGGTCGCACTGGCCTGGCTGCTCGCGCAGGCACCGTGGATCGTGCCGATTCCGGGCACCACCAAGGTTCATCGCCTGGAAGAAAACCTGGGCGCGGCCGACCTGCAGCTGGCGCCGGAAGAACTGCAACGCATCGCGCAGGCGCTGGACGAAGTGTCGATCGTTGGCGAGCGCTACAACCCGCAGCGTGCGGCACAGGCCAAGGGTTGATCACCAGGTGGGTGCGGACGGTTGGTCCGCACTCCTCAACACCCCATCGGCCCGCGCAGCGCATCAAGCACCGTCCGCATCGCCACGGTCACGTGGCGGCGCGAAGGGTAATACGCGTAGTAACCATCGAAGTGCGGGCACCAGTCGTCCAGCACTGATTGCAGCCGTCCATCGTCCAGCATCGGCTGCACCTGGTCTTGCGGCAGCCAGGCCAATCCGCTGCCGGCCAGCGCAGCGGTGCGGGTCATGCCCATGGTGTTGAACGTCCACTGGCCGCTCACGCGCACGCTCAGTTCATTGCCGTCCTGGCCGAAATCCCACGGCATCAGCCCACCATGCGTAGGCAGCCGCAGGGTCACGCAGTTGTGCCCGGCCAGGTCGTCCGGATGCCGCGGCACCACGTGCTGGCGGAAGTAGCTGGGCGCCCCGACCACGCGCATGCGCAGCGGCGGGCTGATCGGTACGGCGATCATGTCGCGCGCCAGCCGCTCGCCCAGGCGGATGCCGATGTCGTAGCGCTCGGCCACGATGTCGGCCAACCCGTAGTCGGCCGCCAGTTCCACCTTCAAATCCGGATACTGCCGCAGCAACGGCGCCAGCCTGGGCCAGGCGATGTACTCGGCGGCGTGGCCGGTGGCATTGATGCGGATGGTGCCGGCCGGGCGTTCACGGTACTCGGCCAGCGCGGCCAGCCCGTCCTCGATCTCGGCCAGGCGCGGGGCCAGGGTATCGAGCAGGCGGGCACCGGCTTCGGTGGTCGAGACGCTGCGGGTGGTGCGGGTCAGCAGGCGCACGCCCAGGCGCTGCTCCAGTCCGCGCATGGCATGGCTGAGCGCGGACTGGGACACGCCCAGTTGGGCGGCAGCCTTGGTGAAGCTGCCCTCGCGGGCAACGTGGACAAAGGCCTGCAGATCGTTGAGATTTTCGCGGGGCATGCGGGGATGATACGGCCGGGCTGCGCCCGGCACCTGCCGAAACAACGTCAACGTCAAAAACTGGCTTCCTGTGGAAGGCGAGGTGGCTCAGGTCGCGGGGGACGGCGCAAGTACGTCCATGTAGCCTCGGTCGCGCCATCCATGGCGCTCACGCCCCCGCAACCGGACCCACCCCGCCTTCGACAGTTTCCCGCTGCTGTCGGTGGGTGCCGACCGTTGGTCGGCACGGGATCCGGCCCCACTACGTGAGGGTGTGTCGATTTCTGCGTCTGTGGTTCGTCAAATGAATGACTTCAACAACGGGGGCTGCACATGAGCACTGGCACCAAGCCGAAAGGCCCGGCCTCGTACTTCCCCTCCATCGAGAAGACCTACGGGCAGCCGGTGGCGCACTGGTTCGGGCTGCTGGCGGGGAAGAAGGGCCTGAAACACATGGAACTGGTCAGCTTCCTGAAGAGCGAGCACGGCCTGGGCCATGGCCACGCCAACGCGCTGGTGGCGCACCATCTGGCCGGCAAGGGGTGACCGGCGGCCGGCGGAGCGGGCTGGGGCGCATTCAGCTGAACGATTTCATCTGCAACTGTCATGCAGATCGTGTCTAATACCGCTCCCCACCTGCTGTTCCCCACCCGCATGTCCCTTCCCTCCCATGGCCCCGCGCCGTGCGACGACGCTGACGGCCACCTGGTCACCGCCGGTCCGCTGACCCCGCCGCCCGACAGCGCCGGCACCACCGCCGACGACAAAGCGCTGCGTCACTCGATCGCCGAGGACGTGCAGGGCATGGTGCTGGCCACGATGGTGGCCTCGCTGGGCCTGGCCATCTTCGCCAAGGGCGGGCTGATGATCGGCGGCATGGCGGGCATGGCCTTCCTGCTGCACTACGCGATGGGCTGGAACTTCGGCCTGGTGTTCGTGCTGGTCAACCTGCCGTTCTACTGGGTGGCGCTGCGGCGCATGGGCTGGGAATTCACCCTGAAGACCTTCGCCGCGGTCACCGCCTGTGGCGTGCTGACCGACCTGCTGCCGCGCTGGATCGACTTCTCGCACATCAACCCGCTGTACTCGGCGATTGTCGGCGGTGCGTTGTCCGGCCTGGGCATCCTGTTCTTCATCCGCCACCGTGCAAGCCTTGGCGGCATCGGCATCCTGGCGGTGTACCTGCAGCGCACCCGTGGCTGGAGCGCGGGCAAGGTGCAGATGTCCTACGACGCGTGCCTGATGGTGGCCGCGTTCTTCGTGTTGTCGCCGTCGAAGGTGCTGTATTCGGCCATCGGCGCGGTGGTGCTCAGCCTGGTGCTGATGTTCAACCACCGCCCCGGCCGCTACATGGGCGTGTGACGTTCAACGGTGTTGCCGGCCAGCGGCCGGCACTACCGGAACCCAGGCATGGCAGCGCCGGGCCATGCCCGGCGGATATCCATCAGCGGGCGGCAGCCTTCAACCACGGCGGCGACAGCATCAGCAGCCGCGCATGCACCGGGCAATCCTCGGCGTGCGCACCGGGCAGGTAGCCCAGGCTCATCAGGAATTCGCCGGTGATCTCGCCGCCGGTGAAGCGGAACGTCTTCTTGAACAGCTTCACCCAGTCGGCCTTGCTGCGCGGGTGGTGCGCATCCAGCCACGCCGCGAAGCTGCCATGGCTGGCCCGCAACTGCTGGATCACCTGCGCGTTGTGGATCGCCGCCCGTACCTTCAGCCGGTTGCGGATGATGCCTGCGTCCGACAGCAGGCGCTCGATGTCCTGCTCGGCATACGCCGCCACGCGGTCGACATCGAAGCCGTCGTAGGCCGCGCGGAAGCCCTCGCGCTTCTTCAGGATCGTTTCCCAGCTCAGGCCGGCCTGGTTGATTTCCAGCACCAGCCGCTCGAACAGCTCGCGCTCGTCACGCTGCGGGAAGCCGTACTCGTTGGCGTGGTAATAGTCGTGCACCGGATGGCCCGGGGCGATGAGGCAGTAGCCGCTCATGGGGAAGGCTCGTTGGAATCGGATTCGGATTCGGGATCGATGGCCACCGCAGGGTGCCCGCCGATGGACAGCATCGGCCAGCGCGGTGGAATGAGCGTGAGTCTGCCGTCACGCAGGGCCTGGTTGATCGTCTCGGCCTGGCCGCTGACGGTGCCGAACAGCGCACCGGCCCGGCGCCACTGGGAATCCTTGCCACGTGCGTACAGCACGCAGTCCGGTCCACGGTGGGTGTTCAGCTCGCACAGCAGCACCTCGCCGGTACCATCGCCGTCCAGGTCGCGATGCACGATCAGGCAGTCGCGCTCGCTCTGGGCGCAGGATTCGCCATTGATCGATCGGGTGGCCAGAGCTTTCCACCAGTCGTCCGGTGGAGAACTGGATCCCTTGGCCAGCTTCAGCGCGCGCTGCAGGGCGGCGACGTCCTGCGGCCCCTTGTCGAGGCGGTGGCCGTCGTCCCAGCGTGAGGTGCGTGCCAGTGCAGCAGCGATCACCTGTGGCGCGTTGGCATCGGCGGTGATGGCCGGATCGCGCTGCAGTTCGCGCAGCGCCCGCACGCCACGGCGCCCCAGATCGAAGCGCAGCACGTTGACGTCGCTGCTGGTGATCGCCGGCGGATCCGCACGCAGGCGCGCCAGCTGGCTGGACAGGGTCAGCCGCACCGGATCCAGCAGCGGCGAGTTGCCCAGCAGTGCCAGTGCCAGCACCGCCCAGCACATCCAGCGGTTGACCGGCTCCAGCATCTGCAGCCAGCGGCGCTGCCGGCGCAGCACCGCCAGCGCGTAGCCCACGGCATAGCCGGCCGTGGCCAATGCGACGAGCACCGCCCAGAAGCGATCCAGGGTCCAGCCGTACTGCGCCACGCGCAGGCCCAATGCATACAGTGCCAGCGCGGCGTAAACCGGCAGTGTCAGCAGGCTGGCTTCGACCAGCCTGCGCAGCACCAGAGGGTAGGAGACACTGTCTTCCCCCTGCTGGTAGACCGCATTGGTGAACGTCACCAGCAGCAGCGACACCACCACCAGCAGGCTGGCGGCCGAACGGGTCTTCCACAGCGGTTCCAGCCCGGTAAGCGGCAGGCTCAGCACGAACAATACGGCGATGAACGACAGCAGCGGCAGCAGCCCGCGGCAGATCGCGAACAGCACCTGGCGGGTGATCTGGATCGCACGGTGCTGGGTGCGCCCGATCAGCACGCCGAACCCGGCCAGGCTGCCGGTGGCCAGTGCGATGAAAGCGTCCTGCCGGAACAGGTCGCGGAAGACATTCACGTCCAGCAGTTGGAACAGCGCTGCCCACAGCCACAGCAGCAGCCAGGTCAGCCCGGTGAACAGCGCCGCCAAAGCGAGGGTCAAACCGTTCTGCCAGGCGCGCTCGAACAACTCGGGGTAGCTGGCGCGCCAGTGCCCATGCTGCAGCTGGAACTGCCACCAGGGCAGGGCCACGAACACCGCCACGCCCATGCCCAGGGTCAACGGAAACTGCAGCGCGCCCGACTCCAGTGCGGTCTCGCCATTGAGGTTCCAGCCGATCCAGGCGGCCAGCGCCAGCACCACCGCCGAGCCGAGCACGGCCTGCAGCCACAGTCGGCGCTGGCCCAGCTCGACCAGGCTCAGCGCCACCGCGCTGGGAATGGCCAGCACCCAGGCGTACCAGCAGTAGCGCCAGCCGATATCGCGGAATGGCCAGGCATCGGACAGCTCCTGCGCGGCATACAGCATCAGGCCCTGCAGCAGGGCAAGCAGGACGATGGCGCTGCGTGCCGGCAGGGTCAGGGGCGAAGAAGACGGCATCAATGACCTTCCGTGGCAAAGCACCATCCTAGCCCATCGTGGTTCGGCGCCATCGCGCGACCATCCCGCCCCCAGCAGGTAGAATGGGCCCATGCCTGTAATGCCGACCTCCCTTGCCGATCACCTGCTCGTCGCGCTGCCGTCGCTGCTCGACGCGACCTTTGCCCGCAGCGTCGCGCTGATCTGCCAGCACGACGAGAACGGGGCGATGGGCGTGCTGGTCAACCAGCCTTCCGAATACACGCTGGGTGAAGTGCTCGCGCAGATGGACATCACCACCGGTGATGGCGACCTGCAGGCGCGCATGGTGCTCAATGGCGGCCCGGTGCATCCCGAGCGCGGCTTCGTCATCCATGACGACGCGCGCGCGTGGGATTCCAGCCTGACCGTGGGCCACGGCCTGTACCTGACCACCTCGCGCGACATCCTCGAAGCGATGGCGCGCGGCGAAGGCCCGGCCAATGCGGTGGTCACCCTCGGCTGTGCCGGTTGGGGCGCAGGGCAGCTGGAAAGCGAGCTGTCCGAGAACAGCTGGCTGACCGTGCCGGCCGATGCCGAGCTGGTGTTCCAGCTGCCGCTGGAGCAGCGCTGGCAGGGTGCGGCTTCGCGTATCGGTGTCGACCTGTTCCGGCTGACTGACTACAGCGGCCATGTCTGAGCCCATCACGCCCGCACCGGATTCTGCTGCCCCGGCCATCCGTCGTGACGGCACGGTCCTGGGTTTTGATGTCGGCTCGCGGCGGATCGGCGTGGCCATCGGCAGTGCCTTTGCCGCGCATGCGCGCGCGGTGGCGGTGGTCGATGTGCACGGCAACGGCCCGGACTGGACCGCGATCGAACGCCTGCTCAAGGAATGGAAGCCCGACGGCCTGGTGGTCGGCGACCCGCTGACCCTGGACGGCCAGGACCAGCCCAACCGCAAGCGTGCGCAGGGCTTTGCCCGCCAGCTGCGGGAACGCTTCAAGCTGCCGGTGGTGATGATCGACGAGCGTTCCAGCTCGGTCGAGGCTGCCCGCCGTTTCGCCGTCGAGCGCGCCGAAGGGCGCAAGCGTCGCCGTGATGCGGCCGCCCTCGACGCCGTGGCCGCGGCGGTGATCATCGACCGCTGGCTGTCGTCCCCCGACGACGCCACCCCCATTCCCTGACTGCACGACTCCCGCCATGACTGCCCAGCAAATCGATGCCTCCGGACGCCTGCGCCACCTGCTGACCCTGGAAGGCCTGCCGCGCGAAACCCTGCTGCAGTTGCTCGACCGCGCAGGGCAGATCCGCGATGCCGCGGTCGGCCGAGTCGGCAACAAGCGCCACGTGCTGGCCGGTTCGGCGGTGTGCACGCTGTTCTTCGAGCCGTCCACGCGCACCCGCAGCTCGTTCCAACTGGCCGCGCAGCGCCTCGGGGCCGATGTGCTGAACTTCGATGCCTCGACCTCGTCCACGCGCAAGGGCGAAACCGCCTGTGACACGCTGCGCAACCTGGAAGCGATGGGCGTGCGCGGCTTCGTGGTGCGCCACCCCGATGACGGCGCCGTGGCCGCGCTGGCCGACGCCGCGGGCGAGGGCACCGCGCTGATCAATGCCGGCGACGGCCGCAGCTCGCACCCGACCCAGGGCCTGCTCGACATGCTGACCCTGCGCCAGGCCAAGGGCCCGGACTTCTCGAAGCTCAAAGTGGTGATCGTCGGCGACGTGAAGCACTCGCGCGTGGCCCGCACCGACCTGCATGCGCTGCGCACGCTGGGCGTGGGCGAGATCCGCGTGTGCGGCCCGCAGTCGCTGCTGCCGGATGACGAGACCCTGAAGGGCTGCGTGGTCGGCGATGATTTCGACGCGATGCTGGAAGGCGTCGACGCGCTGATGATGCTGCGCCTGCAGCGCGAGCGCATGGAAGAAGGCCTGGTGCCGTCGCTGGAGCAGTACCACGCGCAGTACGGCCTGACCCGCGAGCGCCTGGCGCGTGCCGGCAAGGACGCTGCGGTACTGCACCCGGGCCCGATCAACCGCGGCGTGGAAGTGACCGACGACGTGGCCGATGGCCCGCAATCGTGGGTGCTGCGCCAGGTCGCCAACGGCGTCGCCGTGCGCATGGCCGTGCTGGAAACCTTGCTGGGCTGAGCACTTTGGTGGGTGCCGACCGTTGGTCGGCACGGCTGATCTGTCCTCATCCGGCCCGGTGGGTACCGACCGTTGGTCGGCACTGAACCATCAGTGCGGTGAAGTGCGGGCCTGGCCATTGAATGGTTTCGGGCCTACCTGTATTGACGTGTTGCCCGATAGAAGAGAGATACCGGCAGGCGCACGCTTGGGCCCATGAACCGCGCACGCCTACGCCTTGGCCGCCATTCCCGGATCGGGCAATCCTACATCCTGACCACCGTCACCCAGGAACGTCGACGCTACTTCGATGATGCCACTGCGGCACAGGAGGTGATGGATGTGTTCCGTCGCATTGATGATGATGGCCTGACGCACTCACTTGCCTATGTGGTCATGCCGGACCACATCCATTGGCTTGTGGAGATCCGTGCGTTCTCGCTGGACTACATCATGCAACGCTTCAAATCGAGCAGTGCATTGCGGATCAACCGCATGCTGGGCAAGACAGGACCATTTTGGCAATCGAGCTATCACGATCACGCCATTCGTTCTGAAGAATCACTGTTTCGCCATGCGATGTAATCGTCGCCAACCCGGTCAGGGCGAACTTGGCGAGCTGCGTGGGAGAGTATCCGTATGCCTGGTGCCGATGGGAGATTGATGGGAGGTACCAAGCAATGGATTACCCCGAAGCGGAGAGATAGTGCCGACCAACGGTCGGCACCCACCAATACCCAAGCCGACCAACGGTAGGTATCCACCAACAGATGTTCCCAGCAGAAGCCGCGGTTCAGCGCTTCTGCGCGAACAGCCATGCCCACATCGCCGGGTCCGCGTAGGTGGCGTCCCAGGCATTGTGGTTGCCCTCCGGGTACTCGGTGTAGCGCACGTCGCGTGCAGCGGCGCTTTGGAAGGCGGCGTGCAGCCTGCGGTCGTCGTCCGGCGGCACCACGTCATCCAGCGCACCATGGAAGATCCAGATCGGTGTGTGCCGAAGCCGCTTGGCGATCGCGGCATACGGATCGGATTCCTGGGCCACCTGTTCGACGAACAGCGTCGGACGCACCGCGCGCGGCGCCAGCACCGCGCCGCATACCGGCACGATCGCGGCGAAGCGCCCGGGGTCATCCAGCGCGATGTTCCAGCTGCCATAGCCGCCCATCGACATCCCGGTCAGGTACTGCCGCGAGGGATCGGCACCGAACTCGGCGATGGTGGCGTCCAGGGCGGCCAGCGCAACGCGGTTGTTGCGCCCGCTCCATTCCTGGCGGCCCGGCACCTGCGGGAATACGGCCAACGCGGGGAAGTCGGCCGCGTGCCTGCGCAGGTGCGGCCCCAGCCCCGCATGGGTCTGCTTGACGCCGTCGCCGCCACGCTCGCCGGATCCGTGCAGGAACAGCACCACCGGCAGCGCGCCAGGCGTGCGCGCCGCGGTTGCCGGAATGAACACCTGGTAATAGGCGGTGCGGCCATCCACTTTCACCGCACGCGATTCGAAGCGGCCACGTGCGCTGTCCGGGTGCGAGGCGCAGCCGGCCATCATCAGGATCGCCAGCATTGGCAGCCAGCGCATCATCGTACGGACCATCGACGTTCCAGGAGCGGTGGGTTCAGCCGCATCCTAGTCCGCCGCAGGTCAACGCGGCATCTTGCGCCGCATCACTGCGGGCGCGGGAAGCTGGCAATGATGTCCAGTTGTTCCTGCGCTTCGGCATTGCCTGCCGCCGCCGCAGCCTGCACCTGCGCCATGTCCGGGTGCAGCACCACCAGCAACGGGTTTTCGCAGACCGGGCAGTCGTACTCGGTGGCGTCCTCGTCCAGCTCCATCTCCATGGCACGCGAGCTGCCCTTCCATTCGCAGGCTGGGCAGGTGTGCTGCTGGTCGCGCCAGCCGGGCTGGAAATAGTTTTCGATCGTGGTGGCCATGAGGGTCCAGTTGGAATCGGGTCAGAGCCCCGCGCTGCGGGGATCCGACCCTAGGTCTTGGTGTGGGTCGGAGCTCCGCGTTGCGGGGATCCGGCCCGGCAGGGATCAGTGCAGCAGCACCAGCGTGGCCAGGCCGAGGAAGGTGAAGAAGCCCATCGAGTCGGTCACGGCAGTCAGGAAGATGCCACTGGCCAGCGCCGGGTCGAAGCCGAAGCGTTTCAGGGTCAGCGGCACCAGTACGCCGGCCAGCGCCGCAAACAGCAGGTTGCAGGTCAGCGCGATGGCGATCACCGCCGACAGCCCGGGCGAGTGGAACCAGACCAGCACGATCAGTCCCAGGATCGAGCCGAGCAGCAGGCCGTTGAGCGCGGCCACCCGCACTTCCTTCCACAGCAGCGTGCGCGCGTTGGAGGCGCCCACCTGGCCCAACGCCAGGCCGCGCACCATCAGCGCCAGCACCTGGGTACCGGCGTTACCGCCGAGGCCGGCGACGATCGGCATCAGCACCGCCAGCGCCACCAGCTTGTCGATGGTGCCTTCGAAATGGCCGACCACGCTGGAGGCCAGGAACGCCGTGCACAGATTGATCGACAGCCACATCAGGCGGCGGCGCATGGCGCGCCAGACCGGGCTGAACAGGTCCTCGTCCTCGTCCAGGCCGGCTGCGCCCAGCGCCTGGTGCTCGGCCTGGCCACGGATGATGTCGACCACGTCATCGATGGTGATGCGGCCAACGAGGATGTTGTTCTCGTCCACTACCGGTGCGGAGATCCAGTCATGGTCGGAGAACTGCCGTGCCACTTCCTGGTCGCTCTCGCCGACGTCGATGGCCGGCTGCTCGTCGTCGATCAGGCGGTTGATCGGGGTGGTGTCCTCGTGGGTCACCAGTGCCGCCAGCGACACCCGGCCGAGATACTGGTGCCGCCGGCTGACCACGAACAGGTGGTCGGTGTGGTCAGGCAATTCGCCGCGCAGGCGCAGGTAGCGCAGCACCACGTCGACGTTGACGTCGGCGCGCACGGTCACCACGTCCGGGTTCATCAGGCGGCCGGCGCTGTCCTCGGGATAGGACAGCACCTGTTCCAGCCGCTCGCGGTTCTCGCGGTCCATCGACTTGAGGACTTCATCGATGACCGTATCCGGCAGGTCTTCGACCAGGTCGGCCAGATCGTCGATGTCCAGGTCTTCGACCGCGGCGATGATCTCGTCCGGGTCCATGTCCGCGAGCAGGCTTTCGCGCACGTCCTCGCCGACGTGGACCAGCACCTCGCCGTCGTCCTCAGGATCGACCAGGCCCCACACCACCTCGCGCTTGCCCGGCGGCAGTGATTCAAGCAGGTTGCCGATCTCGGCCGGGGCCAGGGTGTTGACCAGGCGACGTACCGGGCCCAGCCGGCCGCTGTCCAGTGCATCGGACAGCATCCGCAGTTGGCGCGCAGTCTTGTCGTGGCGTACAGCTTCAGCCATCGCAGCTCCCGCGGGATAAGAAAAGCCGCGATCCCGGCAAGGATGCGGCAACAGGGGTGTTCAGCGCGTCATTATCGCAAGGGGATGTTTCAGCGCATAGCCGCCGGATGGCGGTAGTGCCGGCCGCTGGCCGGCAACCTCTTGGCCTTCAACGAGACGGGGCCAGATCCCTTTTCCCGCGGGAAAGGGATCTGACCCCAGGCGTGCATGCTCGGCGAGCGGGTGGTGTCAGGCCGTTTCCGCCACCAGCGCCAGCCAGCGTTCGATGGCGCGGCGGTCGCGCGCGGCCAGCAGCTTCGGCGCGCGCGCGCGCAGCACGGACAGGTCGGCTTCGCGTATCGCGCGGCGTACCTCCAGCAACGTACCGGGGTGCAGGCTGAACTCGCTCAGGCCCAGCGCCAGCAGCAGCGGGGTCATCCGGGCATCACCGGCCATCTCGCCGCAGACCGCCACCGGGACGCGGTGACGCGCGCCGGTCTCGATCACCATCTGCAGCAGCCGCAGCACGGCCGGGTGCAGCGGTGAATACAACTCGCCCAGCGCCTCGTTGTTGCGGTCGGCAGCCAGCAGGTACTGCACCAGATCGTTGGTGCCGATCGACAGGAAATCGACCAGGTCGATGAAGCTCTCCAGCGCCAGCGCAGCGGCGGGGACTTCGATCATCGCGCCCAGCGGTACGTGGTCGGACACCATGTGCCCTTCGCCGCGCAGCTGTTCGGTCAGTTTGAGCATGCGCCGGCGCACGGCCAGCAGCTCCTCGCGGGTGCTGACCATTGGCACCAGCACGCGCAGCTTGCCGTACGCAGACGCGCGCAGGATCGCGCGCAGCTGGGTGTCGGCCACCTTCGGCCGTGCCAGCGACAGGCGCACTCCGCGCAGGCCGAGTGCAGGGTTCTCTTCGTTGCTCAGGGTCAGGCCGGTACGGTCGGCCTTGTCCGCGCCCAGGTCCAGCGTGCGTATGGTGACCGGCCGCCCGCTCATGCCCAGCGCGGCATCGCGGTAGGTCTGGAACTGCTCTTCTTCGTCCGGCAGCTCATTGCGCTGCAGGAACAGGAATTCGGTGCGGTACAGGCCGAGCCCCTGCGCGCCCAGTGCATGTGCCTGGGTCACGTCTTCCAGTGATTCGGCATTGGCCAGCAGGGCAATGTCGACCTGGTCGCGGGTACGACTGGGCTTGCTGCGCAGGCGGCCGAGCTCGCGCTGCTCGCGCGCGTGCTCCTTCAGCCGGACGCGGTAGTCCCGCAGGTTGTCGGCCTGCGGGTTGACGGTGATGCTGCCGTCGGCGCCATCGATGATCAGCACATCGCCATCGGCGATGCGGCTGAGCAGCTGCGGCACGTTGACGATCAGGGGCAGGTGCAGGCTGCGCGCCAGGATCGCGCTGTGCGACAGCGCGCTGCCGGCGGCCGTGACGATGCCGACCACGCCCTGTGCCTGCAGCTGCGCCAGCTCGGAGGGCGCGATGTTGTCGCAGACCAGGATCTCGCCGGCCAGGCCTTTCACTGCCGACGGCCGTTCGGGTTGCAGGAAGGCGTGGATGCGCCCGATCACATGGTCGAGATCGTCCATGCGGCTCTTCAGATAGGCATCGTCCATGCCATCGAAGACCTTGGCCAGGCGGTCGCGCTGCAGGCGCAAGGCATAGCCGGCGCTGTACGGGCCACTGCGGATCAGCTCGTCCAGGCCGTACAGCAGCTCGGGGTCGTCCAGCAGCAGCGCGTGCAGGTCGAGGAACTCGCCCACTTCCTGGTTCAGGGCGCCATGCAGGCGCTGGCGCAGCTCGTGCATTTCCGTACGCGCGGCATCCAGCGCCCGGTGCAGGCGCGCCAGTTCGGCCTCGACCTGGTGGGCGGCCACGCGCTGCTCGGCCACCTCCAGCGCATGCGGCAGTCGCACGCGTGCCCGGCCCATCGCCGTTCCTCGCGCGGCGCCGTGGCCGGCCAGCAGCTGTACCGGCCGTTGGCCGGAAGGGACCTGGCTGGCGCGTGCGCGCGGCACGCTCAGCTGTCCTCGTCGAAGCGGCGTTCGAACAGGCCGACCACCGCTTCCATCGCGGCGGCTTCGTCCTCGCCGTTGATGCGCACGGTGACCGGGGTGCCCTGGCCGGCGGCCAGCAGCATCACGCCCATGATGCTCTTGGCGTTGATCTCACGGCCCTTGGCGGCCATGGTCACGTTGCAGCGGAACGGCGCCAGGGTCTGCACCAGCTTGGCGGTGGCCCGGGCATGCAGGCCCAGGCGGTTGCTGACGGTGAGTTCTCGTTCAAGCATCGTCGACTATCGCTCCATTACGGGTACCCGCCGCGGCTGTGGCAGGCAGTTGATCCAGTCCCTGTTCCGGATAATTCATCACCCGCAGCAACATCGGCAGGCTCAGCGCCGATACCCGGCGAACCGGGGTCCCCAGCCGGGCCAGCTGCCCGGCAAGGTTGGCGGGGCTGGCGCCGTACAGGTCGGTCAGGATCAGCACGCCGTCACCTCCATCGACCCGCCGCAAAGCGGCCGAGGCGAGCGGGAGCAGGGCGTCCAGGTCTGCGTCGAACGGTACTTCGAAAGCTTCGGTTTTCAGCGGCAACTGCCGCAGGAGCCGGGTCGCCACGTCAAGCAGGGCGGTCCCGACCCCGGGATGTGTTACGAGGAGAATGCCACAGGTCATTACTGCACGTTAACAGGTCAAGGTGAATCGGCGATAGCAGCAGATGAGGGGTACTGTGTCCCGTATTCAGTGTTGCTCGGGTCGGGGACCTTTTTCATTGGAAAAGGGATCCGACCCCATGCGTTTTTCGATGCCTGGCAGCGATTCATCCACGCATGGCGTGGATCTACCGTGTCGACCAAGGTCGACACCTACCAACAGCGCACGGAATCTGTCAGAGGCGGGGCGGTGTGGGTAGGCAGGACCGTTGGCGCCATGGATGGCGCCATCGAGCCCCCATGGACGGGTTCACGGCGTGTCCTGGCTACCCACACCGCCCCGCCATCCCACGGAATGCCGCTTTTGCTGTTGCTGTTGCTGTTGCTGTTGCTGTTGCTGTTGCTGTTGCCGGCCAGCGGCCGGCACTACCAACGGGTGCCGGGCGCAGCCCGGCCGACCACCCTCAATCCTGTTCGCGGTGGTAGGTGGCCACGTCCTGCCAGCCCATCTCGCGGGCGTGCCGGGCCATGCGCTCGGCCAGGAACACCGAGCGGTGCTTGCCGCCGGTGCAGCCGAACGCCACGGTCACGTAGCTGCGGGTGCCATCCCCCAGTTTCGGCAGCCAGGTATCCAGGAAATCCATCAGCTGGGCCAGGTAACGCTGCACGTCGGGCTGCGCTTCCAGATAGTCGCGCACGCCCGGCTCGCGGCCGCTCAGCGCGCGCAGGTCCGGGTCCCAGTGTGGATTGGGCAGCACCCGCGCATCGAACACGAAGTCCGCCTCGGCCGGTACGCCGCGCTTGTAGGCGAATGATTCGAACAGCAGCGACAGGCCGGTGGCATGGTCCATCGCGAACTCGGTGATGATCCGCCGCCGCAGCTGGTGCACGTTGAGGGTGCTGGTATCGATCACAGCGTCGGCCTCACGCCGCAGCGGCGCGGTCAGTTCGCGCTCGCGGGCGATCGCTTCGGGCAGCGACAGGCCCAGCTGGCTCAGCGGATGGCGACGACGGGTGTCGGCGTAGCGCTTGAGCACCGTTTCGTCGCTGGCCTCGAAGAACAGTACCTTCACTTCCACGCCGGCGTCGGTGGCCAGCTGCCGCCAGTCGCCCAGCTGGCTCAGGTCAGCCTGGCCGCGGACATCGATGCCTACGGCCAAGCGGCGCGGTGCGCTGCCGTCGTGGTTGGCCAGCAGGCTGCGCACGAAGTCCGGCAGCAGGTGGATCGGCAGGTTGTCCGAGCAGTAGTAGTCCTGGTCCTCGAAGGTCTTCAGGGCGACGGATTTACCCGAGCCGGACAGGCCGCTGACGATGATCAGGGTCGGGGCGGTGGGGATTGCGGTGCTCATGGACAGGCTCTTCGAGGGGCAGGAGGATCAGGGTGTTCGCCGTTCCAGCAGGTTGCTGTGGCGGGCGATGAACATGGCCGCCGGGTCAATGCCCTTGGTGCGCAGGATGTGCAGGCGGGTGGCGGCTTCGGTCAGCACGGCCAGGTTGCGGCCGGGCATCACCGGCAGGGTGATCAGCGGAACGTCCAGGTCCAGCACATGGCGGGTGCCCGAGTCGCCGGTCAGACGCTCGTAGCCATGCGGGGTGGGTTCGGTCATCGGCTTGGTCAGGTGGACGATCAGCCGAAGGTACTTGTTCTTCTTTACAGCCGTGTCGCCGAACATCTCGCGCACGTTCAGCACGCCCAGGCCGCGCACTTCCAGCAGGTCCTGCAGCAGTTCGGGGCAGGTGCCGTCGAGCACGTCCGGGGCGATCTGGGTGAACTCGGGGGCGTCGTCGGCGACCAGGCGGTGACCACGGCTGAGCAGTTCCAGTGCCAGCTCGCTCTTGCCCGACCCGGCCTCACCGGTGATCAGCACGCCAATGGAATAGATCTCCATGAACACGCCGTGCAGGATCACCCTCGGCGCGAGCGTGCGCGCCAGGTGGTAGGACAGGTGGTTCAGCAGTTCGTGGCCGCGCTTGGGCGACAACCACAGCGGCGTGCCGGATTCATCGGCGGCGGCGCGCAGGTCTTCGGGGCAGGCCTGGTTGCGGGTCAGCACCAGCGCAAGCGGGTGCGACTGCATGATCTTTTCGATGGTCTCCCAGCGCTGGCGCGGTTCCAGCGCATCCAGCCAGGACAGTTCCTCGGTGCCCAGGATCTGCACCTTGTTGGGATAGATGGCGTTGAGGTAGCCGGCCAGCGAGGGACGCCGCGAGACCGTGTTGCCGGCCTCCAGCTCGCGCTTCTCACCGGATTTGCCGGCGGCCCAGCGCAGCCCCAGCCGCTCGCGCTGCTGTTCGAACAGTTCACGGGCGGTGATGCTGGTATTCATGCGGCGCTCGCAGGTGGGGTCATGTCCAGCGCCTCGCGCAGGGCCCGGGCATCGCCGGCCGCACGCAGGGCCTGGCGGATATCCGGCGCGGAAAACAGCTCGGCCAGCTCGGACAGCAGCATCAGGTGCTGGTGGGTGTAGTGGGCGGGGACGGCCATCGCGAACACCAGGTCCACCGGCTCATCGCCGCCGAAGTCGACCGGGGCCGCCAGACGCAGCAGGGCGCCACGGGGGCGGTCCAGGGTCGGCGCGCGGCCGTGGGGGATGGCGATACCGTGGCCGATCGCGGTGCTGCCCAGGGCTTCGCGCTGGCACAGGTTCAGATAGATCTGTTCGGCATTGGCCTGGCGGCAGGCCAGCAACCCGGCGGCGGCCTGCAGGACGCTGTCACGGTCGGTGGCCGTGCAGAGCTGGGTCTGCACGGCCGCCAGGAGGTCAGTCAGGGGCATGTCTGCGGGGAACGGTGGCGATCAGCCACCATTGTCGCCCACCGGCAGCGGTGCGTGCTGCTGTTTTTTCTCCTTGTGCTTGATGACCAGGCGGTCAAGCTTGTCCGCAAGCAGGTCGATCGCGGCATACATGGTCTGGCCGCCGGCCTCGGCGTGCAGGGTCTGCCCCGGGATGTTGAGGCTGGCGTCGACGTGGTGTTCGGTCTTCTGCAGCTTGAGGGTCACCCGCGCTTCGCAGTGCTGGTCGAAGTGTTTTCCGATCCGGGCCAGCTTCTCCTCCACATAGGACTGCAGGGCCGGGGTGACTTCGACGTCTTTGCCAAACGTTTCGATGCGCATCGGGTTTCTCCTGTGTTCGGATGTGCCAATGAACCTCTCCGCCGGGCGCGGCGGTGCGTCAAGCGATTCTGACCCTTTCGTGCGAGGCGGAGATGTTCATGGCTTCACGATACTTCGCCACGGTGCGTCGCGCTACTGGAATTCCCGACGATTTGAGCAGGTCAGCCAGCTTGGCGTCAGAAAGCGGCTTGCGCGGGTTTTCGTCGTCGATCAGGCGCCGGATCATCGCCTGGATGGCGGTGCTGGACGCCTCGCCACCGCCTTCGGTATCGATGCCCGAGGCAAAGAAGGCACGCAGCGGCAGCGTGCCGCGCGGCGTGCGCACATGCTTGCGGGCGATCGCGCGCGACACCGTCGACTCGTGCAGGCCCAGTTCGGCGGCGATCTCGCGCAGGGTCAGCGGACGCAGCGCCTGTTCGCCGAACTCGAGGAAACCGGCCTGCTGGTGGATCAGGCTGCGCACCACCCGCAGCAGGGTTTCACCGCGCTGCTGCAGGCCCTTCAGCAGCCAGCGCGCCTCCTGCAGCTGGCCACGCAGGTAGCCGGCGTCGGCCTCGCCACAGCGGCGGATCAGCTGTTCGTAGCCACGGTGGATCACCACCTTTGGCCCGGCATGGGCGGCCAGCGCCGCGCGCCAGATGCCGTTCTGCCGCCACACCACCACGTCGGGCACCACGTAGGTATCCTGCGAAAGCGGCGCGATCTGAGTCCCTGGACGCGGGTCCAGCGAGCGCAGCAGGGCGACCGCTGCCTCGACCTCGTCCAGCGGCTGTTTCAGTTCATGGGCCAGACCGGCGACGCCACTGCGTGGCAGCCGTTCCAGCGGGCCTGCGGCAATCTGCCGCGCCAGCGCCAGGCCCGCGGTGTCACCAGGCAACACATCCAGCTGCAGCTGCAGGCATTCGCCGAGCGTGCGCGCGGCAACGCCGACCGGGTCGAAGCGCTGGATGCGATGCAGCACGGCGAGGATCTCGTCCTCGTCGGCGTGGATCGCCGGCAACAGGGTTTCAGCGATGGTGGCCAGCGGCTCGCGCAGGTACCCGTCGTCGTCCAATGCATCGATCAGTGCCGCGCCGATGCTGCGATCACGCGAGGACAGATGCGACAGATGCAGCTGCCACAGCAGATGGTCGGCCAGTGTTTCGGTTTCGGCTACGCGCTCGGCAGCGCTGCCGTTGTCGTCGTCATCGTCGAAGCTGCCGCCACTGCCGGCAGCGCTCCAGTCGAGCTCGGCCGGTGCCCAGTCGTCGCCATTGTCGGCGCGTTCGGCCGGCGTGTCGGCGTCCGTGTTGTCGCCGCCTTCATTGGCGGCACTGCTGTCGTTGCTGTCGGCCCAGTCCAGCAGCGGATTGCTTTCCACGGCCTGGGCGATTTCAAGCTCCAGCTCGGTCGTGGACATCTGCAGCAGCTTGATCGCCTGCTGCAGCTGGGGGGTGAGCACCAGCTGCTGTCCCAACGATGTCTGCAGCCGAGTCTTCATGCCTGTGCCGAACGGAAGGAAAGGGACCCAGCACCTGCGGTCACAGCTTGAAGGAATCCCCAAGGTAGACGCGACGTACGTCAGCGTTGTCCAGGATCGCCTCCGGCGAGCCCTGGGCCAGCACGGTGCCCTCGGCGAGGATATACGCGCGGTCGCAGATTCCCAAGGTCTCGCGCACGTTGTGGTCGGTGATCAGCACGCCGATGCCACGCTGCTTGAGATGGGTGACGATGCGCTGGATTTCGCCCACCGAGATCGGGTCGACACCGGCAAACGGTTCGTCGAGCAGGATCAGGCGCGGCTGCGCGGCCAGTGCGCGGGCGATCTCGCAGCGACGACGTTCGCCACCGGACAGGCTGGCACCGAGCTGGTCGGCGACATGGCCCAGCTGCAGCTCGTCGAGCAGGCTGTTCAATTCGCGTTCGCGGCCGGCCGAATCCAGGTCTTCGCGCAGTTCAAGCACCAGGCGGAGGTTGTCGGCCACGGTCAGCTTGCGGAACACCGACGGCTCCTGCGGCAGGTAGCCCACGCCCTGCTTGGCACGGGTGTACATCGGGTCGCTGGTGATGTCCTTGCCGTCGAGCACGATGCTGCCTGCATCGGCGGCGACCAGGCCGACGATCATGTAGAAACAGGTGGTCTTGCCGGCACCGTTGGGGCCGAGCAAACCGACCACTTCACCGGCGTCGAGGGTCAGCCCGAAGTCCTTGACGACTTCGCGCTGCTTGTAGCGCTTGCGCAGGCCCTTGGCGACGAGCATTACTTCTTGCTCCCCGCCGGCCTGGCCGGCGTACTGGCCGGAGCCGCCGCCTTGGGTGCGGCGGCCGGCTGTGCTGCCGCGTTCTTGTTCTTCGGCGGAATGACGGTGCGCACACGGCTGCCATCACCACCGGAGTTCATCTCCCCGGTGCGGGTGTTGTAGACCATGCGCTGGCCGGCATTGGTGCCGCGCGCGCTGGTGACCTTGTAGTTGCCGGTCAGGGTGATGATCTCGGTCTTGATGTCGTAGTCGATGCGATCGGCCACCGCATCCATCCAGGTGCCATCGTCGAGCTGCTGCTTCATCGTGGCCTGCTTGCCGGTGAACACCGCACGCACGGCTTCGCCATCCTTCAGGTAGATCTCGGCTTCGGACGCGCGGAGGTCCAGCGTGCCCTGGGTGACGGTCACCCCCTGCGACAGCACGGTCTTGCCGTCGCCGGTCAGCACGCCCGACTGGGCGCCGGATTCGATGTTCATGTTCTCGTTGCGGTCGGTGGACTTGGCAAAGGCAGCGCTGGGAACAAGGAGACCGAGCGCGAGTACGGCTGCAAAGGGAATCTTCATCGGGGTCCGTTCTACCGGTGGGGCCGTCCGGAAAACCGGCGGCGGGTGGGGGGGCTGCCATCCTTGCGCCGGTCCGGGGACGTCGCAGGAGGGTGGCGGAATCAGCGTCGGGGCGTGTAACGACCCTTGGACTGGCTGAGGAAATGATACGTGTTGTTCTTCGAATCCACCTCGAAGCCGACGCCGGACTGTTCCATGCCGGGACGGGTCATGGTGACCCGCGCATCGGTGCGGGCACGGTTTTCCTTCGGGAACACGTCCAGGTGGTCGGTGCGGAACGTGGTCGGCACCACGCCCGGATCGGCCGGGCTGTCGCCAGCGACATTGCCACGCAGCTTCATTTCGTCGCCCTTGGCGCTGAGCCAGCCGGTCTCGGCGCGCACGGTCCAGTGCTTGCCATCCTTGTCCGGCATCTCGAACAGTGGGGTGGCGATGTTGATGGTCTGGTCGCCACGCTGGCGTTCCAGCCGCGGTGCGCGCAGGGTGGTCGATTCCTTGCCCTGCTCATCCAGCGCGACGATCTGGAAGTCGTGCAGGATGTAGTCCACGCCGGCGTCTTGGCCGGCAGTGGCCGGGCCCTTGTCACGGTTGCGCAGGGCCGCCCAGCTGCTGAGCAGGGCCGCCAGCAGCAGGCCGATGCCGAGCACGGTGCGCCAGTTCAGGGTGGGCAGGTTCATGCGCCGAACCTCGCCAGCACCGCGTCCACATGGCCCTGGGCGGCCAGCAGGATGTCGCACAGTTCACGGGCGGCGCCACGTCCGCCATCGGCGCGGGTCTGCCAGTGCACGCGCTCGGCGATCCACGGGTGGGCGTTGGCTGGCGCCACCGCCAGGCCGACCGCGCCCAGCGGCGCCAGGTCCGGCAGGTCGTCGCCCATGAAGGCCACCTGCTCCAGGCCGATGCCATGCTGTGCGCACAGCGTCTGCACGCTGGCCAGCTTGTCGCCCACGGCGATCTGGGTGTCGATGCCGAGGTCGGCGCCGCGCTTGAGCGCGGACTGGCTGTTGCGCGCGGTGATCAGCACGGGGTGGATGCCGTGCTGCTGCAGCAGTTTCAGGCCCAGACCGTCCTGCACGAAGTACGCCTTGCTCTCGTTGCCGTCCTTGTCGTAGTACAGCCGACCGTCGGTGAGGGTACCGTCCACGTCGAAGCAGGCCAGGCGGACGCGGGCCGCAGCGGCATGCAGGTGGGCGGGGAACGCGGGCAGCGGGGACCAGGGCATCAGGCGATCAGGCTCGGTGGGGGCGGGTGGGGCATTACAGACTGAATGGGGTCTACGGACTGTCGGTTAAACCACCCGGGCCCGCAACAGGTCATGAATGTTCAGGGCGCCGACCGCACGGCCCTGGCCATCGACCACGATCAGGCCGTTGATTTTCTGGGTCTCCATCTGCCGCGCGGCCTCTACGGCCAGCTGGTCGGCACCGATGGTGCGCGGGTTGCGGGTCATCACATCGGCGATCTTCGCGGTGCGCACGTCCAGCGCGCTGTCCAGCGCCCGGCGCAGGTCGCCGTCGGTGAACAGGCCGATCAGCACGCCATCGGCGTCGACCACGGCGGTCATGCCGAGGCGCTTGCGGCTCATTTCCACCAGCGCCTCGCTGAGGCTGGCATCGGCGCCCACGCTGGGCAGGTCCTCGCCGGTGTGCATGACATCGGTGATGTGCAGCAGCAGGCGACGGCCGAGGCTGCCGGCCGGGTGCGAGCGGGCGAAGTCGTCGGCGGTGAAGCCGCGCGCATCAAGCAGGGCTACGGCCAGCGCATCGCCCATCGCCAGCGAGGCGGTGGTGCTGGAGGTCGGCGCCAGCGCCAGCGGGCAGGCCTCGGCCGGCACGCTCACATCCAGGTGGATGTTGGCGGCCGTGGCCAGGCTCGACTGCGGGCGGCCGGTCATGGAAATCAGCACGTTGCCCTGGCGCTTGAGCACAGGCAGCAGCATCAGCACCTCATCGGACTCGCCCGAATAGGACAGGGCCAGTACCACGTCGGCTTCGGTGATCATGCCCAGGTCGCCGTGGCCGGCTTCGCCGGGATGCACGTAGAACGCCGGTGTGCCGGTGGAGGCCAGGGTGGCGGCGATCTTGCGGGCAATGTGGCCGGATTTGCCCATGCCGGTGGCGACCACCCGGCCGCGGCTGGCCAGGATCGCCTCGCAGGCCTGCTGGAAGGCCTCGCCAAGGCGGTCGGCGACGGCATCCAGCGCCTGCCGCTCGATCTCGAACACGCGGCGGCCACTGGCGACCAGGCCGGCAGGGTCGACGGAACGGGGGGGCAACAGGGATTCGGCCATGCGGACGCCACGCAGCGGAAGTAGAATGGAGGCACATTTTATTAGGAAAGCCCGTTGGACGCCGACACCATCCGCAATCTGATCGAAACCGGCCTGCCTGGCGCCCGCGCCGACGTGCAGGGCGATGATGGCGTGCATTTCGAAGCGACCGTGGTCTGCGAGGCGTTCGCCGGCAAGATGCCGCTGGCCCGCCACCGCATGGTCTATGCCACGCTGGGCGACCTGATGGGCGGCGCGATCCACGCGCTGGCGCTGAAAACCGTGACCCCGGCCGAAGCCGGCTGAACCGCAGAAGATCCCGAATACATGGCCAAGATCGTTGTGACCGGCGGCGCTGCGCTGCACGGTGAAGTGAGCATCTCCGGCGCCAAGAACGCCGTCCTCCCCATCCTCTGCGCGACCCTGCTGGCCGATGAGCCGGTGGAGATCACCAACGTGCCGCACCTGCACGACGTGGTCACCACGGTCAAGCTGCTGGGCGAACTGGGTGCCAAGGTCACCATCGACCAGGGCACGCTGTCGCGTGGCAGTGCGATCGTGGTCGACCCGCGTTCGGTCAACCAGCACGTTGCGCCGTACGAGCTGGTCAAGACCATGCGCGCCTCGATCCTGGTGCTGGGCCCGCTGCTGGCCCGCTTCGGCGCGGCGGAAGTGTCGCTGCCCGGCGGCTGCGCGATCGGTTCGCGTCCGGTCGACCAGCACATCAAGGGCCTGCAGGCGCTGGGTGCCGAGATCGTGGTCGAGAACGGCTTCATCAAGGCCACTGCCAAGCGGCTGAAGGGCGGCCATTTCACCTTCGACATGGTCAGCGTCACCGGCACCGAGAACGTGCTGATGGGCGCGGTGCTGGCCGAAGGCACCACCGTCCTCGACAACTGCGCGATGGAACCGGAAGTGACCGATCTGGCGCATTGCCTGATCGCGCTGGGCGCGAAGATCGAAGGCCTGGGCACTGCCCGCCTGGTCATTGAAGGCGTCGAGCGCCTGTCCGGCGGCCGCCACGAAGTGCTGCCCGACCGCATCGAGACCGGTACCTTCCTGGTCGCTGCGGCGATGACCGGCGGCAAGGTCACGGTCAACCGTGCGCGCCCGAACACCATGGACGCGGTGTTGTCCAAGCTGGTCGAGGCCGGCGCGAAGATCGAGACCACCGAAGACACCATCACCCTGGACATGCAGGGCAAGCGACCGAAGGCGGTCAACCTGACCACCGCGCCGTACCCCGCATTCCCGACCGACATGCAGGCGCAGTTCATGGCGCTCAACTGCGTGGCCGACGGCGTCGGCGTGATCAACGAAACGATCTTCGAGAACCGTTTCATGCACGTCAACGAACTGCTGCGCCTGGGCGCGGACATCCAGGTCGAAGGCCACACCGCCATCGTGCGTGGCAGCGAGACCCTGAGCGGTGCGCCGGTAATGGCCACCGACCTGCGTGCCTCGGCCTCGCTGATCCTGGCCGGCCTGATGGCCAGCGGCGAGACCACCATCGACCGCATCTATCACCTTGATCGTGGCTACGAGAACATCGAAGAGAAGCTGTCTTCGCTCGGCGCCACCATCCGGCGCGTGCCATGATCCTGCGCGGCAAGTTCAGCCCGCGCCGCAAGGCGCTGCTGGCCCTGGTGCTGATCGTGCTGGCGTGGCTGGGCTATGCCTGGTACGCCAACATCGCCATCACCCAGGGCATCGAGCAGAAGGACATGGACTGGAACGGCGACGGCACGGTCTCGCGTGACGAGATCATCGAATCGTTCTACGCGGTCGCGGTGAACGACAGCCAGGACGGCAACCGCCATTGCCGCACCTTCATCTGGCGCAGCACCGGCGAGCAGATCCGCGTGGACTGCCGCACCGAGTTCAAGCCGGCCGCGGCCGAGCAAAAGAAGTAAGAACAACGCCCGCGAAAGCGGGCGTTTTTTTACGGTAGATCCACGCCATGCGTGGATGAAGGCGCCGGGTCGCTGTCGGGGTCAGAGCCCTTCCCGTTGGGAAGGGATCCGACCCCGGGCGCTCAGTTCATCGCCTTGATGGTCAGGTCCAGCGCATCGCGGCCGCTCTCACGCTGCAGCATGCGCGCCGGCACCGGGAATTCCGGCACGATCCACGCGATCAGCTCCTTGTTGCCGTCGGCACGCGAGACCTTGGTGGCCTCGTAGCTCTTGCCGCCCACGGTGATCGATTCCTTGCCGACCACGCGGTAGGTCATGTTCTTGATCCGGCCTTCGTCGACCATGCGATAGGTCAGCGGCTTGCCGGCGGCCAGGTCGCGGGCGATTGCCAGGTTGATCAGCAGCGCGTCCATGTCGCCCGTCTTCAACGCGATGGGGCCCGCACGGTCCGGCTTGATGTCGCCGGTCCAGGTGGCCTGGTTGCTGGTCCAGTTGTAGTTGGCCTGCACATTGCGCTTCTTCACCAGCAGTGCCGAACGGTCCTGGCTGCTGAGCGGGCGCAGCTGGCCGCGCACCTCTTCGAACACGGTGCTCTGGCTCAGGTCGGCCAGCTGGTTCTTCACCTGCAGCGTGTAGCGCCACTTGTTGGCTCCCTCGCTGCTCAGCGTCATGCTGCCATTGGCCTGCATGCCCATGTAGCTGGCCAGGTAATCGGCCTTGAATGGCTGCAGGGCCATGGCCGGCAGGCTGGCCACCGACAGTGCGGCTGCAGCGATCCAGGTGAGGGGGCGGGTCAGGGTGCTCATGCTCAGACTCCTTGGTACTCGATCAGGCGTAGATCGACGCGGTCTTCGCCGTCTTCGCGTTGCAGGATGCGCACCGGGGTGGGGACACCGTTGGCGATCCAGAGGATGGTTTCGTTGTTGCCGCCGTTGGTCCGGTAGACCCGCAGCGCGTTGTAGGACAGGTCGCCGACCTCGACGTTCTCGGTCTGCGGCGCGGCCTGGTAGTCGTGCTGGCGGACCTTGCCCATGTCCACGTAGCGGTAATGCATGGTGGCGCCCGGGCGGGCATCACGCATGATCGCCAGATTGATCAGCAGCGCGCTCTGGTCGCCCGGCTGCAGCGGGATCGGTTGCGCACGTTCCTTCTTGACGTCGCCGCTCCACTGCGCGGTGCCGGCCTGCCAGTTGTACGTGCCGACCGCCTTCTTGCCCAGGAACAGGCCCTTGCGCACCGTGCTCTGGCTGAGCGGCGCATAGACGCCGCTGCGCTCTTCGAACACCGTGCTCTGTTCGATGTTCAGGCCCAGCACGCTTGCAAAGCCGCGGCGGCCAACCACCTGCATGTCCACCCGCCACTGGTTGCCGCCGGTGTGGGTGACCTGCATGCTGGCGTCGCCGGCCTCCTTGCCTTTGTAGAAGGCCTGGTAGGTCGCGGTGAACGGCTGCAGCGGCGGCGGCTCCCAGGCCAGCGCCGGCGGCATCGGCACGGCCGGTTCCGCAGGCGGTTGGACTGCAGGCGCCGGCTGCGCAGGGGCCGCAGGCGCTTGCACCTGGCCCCAACCCACGCCGGGAAGCACGACAAGCGACAGCAGCAATGAAGTGGACAGCAGGGTCGTGGTCTTCATGGAGGACAGGAGCTGCAGGAGGGGGGCAGGATGCCAGCCCCGCAGTCAGCGGGGCGTGTGCGTGGGCGTTACCGGTTCAGGTTCCCGGCGGAATCTAGGGCCAGTGGGCTAAACAGGGGGTGACCGTCCAGGTGCGGCTGCCCCTCCCGTTCAGTCAGGCGGCCGGCGCACAGCAGCTGGAGGGTGGCGATCAGCAGGGGATGCTCCACCGCCAGCACGCGCGCGGCCAGGCTGTCGGCGTCATCGCCGGGCATCACCGGTACCCGTACCTGGGCCAGCACGGCGCCGGCATCCAGTTCGGGAACGACCAGATGCACGCTGGCCCCGTGCTCGGCATCGCCGGCGTCCAAAGCTCGCGCATGCGTATCCAACCCTTTGTGCAGTGGCAGCAGGGAGGGGTGGATGTTGACCAGGCGGCCATTGAAGCGCTGCACGAAGGCGGCGCCGAGAATGCGCATGTAGCCGGCGCAGACGATCCAGTCCGGCGCGGCCGCGGCCAGTGCATCGCCCAAGGCCTGCTCGTAGGCGGCGCGGTCGTCGAATTCCTTCGGCGCATGTGCCCAGCGCAGGCTGGCGCCGACCCGTTGCAGCGCGGCGGCGGCCGGGCGGTCGGAGAACACGCCGACGACCTCGGCGGGCAGGCGCCCGGCCGCGATGGCATCGAGGATGGCCTGCAGGTTGCTGCCGCGCCCAGAGGCGAGCACCGCGATGCGGGTGGGCGCGGTCATTGCGCGGGACTCCGGCGGATCAACGGCCAGCTCAGCAGGCTGCCCACGGTCGCCAGCAGCATGTCGGCATGGGCGTCCCACATGTCGCCCTGCTGCCCGTTGTAGGCCTCGGCGGCGTCCGGCGACAGGGCCAGCGCGATGGCCCACTCGAACCACTCGTAGACCAGGCTGGCGCACATCACTGCCATCACCGCCAGGGTGAAAGCCTGGCGGCGGCGCAGCGCCGGCCAGGCATGGCGTGCCAGCTGCAGCAGCGCAGGCGTGAAGCAGACGCCGAACAGGAAGTGGATAAGCCGGTCGAAATGATTACGCTGCCAGCCAAACGCCGCATTCGGCGACCAGCCGGCCAGCGCCTGCGCCCATGCGTCGTAGGGCACGTTCGAGTACAGCCAGCGCGCAGCCACGCAGTGCAGTGCAATGAAGCCGCAGATCGCGATGAAGGCACCGTTGCCCAGCCAGCCACCCCGGCGGTCGACCCATAGCAGTGCGGCCAGCCCGATCACGGTCAGGGTGCTGTGCAGGGCCTGCTCGGTGGGCCACAGCGGGTGGATCCAGCTGATCGCGAACACCGCCAGCACGGCGGCGAAGGCCAGCTTCTTGGGGCCCGTGAAACGGGAAGCGGCAGGCGAGGCGGTCGTGGAGAGGGCAGGCGCGGACATGGGGAGTCGATCAGGGGAGGGGGGCGTCTGCCGGCAAGCTCAGACGCTGAGATGGTCGCCACGGTCGAACAGTGCGGCCATGTCAGGCTTGGACAGAAACACCCAGGCATAGGCGGTCAGGGCCATGCCCAGCGGGCCAGCCAGTACCGCCAGCCAGGCCGCGCGCTGGCACCAGGCCAGCCCGGTGCGGCGCGACAGCAGGCGTGCGGTGTGCAGCTGCACGACGCCAAGCGCGGCCGCCAACAGCGAAATGACCCCGTACACCGTGGCCAGTACCGCGCCATCGGCCAGCCCGCGTGAGCTGGCGACCAGGCCGATGAAACCGAGGAACGCCAGCGCGGCCATCCAGTGGAAAACCGCCAGCGCGTAGAACAGCACCTTCAGCGTCTGCAGGTGGCTGGCCAGCTGCAGTTGCGCCAGGGTCTGCTGTGGTAGCGGCGGTGGTGCGCCGGGTGTCGTCATGTCGTTGCACCACTTGCATCGAAGGCGGCCTTGACCTGCGGGCGCAGCAGCGTAACCAGGGTGAATACCCCCAGAACGGTGCCCAGCGGCGCGCACAGGCAGAGCAGGCCGGCCACGATCAGGCACAGCAGGTGGCGACGACGCTGGGCCAGGCAGCGTCCGGCCTGGATGACGAATGCGGCCATGCCCAGGCCACCGGCGACGAACACAGTCCCCAGCACCGTGAACACCCAGCCGAACAGGCGCTGTTCGGCCGGCGACGAGGGCTGACCCCCGGAGTTCATCGGCAGATGGCCGCTCAGCGCACTGATGCCGAGCACGATGTACAGAATGAAAAACAGCGAGAGCAGCGCGATCAGGCCGCCGAACACGTAGTGCGCGATGGACAGCGCGCGCAGGTGGTCAGCGTCCTGCCTGCTGAAGACCGGCACGGCCGCCAACGGCGGCGGTACCGGGGTGGGTGCCAGGGGGGGCGTTGCGTCCATGCGGGCTCCTCGGGGTCGGGTTCAGCCGATGCGGACGCGTTCGGCGCCTTCGGCGGTGACCACCTGGCCGATGGTCCAGTGGTCCAGGCCCTGGGCTTGGACCGCCTCGGACACGGCAGCGACCTGCTCCGCTGCCACGATCAGCACGAAGCCGATGCCGCAGTTGAAGGTGCGCCACATCTCGCTGTCGGCGACCGCGCCTTCTTTCTGCAGCCACTGGAACACTGGCGGCAGGGTCCAGGACGAGGCCTGGATGTCCAGGCCGAGGCCATCGGGCACCACGCGGATGATGTTCTCGGTCAGGCCGCCACCGGTGATGTGGGCCATGCCGTGGATGACATCGCCGTGCGACTTCAGCAGCGACAGGATCGGCTTCACGTACAGGCGGGTCGGTGCCATCAGCGCGTCGACCAGCTTCACGCCACCTTCCAGTTCCAGATCGGCCGGGCGGCCGGCGCGGTCGTAGATGCGGCGCACCAGCGAGTAGCCGTTGGAATGCGGGCCGGACGAGGCGATGCCGATCAGCACGTCGCCGGCGGCCACGCTGGCGCCGTCCTTCAGCTCGCTCTTCTCGACCGCAGCCACCGTGAAGCCGGCCAGATCGTACTCGCCCGGGGCGTACATGTCGGGCATTTCAGCGGTTTCACCGCCGATCAGCGCGCAGCCGGCCTCGGTGCAGCCGTTGGCGATGCCGCCCACCACCGCCGCGGCGGTATCGACGTCCAGCTTGCCGGTGGCGAAGTAGTCCAGGAAGAACAGCGGCTCGGCGCCCTGTACCAGCACGTCGTTCACGCACATCGCGACCAGGTCGATGCCGATCGTATCGTGGCGGTTCAGCTGATGGGCCAGCTTCAGCTTGGTGCCCACGCCGTCGGTACCCGACACCAGCACCGGCTCGCGGTACTTGTTGGACAGGTCGAACAGGGCGCCGAAGCCGCCCAGACCGCCCATCACTTCCGGGCGGAAGCTGCGCTTGACCAGGGGCTTGATCCGCTCGACCAGCGCGTTGCCGGCGTCGATGTCGACACCCGCGTCACGGTAGGTGAGGGGGGAGGGGGCGGAAGACGGGGTGTTGGTCACGGGCGTCGGCGCTGGCAGGGGTTGAACGGGCGATTTTAACAGGCCGCATTGGCGCAAAGGCCGTATTCGGGCAACAATTCCCCCGGATTCGTCGAGCCAATGGATGTCCTGATGCGCCGCAGCCTGATTCTGACCCTGCTCCTTGCACTGAGCCTACCGGTGGCCACGATGGCCCAGAGCGGCCTGCGCACCGAGGGAGATGTTGCCACCGCCTCGGGTGCGTACGAGGCCGAAGTGCCCGTCAACAGCCAGGCCGAAACCGATCGCAACGGCGCCCTGGCCCGTGCCCTGAGCGTGGTGCTGGGCAAACTGTCCGGCGACCGCAACGTGATGTCCCGCCCCGGCGTGGTGCAGGCGCTGCGCAACGCCAAGGACTACGTGGCCAGCTACGACTACAAGCAGGACCAGAGCGTGGGCGCCAGCGGCGCGCCGAGCTTCAGGACCCTGCTGGTGGCCCGCTTCCGCGAGGATGACGTCGACTCGCTGGTCTCGGCGCTGGGCCTGCCGCTGTGGCCGCAGCCGCGGCCGAAACCGGTGGTGTGGTTGGCCGTCGACGACGGCAGTGGCCCGCGCCTGGTCAGCGTGCAGCAGGCCAACGCCGCCCGCCCGCTGCTGAACCGCGCCATCGAGCGGGGTTACAAGCTGGGCCTGCCCAGCGGCGGTGCCGCCGAACAGGCGCTGGCCGGTGCCATCTGGCGCCAGGACAGTGCCGCCGTGGCCCGCGCCTCGTCGCGCTACTCGCCGCCGATGCAGCTGATCGGCAAGCTCTACCGCGCCAACGGCGGCTGGCAGGCGGACTGGGTGTTCGTCGACAACGGCCGCGAGCTGAACAAGTGGACCAGCAAGGACGCCAACGCCATGCGTGCGATGGCCGCCGGTGCCGATGGCGCCGCCGACGCGCTGGTCAAGCGCTATGCCAAGGCGGGTGCCGCCGTCGGTCAGGCCGGGACCTACCGCGTGGTGGTCACCGGCATCAACAGTGCCGACGACTACCTGCGCCTTGCCGCCGGCCTGCGCGAGGTGCCGGTGGTGCGCAACGTCACCCCGCTGCACGCTTCGGCCGGCCAGCTGGAGCTGAGCCTGGAGATGACCACCGGCCTGGCCGGCTTCAACCGCATGCTGGGCGACAATGGCGTGCTGGTGCCCAGCGCGACGCTGCCGGCCCTGCCGACCCCGATCGATGACACCACCGGTGCCCCGGTGGCCGCGCCGGTCAGCAACGAGTACCGCTTGCGATGACCCTGACCCCGGAAGCCGAAATCGCGCAGTTCCTGCGCCGCCTGAAGTACATCCTGTTTGCCGGCCTGGTCGGCTGGGTGGTGTGGCTGCTGGCACCGATCCTGACCCCGTTCGTGCTGGCGCTGGCGCTGGCGTGGCTGGGCGATCCGCTGGTGGACCGCATCGAGGCCACCGGCCGTTCGCGCATGACCGGCGTGGTGCTGGTGTTCGCTGCGATGGTGCTGGTGATCGTGGCGCTGCTGCTGGTGCTGGTGCCGATGATCGAGCGCCAGATCACCACCCTGATTGCGGTCGCGCCGCAGGCACAGGCGTGGCTGATGGAGAAGGGGATCCCCTGGTTCGAGCAGAAGACCGGCCTGGAAGTGATGCAGTGGCTGGATCCGGACCGCCTGATCGAATGGGTGCGCAGCCACTGGCAGCAGGCCGGCGGCTTCGCCACCACATTCATGGGCTACGTCTCGCGTTCGGGCTTTGCGATGGTGACCTGGGTGGTCAACATCCTGCTGCTGCCGATCCTGGCGTTCTACTTCCTGCGCGACTGGGACAAGCTGGTCGAGCGGGTGGCGTCGGTGATTCCGCGCAACCACATCGGCACCATCAGCGCGTTGGCGCGCGAGTCCAACGAGGTGCTGGGGGCGTTCATCCGCGGACAGTTCCTGGTGATGCTGGCGCTGGGCGTGATCTATGCCGGCGGCCTGTCGCTGGTCGGCCTCAAGCTGGGCCTGCTGATCGGCCTGATTGCCGGCCTCATCAGCTTCATCCCATACCTGGGCGCGACCACTGGCGTGCTGATGGCGGTGATCGCGGCACTGGTGCAGGCGCAGGGCTTCGACCTGAAGCTGCTGATCCTGGTGGGCGTGGTGTTCACCGTGGGCCAGCTGCTGGAAAGCTACGTGCTGACCCCGCGTATCGTCGGCGACAAGATCGGCCTGCACCCGGTGGCAGTGATCTTTGCGGTGATGGCCGGCGGCCAGCTGTTCGGCTTCCTCGGCATGCTGCTGGCGCTGCCGGTGGCGGCGGTGACCAACGTGCTGCTGCGCTATGCGCATCAGCGCTACCGCCAGAGCGAGCTGTACGTGGGCGAGAAGCCGGCGATCGTGCTTGATGGCGTAGTGGACGCCCCCCATATCATCGTTCCGAACGACAAGGGCCCCGACCTGAAGTGATGGGTGTGCCGCAACTGCCGCTGGCCCTGCATTACCCGCGGGACCAGCGCCTGGAGACCTTCATCGGCGCGCCGGACGGCGCGCTGGCGCAGCTGCGCGCGATCGCGGTTGGTGCCAGCCACGACTGGGTCTACCTGGAAGGTGCGGCGGGAACCGGCAAGACCCACCAGGCGCTGGCGATGTGCTCCAGCGCCGAGCAGGCCGGGCGCCTGCCGACGTACGTGCCACTGGCCAGCGCAGCAGGCCGCGTCCGTGCAGCGCTGGATGGGCTGGACGCACGCGAACTGGTGGCGCTGGACGGGCTGGACGAGGTTGCCGGCAATCGCGAGGACGAGATCGCGCTGTTTGATTTCCACAACCGCGCGCGCGCTGCAGGTGTAACCGTGCTGTACACGGCGCAGAAGGCGCCGGGCGAGCTGGGCCTGGTGCTGCCGGACCTGCGTTCGCGCCTGGGCCAGTGCGTGCGCGTGCTGCTGCAGCCGCTGGATGAGGAAGGTCGTGCTGCGGTGCTGCGCGAGCGTGCACTGCGACGCGGCCTGGCCATCGACGAAGCGGCCATCGAATGGCTGCTGTCGCACACCGGCCGTGAGCTGGGTGGATTGATCACCCTGCTGGACTGGCTGGACCGCGAATCGCTGGCGGCGAAGCGGCGGATCACCGTGCCGTTCCTGCGCCAGGTGCTGGAAGAAGGCCGGCCTCGTTACTGAGGGTGGGGTTTGTTTGCAGGGCTGCGCCCTGCACCCGCCGAAGCCGAAGCAACGTCAACGTCAAAAGCGGGCTATCCGTGGGATGGCGGGGTGGGTCCGGTTGCGGGGGACGCTGCAAGTACGTCCATGTAAGCTCGGTCGCCGCATCCATGCGGCTCACGCCCCCGCAACCGGACCCACCCCGCCTTCGACAGTTTCCTGCGAACTGTCGGATTGCTCATGGGGTCAGATCCGTTTTCCGCAGGAAAACGGATCTGACCCCCGGATTCAATTCGATATCTGACAGATCTGATCCATGCATGGCGTGGACGGTCCAACCGTCACCGGAAATCTGTCGGGGGTGGGGCGGTGTGGGTGGGCAGGACCGTTGGCGCCATGGATGGCGCCATCGAGCCCCCAAGGACGGGTTTACGGCGTGTCCTGACCAGCCACACCGCCCCGCCCAACTCACAGAAAACCAGAGCCGCTTTTGATCTTGATTTGGCTTCGGCTTGGGCTTGGGCTTCGGCTTCGGCAGGTGCAGGGCGCAGCCCTGCCGAAACCCTACTTCACCCGGCGGCCCGCGCGGTCGATGCGGAACCGCTCTCCGCCTTCCATCGGCGTGTGGCCATCGGCATCCGGCATGCCACGCCGGCACCCGTTGCAGACCTCGGCCACGCCATTCTGGAACGGCCAGGCGAAATCGAAGGTGCCCGGCACCACCTGGCGGAATTCCAGATCGAAGTAGCTCACGCGATTGCCGACGCGGCCGCGCAGCAGGCCTTCCTGCGGCGTTTCCGGGCCGTTGTCCCAGGTAAGCACCGGCAGGCTGTGGCCCGTGCGGTCGACGTAGTGGAAGCCCTGGTCGGCATACACCACGGCCAGGCCGTGGTCGTCGTAGTTCAGGTCCTTCAGCGTATCGGCGCTGATCTTCAGCCGGTGATCGACCACCTCGCAGTTGGGGAGCGGCCACAACCCGTGTTCGTCGGTCAGCAGCTTGCATGCCGGTGCCTGTGCCTGTGCATTGGCACTGACCAGCACGCCAAGCATTGCCAGCGACCGCGCAAAGCGGCCGCTGGCAGGGGCAGGGCGGGCCTGCCGCGCGATCACTTGGCCTCGGCCTTGCGTTCGAAGGCCGTCGGTGCCGGCAACTGCACAGGGACGCCCTTGTCATCGCAGGTGCCGGCCTGGCACAGGCGCTCGCGCAGGGCTGGGGTGGCCTGCACGATCATGTGGTAGATCGCGTTCTGTTCCAGCGTGCCGCGGATCGCCTTGCTGCCCGGGCCACGTGCCCAGATGCCGACGTCCTCACCACCATGCGATTCGGACTTCATCGGCACCAGCGCTTCCTGCATGTAGTCCGGATGCTCGGTGTCGACCTCGCGCAGGTTCGGGCGACCGTTGGCCGGTTCGAAGCTGCTTGGGTTGTGCGGGTAGCGCTTCGGCCCGGCCGGCTGCTGGTTGCTGCTGCCGGTGTGGCCTGGGCCGTTGGCGTAGCTCAGCGTGGTGTACGGCTGGCCGGTACCGTCCAGGGCGTAGTCCAGCTTGCCGGCGCCGTCTTCACCGCCCTTGTCCTTCACCTTGCCCAGGATCGGGTTGCCGCGTGCCGGGTAGCCGACGAAGTTCAGCGTGTGCGAGTGGTCGGCGGTGACGATGATCAGGGTGTCGTCGGCCGAGGTCAGCTCGTTGGCCACGCGCACCGCATCGGACAGCGCCACGGTCTCGGTCAGTGCACGGTAGGCATTGCCGCTGTGGTTGGCGTGGTCGATGCGCGCGCCTTCGATCATCAGTACGTAGCCTTCCGGGTGCCTTGAAAGGTTCTTGATCGCCGCTGCGGTCAGTTCGGCCAGGCTCGGCTCACCGCCCGGATCCTGCGGGCGCTCGTACTCGTAGCGCATGTGGTCCGGTTCGAACAGGCCAAGGATGGCCGGCGCATTGGCGGCCGCGGCCAGCTGCTTGCTGTTCCAGACATAGGCACCCTGCGGATGCGCCTGCTGCCATTCCTGGACCAGGCTGCGGCCGTCCAGGCGCTGGCCGACCTTGTCGTCGTATTCCGGGTCGCGCTCTTCCACGGTGGTGAACTCACCACGGCCGCCACCAAGGGCGACAAGCGGGCCGCGCCCATAGCGCGAGGTCGACAGCAGCTGCTGGGCGATGTCCTTGCAGCCGGCCGCCTTGGCCGCTTCAGTCAGGTCGGTGTCGTTTTCCCAGTTGCGCTCGGGCGAGTGCGCGTAGGTGGCAGCCGGGGTGGCATGGGTCAGGCGTGCGGTGGAGACCACGCCGGTGGCCAGGCCGGCGCTGTCGGCCAGCTGCAGCCAGGTCAGCAGGCCCTTGGACAGGCTGTCGGCACAGTCGGTGCGGCTTCCGGCACTGACGCCGATCGCGCCCATGTGGGTCTTCACGCCGGTGGTGATGGCGGTCATGGTGCCGGCCGAATCAGGCGTCTGCGAATCGGTGTTGTAGGTCTTGCTGAACGCCGTGGCCGGGAAGCGTTCCCAGGACAGCAGGTTCTCCTCGCCGGAGCCGCCCTTGCGCTGGCCCTCGTAGATGCGCGAGGCGGCCACGGTGGTCAGGCTCATGCCGTCACCGAGGAACAGGATGACGTTCTTGGCCTTGCCGGACATCGCACCATTGGCCGCAGCCTGGGCGGCCCCGCTGCGGTACCACCACTGCGGGGTCTCGCCGGCCGGATGGGCGACGGGATCGACGGTGACCTTCAGGCCGGCCGGGGCGGACGCGGGGGCGGAGCTGGCGCAGGCGCCCAGCAGAAGGGTGGTGGCGCAGGCGGCCAACAGGGAGACGGAACGACGCATGGACGCTGGGATCTCACAAACTGTAACGGGACATTCATTATGCCCGCCCCAGCAAGGCACGCCGATGACACACTGATTTGCCGGCCGGGCGGTCGTTCTGCGGGCTGCCTTGGGCTATCGTGCCAGCATCCCTTCCTTCCCTCTGGATTGCCTATGACGCTGGTCTCTGCCTGGCTGCGGATTCCGTTCTGGCAGCGCGTGGTCGGTGGCTTCGTGCTCGGCGCGCTGGCCGGCTGGGCGCTCGGCCCCGCCGCGGAAACGTGGTTCGGCCCGCTCGGCGAGCTGTACGTCACCCTGATCAAGATGATCGCCGTGCCACTGGTGTTCTTCGCGGTCATCAACGCGATCTCGTCGCTGCACGGGCAGAAGTCCGTGGCCGCGCTCAGTGGGCGCACCTTCCTGTGGTTCGTGATTACCGCTGCGCTGGCAGTGTGTGTCGGCCTGGCCGTGGGTACGGTGCTGCAGCCCGGCGCGGGTGGCCTGCAGTTGTCGATGGCCAGCAACTACGTGCCGCGCGAAGTGCCCAGCGTGGTGCAGGTGCTGCTGGACGTGGTGCCTGCCAATGTCTTCTATGCGCTGTCCGGCATCGGCACCAAGGTCAACGCGGCCGGTGAGACCGTGCTGGCTGCGGGTCGCGGCTCGATCCTGCCGGTGATCTTCTTCGCCGGCCTGGTGGGCTTTGCCATCGTCAAGCTGGGCGAGAAGGTGACCGAGGCGCGCAAGCTGGTTGGCCAGATGAGCGACATCATGATCCAGGTGACCCGCTTCGTGCTGGAAGTCACCCCGATCGGCACCTTCGGCCTGATCGCAGGCCTGGTCGGCAGCTATGGGTTCGAGAAGCTGCTGCCGCTGGGCCATTTCGTGCTGGCGTTGTACGTGGCCTGTGCGCTGCACATCGTGGTGGTCTACAGCGCGCTGCTGCTGGCGCACGGCCTGAACCCGCTGAAGTTCTTCCGTGGCGCCGCACCGGGCATGCAGGTTGCGTTCGTCAGCTCGTCCAGCTTCGCTGCGATGCCGGTGGCGCTGCGTTCGATCACCCACAACCTGGGCGTGAACAAGGACTACGGTTCGTTCGCGGTGCCGCTGGGCGCCAGCATCAAGATGGACGGCTGCGGCGCGATCTATCCGGCGCTGTGCGCGGTGTTCATTTCGCAGTACAGCGGCGTGCCGCTGACCCCGGAGCAGTACGTGGTGGTGCTGATCGCCTCGGTGCTGGGCAGCTTCGGCACCGCCGGCGTGCCGGGTACTGCGGTGATCATGGCCACGGTGGTGCTGAGCGCAGCCAATCTGCCGCTGGAGACCATCGGCTACCTGTATGCCATCGACCGCATCCTGGACATGATGCGCACGATGACGAATGTGACCGGCCAGATGCTGGTGCCGGTGCTCGTGGCCAAGGAGACCGGGTTGCTCGACCAGGCGGTGTATGACAATCCGTCCAGCAATGTGGGCGTGGACGATCCTGACCCCACACCGCCACGCGCCTAAGGTTGCGTGGAGATGAAAGGCCCGCCCTGACCCGGCGGGCCTTTTGTTTGGGAGCTGGTTGGCGCGGTGGCGGCCAAGGCGGGTCCTGGTAGATCCACGCCATGCGTGGATGGAGGCAGTGCCGACCAACGGTCGGCACCCACCAGGGCAGGCGGCGCGATGCCGACCAAGGTCGGCACCTACCGGGGGCGCAAACAAAAAAGCCGCTGCGGGGCAGCGGCTTTTTGTCTTTCAGGCGGCGCCGTAGCGCCAGCGGGTCAGAGGTCGACCCGGCGGGCCTGCATGAACTTGTTGCCCCAGTAGCCACTGAGCAGGGTGTCCACGCGGACGTCCTTGCCGGAGCTCGGTGCGTGCAGGAAGCGGCCGTCGCCGACATAGATGCCGACGTGGTCGACGCGGCCCTTGCGGCCGAAGAACACCAGGTCACCTGCGGCCAGCGCGGTGCGGTCGTTGATCAGTTCGGCGTTGTCATCGTGGGCCATCTCGCGCGAGACGCGCGGCAGCTCGATGCCCAGGGCCGAACGGAACACATAACCGACCAGGCCGCTGCAGTCGAAACCGCTGTCCGGGTTGCTGCCACCCCAACGGTACGGGGTGCCCAGCAGGGTCATCGCGCGGCGCAGCAGCGACTGCACCTTGCCGTTGTCGGCGGCGGTACCGACAACGCTGCCATTGGCGGCGCTGCTGGTGTCGTAATTGGCGAGCAGGCGGCTGAGGTCGCCGGCTACCACGGCCGAGCGGTCCATCAGCGGAATGGTGTCGTTGGCGGCCAGGTGCGGCAGCAGGGCGGCCAGTGTGGCACTGGCGGCGGCATCGACGCGGCTGCGCTGCGGAGCGGCAGCCTCGGCCTTGGCGGCCGGTCGGGCGGCGCTCTCGGCCACCGCGGCCGGGGGCACATCGGAACGGTTCGGAGCGGTCTGCGACCAGGCCGGAAGGCTGGTCAGGCACAGTGCCAGGCCAAGCAACAACGGGCGGGCACTGCGTGAAGATACGGAAGTCTGGCCTTCGCTTTTCAGGTCGTCAGTCGTCACGCGTCGGTCACAGGAAAAAAACGATGGGGCATCATGCCCTGTAAAAGCGCCGATAAGTTAAAAATTCCGTTAGTAAAACGTTATTGCGTTAGTGATTTCCGTCACAGTTTTGAACATATCGCCTGTTCATTTTAGCGAAGGACGCGTTTCGCCCCCGTGTAGTGGTCTTTCCAATAGGGGCCGCTGAGCGAGTCGAGGCGTACCGTTCCGCCGGTACTCGGCGCGTGCACGAAACGCCCCTCACCTACATAGATGCCGACATGGGTGACGCTGCCTCGGCTGCCGAAGAACACCAGATCGCCGGTGGCCAGGCGCTGCGGATCGATCTTCGGGCCCTGTACCGCGGCCAGGTCGCGCGAGGTGCGCGGCAGTCGCAGGTCCAGCATTTCCCGATAGACATAGGCGACCAGGCCGCTGCAGTCGAAGCCCGAATCCGGGGTATTGCCGCCATAGCGGTAGGGCGTGCCGACCAGGCTGATGGCCCGCATCAGCACCGAGTTGGCGGCCTCGGGGTTGTCCGGCACGGTCTTCGGCCAGTTCGCCGTCGGCGGCGGCGGCGCCGGGCGGGTGGCCTTGCCGCCTCCACAGGCGGTCATCAACACGGGCAGGGCCAGCAACAGGGCCGGGGCGAGGAACCGGCGCGGGCCGGACGAAACTGGCGTGATGTGCATGATCTCCGGATAATGCGCCACCTTGGATTGGCCGTCATGATGGCGGCGTCCCCGCCGGGCGACAACCCGCCCCAACCCGCCTGCCTCCGGCAGATCCAGACAGAGTTGCGCATGAAGATCGAAAAAGACCGCGTTGTCCGCTTCCACTACACCGTTTCCGAAGTCGGCCAGGAGCCGATCGAGTCGTCCAAGGACCGCGGCGAGCCGCTGGCGATCCTGATCGGCCACGGCAACATCATCCCGGGCCTGGAAAACGCCATGATGGACAAGGAAGCCGGCGCGACCTTCAACGTCGACGTCAAGGCGGCCGATGCCTACGGCGAGCGTCGTGAAGGCCTGTCCCAGCGCGTGCCGAAGAAGCACTTCGGCAACACCAAGCTGGCCCCGGGCCAGCAGGTCGTGCTGCAGACCAACTTCGGCCCGCGTGCGGTGACCGTGCAGAAGGTCGGCATGAGCGTCGTCGACGTCGACCTGAACCACCCGATGGCTGGCAAGGACCTGCACTTCGACGTCGAGATCGTCGACGTGCGCGAAGCCGGCAAGGAAGAGATCGACCACGGCCACGTCCACGGCGACGGTGGTCACCAGCACTGATCGCAGCGCGATCGTGATGGATGCAGCGGCCCGCTTCGGCGGGCCGTTGCGTTTCTGGAACACGGCGCGGCCATTCATGGCGTACGGGCCGGCGGCATAATGGCGGACCTGCCTGACGGACGCCCCGTGAACGCCGCTTCTCCTTCCCTGCAGCCGGTCGCTTCCGGCGAACGCATCGCCGTGCTGGACGTGCTGCGCGGTGCCGCGCTGCTGGGCATCCTGCTGATGAACATCGAGGCCTTCAGCGGACCGCTGGACCTGGCCTTCACCGGCATCGACGTGCATTGGCAGGGCATCGACTACTGGGCCGATGCCTTTGTGTACGTGTTCGTGCAGGGCAAGTTCTTCACCCTGTTCTCGCTGCTGTTCGGCGCCGGCTTCGCGGTGATGGCGCAGCGCGCTGAGGCCGCCGGGCGCGACTTCACCCCGTTCTATCTGCGCCGCAGCGCTGGCTTGCTGCTGATCGGCCTGTGCCACGCGCTGCTGGTCTGGTCCGGCGACATCCTGGTGATGTACGCGTTGGTCTCGTTGCCGTTGCTGGCCTGCCGGGAGGCGCCGCGCAGCTGGCTGCCGTGGATGGGCGTGACCGTCTATCTGGGCGGCGTTGCGCTGATGCTGCTGGTGGGCGCGATGGTGTCGATGGCTTCGACCGAAGAGGTGCGGGGCATGCTTGCCGAGGCGCAGCAGAGCATCGACCTGCAGCGGCAGGTGTACGGGCAGGGCAGCTGGGCGCAGGCCACTGTGCAGCGCCTGAGCGAGTTCGGCACCTCGATGGGCGCGCTGCTGATCACCGGCCCGGAAGTGCTGGGCATGTTCCTGATCGGCAGCTGGTTCGCCGGCAGCGGCGCGTTGGCGACGCCGGAGCGCTTTCCGCGGCTGTACGCGGTGCTGCGTTGGGGGGCACTGCCGCTGGGCCTTGTGGTCACGCTGCTGGGTGTTGCCTGGAAGCCCTACCTGGCGCCGGGTGCCTACGGCCTGCCGGCGACGGCGGCGATGGCGCTGGTGACGATCGGTGGCTTGCCGATGTGCCTGGGTTACCTTGCGTGGATCGTGCATTGGCGTGCGCGGTTGGCCTGGCTGGCACCGGTCGGGCGCATGGCGCTGACCCACTATCTTGGCCAGTCGCTGCTGTGTACCTGGACCTTCTACCAGTATGGCCTGGGCAGGTTCGAGACGATGCCGCGCAGCGTGCAGCTGTTGTTCGCGCTGCTGCTGTTTGCCGCGCAGGTGGTCTTCTCGCACCTGTGGCTGCGCCATTTCCGCTTCGGCCCGATCGAGTGGATATGGCGTGCGATGACCTATCGGCAGTGGCCATCGATGCGGCGCGGGACGGAGCAGGGGTGAGCGATGGGCACGCATGCGCTGTGCCGATCGGCCGCGCGCCCGCGCATCCTCACGTCTGGCTTGCAGCGGGGCATGGCATGCTCGGCATCAGCATGAGCGCCGGCACCGGCCAGCTGATCGCCGATCTCGTCTGCGGCCGCACGCCAGCGATCGATCCTGCCCCTTACCGACCCGAGCGATTCCGATGAGCACTGCACCTTATGATTACGACCTGATCGTCCTTGGCGGCGGCTCCGCCGGCCTGGCCGGCGCCATCCGCGCAGCACAGCATGGCAAGCGCGTGGCGATGCTGGAACCGGGCGAACTGGGCGGAACCTGTGTCAATGTTGGCTGCGTGCCGAAGAAGGCGATGTGGCTGGCGGCCGACCTGCACGAGCGCATCGGCCTGGCCAATGCGATGGGCTTCGATGTCGAGGCACGCCCGGCGCTGTCGTGGAAGGAGCTGGTGATCCATCGCCAGGCCTACATCACCAACATCCACACCAGCTACCGCAAGCGCCTGGATGAAACCGGCGTGGTGCGCATCCCTGCGCGCGGCCGTCTGCTCGATGCGCATACCGTGGCCTGCAGTGACGGCGTGCATTACAGCGCCGAGCACATCCTGATCGCCACCGGCGCGCATCCGCTGCGCCCGGATATTCCCGGCGCTGAACTGGGCCTGGTTTCCGATGACTTCTTCGATCTGCGTGCGGCACCGGCCGAGGTGGCGATCATCGGTGGCGGTTACATCGCGGTGGAGCTGGCCGGCCTGCTGCAGGCACTGGGCAGCAAGGTCAGCCTGCTGGTGCGCGGCCAGCGGCTGCTGGATCGCTTCGATTACGAGCTGACCGATCAGCTGGCCGAGAACCTGAAGCAGCAGGGCGTGCGCATCCATTTCGGCTATCGCCTGCGCGAACTGCAGCGCGATGGCGAACGCGTACGTGCGTTCGGTCATGATGGCCCGCTCGACAGCGTGTTCGATGCAGTGTTCTTCGCCACCGGCCGGCGTGGCAACAGTCGCGACCTGGGCCTGGAAGAGCTGGGCATCGGCATCGGCGAGCACCAGCAGGTGGAGGTGGACGAATGGCAGACCACCTCTGTGCCGAGCGTGCACGCGGTGGGCGACATCGCTGGCAAGGTCGGCCTGACGCCGGTGGCGGTGGCCGCTTCACGGCGGCTGATGGACCGCCTGTTCGGTGGACGTCCGCAATCGAAGATGGATTACGAGAACGTGGCCAGCGTGGTGTTCTCGCACCCGCCGCTGGGTGCAGTGGGCATGAGCGAAGAAGAAGCGCGCGCGCGTTTTGACCAGGTGAGCGTTTACCACAGCCGTTTCCGCCCGATGCTGCAGGCGCTGGCCAACGGCACCCAGCGCAGCCTGTTCAAGATGGTGTGCGCGGGCCCGGAGGAGCGCGTGGTGGGTATCCACCTGCTGGGCGAAGCGGCCGACGAGATCCTGCAGGGCTTCGCGGTGGCGGTGAAGATGGGCGCGACCAAGGCCCAGTTCGACGACACCGTGGCGATCCACCCGACCTCGGCCGAGGAAGTGGTGCTGATGCGCTGACCTGGGGCGGTTGTAGCGCCGAGCCTATGCTCGGCTGCTTTTCGCCCCGTCTTGGCGGAGTCGGGCGCGGGCTCGACGCTACAGGACAGCAGGCGCCCCCATGCGACAATGGACGCCCCCACGTCTTACCGGGCCGCTCTGCGCGGCCCGCCGTCGTCCTGATGTCCACTCCCGCTTCCCGCACCGCTACGGCTTCCCCCCGCATCGCGCTGGGGGGTATCGGCCTGGCCGCGATCGGCGCCATCGCCGCCTCCGGCAAGGCCATCATTGTCAAGCTCGGCCTGCGTCATGGCGTCGATGCCACCTCGCTGCTCGCCCTGCGCATGCTGATGGCGCTGCCGCTGTTCGTGCTGATGGCACTGTGGGCTGCGCGCCGGGCAGAGCCGCTGTCCTGGGCCGACCGCGCCCGCGTGCTGTGGCTGGGCTTCACCGGCTACTACCTGTCCAGCCTGCTCGATTTCCAGGGCCTGCAGTACATCAGCGTGACCCTGGAGCGGCTGATTCTTTACTTGAACCCGACCCTGGTGCTGCTGATCAACGTGCTGCTGGCACGGCAGCGGCCGGGCCGCTGGCAGATCGGCGCGCTGGTGCTGAGCTATCTGGGCGTGCTGCTGGCCTTTGGTCACGATCTGCAGCGCGAAGGTGGGCAGATCATCGTCGGCAGCCTGCTGGTGCTGGGCAGTGCGCTCAGCTACGCGCTGTACCTGTTCGGCAGCGGGCAGGTGGTGGCACGCATCGGCGCGGTGCGGCTGACCGCCTACGCCAGCTGCGTGGCCAGCGTGCTGGTGCTGCTGCACTTCGCGGTGACCCATCCGCTGCCACTGCTGTGGCAGGCACCGGCACCGGTACAGTGGTTGTCGCTGGTCAACGCCACCGTGTGCACGGTGCTGCCGGTGCTGGCGATCATGCTGGCGGTGCAGCGCGTGGGTTCGTCGCTGGCCGCGCAGGTCGGTATGCTGGGCCCTGTTTCCACCATCGTGATGAGCCTATGGCTGCTCGACGAACCGATGGGGCCGGCACAGATCGCCGGCACCGTGCTGGTGCTGATCGGCGTTCTGCTGGTGACCCGCCTGCGGCGCTGACGCCGGAGCAGGCGCGTGCGCGCATTCTGGCGGTGATCCGCGCGATCCCGGCGGGGCAGGTGATGGGCTACGGCCAGGTGGCGATGCGCGCGGGCCTGCCCGGGCGTGCGCGCCTGACCGCGCGCATCCTGGGCCAGAACGACGACCCGGACCTGCCCTGGCACCGCGTGCTGCGCTCGGATGGGCGCATCGCCATGGAAGAAGGGTCGGCGGGCTGGCGCGAGCAGTCGCAGCGGCTGCGTGCCGAGGGCGTGGTGGTTGAGAACGGCCGGGTGCGGATGCCCACGACCGATCCGGCGGTTGTGCTGGATGCTGCCGTTTGGGGCCCGGGCTGAGCATCGCTGGCGACTGAACAGGCCGGACCTGCCGGTCGCCAACAAGGCGCGGTGCTGCGGCTATGATGGAGGCCGTTCCATGCCGGTGCTCCCATGTTCCCGCGTCTGCCAACCGTCACCAAGGCCCTGCTGATCGCCAACGCGATCCTGTTCCTGCTGCAGCAGCCGTTCCTGCTTGGCATGCAGACCTTCGAGCCGTTCATGCTGCAACCGCTGCAGCAAGGCTTCGATGCGTTCTCGCCGGGCGGCAACTTCCAGCCTTGGCAGCTGCTGACTTACGGTTTCCTGCATGGCAGCTTCATGCATCTGTTCTTCAACATGCTGGCGGTCTTCATGTTCGGCGCGCCGCTGGAGCAGACCTGGGGCGAAAAGCGCTTCCTGCTGTATTTCCTGGTCTGCGTGGCCGGTGCCGGTGTCTGCCAGCTGCTGGTGGGTACGCTGCTGGAGAACCCGGCCACGGTGCTGGGGGCCTCTGGCGGCGTGTTCGGCCTGCTGCTGGCCTACGGCATGCTGTTCCCGAACCAGCGGGTGATGCTGCTGTTCCCGCCGATCCCGATGAAGGCGCGTACCTTCGTGATCCTGTTCGGCGTGGGCGAACTGGTGCTGGGCATGACCGGCTTGCAGCCGGGCGTGGCCCACTTCGCGCACCTCGGCGGCATGCTGTTCGGCTGGTTGCTGATCCGTTACTGGCGAGGGCAGCCGCCGTTCAACAAGCGCCGACCGCCCGGCCCACCGAAGCGCCCGAACCATCTGCGCAGCGTCAAATGATCCGAAGGATCATTTGACGCTGTAGGTGCCGACCGTTGGTCGGCACGCCTTCTCCCACGCGGGTAGGTGCCAACCTTGGTTGGCACGCTTTGCATGGGATCATTTGACGCTGTGGGCGCCGACCATTGGTCGGCACGCCTCTACAGATCCTGCAACACCACCTGCGCCGCATTGTGACCTGGCGCGCCGGTCACGCCGCCCCCGGGATGTGTTCCCGACCCGCACAGATACAGGCCGGGCAGGGCACCACGATAGCCAGCCTGGCCAACCATCGGCCGTGCCGAGAACAACTGGTTGGCACTGAGCGCTCCGTGGAAGATGTCGCCGCCGATCAAGCCGAAGGTGCGCTCCAGATCCAGCGGTGACAGCACCTGGCGGCCCAGTACGCTGCCAGCGAAACCCGGCGCATACCGTTCAACGGTGGCGATCATCAGATCGGCCACCGTTTCACGATGATCATCCCAGTGACGCCCACCGGGCAGCACGGGCGCCACGTGCTGGCAGAACAGGCTGGCCACATGCTGCCCGGGCGGCGCCAGCGAATCGTCCAGCGTGCTGGGAATGAGCATTTCCACGATCGGTTCGCGTGACCAGCCATTGCGACGCGCATCCAGCCAGGCACGGTCCATGTAATCCAGGCTGGGGGCCATGATGATCCCGGCGCTGAGGTGATCGCCGGGACCGGGCAGAGCGCGGAAGTCCGGCAGCTGCGACAGCGCGACATTCATCCGGAACGTGCCCGAACCGCAGCGCCAGTTCGCCATGCGTTCGCGCGTTGCGTCCGGTACCTGCTCCGGTGCCAGCATCTGCTCGTACAGCAGCTTTGGATTGACGTTGGCGATCATCGCGCGTGCGCGCAGGATTTCGCCGTTGGCCAGCGCCACGCCCACGACACGACCCTGCTCGATCAGCAGGCGTTGCACACCGGCATCCACGCGCAGCTCAGCCCCGGCCTCCCGCGCGGCAGTGGCGATGGCCTGGCTGATCGCGCCCATGCCACCGATCGCATGGCCCCACGCACCTTTCATGCCATTGCACTGGCCGAACACGTGGTGCAGCAGTACGTAGGCACTGCCCGGTGTATAGGGGCTTGCGTAGTTGCCGACGATGCCATCGAAGCCGAACAGCGCCTTGATCGGTTCGCTTTCGAACCAGCGATCCAGATACTCGGCTGCCGACAGCGTGAACAGGTCCAGCAGCTCCTGCCGCAGCGAGGCATCCAGCGTGGCCAGTTCACGACCAAGACGACCCATCTGCCACAGCGCAGGCAACGCGCGCCAACCACCCGCAACGCCGGCATCCGGTGGCGTGCGCAGGGCCCACGCGCGCAGCACATCGGCGAAGATCTCCAGGCGCGCTTCGTATTCGGGTAGCCGCTGCGCATCCCGCTCGGAAAACTTCGCGACCTCGGCCTGGGTGCGGCCCGGTGCGGACAGCAGGTAGCGGCCGTCCGGCAATGGCAGGAAGTTGTTGGCCGGGCGATTGATGATGCGCAGCCCATGCGCATGCAGCTGCAGGTCGTCGATCACCTTCGGCTGCAGCAATGACACCGTGTAGGACGCCACCGAGTTGCGAAACCCGGGGTGGAATTCCTCGGTGACCGCCGCGCCGCCGAGAACGCCACGACGTTCCAGCACCAGCACCTTCTTGCCAGCGCGTGCGAGATAGGCCGCGCAGACCAGGCCGTTGTGGCCGCCACCGATGATGATCGCATCCCAGGACATCAGCACCTCGGAAAAAGGGGACGGAGGGAATTAAGTCGCAATCCGCATCTGCGCACAGGGGGGAAGAAACGACTTAATCCCCTCCGTCCCCTTTTTGGATTGCCGCTTCGATGGTGGCGATGTCGATCTTCTTCATCGGCATCATCGCATTGAAGGCGCGCTTGGCCAGTGCCTTGTCCTGGCTGGTCACCGCTTCGATCAACATGCGTGGGCTGATCTGCCAGGAAATGCCCCATCGGTCCTTGCACCAACCGCACTGGCTCTCCTGTCCGCCGTTGCTGACGATGGCGTCCCACAACCGGTCAGTCTCGGCCTGGTCCTCGGTCTGGATCTGGAAGGAGAAGGCTTCGCTGTGCTTGAACGCGGTGCCGCCGTTGAGGCCGACGCAGGGGATGCCGCAGACCGTGAATTCGACCGTCAGTACGTTGCCTTCCTTGCCGTCGGGGTAGTCGCCGGGTGCGTGATGCACCGCAGTCACCGCACTGTCGGGCAGGAGGCTGGCATAGAAGGTGGCGGCCTCGAGCGCGCCGTTGTCGTACCAGATACAGATCGTGTTCTTGTGTGCCATGTCCGGCTCCACGTTGGACGAAGCCGCAGCGATAGCACGCCCGGTGTTAACCCCGGATCGTGCTGCACCCGCAAAAAAAGGGCGCCCGAAGGCGCCCTTTGCACTACCAGTGCGGCAGCGGGCTCAGCGCCAGACCTTGATCTGGTCGGCTTCGCTGCGCTGCATCGGCTGCCCGGCCTTGCAACTGAAGGTGGCACCGAACGCCGGCAGGTTGGCCAGCGTGCCGTTGCTGCGCCACAGGCCCGGTGCGCGGATGTCGGCGGTCAGGCGGCGTGCGGCCTCGTTCGGCGACAGCTGCTGTGCCCACAGCGTCGACCAGGCGCGGAAGAAGCCCTGCTGCTGTGCCTGCTTGGCCTTGGGCTCCTGCGCGGCATACGCCGCCCATGCCAGTTCCAGGCCGGCGATGTCGGCCAGGTTTTCTTCCTGGGTGAGCGTGCCGTTGACCTTGGCACCCTTTACGCCCGGGAAGTCGTAGGCACTGTACTGCGCGGCCACGCGATTGCCGAGCAGGGTCCAGGCGGTCTTGTCGGCCGGTGTCCACCAGCTGCGCAGCTCACCCTTGGCATCGACCAGCGCGCCCTTGGCATCGATCGCACGGGTCAGCTCATGGCCGACCAGGCCACCGAAGCTGCCGAACTTGTCGGCGGCGTCGGCCTTGGCGTTGAACACCGGGCCCTGCAGGATCGCGGCGGTGACGATCAGGCGGTTCTGCGCCAGGTCGTAGGCCAGCGACGGCTGCTGCGGCAGCACGTCCCAGCGGCGGTCGGCATTGCCCTTGCCGATGCGCTTCATTTCCTCGCGGTGGCGCCAGGTCGAAGCAATCAGCATGTTGCCACCAAACGAGCCGCGCCCCATCGGCTGCACGCTGTAGTCCAGGTCGCGCAGCGGCGTGCCGATCTCGATCTTCAGCGCAGCCAGCTTGGCTTGCGCTTCAGCCTTGGCTTCGGCGCTCATCCAGCTGTTGTTCTTGACCGCTTCGATCTGCACTTCGCGCAGCTTGTCGACGATCCACGCCGCCTGGCGACGATCTTCGGCGGACAGGTAGCGCGCGGCATATTCGCGGCCGACCATCGGGCCGGCGGCCACGTTGATCGCATCGAGCACGCTTTCCCAGCGCTGCGGTGGCCGGGTTTCGCCGCGCAGCACGCGGCCACGGAATTCGAACTCGGCGTCGCGGTAGGCCTTGGACAGGTACGGCGCCATCGAATCGCCCACGCGCCAGCGCAGGTAGGCCTTCCACTGGTCCGGCTTGAGCTTGGTGACCATGCCATCGAGCTGCTTGAACAGCCCCGGATCGGCCAGCGAGACCAGGTCGTCATCCACGCCCTGTGCCTTCAGGAAAGCGTCCAGCTGCAGATTGCGGTAGCGGCTGTTGAGCTCCTTGGTGGAGATCGGCGCGTAGTTGTTGAACGGGTTGTTGATGCCGGCCAGCGACTGCGCGTTGCGCGCCAGCTCGGTCTCCAGCGCGATTACCGCCTGCGATTCGGCATCCAGCTTGGCCGCCGGGGTGCCGGTCAGCGCCAGGATCTGCTTGACGTAGTTGCGGTAGCGGCCCATCAGCGCCACGGTGTCGGCGTCGGTGCGGGTATAGAACGCAGGATCCGGCAGGCCCATGCCGCCCTGCATGAAGTAACCGATGTGGCGGTCCAGTGCCTTCAGGTCGACGTCGGGGCCGAAGTTGAAGGCGACCGGGATGCCCACCTGGTGCAGCGCGGCGATCGACGCCGGCACATCCTTGGCCTTCTTGATGGCGTTGATGCGGGTCAGCAGCGGGGCGATCGGATTGGAACCGTCCGCCTCCACGGCGGCTTCGTCAAGGCCACTGGCCCAGAAGTCACCCAGCAGCTTCTGCACATTGCCCTGCGGCGACTTCATCGCGGCGTCGAGCAGGTCGCGCTGCTGCTGGCGGCTGCGGTCGACCAGCTGGCCGAGCGCGGTAGTGGCACCGGTCTGCGGCACCGGGTTGGCCTTCAGCCAGCCTGCATTGGTGGCGTCGTAGAAGTCGCTGCACTGGGCGCTGACGGCCGGGGCGCGTGCGGCCTTCTTCTTGGCGGCGGCAAACGCATCGTGGGTCGGGACCAGAGTCGCCAGGCTGATGCCCAGGGCGATGGCAAGCGGACGGAAGTTGGGCATGTGGAACGAATCCGTGATGGATTGAGGGCGCGCGCACTATAGCAAGCCGGGCATGGGCGCGGCATGCACGCATCACGGTGGCTCCGCCGAGCCGTGCGCCGACCAAGGTCGGCATCTACCAACGGCGTGGGCCATGCGTGGATGACGGGCGCTGTGAACAACAAAGGCCCGGGAATTCCCGGGCCTCTGCAGGTACGCCGCAACGTCAGCCGTGGGTTACCAGATCACCACCTGCTGCTCGCCGCTGCGGGCCATCGGCGAACCGGCCTTGCACTGGAACGCGGCGGCGAAGGTCGGCAGGTTCGACGGCGCACCCATGGCGCGGAACTGCGCCGGGGCGTGCGGGTCGGTGGCCAGGCGGACCTTGGCGTTTTCCGGGGTGTACTTGGTGCGCCACACGGTGGCCCAGTTGAAGAAGAAGCGCTGGTCGCGGGTAAAGCCATCGACCTTTGCATCTTCCTTGCCGGCGGAGGCCTTCTGCAGGGCGTCGTAGGCGGTGGCCAGGCCACCCAGGTCGGCGATGTTCTCGCCCAGGGTCAGGTGGCCGTTCACCGCCTGGCCGTCGACCTTGTACTGGTCGAACTGCTTGACCAGCTTGCCGGTGAGGCCTTCGAAGTTCTTCTTGTCGGCCGGGGTCCACCAGTCTTCCATGTTGCCGGTCGGCCCGAAGCGTGCACCCTGGTCGTCGTAACCGTGGGTCATTTCATGGCCGATCACCGCACCGATGCCGCCGTAGTTCAGCGCATCGTCGGCCTTCGGATCGAAGAACGGCGGCTGCAGGATGGCGGCCGGGAATACGATCTCGTTCTGCAGCGGGTTGTAGTAGGCGTTGACGGTCTGCGGGGTCATGCCCCACTCGGTCTTGTCCACCGGCTTGCCGATCTTGGACAGGTTGAACTTGTAGTTGAACTCGTTGGCCGCGCGCACGTTGCCCAGGAAGCTGTCGCGCTGGGTCTGCAGGCCCGACCAGTCGCGCCACTTGTCCGGGTAACCGATCTTCGGGGTGAAGGTCTCCCACTTGGCGATGGCCTTGGCCTTGGTTTCTTCGCTCATCCAGCTCAGGCCCTGGATGCGGTCCTTCAGCGCGGCGGCCAGGTTCTTCACCAGTTCTTCCATCTTCGCCTTGGCTTCCGGCGAGAAGGCAACCTTCACGTACAGCTGGCCGAAGGCTTCACCGGCATCATTCTCGATGGTGCCCAGCACGCGCTTCCAGCGCGGCTTCTGTTCCTTCTGGCCGTTGAGGGTCTTGCCGTAGAACTCGTAGTTCTCCTGCACGAAGGCGTCAGCCAGGTACGGCGAGGCACTGTCCACGGTGTGGAAGCGCAGGTAGGCGCGCCACACCGACGGATCGGTATCGCCCAGCGCCTTGCTCACTTCCTCATGGAAAGCCGGCATGGCCAGCGAGAACTTCTCCGGCGCGGCCACGCCCTGCGACTTGAAGAACTCGGTCCAGCTGAAGTTCGGGGTCAGCTTGTCGGCGTCGGCCAGGGTGACCGGGTTGTAGTACAGCTCGACGTTGCGCGACAGCTCGACGCGCGACTTGGAGGCCTTGGCCAGGCGGGTTTCGAACTTGACCACGTCCTCGGCCTGCTTGGCCGCGTCGGCCGCGGCGACGCCGGACAGCTCCAGCACCTTGGCGACGTGTGCCTGGTAGGCCTTCAGCTTGTCGGCGTTCTTGGCATCGGTGTAATAGGTGGTATCCGGCAGGCCCAGGCCGCCCTGGCTGGCGTAGGCCATGTTCATGGTCGAGTTCTTGAAGTCCGCTTCGGCGCCGAAGCCGAACAGGACGTTGTCACCCTTGGCGGCGCTGGTGCGCAGGTAGTTGGCGATCGCCGCCTTGTCCTGCAGGCCGTCGATCGCCGCCAGGTCGGCCTTCAGCGGCTCGATGCCCTGCGCGTTGATCTTCGCTTCGTCCATGCCGGTCGCCCACAGGTCGCCGACGATCTTCTCGATGTGGTTCGGGTTCTTGACCTGCGCGACCTGTTCGGCCAGCTGGTGCTGCACGGCCACCGAGCGCTCGTCGAGGATGGTGAACGCGCCCCAGCTGGTGCGGTCGCCCGGGATTTCATTGGCGGCCAGCCACTTGCTGTTGACGTAGTCGCCAAAGGCGGTGCAGGCGTCCTTGGTGGTGTCCAGGTCGCTCGGCTGGAAGGCGTTGTAGGCCGGCAGCTTGCTCTCGTCCAGCTTATAGGTGGTGGCTTCGGCGGTGGCCGGGGCGGAGGCGGCGGCGTCCTTGGCCGGGGTTTCAGTCTTGCCGCAGCCGACCAGCGCGGCCGAAACGGCCAGGGTCAGCAGCACGATCTTGGGAGTACGGGTCACTTGAATGGCCTCCGGGCCGAGTGAGTCAGGGAGTGGCCGCGGGTGCGACCGTGGGCCGAACGATACGCCGCCGGCCAGACCTGCAAGGGTGTCGAAGGTCATGTCCCTGCGCAAGGGGCGTGCACGCGCCAGGAGGCGTCCCAGGAAGGCACATCGGGCGTCGCCGCAGCGCCGAGCGAGGGCTGCCCGTATGCCTGCCCTGCGGGTGAATTGATGATGAACGCGTGCTCGCGGTTGCCTGCAGGTACGGGTTGCGCGCCTGCCGGGGCATGACGTGTCCAGGGCCTTGGACACGAGCGCCATGGCCGCGACAGACGGGGCGTAATGTCGGCTCAAGCCTTTGATTTGAAATGATTCTTTGAACAATGCCGGCGCAGGTTTACGCGCTCATGCTCCATTTCTCTACGTGTCAGATCAAATTGAACTTTTGCTGAATGTTGCCGTTTCGTGTCTTTATGTGTATGAATTCCGTTATCGGCACGTGAACAGTTGCTGACTACATTTCCTCTGCCTTGCCGATGCAGAGCTTTTTGTGCCCTCACTTTTTCAGAGAGAGAGACATGCAGAAGACTCGCCCACTACCCCGTAATCCGTTGAGTCTCGCGCTCACCTCGGCCATTCTGCTTGCCGTCGCCCTGCCTGCCTTCGCGCAGGAGGGAGAAACTGCAAAGGACACCGCTGAGAGCGCGAAGAAGGCTTCCAATGAAGCCGCGGCCACCCAGCTGGACCGCATCACGGTAACGGGCTCGCACATCTACCGCGCCGGCTATGACACCCTGGAACCAGCCGCTGTGGTGTCCCGCCAGGATATCGATGCGTACGGACACACCAACCTGATCGATGCGTTGACCAAGATTCCCGGTGTGTCTGCCGGCGTGTCCTCACGCGGTGACCAGGCCGGCTTCGGTGCGGGCGTGAACTTCGCCAGTCGCTTCGGCCTGGGCAGCAACCGCCTGCTGACCCTGGTCAACGGTCGCCGCTTCGTGACCTCGGCTCCGCCAACCGTATTCGGCGCCGGCGGCGGCTCGGGCATCCAGGTCGACATGAACGCGATTCCGACCGTGATGGTCGAGCGCGTGGAAAGCCTGAGCATCGGTGGTGCACCCACGTATGGTTCCGATGCCATCTCAGGCGTGAACAACATCATCCTGCGTGACAAGTTCGAGGGTGCCGAGGTCGAGCTGGGTTTTGGCAGGACCACCAAGAACGACAACGACCGCTACTCCTGGTCTGCGATCTTCGGCAGCGGTTTCGCCGACGGACGTGGCCACTTCACCATTGCTGCCGAACTGGACAACAGCGAAGGCGTGAACGCGCTCCAGCGCGACTTCTACCGCAACGGCTACAGCCTGCAGACCAATCCGACGGCAGCCAACGTGGCGCGCTTCCAACCGTGGCGCACGCCGGGCAATGACGGTCGCATCGACCCCAGCATCCCGTTCAACACCGGGCCGGCCGACGGCATCGCCGACCAGGTCTGGATCCGCAACCGGCGCATCTCCAGCATGACCTTCGGTGGCCTGATCATGCCGTCGGACATCCAGGTGCGGCGCAGCTACCAGCGCAATGCCACGGGTGAACTGAACGGCTTTGGTCCGAACAACAAGCTCTGGCACTTCAACGACAAGGGCGATCTGGTTGCCTACGATCCGGGCATCTCCTATCCCAGCGGCAACGCGTCCGGTGGCGATGGCCTCAACCTCAACGAGACCGTCCCACTGATCGCCGACCTCGAACGCCGTACGGTCTATTCGACCGGCAGCTTCGACTTCAACGACAACGTGCGCGGCTTCTTCGAACTGTCGCACTACAGCGCCACCGCGCGCGAGACGCTGGACCAGAACGTCTACAACGCTGCCGGTTTCGGTGCCGCAAACCCCGATGGCAGTGGCGACCAGAGTGGCGCGATGCTGTTCAGCGCGAACAATCCGTTCCTCAGCGCGGAGTCCCGTCGCATCCTGGCCGAGAACGGCATCACCTCGTTCCGCCTGTCGCGCTCTTCGCGCGACCTGAGCATGAACAACGCCAGTACCGATACGCGCCTCAGCCGCATCGTGCTCGGCCTGGACGGCTTCTTCGATATCGGCGAGCGCCGCTTCAACTGGGAAACCAGTGTGACCCACGGCCGAGGCGACTTCGACTACAAGGGCACCGGCCTGATCCAGCAGAACTTCATCAATGCGCTCAACGTGAAGCGCGATGCCAGCGGCAACATTGTCTGTGATGCATCCGCCCGCGGCACCACTGCGGATCCGAACTGCCGTCCACTGAATCTGTTCGGCGAGAACCAGGCATCGCCTGAAGCACTGGCCTATGTGTCGACGCCGACCCTGGCCAAGGCGCGGACGCGCCAGACCGTGTTCAACGCGTCGGTGACCGGTGGCCTGTTCGACCTGCCGGGCGGCGAGTTCTCCTTCGCCGCAGGCGTGGAGCATCGCCGCGAAGAAGGCTCGTTCACCCCGAGCGAGTACCAGCGCCTGGGGCAGGGCCGTTCGGTGCCGATCCAGGGCGCCAAGGGCGACTATCACACCAATGAAATCTTCGCCGAGTTCCTGGCACCGCTGTTCAACCCCGACTGGGATCTGCCTGGCCTGCATCGCCTGGACGTGACCCTGAAGGGCCGCCGCGTGGTCAACTCGGTGGCTGGTGGCTTCAACGCGTACACCTATGGCATCCAGTACGAGCCGTTCGCGGGAATCCAGCTGCGCGGCAGCAAGACCCAGTCGCTGCGTGCCCCGTCGATTGCCGAGCTCTATACCTCGCTGCAGCCGGCGTACTACAACATCCCGGAAGTCTGCTCGGTGTCGGCCATCAACGGCGGCACCAATCCCGCGATTCGCCGCCGCAACTGCGAGGCCTTCTTCCAGGCCTACCCGGGCGCGGACCCGGCGACCTTCCAGGCGTCGCCGACCAACACCCTCGGCTCGGTCAACGGCTATACCGGCCTGAAGAACGAGAAGGCCAAATCCTGGACAGCAGGCATCGTGTTCGCACCGGACTGGGCGAAGGGCCTGCGCGTCGCCGCCGATTGGTATGACATCAAGATCACCGATGTGATCACCAGCCTGAGCCCGACCGACATCATCACCGGCTGCTTCGACAACCCGGATTTCAATGCGTCCGACGTGCCCAACGCCAACCGCTTCTGCAGCCTGGTCACGCGCAATCCGTTGACGGGTGCGGCCACCGATATCCGCACCGAGTACGGCAATGGCCCGGTGCTGATGTTCCGCGGCTGGACGGCCGAGGTGGACTACAACTGGGACATGGGCCGGTTCGGCCAGGTGGCACTGGGCTTCTACGGCTACATGCCGAAGAACCGTGGCCAGGCCGCCAACGCGGATGTGCCGTTCGTGGAGCGCGTGGGTACGTTCGATGAGCCCAAGCGCCAGTTCCGCTGGACGGCACAGCATGCCATCGGCAAGTGGAGCTATGGCGTGACGTCCAACTACACGAGCGGCTCGCAGTTCAGCCTGACCGCAACTCCGGAAAGCCGGCAGTACTTCAAGCGCGACAGCTGGACGACCTGGGATGCCAATGTCAGCTACCACCTGACCGACAATGCGCGCCTGAACCTGTCGGTGCTGAACCTGTCCGACGACATCGGTCCGTTCCCGTACGTACTGGACGCGCTGGGTCGCCGCTACATGGCCAGCCTCCGCTACAGCTTCCGCTGAGCGGGCGGACCGGACGGCAGGCCCTGTTCCACCAGGGCCTGTTCTTCCATCCGCTCAGGCCGGACACGAAAAAGCCCCGCCATGGCGGGGCTTTTCCGTTGCTGCGGTTGCGGGATTACTTCACGCCGAACGCGTACTTGGCCTGCACGTAGATCGCGCGCCCGTAGGCGTTGTACAGGTAGTTGTTGTACGGCTGGCCGCTGGTGCCGGCGAAGCTGTAGCGCTGGTTGTCCGGCATCTTGTTGAACACGTTGTTGACCATCAGCGACAGGGTCAGGTTTTCCATCGCGCGGTAGTTCACGCTCAGGTTGTAGGTGGTGTAGGAACCCCACTTGCCTGCCTTGTAGCCGGAGCTGTGGACGTAGTCATAGCCGTTGCCCACGTAAGCCATGTAGTTCGGCGTCTTGCCGATGTAGTTGGCATACAGGGTGGTGGTCCAGTTGTCCTTGGCCCAGCCGATCGAGCCGTCCGCGCGTACCTTGGCGTACGAGTCATACACCCACATCGCATACGGGTCGTGCAGCAGGTCCAGGAACTCGTCACCCGGCTGCGGCTGCAGCTTGCGCTTGAGCATGTCGGTGTAGTTGGCCGAGAACTGCAGCGAACCGAAGCGACCGATGTCCTGCACGTACTTGAAGCTGGCGGTCAGTGCTTCCAGGTTCTGGCGGGCGACGTTCATCTTCGGCGTGTAGATCTCGTCGAGCACGCCCGATGCATCACGGGTGATCCAGTCATCGACGTTCTGGCAGCTGGCCGAGGTGTTGTTGGACTGGCCGTTGCGGCAGTAGTACTCGGCCAGCAGCAGCTGGTCGGAGCTGAGCGTATCGACCTCGTTCTTGATCTTCCAGTTGTAGTAGTCGACCGACAGCGACAGGTTGTTGATCGGTGCCCACACGACGCCTGCATTCCAGACGTCGGCGGTGATCGGCTCCAAGTCGGGGTTGCCCGAGCGGGTGCCGAACACCGAGACGCTGTCGTACGGGCAGCCGGTGGTGTTGGCCGGGTCGTAGCCCAGCTGGCCGCAGCGGTAGTAGTCGGTGGAGCCGTTGGCGTAGTAACCGCTGCGACCCTGGAAGGCATCGGACAGGGTCGGTGCGCGGAACGCCGTACCGTACTTGCCACGGAACAACAGGCTTTCGATCGGGCGGAACTCGATGCCGACGCTGTAGGTGGCCTTGTCCACGGTGTTGCTGCCGATCTTGAAGGCGTCATAGCGGCCGGAGCCGGTGACGGTCAGCGTTTCCAGCAGCGGCATGCGCAGTTCGGTGGTCACCGCGTAGTTGCTGCGATGGCCGGCACCGGATACGGCGGTGGTCCCCCACACGCTGCCGTCCATCAGGCCCGGGTCGGGCGTGTAATCCCAGCCTTCACTGCCGCCTTCCAGGACCACGGCGAAGCCAGCATCGCCACCCGGCAGCTTGAACAGCGAGCCATTGGTGACCTGGGCGCGGGCCAGGTTCTGCCAGGTGCGGCTTTCGCTGTAGCTGTAGCCGGTGAAGCTCTGGAAGTCACCGGCGGGCAGCGGTGCGTAGAACGCTTCCCAGTTCGGGCTGTAGATGTTGTAGCCGGTGCTGGTGGTACCCAGCACCGGGCCCAGCACGCGCTGCTCGAAGTAGTCGTTGATCGGGTCGTTCCAGCGCACGAAATTGCGCTCGGTCAGCTTGTACTCGCCACGGGTGAAGCTGAGGCTGTAGTCCCAGTTGCCTGCGGTGCCGCGGCCGCCGAGGGTGACCTGGTAGGCCTTGTTGCGGTCGGTGTTCATGATGTCGCGGTAACCGCCGCCGCCGATGTCCTCCGGCGCGAACACGCGCTGCAGGTTCATGTACTGGCCGCTGGCCTGGTCGTAGAAGCGGCCCCAGCCCGAGGAGGTGCCCCACCAGGTGTAGCCGGAGCCGGTGGCGTACTTGACCTCCTCCAGGCTGTACAGCGCGTCGCCGAACAGCTGGAAATTGTCGTTCACGTCGAAGGTGGCCGAGCTGTAGATCTGCCCGCTTTCCTTGCCGTTCTTGATGGTCTTGTACCCGGTGCCGTAGACCGAGCCGCAGGCCTGGCCGGTCGGACGGGTACCGAGCACGGTGGTGCCGTCGAACTGGCCCGCCACGTTGGCGCACCGGTTCGGGTCCATCATCGCGTAGCGGTTGTTGGCGGCCGGCAGCAGCACCAGGAAATCGTTGGAGACGTACTGCGGGCTGTAACCGTCGGGGTTGTTGACCTTGGTCAGGTCGCGCTGGTAACCCCAGATCGGGCTGGTCTTCTCGTACTGCACGTTGACAAGTGCATGGAAGCGGTCATCCTTGGAGTTGAAACCGCGTGCGCCGCTGAAGCGGAAGCTGTTGCCGCCACCTTCGCTGTAGGCACCGCCGCGCACATTGAGCACACCGCCATCCATGCGCTCCTTGAGGATGATGTTGACCACGCCGGCGATCGCGTCCGAGCCGTACAGCGACGACTGGCCACCCGGCAGGATCTCGATGCGCTCGACGATGTCGATCGGGATGCCGCTGATGTTGTTGAAGGTATCGCCGCCGTTGTACAGCGCCGGATACGAGAGCATCGGGCGGCCGTTGATCAGGTACTTGGTATAGCCCGGGCTGAGGCCGAACATGCCCGCCGCTTCGGCGCCCTGGGTGAAGGATGCGGAGGTCTGGCCACCCTGCAGGCCGCCCGTGGACAGCGAGGACTGCTGCAGGACATCGGCGACGCTGGTGAAACCGCGGGTCTGGATATCCTCGGCGGTGACGGTCAGGACGGGCGTGTGGTTCTCGATCTCGGTCTGCGGAATCAGCGACCCGGTGACGGTCACACGATCAAGCTGGGTCGGCGCATTGCCGTCCTGGGCCAGGGCGGTGCCGGAGGCCAGGAGGGTGCCGAGCAGGGCGAGGGTCAGAGGGTGGCGCGAGAGCGTGGAACGTTGGCGAGACATGGTGGATCCCCGTAGTGAGCAATGTCTTGGCGGCGCATTCCCTGCGCATTAACAATTCGTTCAGTGTGACTCCATTCAGGTCGACCGTAACACGTCGTTAACGCTGCCAACACAGGCCTGTCACATCAATGTGCCGTTGGGGGATGAAAAAACGCTTCAGAATCAATGGATAAGGCGATTTGTTTTGGCATGTTTCAAAAGATGGCGGCGTGCAAGGGAGCATGTCAGCATTGCGGATATGCCTTGTAGATCAATGCATTGCCTTGGATCAGCGCTGCCGGGAACCTGGATGTTTGTGCGCTGTGGATCACACTTTCTGCTACAGGCCGGACGGGAGGGGGGGCGCAGTGGTGCAAAAAAAAGGCCCCGCCGAAGCGGGGCCTGGTCCAGACACGCGGTCCGGAATACGACGGGATTAGAAGTCGTACTTGACCTGGGCCGAGATCTGACGGCCGTAGACGCTGTAGAAGCCGTCGTTGAACGGGGTCGATTCGTTGCCCGGGTAGTTGTAGCGCTGGCCTTCCGGCAGCTTGTTGAACACGTTGTTGACCATCAGCGACAGGGTCAGATCGTCCTGTGCCTGGTAGTTCAGGCTCATGTTGTACGTGGTGTACGAGCCCCACTTGCCGGCCTTGGCGCCGGAGGAGTGGACGTAGTCGTAGCTGCGGCCGGTGTAGGCCAGGTAGTTCGGGGTGCTGCCGACGTAGTTGGCGTACACGGTGGTGGTGAACTTGGAGATGGCCCAGCCCACCGACACGTCGCCGCGTACCTTGGCGAAGTTGTCGTAGTACCACATGTTGTACGGATCGCTCAGCAGGTCCAGCTTCTGCGCACCCGGCAGGGCCACCACTTCACGCTTGAGCATGTTGGTGTAGTTGCCGGAGAACATCAGCGAACCGAAGCGGCCCAGGTCCTGCTGGTACTTGGCACCGACGGTCACCGCTTCCAGGTTCTGGCTGGCCACGTTGAGCTTCGGGGTGTAAACGCGGGTCAGGTTGCCACCGGCGTCGCGGGTCACCCAGTCGGTCACGTTCTGGCAGCTGGCCGAGGTGTTGTTCGGCAGGCCGTTGTGGCACTGGTACTCGGCCAGCAGCAGCTGGTCGGTGCTCAGGGTCTTGACCTCGTTCTTGATCTTCCAGTTGTAGTAGTCGACCGACAGCGAGAAGTTGCTCACCGGGGCCCACACCACGCCTGCGCTCCACACGTCGGCGGTGATCGGCTTCAGGTCCGGGTTGCCGGACTTTTCGCTGTACACCGAGGTGGTCTTGTAGAACGAGCAGGCTTCGTCACGCAGCGCGTAACCCATCTGGCTGCAGCGGTAGTAGTCGTTCTGGCCGGAGGCGAACGAGCCGCTCATGCCCTGGAAGGCATCGGACAGGGTCGGCGCGCGGAACGCCGTGCCGTACTTGCCGCGCAGCAGCAGGCTTTCCACCGGACGGTATTCCAGGCCGATGCTGTAGGTGGCCTTGTCGACGGTCTTGTCGGCGATCTTGAAGGCGTCATAGCGGCCCGAGGCGCTGATGGTCAGCGACTCGAATACCGGCATGCGCAGTTCGCTGGTCACCGCGTAGTTGCTGCGGTGGCCGGCACCGGCCACGGCGCTGGCGCCCCACGCGTTGCCATCGACGAAGGCCTGGTCGGGCGAGTAATCCCAACCCTCGCTGCCGCCTTCCAGCACGACGGCCAGGCCGGCGTCGCCACCCGGCAGGGAGAACAGCGAACCGTTGGTCACCTGCACGCGACCCAGGTTCTGCCAGGTCTTGCTGCGGTGGGTGCCATAGCCGGTGAAGCTGGCGAACTGGTCCGGGGTGATCGGCGAGTAGAAGGCGGTGTAGTTCGGGTTGTAGATGCCGAAGCCATCAGCAGTGGTGCCCAGGCGCGGGCCCAGCACGGTGTCGCCGAAGAAGCCTTCGATCTTGTCCTTCCAGCGCGCGAAGCGGTTCTGGTCCAGACGGTATTCGCCGCGGGTGAAGCTGGCGCTGTAGTCCCAGTCGCCGACCATGCCCTTGCCGCCCAGGGTGACCTGGTAGGAACGGCTCTCATCGGAGTTCAGGATGTTGTTGTAGTGGCCCGGGCCGATTTCTTCCGGCGCGAAGGCGCGCTGCAGGTTCACGACCTTGCCCAGGCCCTGGTCGTAGAAGCCGCCCATCACCGACTTGGTGCCCCACCACAGGGCGCTGGAGCCGGAGGTGAATTCGGTCTTTTCCTTGCTGTACAGCACGTCGGCGAACAGCTGGAAGTTGTCGTTCACGTCGAAGGTCATCGACGAGTAGAACTGGCCGCTGTTCTTGCCGTTCTTCAGGGTCTTGTAGCCGGCGCTGTACACCGAGCCGCACGATTCGCCCGATGCACGCTTGCCGACGGTGGTGGTGCCGTCGTACAGGCCTGCCACGTTGGCGCAGCGGGTCGGGTCCATCATGTACAGCTTGTTGTCGGCGTTGCCGATGACAGCAAAGTCGTTCGACGGCAGCTGCGCGGTGTAACCGACCGGGTTGTTCTGCTTGGTGATGTCACGCTGGTAGCCCCAGATCGGGCTGCCGTTTTCGATCTGCACGTTGACCAGGGCGTGGAAGCGGTCGTCGAACGCGTTGAAGCCCTTGGCGGCGCTGAAGCGGATGTTGCTGCCACCACCTTCGGTGTAGGTGCCGCCACGGATCGACATCGTGCCGCCGTCCATGCGTTCCTTCAGGATGATGTTGACCACGCCGGCGATCGCGTCCGAGCCATACAGCGACGACTGGCCGCCCGGCAGGACTTCGATGCGCTCGACGATGTCGATCGGAATGCCGCTGATGTTGTTGAACGACTCGCTGCCGTTGTACAGCGCCGGATACGAGAGCATCGGGCGGCCGTTGATCAGGTACTTGGTGTAGCCCGGATTCAGGCCGAACATGCCGGCGGCTTCGGCGCCCTGGGTGAACGCACCCGAGGTCTGGCCACCCTGCAGGCCGCCGGTGGTCAGCGATGACTGCTGCAGCACTTCAGCAACACTGCTGAAGCCGCGGGTCTGGATGTCTTCGGCGGTGATGGACATCACCGGGGTCTGGGTTTCGACCTGGGTCTGCGGGATCAGCGAACCGGTGACGGTGATCTTGTCCAGGTTGGTCGCCTTGTCCTGGGCCATTGCCGGGGAGGCGGCCATCAGAGCGGAAATCAGGGCGACGGCGAGCGTGTTGCGACGTGCGGTATTGCTGACGTGTTTCATGTAGTTCCAATGGAGAGCAAAAAACAAAAACGGCACTGCGCATGCGCCATCGCGCGGGCCGGAACAACGGGCTCCGCAGCTCAAAACAGTGCTGATCGAACGTAACATGAACTTAACAATCTGTGCACGAATCCGTCGCAATCCTGAATTTCAGTCAGGTTACGTCCAGCTTGTATGATGTCGGGTTATCCCCCTGACTCCGCCGGTGCTCGTTGTGAACAGTTCTCCCCGCCGTCCCCATGCCAGCCAGGTCCAGAAGGGACTTACGCCGCATGCCCGCATCCGCAATGTCATCGCGGTCGGTTCGGGCAAGGGCGGCGTCGGCAAGTCCACCACCTCGGTGAACCTGGCCGTGGCGCTGCAGCAGCTCGGTGCGCGGGTGGGCGTGCTCGACGCCGACATCTACGGCCCCAGCGTGCCGGCCATGCTGGGGCTGTCCGGCCGCCCGGAAAGCCCGGACAACAAGAGCATCGAGCCTCTGCGTGCGTTCGGCGTGGACACCATGTCGATCGGCTACCTGATCGAAGAAGACACCCCGATGATCTGGCGCGGCCCGATGGCCACCTCGGCGATGACCCAGCTGTTCAACGATACCCTGTGGGACGACCTGGATTTCCTGCTGATCGACCTGCCGCCCGGCACGGGTGACATCCAGCTGACCCTGACCCAGAAGATTCCGCTGGCCGGTGCAGTGATCGTCACCACGCCGCAGGACATCGCCACGCTGGATGCGAAGAAGGCGCTGAAGATGTTCGAGAAGGTCGAGGTGCCGGTGCTGGGCATCGTCGAGAACATGGCCGTGCACACGTGCAGCAGCTGCGGGCACATCGAGCACCTGTTCGGCGAGGGTGGCGGCGAGCGCATGGCCGCGCAGTACGGCGTGCCGCTGCTGGGGTCGCTGCCGCTGCAGATCGGCATCCGCGAGCAGGGCGATGCAGGCACGCCGATCACCGTGGCCCAGCCGGATTCGGCACCGGCCCAGGCCTACCGCCATGCCGCGCAGCGCCTGATCGAGGAAGTCGGCAAGCGCCCGCGGGCCTCGATCCCGATCCTGTCCTCGCTGCTGTAAGTGCCGGAGCAGGGGCCGCCGGCGCAGGCCGGCCCCCTGCTAGAATCCTCGCGCCCCCTCGTACCCCCCAGGACAAAGCATGAGTATCAAGAGTGACCGTTGGATCCGCCGCATGTCCGAGCAGCACGGCATGATCGAGCCGTTCGAGGCCGGGCAGGTCAAGCAGGCCAACGGCCAGCGCATCGTCAGCTACGGCACGTCCAGCTATGGCTATGACGTGCGCTGCTCGCGCGAGTTCAAGGTGTTCACCAACATCAACTCGACGATCGTCGATCCCAAGCACTTCGATCCGGGCAGCTTCGTGGATATCGTCGGCGATGAGTGCATCATCCCGCCGAACAGCTTCGCGCTGGCGCGTACCGTGGAATACTTCCGCATTCCGCGCGATACCCTGGTGGTGTGCCTGGGCAAGAGCACCTACGCGCGCTGCGGCATCATCGTCAACGTGACGCCGCTGGAGCCGGAATGGGAAGGCCACGTCACCCTGGAATTCAGCAACACCACGCCGCTGCCGGCGCGCATCTACGCCAACGAAGGCGTGGCGCAGATGCTGTTCTTCCAGGCGGCCGCCGATGACATCTGCGAGACGTCGTACCGCGACCGTGGCGGCAAGTACCAGGGCCAGACCGGCGTGACCCTGCCGCGGACCTGAAGATTGCAGGCGATCTGTAGAGCCGAGCCATGCTCGGCTTCAATGCAGGGCAGCCGAGCATGGCCCGGCTCCACATGAAGGAAGGCGGCGCAATGCGCCGCCTTCCTTATTTGCCGCGACCGAACAGCATCGCGATGCCGACACCCACCAGGGCCACCGGCCACCAGGTCAGCAGCAGCTTGGACAGGTTCAGGTGCGTCCAGCCGAGATTGCTGGCGAGCATGAACAGGCCGATCAGGATCAGCAGGACGGCGGCAACGAGGTTGAATCGCATCGGGTCGGCGAAGGCTCAGGACAGGGCCGGATATCCTAGCCGTTCCTTCCAGTAGGCGACATGCTGGTCCAGCGCCGCCGGCTCGTAGCGGTGCGCCGGGCCGCTGCCCCAGACCGGGCCCGGCCAGGCCGGATCACCGTCGTGGCGGCCGATCACATGGAAATGCAGCTGGCGCACGATATTGCCCAGCGCCCCGATGTTGATCTTTTCCACCCCGTCGGAGCCCTTCAGGGCCTTGCAGGCGCGGTTGAGCTCGGTGCGGAGCTTGTCCTGCTGCTCGCCGTCCAGCTCGATCCACTCGGTGACCCCGGCCAGGCGCGGTACCAGCACCAGCCAGGGGAATCGTTCGTCGTTCATCAGCCGCACTTGCGACAACGGTCCTTCCGCCACCAGCACGCTATCGGCGGCCAGGCGTGAATCGAGTTCGAATTCGCTCATCCAAGATGCTCCGAGAAGAAGTCCAGGGTGCGTTGCAGCGCCAGGGCGGCGCTGTCTGGATCATACGCATGTCCGACCTCCCGGTTGAAGGCATGATCGGCCGGATAGACGTAGGTGGCCATCTGCGGCAGCTTCTCGCGGTGGGCCTGCACGGCTTCCGGTGGGATGCTGCGGTCCTGGGCGCCGAAATGGAAGATCACCGGCGCCTTGGGTGTCTCATCGAGGAACTGGACGTTGCGGGCGCCGTAGTAGCTGACCGACGGCAGCCCCAGGCGCACTGCGGACAGCATCGCCACCGTGCCGCCCCAGCAGTAGCCGACGGTGCCCACCTTGCCGTAAGGGGCCAGCCGGGTGGCCGCCGCGCGGACCACTTCCAGTGCCCGCTCCATGCCCAGCGCGCCGACCCGTTCCAGGCCCTGCTTCACGCCATCGGCGTCGTAGGGCAGCGCGTCCGGATCGGCGTCGGGGCCATCGAGCAGGTCAAAGAACGAGGGCGCCAGCACCGCATAGCCTTCCGCCGCGAAGCGCTCGGCCACGCTGCGGATATGCGGATTGGCGCCGAAGATTTCCTGCACCACCACCAGGCCGCCGCGCGCGGTGCCTTCCGGCAGGGCCTGCCAGGCCCGTACCGGGCCGTGATGCGTATCCAGGGTGATCCACTCGGCCATCGTCATCTTCCTCGTTGCTGGAAACAGAACTGCATTGTCGGTGCTGCGCCGGTTAGCGCGGCGTCAGTGGCTGTGCCGTATCGGTCGGCTGGGCATTCAGAGCGCGGCCGCCAACCCCGGTATACTGGCGCCCTTTCAGGCCCCGGCCCCCAGGAACCCCTGCCATGGCGGCAGGGGCCCAGGCCCCCAGAGTCCCGCGATTTCCATGTCCCAGCTGAACCCCAAAGTCGGCTTCGTCAGCCTTGGCTGCCCGAAGGCCCTCGTCGATTCCGAGCGCATCCTCACCCAGCTCCGCTCGGAAGGCTACGACATCGTCCCGTCCTACGATTCGGCCGACGTGGTGGTGGTCAACACCTGTGGCTTCATCGATTCTGCGGTGACCGAGTCGCTGGACGCGATCGGCGAGGCGATGAACCAGAACGGCAAGGTGATCGTCACCGGTTGCCTGGGCAAGCGCCCGGAGCAGATCCGCGATGCGTACCCCAACGTGCTGGCGGTGTCCGGCCCGCAGGATTACCAGAGCGTGATGGAAGCGGTGCATGAAGCACTGCCGCCCAAGCACGATCCGTTCGTGGACCTGGTGCCCGACTACGGTATCAAGCTGACCCCGCGGCACTACGCGTACCTGAAGATTTCCGAGGGCTGCAACCACAAATGCAGCTTCTGCATCATTCCGTCGATGCGCGGCAAGCTGGTTTCGCGCCCGGTCGACGAGGTGCTGCGTGAAGCCGAGCGCCTGGTGCGTGGCGGCGTGCGCGAGCTGCTGGTGGTTTCGCAGGACACCTCGGCCTACGGCGTGGACGTGAAGTACGCCGAAAAGATGTGGCGCGACAAGGCCTACCAGACCCGTTTGAAGGCGCTGTGCGAAGGCCTGTCGGAGCTGGATGCGTGGGTGCGCATGCACTACGTCTACCCGTATCCGCACGTGGACGAAGTGGTGCCGCTGATGGCCGAGAACCGCATCCTGCCGTACCTGGATATCCCGTTCCAGCACGCCAGCCCGCGCATCCTGCGCCTGATGAAGCGCCCCGGCGCGGTGGAGAAGACACTGGAGCGCGTGCAGAACTGGCGCCGTATCGCGCCGGACATCACTGTGCGTTCGACCTTCATCGTCGGCTTCCCGGGCGAGACCGAAGCCGAGTTCGAGGAACTGCTGTCGTTCCTTGACGAAGCGCAGCTGGATCGCGTCGGTGCGTTCGCCTACTCGCCGGTCGAGGGTGCCACCGCCAACGACCTGCCTGACGCCGTGCCGGAAGAGGTGAAGCAGGAACGCCTGGCCCGTTTCATGGAGAAGCAGGCGCAGATTTCCGCCGCGCGCCTGGAAGCCAAGATCGGCACCGTGCAGCAGTGCCTGGTCGACGCCATCGAAGGCGACATCGCCGTGGCCCGCTCCAAGGCCGATGCCCCGGAGATCGACGGCCTGGTGCACATCCAGAATGCCGACCAGGTGCCGCTGCGCGTGGGCGAATTCGTCGAGGTGGAGATCACCGAGAGCGACGAGCATGACCTGTACGGTGACGCGCTGGCGGCCGCCCCCCGTCCGGCGTTCGACCTCAAGGTGCTGTGATCGCAGCGACGGCCGCCACCGGCAACGGCGGTGGTTCACGGCGCTTCGTACCGCCGCCACGTGCGGCGGTAGCTGCACGGCGGTTCGAGCACCCGCTGTTTGCCGGGCTTCAGGACTTCCGTGACCTGCTGGACGGCATCGCATGGCCGTCCATCGCGGCGCTCGATGCACGCCTGGCCGTGCCTGGCAAGCGCCTGGTTGAACAGGACGCCGCGCTGCTGGCCGATGGCCTGCACTACGAAGTGCGTATCGCGCAGGGACGCATCGCCACCCGTGCCGGCAACTGGCACGACCTGTTCAATGCGCTGGTGTGGGCCTCACAGCCGCAGCTGAAGCGAGCGCTCAACGTGCGGCAGTGCCTGCATATCGAGGCGATGCCACCCGGCCAGCGCAATCGCGCGCAGGCCGCCTTGACCCAGTTCGACGAAACCGGCGTGATCGTGCGTGTGCGCGATGACTCACTGCTGGCTGCCTGGGATGCACACGACTGGCCCGCGTTGTTTGACCCGGTGAACTGGCAGAGCGGTGACATCGCCATCACTGTGGTATTCGGGCATGCGCTGATGGAACAGGCCCTGCTGCCGGGGCGATTGCTGGTCGGCAAGTGCGTGGTGGTGCAGGGTGATGCCGATGCTGCCTGCGTTGACGTGATGACTGCGGCCATTGCCGAGGGCAGGGCAGTGACCGATCCGCTGCAGCTGCGTCCGCTGCCGTTGGCTGGAATCCCAGGCTGGCACGACGTGCAGGATTCCGCCTTCTACCGCAATGCCGACTATTTCCGCCCGCTGCGTGCAGGGCGCACGTACCCGCCACCGTTGTAGAGCCGAGCCCATGCTCGGCTCTACATGGACAGCGAGGTCGGGCATGGCTCGACGCTACACAGGCTCGTACTCCACGCCGATCACTGCAAAGGTGAACTGCCCGCCGGGCAGCTCCACCGAGAACTCATCATCCAGCCGCTTCTTCAGCAGCGCACGCGCCAGGGGGGAATCGATGCTGATCCAGCCCAGGCCCGCATCGGTCTCATCCGGGCCGACAATGCGATAGCGGCTGGTGTCGCCGCTGTCCACGTTCTCCAGTTCCACCCACGCGCCGAAGAACACTGCGAGCGGATCGGTTGGCGTCGTATCGACCACGCGCAGCGATTCCAACCGCTTGGTCAGGTAGCGCACGCGGCGGTCGATCTCGCCCAGTTGCTTCTTGCGGTAGGTGTACTCGGCGTTCTCGGAACGGTCGCCTTCTGCGGCAGCGGCGGCGAGCGCTTTCACCACCTCCGGACGGCGCACGCGCCATAGCTCATCCAGTTCGGCCTTCAGTCGCGCATGCCCGGAAGCGGTGATCAGGGCGGTGCTTTTCTCTGCGGGGGGACGCCAACGGGACATGCAATACGACTTCTTTTCTGGATGACGAATGAGAGAGCAGGGTCAGATCCCTTTCCAGCGGAAAGGGCTCTGACCCCAGCAGGGGCATCTAGCGCTTGCCGCCGAAGATGCCACCGAGGATGCCGCGCACGATCTGGTTGCCCAGCTTGGTGCCGACAGTGCGCGTGGTCTGCTTGGCCATGGTTTCGATCATGCCCTGGCGGCGCTTGGTGCCGAAGATCGCATCCTTGATGGCCTGGCCGAAACCACCTTCCTGAGCTTCGTCCTGCTCGCGGCTGCGCGCGGCCGGCGCCTGTGCCTGCTCGATGCTCTTCTGCGCGCGCTGGGCCAGCAGTTCGGCGGCCGATTCGCGGTTGATCGCGGTGTCGTAGCGGCTGCCGACCGGGCTGCCGGCGCGTACCTGTGCACGCTCGGCCTCGGTGATCGGTCCCATCCGGCAGCGCGGCGGCGCGATCAACGTCTGCTGCACGGGCATCGGCACGCCCTTGTCCTGCAGCGTGGATACCAGTGCCTCACCGGTGCCGAGCTGGCTCAGCACCTTGGCCACGTCCAGCTTCGGATTCGGCACGAACGTCTCGGCCGCGGTTTTCACCGCCTTCTGGTCGCGCGGGGTGAACGCACGCAGTGCGTGCTGAACGCGATTGCCCAGCTGGCCGAGAATATTGCCCGGCACGTCGTCGGGGAACTGCGAGCAGAAGTACACGCCCACGCCCTTGGAACGGATCAGGCGCACCACCTGCTCGATGCGCTGCACCAGCGACGGCGGTGCATCATCGAACAGCAGGTGCGCCTCGTCGAAGATGAAGACCAGCTTCGGCTTGTCCAGGTCGCCCACTTCCGGCAGCTGCTCGAACAGTTCCGACAGCAGCCACAGCAGGAAGGTGGAATAGAGCTTGGGCTTGAGCACCAGCTGGTCGGCGGCGAGGATGCCGATCATGCCGCGGCCGTCGTGGTTGACCCGCATGATGTCGGCCAGTTCAAGTGCCGGTTCGCCGAAGAAATTCTCGCCACCGTCCTGCGCCAGGCGCAGCACCGAACGCTGGATCGCCGCGATCGACTGCGCACTGACCAGGCCGTACTCGGTGGAAATGTCCTTGCGCTCCTCGGCAACCAGGCCGAGCAGGGCGCGCAGGTCGTCCATGTCCAGCAGCAGCAGGCCGCGGTCGTCGGCCAGCTTGAATACGATGTCGAGTACCCCGGCCTGGGTGTCGTTCAATTCGAGGATGCGCGACAGCAGGGTCGGGCCCATCTCGCTGACCGTGGTGCGCACCGGGTGGCCCAGTTTGCCGTACAGGTCCCAGAAGATGGTGGGGCTGGCGGCCGGCGCATAGTCGGCCACGCCGATCTCGGCGGCACGCTGGAGCAGGTTTTCTGCGCCGGTGCCGGGCACGGCCAGGCCGGAGACATCGCCCTTCACATCGGCCAGGAACACCGGCACGCCCCGTCGCGAGAAGCCCTCGGCCAGGGTCATCAGGGTCACGGTCTTGCCGGTACCGGTGGCGCCGGCCACCAGACCGTGGCGGTTGCCGAGTTTCGGCAGCAGGGTGACGGCAATATCGTCGGTAATACCTTTGCCGAGCAGAATCGGATCCATTGTCCAGCCCTTGTGATGAATAGCCCAATGTTAACCGCCGGCAGTGACGGTCCGAAGGTCGGCTTGCCCGGACCTTGGCGGCGCCGCTACTCTGCCTGCCTGTTTTGCACACAGTGCCATCAATGCCCGTTCCTGTCCTGATTTCCCGCGGTTGGCCGCTGCTGGCCCTGGCCGGCCTGGTTTCCCTGGCGCCCGACGCCCACGCACAGCGGGTTTCGGCCCGGGACAAGGTGAAGGTGGATGCGCTGCAGCAGCGCATGACCGCCGCCGAGAAGCGCTACGGCGACGCCCTGCTGCTGGTCGCCAATGCCGATCCCAAGGGCAGCAACGAGGCCGATGCCGCGCTGGAGGACATGGAAGATGTCCTCAACGACTGCGTGAAGCAGAAGGGCTGCCAGATGGGGACCCTGCTGGCCAGCTACAAGCGGCTGCTCAAGCACGACGCCGATGCCGCCGCCAGCGATGACGTGGCCGACGAGGGCGGTGATCGCCTGGAAGCCGACCCGGACCACATCGGGCCGCTCACCGCCGACGTGCCCGAGGCCGCGCGCGCTGCCGCGCTGTTGAACGACAAACGGCACGCCTTCGACAGCATGGTCGAGTACAACCCGGCGGTGCAGGCCGGCATCCGTCGCTGGCTGACCGACATGCGACCGGCGCTGCTGACCAGCTACGAGAATTACCAGAACCTGCGCGCGGTGATGTGGCCGGAGTGGGAAAAGCGCGGCCTGCCCGAGGCGCTGCTGTTCGGGATCATGGCCAAGGAATCCAACGGCCGTGTGCATGCTTCCTCGCGCGCCGGCGCCGCCGGCCTGATGCAGTTCATGCCGGCCACCGGCCGCCGTTTCGGCCTGGGCCCGGACGGCACCGGCTTCGATACCCGCTTCGACGCGCGCAGCGCCGCTGAAGCCAGCGCCAGCTACCTCAACGAGCGCCTGCGCGAACTGAACAACAACGTGGAAATGTCGGTGGCCGCCTACAACGGTGGCGAAGGCCGTGCCGCGCGCGTGTTCAAGCAGAGCGCCGGCCAGAGCTTCTGGACCGACAGTGTCTACAACCAGTTCCCGGGCGAGACCAAGGACTACGTGCCGATGGTGATTGCCGCGGCCTGGATCTTCCTGCACCCGCAGCAGTACGGCGTGGAGTTCCCGAAGATCAGCGCGCAGCCGGCCACGCTGCGGCTGGCAAAGTCCACCACAATCTATGAATTGACCATCTGCCTGGGCAGCCACGGTACCCGCGATGGCTACATGCGTGCGCTGCGCAACCTCAACCCGCGCTATGAGGCCGATGGCTGGATTCCGGCCGGTACGCTGATCAACGCCACCACCCGCATCGCCGGCCTGTACCAGCGCAACTGTGTCAGTGGTCCGCGTGCCGACCTCGCCCGCACGCTGATCACCGCTGATCTCAACGCGGCGATCAAGCGCCCGACCGCGGCGAGCTATACCGGCAGCGTGGCGGTGGGTGGTGTGGTGCCGGTGGCCGACGCGGCTGCATCCACCAGCGTGCCGACCGCACCGGTGGCTGCAGTGGCGGCACCGCGCCCGGCGCCGACCGCCCGGCCGAAGCCGGTGCGCAGCCACAAGGTGGGCAAGGGCGAGACCCTGGGCGCCATCGCGGCGAAGTTCCAGTGCGACGTGCCGACCCTGGCCCGCGCCAACGGCCTGAAGGCACCGGCCTACAGCCTGCGCCACGGCCAGACGCTGAAGCTGCAGGGCTGCGACAAGTAATTCCCCCGACCCCTGGAACCCGCATGGATCTCGAAGACACCCGCAACCTGTTCGCCAACCTCCGCGAGAACACCGACTGGGACATCAACGGCCCGTTGCTGTGGGGGTATTTCTTCGTCCACGCCAGTGCCGAGCCGCTGCAGGCGCTGGCCCAGCACCTGCAGGCGCAGGGCTACACGTTCGTGGAACTGTTCGAGCAGGAACCGGAAGAGGGCGACGCCTCGTTCCACGTGCTGCACGTGGAGCGGGTGGAAATCCACGACGAAGCCTCGCTGGACCGCCGCAACCAGGAATTCGCGGCGCTGGCGGCGGAGCACGGCGTGGAAGACTACGACGGCATGGACGTCGGCCCAGCACCGGTCCTGCAGTAATCCGCTTCTGACTGTAGAGCCGAGCCCGTGCTCGGCTCTACGGACCCGGTAGTGCCGGCCGCTGGCCGGCATTTCGTTGAATCCATCCACGCGTCGCGTGGATCTACGGTCAGCGCAGCTTTGCCAGGGCCTGGCCCAGCTGCACAGGGCTCTCGGCGCCCAGCTGCGGGGCGAATTCGGCTACGCCCGGCGGCAGCAGCACCACCACGGTCGAGCCGTAATTGAAGCGTGCCATCTCGGCGAACCGCTCCAGCTTGATGCCCTGGCCGCGGTAGTCCTTGCGGGTGATGCGATCGCCGTAGGCCGGGATCTCCTCGCCGCTCCACACGGTTTCCACGCCGGATACCAGCAGCGCGCCGACCATCACGCTGACCATCGGGCCGAAGCTGGTGTCGAAGTGGCAGACCAGGCGCTCGTTGCGGGCGAACAGGCGCGGCACCCCGTTGACGGCCGCAGGACCGACACTGAACAGGCGTCCTGGCACGTGCACGGTTTCACGCAGGGTGCCGGTCCACGGCATGTGCACGCGGTGGTAGTCGCGCGGCGACAGGTACACGGTGGCGTACAGACCGTCGTTGTACGGCTTGGCATCCTCGTCGCTGCCCAGCAGCTCGGCGGCGGTGAACGACTGGCCCTTGGCCTGGAAGATGCGGCCGGCCTCGATCTTCCCCAGCTGGCTGATGCGGCCGTCGGCCGGCATCACCAGGCTGCGCGGATCGGCATCGGCCACGCGCGCGCCCGGCTTCAGCGCACGCGTGAAGAACTGGTTGAAGGTGGCATAGCTGCGCGGGTCCGGGTTGGCCGCTTCGTCCAGGTTGACGTTGAACTTGCGGGTGACGGTGTCGATCAGCCAGCGCGACACGCGCGGATCGTCCGAGTACGCCAGCGAGCGTGCCATCGAGGACAGCAGGCGATGGGGCAGGGCGTACGTCAGGGCGGTGGTGAGGCTCATGGGGCGGTTTTCTCGGTCAGCTTCTGCAGGTCGCGGGCGATCGCCGGCGCATTGAACGGGGGGCGCACCAGGCCGGCAAGGCGGCCCTGCGGGTCGAGCACGGCCAGGCTGGCCGAATGCTCGACGGTGTAATCCTCGGGGTTTTCGTCGAAATGCTTGCCCGGCACTTTCTGGAACACGAAACCCAGCGAGGTGGCGAAGCGCTCCAGCGAGGGGATATCGGCGGTGGCGGCCAGGGTGTCCTTGTGGAAGCCGTGCACGTACTCGCCCAGGCGGGTGGCGCTGTCGCGGTCCGGGTCGACCGAGATGAACAGCACGCGCGGGCGCAGGCCATCGGGCAGGGCCTCCCACTGGTTCTGCGCGCCGGCCAGCTCGGCCAGGGTGGTCGGGCAGACGTCCGGGCAGAAGGTGAAGCCCAGGAACACCAGGGTCCAGTGGCCCTTCAGTTCGCCCGGGATCAGGCGGGTGCCGTCGGACTGGGCCAGGTTGAAGTCGGGCAGTTCACGCGGCTGCGGGTACAGGGTGATCGCTTCGGTGGCCGGGGCGTTGGCCGGCGGCTTCGGCGCGAACACGTGCTGGGCGGCGAGCAGGCCAAGCCCCGCCGCCAGGGCGATCAGCAGGATGATGCCGGCATTGCGATTGAACATGGGGGCTCCCACGCGAAATGGGCTCCATCATACCGGCTGCGGCCCGATCGTTTCCGCCGCAACGGATGCTGCCGCGGGCGCCAGCCCCTATAATCGGGGGCCACTTTGCGCGCAGTACCGCCATGACCGCTGAAACGGCCGCCGAACTCCACACGATCATCGATCTGATCCGCTACGGCACCAGCCGTTTCAACGAAGCCGGGCTGACCTTCGGGCACAGCTACGACAATGCGCTGGACGAGGCGACCCAGCTGGTGCTGCACAGCCTGCACCTGCCGCACGACCTCGGCCCGGCCTACGGCCAGGCACGCCTGCTGCGGGCCGAAAAGCTGCGCGTGCTGGAACTGTTCCAGCGTCGCATCGACGAACGCATCCCCGCTGCCTACCTGACCGGTGAGGCCTGGTTCGCCGGCCTGAGCTTCAAGAGTGACACGCGCGCGCTGGTGCCGCGCTCGCCGATCGCCGAACTGATCGAATGTGGTTTCGAACCGTGGCTGGCCGGCCGCGATGTCAGCCGCGCGCTGGATCTTTGCACCGGTTCGGGCTGCATCGCCATCGCCATGGGCCACTACTACCCGAACTGGGAAGTGGACGGCGTCGACCTGAGTGACGACGCACTGTCGCTGGCCGAGGAGAACAAGGAGCGCCTGCAGGCGCACAACGTCACCCTGATCAAGTCGGACCTGTTCAATGGCCTGACCGGCCGCCACTACGACCTGATCGTCACCAACCCGCCGTACGTCACCAACGACGAGACTGATGCCCTCCCGCAGGAGTATTCCTACGAGCCGGAAATGGGCCTGCGTGCCGGTGACGATGGCCTGGACCTGGTGCTGAAGATCCTGCGCGATGCCCCGCTGCACCTGAGCGAAGACGGTCTGCTGATCTGTGAAGTGGGTGAGTCCGAACAGCATCTGGTCAAGCTGCTGCCGGAAGTCGATTTTTCCTGGATCGAGTTCAAGGTCGGCCAGATGGGCATCTTCGCGGTCGAATGCCGCGAGCTGATCGCCCACAGCGCACGCATCACCGAACTGGCGGCGCAGCGCCCGTGAGCTCCAATTCGTTCGGCAAGCTGTTCACCGTCACCACGTTCGGCGAGTCGCACGGGCCGGCCATAGGCTGCGTGATTGATGGCTGCCCTCCGGGGCTGGCGCTGGACGCGGCCGAATTCGCCCACGACCTGCAGCGCCGTGCGACTGGCAAGAGCCGGCACACTTCCGCGCGGCGCGAGGCCGACGAGGTCGAGATCCTGTCCGGCCTATACGAGGGCCTGACCACCGGCACCCCGATCGCGCTGCTGATCCGCAACACCGACCAGCGCAGCAAGGATTACGCCAATATCGGCCAGCAGTTCCGCCCGGGCCATGCCGACTACAGTTACTGGCACAAGTACGGCATCCGCGATCCGCGTGGCGGTGGCCGTTCCTCGGCACGCGAGACCACCATGCGCGTGGCCGCCGGCGTGGTCGCCAAGAAGTGGCTGGCCGAGCGTTTCGGCGTTACCGTGCGTGGCTACCTGTCGCAGCTGGGCGACATCACCCCGGCCGGTTTCGACTGGTCGGCGGTGGAAGACAATCCGTTCTTCTGGCCGCACGCCGCACAGGTGCCGGAGCTGGAGGCGTACATGGATGCGCTGCGCAAGTCTGGCGACTCGGTCGGTGCGCGCGTGGACGTGGTCGCCGACAACGTGCCGCCGGGCTGGGGCGAGCCGATCTACGGCAAGCTTGACGGCGAACTGGCCGCTGCGCTGATGAGCATCAATGCGGTGAAGGGCGTGGAGATCGGCGACGGATTCGCCAGCGCCGCGCAGAAGGGCACCGAGCACCGTGACCTGCTGACGCCGCAGGGCTTCGCCAGCAACCATGCCGGCGGCATCCTCGGTGGCATCTCCACCGGCCAGCCGGTCGTTGCGTCGATCGCCCTGAAGCCGACGTCCAGCCTGCGCCTGCCGGGCCCGTCGCTGGATACGGACGGCAACGTGGTCGAGGTGGTCACCACCGGCCGCCACGATCCCTGCGTCGGCATCCGCGCCACGCCCATCGCCGAGGCGATGGTGGCGCTGGTGCTGATGGACCAGGCGCTGCGTCATCGCGCGCAGTGCGGCGATGTCGGCACGATCACCCCGCGCATTCCCGGGCAGATCGATGGCTGACACGCGGCCGACCGTGTGGGTGAGCCAGCCGCTGATCGAGGCGGCCATCGCGCCGCTGCGCGATCGCGTGCAGCTGCGCAGCACCGACACCGTCACCGCCTGGTCGCCGGACCAGATCGCCGCACAGCTGGCCAGCGCCGACGGCGCGATCATCACCCTCAACGAGCGCATCGGTGCGGCCCAGGTAGCCGATGCCACGCAGCTGAAGGTGATCGCCAATGTCGGCGTCGGCTACAACAACCTGGATGTCGACGCGCTCAGCGCGGCCGGCATCCTGGCCAGCAACACGCCGGACGTGTTGACCGAAACCACCGCCGATCTCGGTTTCGCGCTGCTGATGGCAACCGCGCGCCGGATCACTGAGTCCGAGCGCTGGCTGCGTGAAGGGCAGTGGCAGCAGTGGTCGTTCCAGACCATGCTGGGCGCGGATGTCCATGGCAGCACGCTGGGCATCCTTGGCATGGGCCGCATCGGCCAGGGCATCGCCCGCCGCGGCGCGCACGGTTTCGGCATGAAGGTGCTGTACCACAACCGTTCACGGTTGCCGGCCGATACCGAGGCGTCGCTCAGCGCGACCTACGTGGACCTGGATACGCTGCTGGCACAGTCCGACCATCTGGTAACGGTGCTGCCCTACACGCCGGCCTCGCATCACATCATCGATGCGGCTGCGCTGGGGAAGATGAAGCCGACGGCAACCCTGGTGAACATCGCCCGCGGCGGCATCGTCGACGAACTGGCGCTGGCCGACGCACTGGCCAACGGCCACCTGGCGGCCGCTGGCCTGGATGTGTACGAGGGCGAGCCGAAGGTGCGCCCGGAGCTGCTGGCGCTGCGCAACGTGGTGCTCACGCCGCATATCGGCAGCGCCTCGCTGGCCACGCGCACGGCGATGGTACAGCTGGCCGTGGATAATCTGGCTGCCGGGCTCGGCCTGGACGGCGGCCCGTCGCGCATGCCGAGCGCGATCAACGCTGACGCGGCGATGGCCGCGCGCGTGACGCTGGGCAAAAAAATCGGGAAACGATAGGGAACCTCCGCGCGCCCCGCTTGAGGAGGTTCCCCGAACCCAGCTGTCGTGCGTGTTTTCCCCCATTCCCGTTTTCGTGAGAGTTCCCCATGAGCAATGCACAGCGCAGTTTCCACGTCGCCGTCGTCGGTGCCACCGGCGCCGTTGGCGAGACCATGTTGTCGATCCTGGCCGAGCGTGATTTCCCGGTTGGCACCCTGAGCGTCCTCGCCTCCGAGCGTTCGGCCGGTGGCGAGATTGAATTCAACGGCCAGAAGGTCAAGGTCCAGGACCTGGCCACCTTCGATCCGACCGGTGTCGAGATCGCGCTGTTCTCGGCGGGCGGCAGCGTGTCCAAGGAATACGCACCGAAGTTCGCCGCCGCCGGTGCGGTGGTGATCGACAACTCCTCGGCCTTCCGTTACGACGATGACGTGCCGCTGGTGGTGTCCGAGGTCAACCCGGAACAGGTCGCCAACCGTCCGCGCGGCATCATCGCCAACCCGAACTGCTCGACCATGCAGATGCTGGTGGCGCTGGCGCCGCTGCACCGCAAGTACGGCATCGAGCGCATCAACGTCTCCACCTACCAGTCGGTGTCCGGCGGTGGTCGTTCGGCCACCGAGGAGCTGGGCAAGCAGACTGGCCAGCTGCTCAGCTTCCAGGAGATCGATCCGCAGCGCTTCCCGGTGCAGATCGCCTTCAACCTGATCCCGCACATCGACGACTTCCAGGACAACGGCTTCACCAAGGAAGAGATGAAGCTGATCTGGGAAACCCGCAAGATCCTCGGTGACGACAGCATCCTGGTGAACCCGACCGCGGTGCGCGTGCCGGTGTTCTACGGCCACTCCGAGTCGGTGGCGATCGAGACCCGCGACAAGGTCACCGTCGCTGAAGCGCGCGCGCTGCTGGAGCAGTCGCCGGGCATCGAAGTGGTGGATCGTCACGAGGCCGGTGGTTACCCAACCCCGGTCACCCACGCCTCGGGCACGGACGCGGTGTACGTCGGCCGCATCCGCGAGGACCTGTCGCACCCGCGTGGCCTGAACCTGTGGATCGTGTCGGACAACGTGCGCAAGGGCGCTGCCCTGAACGCCGTGCAGCTGGCCGAGCTGGTCGCCGCCGAGCAGCGCTGATCACAGCGGTTGCCTCACCGGTAGTGCCGGCCGCTGGCCGGCATTGCCGTGATGTGTGGACGTGCGTGTCTGCTGGCCAGCGGCCGGCGCTACCGAAGGTCCCCTCGGTGCGTGCGGACCCCGGTGCGCACGCTTTATAGTGTCGCCCATGAATAAACGGGCCAGGGGCGCAAAGCGCCCGCTCCTCTATCTTTCCACCGCGCTGCTGGCCCTGGCCAGCAGTTCGGCGCTTGCCCTGGGCTTGGGTGACATCCGTGTCCTGTCCAAGCCGGGCCAGCCCCTGCTGGCCGAAATCCCGGTAGTCTCGGCCGATCCATCCGAACTGGAGAACCTGCGCGTCGCGCTGGCCTCTGCGGTCACCTTCGAACGCGTCGGCCTGCAGCGGCCGGCCGGGCTGGTCAGCGAGCTGCAGTTCGAACTGACCCGCAATGCGCAGGGTAGGGCGGTGGTGCGGGTGACCTCGCAGACGCCGGTCGAAACCCCGTCGCTGAGCTTCCTGATCGAGGCCGACTGGGGCCAGGGCCGCCTGGTGCGCGAATACTCGGCACTGGTTGATGCGCCCTCCAGCGCACTGGCGGTGGCCGAACCGGAAATCGTCGCGCCGGCAGGTACCCTCTCCAACACCATCGTCCGTGATGTTGCACCGGCACCGGCCGCTGCGGAGAACGCAAGCGCACCTGCGCCGTCCACTGCGGCAGCGCCGGCACCTGCATCGGCTCGCCCGCGGGCAGGGGCTGCACCCGCTGCCGCGCAGGCAGCCGATGGCAGCGTCATCGTCCAGCGTGGGCAGACCCTGTCGCAGATCGCCAGCGCGGTGGCCCGCGGCAACCAGGTCAGCCGCGACCGCGCGATGATCGCCCTGCTGCGGGCCAACCCGGAGGCCTTCATCCGCGGCAACGTCAACCTGCTCAAGCAAGGCGCCGTACTGCGCATGCCCGGCAGCGATGCACTGGCGGCGGTCGATGCCGCCGAGGCCGCAGTGCTGGTGCGCGAGCATGCCGCGCAGTGGCGGCAGGCGCGCACCGTGCCGCAACCGGCGGGTACCGTCGCCCCGGTGGCCGCGGCGGCAACCACGAACGCTTCTTCCCCGGCCGCGGCCAATGGGGCACGACTTGAAATCGCCCCGGCGCTGGCTTCCGACGCCGCGCGCGCGGGCACAACCACCGGCACTGGAGCCGGCAGCGAGGGTGACATGCTGGGCAACGAACAACTGCGCCAGGCACGCGAGGACATCGCGACCCGCGATGCCGAGATTGGCGAGCTGAAGCAGCGCGTCGCCGACCTGGAAAAACTCAAGGAACAGCAGCAGTCGCTGATCGCGATGAAGGACAACGACCTGGCCGCCGCGCAGCAGCGCCTGGCACAGGTACCGGATACCCGCGATGCGGCAACGCCGTGGTACTGGCTGGGGCTGCCGGTGCTGCTGCTGGCGGCCGGTGCAGCCTGGCTGCTGCGTCGTCGCAAGCCATCGCCGCTGCCGCCGCTGCGCGACGAAGACGATGCCGCCGGTCTGACCGCTGCGGTACCGGCGGGCGCGGCGCTGGATACCCTGGCCGAGCAGTCCTCGTGGTCGTCGGTGGTGCCCGAAGCGGGCCGCCAGGAGCCGGCGATGCCGGCTTGGGCGAGCGAAACCGGGGGGCAGGATGACGTGGCTGCCGAACCGGTCGCCGACGTCGCCGCCCAGGCTGACTGGCAGGCGCAGACGCTGCGCGATGACGAAGTGGTGGAGCTGCCCGAGGCAGTGACCGACCTGCCGCGCTGGGACGAGCCGGTGCTCACGCAGGAGGATCCCGCGCCGGCCGCCGCCGCGCAGGATGAGCCGCTCGCGCAGGCGGCCCCCGGCGAGGTGGCAGTGCCGGACTACGCGCTGCACGCCGAACAGCAGCCGCAGTTCCGCGGCGTGTTCGACCTGCCGGCCGAGCACCCTGACGGCGAGGCTTCAGGCGCAGCGCCGCACGACGCGCTGGCCGCAGCGCCGCATGAAGACGGTACTGCGGCGCCGGCCGGCGATGCCGGCTGGGCGCCGCGCGCCGGGCAGGAGCGCCTTGAGCTGGCCATCGCCTACCTCGACCTGGGCGATGCCCAGACCGCGCGTACGTTGCTGCAGGAAGTGGCCGAGGGCGGCGACCTGCACTGCCAGGCCCAGGCCCGCGAACTGCTGGCCCGCCTGCCGTGATCGACCCTGCCGACAAGGACCCCGTCATGAGCCGCGAGCGCCGCATCGACTACGTTGAATTCGCTTCCACGGATCCTGCGGCCAGCCGCGCTTTCTTCGAGAAGGCGTTCGGCTGGTCGTTCGTAGACTATGGCAGCGACTACACCGCGTTCGACGACGGCCGCCTGCAGGGCGGCTTCTTCCGCGGCCAGCCGCTGCGGGCCAGCGATGCCGGTGCGCCACTGCTGGTGCTGTACGCTGACCAGCTGGCACCGATCGAAACGGCGGTGCTTGACGCTGGCGGTGAGATCGTGCGGCCGGTGTTTTCCTTCCCCGGCGGCAGCCGTTTCCAGTTCGTCGAGCCCGGTGGCAACGAACTGGCGGTGTGGTCCGAACGCGATCCGGCCTGAGCGCCGCCCCTCCCGCAATATCTGAGGTAGCACATGCGTTACGCGCTTGGCGTCGAGTACGACGGCAGCGATTTCAGGGGCTGGCAGAACCTGGGCGAGGGCGGCCCGAGCGTGCAGGCCAGCCTTGAGCAGGCCCTGTCGTCGGTGGCCGATTCGCCGCTGCAGGTGGTCTGTGCCGGCCGCACCGATGCCGGCGTGCACGGCCAGTGCCAGGTCGTGCATTTCGATACCGACGTGGTGCGCGATCCGCGCGCGTGGATGCTGGGCACTACCACCCGCCTGCCGCGCTCGATCGCAGTGCGCTGGTGCGTGCCGGTGGCCGGGGATTTCCACGCGCGTTTCTCCGCGCGCGCACGCCGCTACCGCTACCGCCTGCTCAACCGCGAAGTGCGGCCCGCGCTGGACCGGCAGACCTTGAGCTGGGAGCGCCGCGCGCTGGACGAGACCCTGATGCACGCCGCCGGGCAGGCCCTGCTCGGTGAGAACGACTTCAGTGCGTTCCGTTCGGTGCAGTGCCAGGCGCTGCACGCCCGGCGTGAGCTGCAGTCACTGCAGGTCAGCCGCCAGGGCGAGGTGATCGAGGTTGCCGTGCAGGGCAATGCATTCCTTCATCACATGGTCCGCAATATCGTCGGATCGCTGATCCTGGTGGGCAGTGGCGAGAAGCCGGTGGAATGGATCGCCGAACTGCTGGCCGGGCGCGATCGCACCGTAGCCGGTCCCACCGCACCGCCGCAGGGCCTGGTGTTCCTTGGGCCCCTGTACCCCGACAACTGGCACCTGCCCGCCGAGGTCACGCTATGAGCCGCTCCTACTACCGCACACGCATCAAGTTCTGTGGCATGACCCGGGCCGGCGATGTCCGCCTGGCCGGTGAGCTGGGCGTGGACGCGGTGGGTTTCATCTTTGCCCGTGAAAGCAGCCGCCGGGTCGCTCCGGCCGAAGCGCGCGCGATGCGCCAGGCGATCGCGCCCATGGTCGACGTGGTGGCGCTGTTCCGCAACAACAGCAAGGAAGAGGTGCGCGAGGTGCTGCGCACGGTACGACCGACCCTGCTGCAGTTCCACGGCGAGGAAGACGAGGGCTTCTGCCGCAGCTTCAACATGCCCTACCTGAAGGCGATCGCCATGGGCGGGCGTGAAGAGATCAACGCCCGCACCCTGCAGCTGCGCTATCCCAGCGCCGCCGGTTTCCTGTTCGACAGCCATGCCCCGGGCGGCGGTGGCGGCACCGGCGTGGCCTTCGACTGGGGCCGGATCCCGACCGGCCTGCATCGCCCGTTCCTGCTCGCCGGCGGCCTGAACCCGGAAAACGTCTACGACGCGGTGCTGGCCACCCTGCCGTGGGGCGTGGATGTCTCCAGCGGCATCGAACTGGAGCCGGGCATCAAGGACGGCTACAGGATGCGTACTTTCGTCGAGGAAGTGCGCCGCGCCGATTGCACGGTTCTTGAGTGATTGTCGTCACTATTTGCCGTGATCTGGACCTGGATTTGAGCCTGCACGCATTCTTCACATAGGATGGTCCCAAGCGCGCCTGCCATGAGGGCCGGCGCGGGGATCGACGGGGCGCGTCCGGCGCGTCCCGAACGGGCGGCCGCCGCCCACAGCCCAGGAAGGCAAGCGATGCAGGAGTTCCTCACCGTCGTGTTCGGTTTCCCGACCCTGCCGTACAGCATCGTGCTGGCGGTGGCGGTGCTGTATTGGGCACTGGCGGCCTTCGGCCTGGTCGACGACGGGTTTGGCGATGCCGGCGCCGATGGGGCACTGCATGGCGACCCACATGAGCTGCAGGGACTGTCCGCGCTGCTGGCGCGCTGGGGCCTGGGTGGGGTTCCCCTCATGCTTGTGGTGACGCTGCTGGGTTTCTTCGCCTGGATCGTCACCTATTTCGTCCATCTGTTCGTGCTGTTGCCGCTGCCGGACCTGCTGCGCTGGGCGATCGGTGCGGTCGTGGCCCTTCTGGCGCCGTTGCCGGCGGTGCCGTTCACCGCGCTGCTGCTGCGCCCCGTCCGCAGGTTCCTGCTGCGCCTGCGCCCGGTGGCGCAGGCCTCGCTGCTGGGGCGTACCGGCGTGGTTGCCTCGCCGAAGGTGGATGCCCGCAGCGGTCACGCCACCTTCGACGATGGCGGCGCCGGACTGGTGCTGCAGGTGCGCAGCGAGATCGAACTGCAGCGTGGCGAGCGCATCGTGCTGGTCGAACACGTGGCTGATCAACACCATTACCGGGTGGTCCGCGCCGACGCGGTCGCCCTCGACTTCCAGGACAACCTGCTTCCGGGCAACAAGGAGAATCACTGATGACGTTGGCAACCATGGCCCCCTTCCTGATCGGCGTAGCCGTGCTGCTGGTCGCACTGCTCGGCCTGGCCGGCCTGTTCAAGGCCTTCTACCGCAAGGTCGACCAGGGCGTGGCCCTGATCGTCAACGACATGAGCTCCACGCCCAAGGTGCACTTCACCGGTGCGCTGATCATCCCGGTGCTGTACCGCGCCGAGCTGATGCGGATCAGCCTGATCACGCTGCAGATCGACCGCCGCGGCAAGGAAGGCCTGATCTGCCGCGACAACATGCGTGCCGATATCGCCGTGGCGTTCTACCTGCGGGTCAACGAGACCCAGGCCGACGTGCTGCGGGTGGCCAAGGCCATCGGTGCCGACCGTGCATCGGACAAGCATGCCGTCGACGAGCTGTTCAACGCCAAGTTCTCCGAAGCGCTGAAGACGGTCGGCAAGAAGTTCGACTTCACCGAACTGTTCGAGAAGCGCCAGGAGTTCCGCGACGAGATCATCGCGGTGATCGGCAATGATCTGAACGGCTATGTCCTTGAGGACGTGGCGATCGACTACCTGGAGCAGACCCCGAAATCGCTGCTGGACCAGTTCAACATTCTCGATGCGCAGGGCATCCGCAAGATCACCGAATTGACCGCCGCGCAGAACGTGGTGACCAACGAGCTGGAGCAGAACGAGAAGCTCGCCATCACCAAGAAGAACGTGGAAGCGCGCGAAGCGCTGCTGGCCCTGGAACGCCAGCAGGCCGAAGCCGAAGCGCGGCAGAAGCGTGAGATCGAGACCATCCGCGCACGCGAGGAGGCCGAGACCGCCAAGGTGCAGGAGGAGCAGCGCCAGTTGTCCGAGAACGCCCGCATCGAAGCGCAGCAGCTGATCGAGATCCGCGACCAGAACCGCCTGCGCGAAGTGGAAGTGGCCGAGCAGAACCGCCAGCGTGCCGTGGCCATCGAGGCCGAGCGCGTGGAGCGCGCACGCCAGCTGGAGCAGGTCACCACCGATCGTGAAGTGCAGCTGCAGGGCGTGGAGCGTGACAAGGTGGTCGAGCAGGGCAAGATGGACGTGGCCAACATCACCCGTGAACGCATCTCCATCGACAAGACCGTGGCGCAGGAAGAGGAGCGCATCAAGGAAGTGCGCGAAGTCTCCGAGGCCGACCGCCAGAAGCAGGTGCTGATCCTGGAAGCCGAGGCCAAGGCGCAGGAAGCGCTGGTGCGCGAAGTCAAGGAAGCGCAGGCGCGCGAGACCGCTTCAAAGCATCGCGCGGTGGAACTGACCACGCTGGCCCAGGCCGAGCATGAAGCGGCCGGCAAGCAGGCCGAAGCCAAGCGCCTGTTGGCCGATGCCCTGCGTGCCGAACAGGCAGCGCCGGGCCTGGCCGAAGCGCAGGTGCGTGAAGCTTCGGCGCTGGCCATCGAGAAGGTCGGCATTGCCGAGGCCCGCGTGATCGAAGCCAAGGCCGAAGCCAGCCTGAAGCAGGGCAGCAACGAAGCCCGCGTGCTGGCCGAGACCCTGCAGGCGCAGGCACAGGGCGAGGAAAAGATGGGCCTGGCCCGTGCCACCGCCACCGAGTCGCTGGGCAATGCCGAAGCCGGCGTGGTGCAGAAGAAGCTGCTGGCCGAGGCCGAGGGCCTGGTGCGCAAGTTCGAAGCCATCGCCTCGCTGAGTGACCAGGCACGTGGCCATGAAGAGTTCCGCATGATGCTGGACAACAGCCTGAAGCAGGCGCTGGCCTCGATCGAAGCCGGCAAGGAAGTCTCGCGCGAGAACGCCAATGTCATCGCCAGCGCGCTGCGCAACGCCGATATCGACCTGGTCGGTGGCGACGGCGGCATGTTCGAGAACCTGGTCAAGGCGGTGTCGCTGGGCAAGTCGATCGAAGGCTTCGCCGGCAAGAGCCCGATCGTGCAGGAGCTGATGCAGCGCTACCTGGGCGTGGCCGTGGCCGAACCGGCGCCGCGCCAGATCGCCGAGGATGCCGAAGCGGTACCGACCGTGTCGGCTACCGTGGTCGACAGCGCCCGTTGATGCATCGGGCGATGGCCGCCGCCATCGCCCGCCCGCGCCGGCCGCAACCGCGGCCGTCCGCCCGTGAGCCGGAAACCTGCTGATGTCTGAAACCCATCCGTCCGCCGAATCCACTGCGCCGGAGGCCGGCGGCAGCACCGTCGACCAGGCTGTCGCCCAGGGCGGCGCCTACGAAGTCCTGCGCCGCCGCCTGGCCGAGCAGGGCCAGCGCCTGCAGGGCCTGGCCGAAACGCTCAACCGCCAGCGCCTGGCCGAGTTCGGCGACAGCCGCCTGGAGGTGGTCGGGCGCTTCCGCATCCGCAGCGACAACAACTGCGTCGGCCGTGACATCGTGCAGGTGGGCCCGGACCGCCTGCTGTTCGGCTACAACGTGTTCATCGGGTTGAAGACCCAGACCCGCATCGAGGATGTGTTCGGCCTGTACCGGCTGGTGCAGGGCAGCGACGGCTACGACGTCGCTGCGCTGGAACTGAAGGGCAGCTTCCTCGACCAGCCCGGCTTCGTGCACGATTTCAACGAGCTGTATGCCTACTACAAGCACGCGCGCCTGCTGCAGCTGATCGTGGTCGGCGACAAGCTGCTGGCCTCGTTCCAGATCGGCGAGCGCAGCAGCGACGTGCGCGTGTTCCGCTGGGCGCTGTCGCGCGAGGGCGAGCTGACTTACCTGGATGCGCGCGGTGAGCGCGATATCGCCCTGCCGCCGCCGTTCGACTTCGAATGGACCCGGGCGACCCGCGACCTCGCGGTCAACGGCCGCCACTCGCACCTGAACATCCTCGACACCCTGTTCGTTGAGACCACCGGTGGCGACCTCACCATCAAGGTCGAAAACAACACCGAAACCGGACAGGGCATCTACAGTGAACCCGTGGAGGACAGCACGCAGTCGCTGGACGACGCCCAGTTCGAGTTCGCCCGGGTCGGCTCGCTGGTATTGCTGAAGGTGCTGCCGTACCGCGAGACGGAGTGGCGTGGCCTGATCTACAACACGCTGACCGGCGGCATCGTGCGCAATGATGCGATCGTGCAGGCCTGCGTGCAGCTGCCTGAAGACCATGGCGTGATCTTCCCGGGTGGCTATTACCTGCAGGGCGGCGAGCACAAGGCATTTGATGCCTCGATGGCCGGCATGCAGTTCAAGCGCAGCATCCGTTCGCCAAACGGCGAGGACGTGCTGTACATCTTCTACGAGCGCGAAGGCGGGCGCTCGGCGCTGTTCGTCTACAACACCATCCAGCGCGTGCTGCAGAACCCGGTGTTCGGCCATGGCTACGCCTTGATGCAGGACGGGCGCATGGTGCTGTTCCATGCCGAGGGCAGCGAACCGACCCGCATCCATCCGATGCAGGTCTGGCAGACGCCGTTCAGCAGTGACGAGTTTGCCGCCAGCCGACCGCCCGGCAACACGTTCATGGGCCGCATCGGCAACGCCGAGCTGGTGCGCGGCATCTCCAACCTGTTCAACCTGGCGCGCGAGATTGAAGGCCAGGACGTGTCGGTACAGCGCTACCAGCGACTGGTGGCCGATACGCGGCGCCTGTTCGATGCGCACCACTGGCTGGGCGACGCGGCCTGCGATGGCGCCGAGGCCCTGCTGCGGCAGATCAGCGCCACCGGCGAATCGGTGCTGGACGAGTACGAGAAGGTGCAGTCGATCCGCCAGCAGTCAGCGCAGGCGATGCTGGAGGCCGAGGCCGCGCACAAGGCGCTGCTGGGCCGGCTGCAACCGCAGAACTGGAGCGAGGTGCAGGCCTTCGTCGAGGCCCTCAACGCGATCACCGCATTGCGCGGGCGGCTGCTGACCCTCCGCGAGCTGCGCTACATCGACACCGCGCGCATCGAGGCGATGACCGTCGAACTGGTGGAGGCACAGGACCGTGTTGGCGCCGCCACCGGTGACTTCCTCGCCGGCGAGGAGGCGCTGGCGCCGCTGGCCACGCGCCTGCAGGCGCTGGACGATGCCGCGCAGCAGGCACAGACGGCGCGCCAGCTGGACGAGCAGTTGGAAGGCCTGCTTGGCATGGCGTCCGACCTGGACATGCTGTCCGAGCTGATGGCCGGCCTGAAGGTCGACGATGCCACTGCCCGCACCCGCGTGGTCGAGTCGATCTCGGTGCTGTACGGTCGCCTCAACCAGGCGCGCGCGCGTGCTGACCAGCGCCGCAGGTCACTCGGTTCGGCCGAGGCCGTGGCGCAGTTCGCCGCCCAGTTCGCGCTGTTCTCGCAGTCGATCACCAGCGCGCTGGCGCTGGCCACCGACCCCGAACGTGCCGACGAGCAGTTGTCGCGCCTGCTGGTCCAGCTGGAAGAACTTGAGAGCCAGTTCGGCGAACACGAGCAGTTCCTCGGCGACATCCTGAGCAAGCGCGAAGAGCTGGTCGAGGCCTTCGAAACGCACAAGCAGGCCTTGCTGGATGACCGCCAGCGCAAGGCGCGTTCGGTACTGGATGCGGCCAATCGGATCCTCGACGGCCTGGCCAGGCGCACCGAGCGCTTCGCCAACGCCGATGAGCTCAACGCGTTCTTTGCCGGCGATCCGCTGATCCTCAAGCTGCGTGAGCTGGCCGAGCGCCTGCGCACGCTGCACGACAACGTCAAGGCCGACGACATCGAGGCGCGGCTGAAGGGCGTGCGTGACCAGGCGGTGCGCCAGCTGCGCGACCGCAGTGACCTGTACGAAGCCGGCGGCAACGTGGTGCGGCTGGGCCCGCGCCATCGCTTCAGCGTCAATACGCAGGCACTGGACCTGACCCTGTTGCAGCGTGGCGATACGTTGGCCATCCATCTGACCGGCACCGACTTCCTGGAGACCCTGCACGACCCGGAGCTGGACGCACTCAAGCCGTTCTGGCCGGTCACCCTCGACTCGGAATCGCCCACGCTGTATCGCGGCGAGTACCTGGCCGGCAGCCTGCTGCTGGCCGCGCAGGAGGGGCGCGACGGCCTCGATCTGGCTGCGCTGCAGCACGACGTCGCGAACCCGGAAGCGCTGGATCAGCGCGTGCGTGCGTTTGCCGCACCACGCTATCGCGAAGGCTACGAGCGCGGCATCCATGACCACGATGCGGCACTGATCCTGCGTGCGCTGCTGCCTTTGCAGCAGGCGGCCGGCAGCCTGCGCCATGCACCGCGGGTGCGTGCGCTGGCGTTGCTGTTCTGGGCCGCCGAGCAGCGGCGCGAAGCGGTGGCGCAATGGCCGGCGCGGCAGGTGGGCGCCGAGGCGCTGGCACGCCTGCTGGGGTCCGACGAAGGGCGTCTGGCGTTGCGCACAGAAATGGCCGAGACGCTGCTGGCGTATGCGCAGTGCCACGCGTTGCCGTTCGATGCCGATGCCGCGGAGGCTGCATCCGCCTATCTGGGCGAAGAACTGGCGGCGGGCGATCCGGTGTTCAGCAGCAGCCGCCACGCGGTGGCGCTGCTGGAGGCATTGGCCCAGCAGCTGGAGCAGGCGGGGCAGCGTGAGGCGGTCGAGCGTGCCCTGCAGCGCGGCCAGGATCCACTGGCTACGCGTTGGTCATTGGCTGGGCAGTGGCTGCGCGCAGTGGCGCGGATGCCGGCGCATGCCCAGCATGCCGGCTATGTCGACGAAGCCGCCGCGTTGCTGCTGGTGCAGCGCCAGTTGCGCACCCGTACCAGCGATGCCGCACTGCAGGCGGAGGTCAATGGCCTGCTGGGTGAACACGCACGCATCAGCAATGGCACGCTGGTGGTATCGCTGGATGATTTCCTGGCGCGCCTGCAGCAGCACCTGCGTCATTTCGTGCCAGCATTCCATGCCTACCAGGCGCTGCGCCAGGGCATCATCGGTCGCGAGCGCGAGACCCTGCGGCTTTCCGAGTTCAAGGCGCGGCCGCTGTCCTCGTTCGTACGCAACAAGTTGATCAACGATGTCTACCTGGGCGTGATCGGTGACAACCTGGCCAAGCAGATGGGCACGGTCGGCGAGAACAAGCGCAGCGATCTGATGGGCCTGCTGATGATGATTTCGCCCCCGGGCTATGGCAAGACCACGCTGATGGAATACGTGGCGCACCGGCTGGGCCTGGTCTTCATGAAGATCAACGGCCCGGCGCTGGGCCACGAGGTGCGCTCGCTGGACCCGGCCCAGGCACCGGACGCAACCTCGCGGCAGGAGCTGGAGAAGCTCAACCTGGCGCTGGAAATGGGCAACAACACCATGCTGTATGTGGACGACATCCAGCACACCCATCCCGAGTTCCTGCAGAAGTTCATCTCGCTGTGCGATGGCACCCGCCGTATCGAGGGTGTGTGGCGCGGTCGCACACGCACCTACGACATGCGCGGCAAGAAGTTCTGCGTGGTGATGGCCGGCAACCCGTACACCGAGTCCGGCGAGGTGTTCAAGATTCCGGACATGCTGGCCAACCGTGCCGACATCTACAACCTCGGTGACGTGCTCGGTGGCATGGAGGCCGCCTTCACCCTCAGCTACATCGAGAACAGCCTGACCTCCAATCCGGTGCTGGCGCCGCTGGCCACGCGCGACATGGCCGACCTGTATGTGCTGGTCGACCGCGCGATGGGCAAGGAGGTCTCGACCAACAGCCTCAGCCACGCCTACAGCAGCGCGGAGATCAACGAGATCACCGCCACCCTGCAGCGCATGCTGCGTGTGCGCGACGTGGTCTACCGGGTCAACCAGCAGTACATCGCCAGCGCCGCACAGGACGACCGCTACCGCACCGAGCCGCCATTCCGCCTGCAGGGCAGCTACCGCAACATGAACAAGCTGGCCGAGAAGATCTCCCCGGTGATGAACGAGGACGAACTGCAGCAGTTGATCTCCGACCACTACCTGGGCGAGGCGCAGCTGCTGACCACCGGCGCCGAGGAGAACCTGTTGAAGCTGGCCGAACTGCGCGGCGTACTGGATGACACGCAGGCGCAGCGCTGGGCGCAGATCAAGCGCGACTTCCTGCGCAACAAGGCCATGGGTGCCGACGACAGCGATGTCGGCGGGCGCGTGGTGGCGCAGCTGGCCGATATCGCCACCGCGCTGCAGCTGCCATCGCCCGCGCCGGAAGCGATCCCCGTTGCGGACCCGGCGCCGTGGCCGGCGCTGCTGGAGGCCCTGCATCGCCTTTCAGAGGCGCGTCCCGCCGCCGCGCCGGCGCCGGTCGTGGCAGCCCCCAGCGTGCCGGCCACGGCCCTGGCCGAAGACCTGCAGGCGGGCCTGGCGCCGCTGGTGGAGCTGCTGGCGGCATCGCAGGCGCAGCAGGTGCAGGTGTCGCAGACCCTGGCCGCGTTCGCCGGCTGGGCGCGACAGCAGGTCGAGCGGGGCACGCCGAGCGCTGTGGTGGCGCAGCGCGCGCGCGTGCGCCGCGCCGCGACGCCGGAGGAGCGGGCGCTGGATGAGGCGCTGATGCGCCACTTCTACGGCGAGTCATTGCCACCGGAAGACGGCGATGGCATGCCGGCATCCACGCCGAAGCCGCCGCCGCTGCCGTGACCACGCGCGTGCCACTGCCGCCACCGATGCTGCCGGATACGGTCGATGTCGCTGCGCTGGCCAACTATGGTGCGCCGTTGCTGCAGGCGCTGGCGCGGCGCGAAACGCCGTTGCCACCGGATGCGGGCGAGCGCCTGGTTGCTGCGCTTGCGCGCATCGCGCTGGCCCTGCAGGCCGGCAACCCGGCGCAGATCCGGCAGCAGGAAGGCTGGTGGGGACGGCTGCTGGGGCGCGATGTCGCTCGCGAAGCAGAAGGGCACGCGCTGCAGTCGCAGCTGGGCGTACTGGCCCTGCAGGCGCGTGAGCAGGCCCAGCACCTGCAGCAGCACATGCAGCTGCGGGCCATGGCCATCGTTGAGCATTCCGCGGCGGCCGCGGCGCTGGACGGCTGGGCCGAACTGGCTGCGTCGCGGCTGACGACGCTGGATAGCGCCGGTCAGGCCGCGCTGTCGCATCGGCTGGACCATCTTCGCCGGCTGGCCTCGCTGCGCCGCCTGGAAGCCGGTCAATGGCAGCTGCTGCAGGACCAGGACAACATGCTGCTGCAACGCTTCGCGCGCATCCATGACGTGCTGCTGCCGGCCTGGCGGCAGGCTGCAGTGGCGGGCCAGGCCGCTGCGGGCGCTGCGTTGGCTGGCAAGGCTGCCACGTTGCACGCACAGATCGATGACGAGGTGGCCGCGGCTCAGGCTAGACTGCCTTGAGCCGGCCGCCGCTGCCGCTTACCCAACTGCAAGGAGACTGCCCGATGACCCAGGACAGCCAGACCCCCGGTGCCCTCGTACCCGGCACGACCACCGCCACTGCGCTCGATGAAGGTGCGCTGCAGGCGCTGGGACTGGTACGCGAGGATCTGCCGCGCATCGCCGAGATCCGTCTGGAACTGGACGATCTGCGCCCGGGCAACCTGCAGGTGTTCGGCCGCGAAGCCGCCACGCGCACCGCAGCGTTCTCCAGCCAGTTGCTGGACCAGGTGCGCAATCGTGACCTGGATGCCAGTGGCGAGAAGCTGGGCGAAGTGGTGCGCATCGCGCGCAGCCTGAAGCTGGATGGCTTCGCGCAGCGATCGAAGGTGCCGGTGATCGGTGGCCTGATTGATCGCATGCGCGCCTCCAAGGGCGAGCTGGTGCAGAAGTTCAGCGACACCAATGCGCAGATCGAACAGCTGCTGGCCGACGTCGGCGTGCAGCAGGCGTTGATGGGAAAGCGCGTGGGCGAGTTCGACCGCATGCACGATATCGTCCGCGAAGAACGTCGTGCGCTCGGCCTGTATGCGGCAGCGGGCAAGCAGCGGCTGGCCGAACTGCAGGCCGAACAGCTGGCCGGGCAGGCCAGCGAGGACCCCCAGCAGCGCATCCGCCAGGGCGAGATCGACAATGCGATCCGGTTGATCGAGAAGCGCGTGTCCGACCTGCAGCTGATGCAGCACGCCGCCGATCAGTCGCTGCCGATGATCCGCCTGATCCAGGCCAACGCTCTGCAGCTGATCGAGAAGTTCAACACCGTCCGCGACATCACCATTCCGTCGTGGAAGCGCCAGTTCGCCATCCAGCTCTCGCTGGGCGAACAGAAGGCTGCGGTCGAACTGTCCACGGCCATCGATGACGCCACCAACGAACTGATGCGCCGCAATGCCGACCTGCTGCGCCAGGCCTCGGTGGATACCGCGCGCAGCAACCAGCGCGGCGTGATCGACGTGGCCACGCTGCGCCATGTGCACGACCAGCTGATCGCCACGGTGGAAGAAGTGCGCAGCATCCATCGCGAAGGGATGCAGCAGCGGCAGCAGGCCGAAGTCGAGCTGTCGCGCCTGCGCGAAGACCTGCAGCAGCGCCTGGCCACACCGACCGCCAGCTGAAAAAAGGGGACGGAGGGAATTAAGTCGTTTGTGCCACTTGCGACTTAATTCCCTCCGTCCCCTTTTTGTTGTCAGCGGAGTTGCTGGCCCAGCCAGTCGGCGAGCGCATCCACGCGCGCATCAGGTGGTCCGTCCGGTCGCGCCAGCACCCAGAAACCACCGGTGGCGGCAAACCCCCACGGCGCGACCAGTCGCCCGGCGGCCAGGTCCTCGGCCACCAGTGGCTCGGGTGCGATCGCCGGGCCCAGCCCGGCCACCGCTGCCTCCAGCAGGTAGTACAGATGCTCGAAGGCCGTACCCAGCTGCAGCTTCGCGGGGTCCATAGCGTGCGCCTGCGCCCACGCCGGCCACGCCTGCGGCCGTGAGCTGGTGTGCAGCAGCGTTTCCTGCAGCAGCGCCGAGGGCGGTACATGCCGCAGTCGCTGCGCGGCCGGATGCGAGGGGGCCACCACCACGCCGACCCGTTCCGGGGCCAGCTCACGCACCTGCCAGCCGCGGGGCCACGGCCCCTGCGCCAGCAGCAATACCGCATCCAGTGCCGCCTGTGCCTCGGTGAAGCTGCCATCCAGCGCTGACCATTGCAGGCGCACGCCGGGCAGGGCGGCCTGCAGCGCAGGCAGGCGCGGGATCATCCAGCGCGCCAGCACGCTGCCGCTACAGCCCAGTACCAGCGCCGGGGCCGCCGCCGGCCGCCGCAGTTCGCGCACGCAGTCTTCGATGCCGCCGAAGGCCTCGCTGCACGCTGCCTGCAGCCGCGTGCCCGCAGCGGTCAGGCGCAGGCCGCGACCGGCACGCTGGAACAGCGCCAGGCCGAGATGGTCTTCCAGCAGCTTCAGCTGGCGGCTGACCGCACCGTGGGTGACATGCAGGTCGTGTGCGGCGCGGCCAACGCCGCCGAGACGGGCGGTGGCCTCGAACGCACGCAGCGCATTGAGCGGCGGCAGCAGGGAACGGCTCATGTGAGATTTCCTGACGATATGCGCCAGATAATATCCATTTTCCGGTCAAGACCCGTGCGCTAGAGTATCCACCTGTCTCGAACCAGCGGTCGCTTCCATGTCTGCCTCCCCCATTGCCGACTACCACGCCTTCCCGGATGCCCAGGGCCATTTCGGCCGCTACGGCGGCAGCTTTGTTGCCGAAACCCTGGTGGGTCCGCTGCAGGAACTGGCCCAGGCGTATGACCAGGCCCGTCAGGACCCGGCATTCCAGGCTGCCTACGACCGCGACCTGGCCCATTACGTGGGCCGGCCGAGCCCGATCTACCATGCCCAGCGCCTGAGCGACCATGTCGGCGGCGCGCAGATCCTGCTCAAGCGTGAAGACCTGAACCACACCGGCGCGCACAAGATCAACAACACCATCGGCCAGGCGCTGCTGGCCGCGCGGATGGGCAAGAAGCGCATCATCGCCGAGACCGGTGCCGGCCAGCACGGTGTTGCCAGTGCCACCGTTGCCGCCCGCCTGGGCCTGGAATGCGTGGTGTACATGGGCGCCACCGACATCGAGCGGCAGAAGATCAACGTCTACCGCATGAAGCTGCTGGGCGCGACGGTGGTGCCGGTCACCTCCGGCTCGGCCACCCTGAAGGACGCGCTCAACGAAGCGATGCGCGACTGGGTGACCAACGTGCAGGACACCTTCTACATCATCGGCACCGTGGCCGGCCCGGATCCGTATCCGCGCATGGTCCGTGACTTCAACGCCATCGTTGGCCGCGAGGCGCGCGAGCAGATGCTGGCCGAGTATGGCCGCCTGCCCGATGCGATCACCGCCTGCGTCGGCGGCGGCAGCAACGCCATCGGCCTGTTCCACGCCTTCCTCAACGATCGCCAGGTCGAGATCGTCGGCGCCGAAGCCGCCGGCGACGGCATCGGCACCGGCCGCCACGCCGCATCGATCGCCGCCGGTCGGCCGGGCGTGCTGCATGGCAACCGCACCTATGTGCTGTGCGACGACGACGGCCAGATCATCGAGACCCACTCGGTGTCGGCCGGCCTGGACTATCCGGGCGTCGGCCCGGAGCATGCTTTCCTGGCCGATACCGGCCGTGCGCGCTACCTCGGCATCACCGATGAAGAAGCGCTGCAGGCCTTCCACCTGCTGGCGCATACCGAGGGTATCCTGCCGGCACTGGAGTCCAGCCACGCACTGGCACAGGCGATCAAGCTGGCGCGTGAGCGTCCGCGTGACCAGATCGTGCTGTGCAACCTGTCCGGCCGTGGCGACAAGGACGTGCACACCATCGCCGCGCGCGAAGGGCTGGTGCTGTGAGCGCGCTGCTGCGGAACAGCGGGGTGCTTCTGCTGGTGCTGGGCCTGGCCGCGTGCCAGCCGCCGGAACCGCCAGTGCTTGCGCCGGCTGCCAAAGCCACCGCGCAGCCCGCACAGCAGCCGGCCGCCAACGATGACCTCGACCCGATGGCGCGTACGCCGATCGTCGATCCGCCGTCTGCGGAAGAGAGCAACGGCGACAACGCCCCCGCCGTCGCCTCGGTGGCACTGGACCATGCCGGCGAAGTGCTGGTCGGCCAGCACATGGGGGACCTGAAGTCACTGGGGCCCTGGAAGGCACAGGGCGCGAAAGAGTTCTTCGAAGGCGACTGCGAGTACTACGACGGCAGGGGGTTGCCGCCGGGCGTGTCGATGATGACCGACGACGACCGCGTGGTCCGTTTTGATCTGAAGCCGGGCGACGACCCGGAGCTGCCGGTTGAACAGCCCGGTCCATTCGGCCTGCGCATCGGCATGACCCGTGCCCAGGCCATGGCACAGTTCCCGAAGCCGCCGGTATCCAGCCCGCATGCCTACGACGGTGACCAGGGCGAGTACCTCACCTGGCAGGACCCGGGTTCGGACCTGGGCATCCGCCTGGAACTGTTTGAAGGGAAGGTCACCCGGATGTACTGGGGAACCAGCGATGCGATTGAACTGATTGAAGGATGTGCCTGAAATGCCCGTATCCCGACTTGATGCCTGTTTCCTGCGTCTGCGCGAACAGCAGCGCAAGGCGCTGATTCCCTTCGTCACCGCCGGTGATCCCTCGCTGGAGGCGACCGTGCCGGTCATGCACGCACTGGTCGAGGCCGGCGCCGACGTGATCGAACTGGGCGTGCCGTTTTCCGACCCGATGGCCGATGGCCCGACCATCCAGCGCAGCTCCGAGCGCGCGCTGGCGCGCGGCGCCGGCAGCCGCTACGTCCTGCAGGCCGTGGCGCAGTTCCGCGAACGCGATGCGCAGACCCCCGTGGTGCTGATGGGCTACCTCAACCCGGTGGAGATCCATGGCTACGCGGCCTTCGCCAAGGCCGCCGTCGACGCCGGCGTGGACGGCGTGCTGCTGGTCGATCTGCCGCCGGAAGAAGCGGGCGACGCCCAGCAGGCGTTCGACGCAGCCGGCCTTGCGCTGGTCCTGCTGGCGTCGCCGACCACCAGCGAGGCGCGAGCCGACAAGCTGCTGGCGCTGGCCCGTGGCTATCTCTACTACGTCAGCTTTGCCGGTGTCACCGGCGCGTCCGAGCGCCTGGACAGCGATGCCGCCAGTACCCGCCTGCAGGCGTTGCGCGCGCGCGCATCGGTGCCGGTGGTGGCGGGCTTCGGTATCAAGGATGCCGCCAGTGCCGCGGCCATGGCCCGCCAGGCCGATGGCGTGGTGGTCGGAAGCGCGCTGGTGGCGGCGCTGGCAGAAGCGGGTTCGGCGGAAGACGCGGTGCAGCGCGCCCGGGCCTTCCTCGCCCCGCTGCGGCAGGCGCTGGACGCGTAACAGGACTGCCGGCCGCTGGCCGGCCTCCTCCTGATGGCTCGCGTGCAAGGGCTGCCGGCCAGCGGCGGGTACCGCCCAGCACCTAAACGTACGTCCCAGCATGGTTTTTTCCGGCTGCCCCGCAGCTGGAAAGGGGGTGCACGGGCGGGGAAAGCGGAGCTAGACTGTCCGCCTTTGCGGCCCCTGGGCCGCCCTGAACGGAAGTGTCCTCCCGCATGAGTTGGCTCAGCAAGTTGATGCCGTCCGGCATCCGCACCGACAACACCCCCAGCAAGAAGCGCAGTGTCCCCGAGGGCCTGTGGGAAAAGTGCAGCAACTGCGGCAGCGCGTTGTACCGTCCGGAACTGGAAGAGAACCTGGAAGTCTGCCCGAAGTGCGGCCATCACATGGCGATCCGCGCGCGCGCGCGCCTGGCCGCCCTGTTCGACGCCGACAGCACCACCGAGATCGGTGCGCGCCTGGGGCCGACCGACCTGCTCAAGTTCAAGGACCAGAAGAAGTACAGCGAGCGCATCAAGATCGCGCAGAAGAACACCGGCGAGTACGACGCGCTGATCGCCATGCGCGGCCTGCTCAAGGGCCGTGCGCTGGTGGCATCGTCCTTCGACTTCGCCTTCATGGGCGGCTCGATGGGCTCGGTGGTCGGCGAGCGTTTCGCACTGGCCGCAGAAACCGCGGTCGAGATCGGTGCGCCCTACGTGTGCTTCTCGCAGAGCGGTGGCGCACGCATGCAGGAAGGCCTGTTCTCGCTGATGCAGATGGCCAAGACCTCGGCCGCGCTGGGCAAGCTGCGTGAAGCCGGGCTGCCGTACATCTCGGTGCTGACCCATCCGACCACCGGTGGTGTCTCGGCCTCCTTTGCGATGCTGGGCGACATCAACATCGCCGAACCGCAGGCGCTGATCGGCTTCGCCGGCCCGCGCGTGATCGAGCAGACCGTGCGCGAGAAGCTGCCGGAAGGCTTCCAGCGCTCGGAGTTCCTGCTGGAGCACGGTGCCATCGACCAGATCTGCGACCGCCGCGAGCTGCGTGACCGCCTGTCCGACCTGCTGGCGATGCTGGGCCGTCAGCCGGCGCCGGAGGTGGCATGATGGGAGGCCGCAAGTACTTCGGTACTGATGGCATCCGTGGCCGGGTCGGCCAGGGCGTGATCTCGGCCGACTTCGTGCTGCGCCTGGGCAACGCCCTGGGCCGTGTACTGGTCGCCCAGCGCGGCCAGGACGGGCGCCGGCCGATTGTGGTGATCGGCAAGGACACCCGCATTTCCGGCTACATGTTCGAGGCGGCACTGGAAGCCGGCCTGGTGGCCGCCGGTGCCGACGTGCAGCTTCTGGGGCCGATGCCGACTCCGGCGGTGGCGTTCCTGACCCGTACGCTGGGCGTGGATGCCGGCATCGTCATCAGCGCCTCGCACAACCCGCACTACGACAACGGCATCAAGTTCTTCTCCGCCCAGGGCGAGAAGCTCGACGATGCCACCGAGCTTGCCCTCGAAGCGGCGCTGGACGTTCCGTTCACCACCGTCGAATCGGAGAAGCTGGGCAAGGCATCGCGTGGCCGCGAGGCGGTCGGCCGCTACATCGAGTTCTGCAAGGCCAGCGTGCCGCGCGCGTTCGACCTGCGTGGCGTACGCCTGGTGCTGGACTGCGCGCACGGCGCCACCTACCAGATCGCACCGCTGCTGTTCCGCGAGCTGGGTGCCGAGGTGATCGGCATTGGCGCCGAGCCCAACGGCGTCAACATCAACGCCGGCGTGGGCTCCACCCATATCGACAATCTCGCGGCCAAGGTCCGCGAAACCCGCGCTGATCTCGGCATTGCCTTCGACGGCGACGGCGACCGCGTGCTGATGGCCGACGACCAGGGCAACCCGGTCGACGGCGATGACCTGCTTTACATCCTGGCCCGCGCATGGAAAGCCGAAGGCCGCCTGCGCGGCCCGGTGGTCGGCACGCTGATGAGCAACTACGGCGTGGAGAAGGCCTTCGCCGATCTGCAGATTCCGTTCGTGCGCAGCAACGTCGGTGATCGCTATGTGCACCAGGCGCTGATCGAAGGCGGTGGGGTGCTCGGCGGCGAAGCCTCCGGCCACCTGCTGTGCCTGGATCGGGCCACCACCGGTGACGGCATCGTCAGTGCGCTGCAGGTGCTGGTGGCGTTGCGCAACAGCGGGCAGACCCTGCGCCAGGCATTGAAGGGACTGGTGCGGGTGCCGCAGAAGACGGTCAACGTGCGGCTGGGCAATGTCTCGGCCAAGGCAACGGTGCAGGCCGACAGTGTGCAGGCCGCGCTGGCCGACGCGCAGCAGTCGGTGGCCGGCCGTGGCCGTGCGTTCCTGCGCCCGTCCGGTACCGAGCCGGTGGTGCGTGTCACGGTCGAGGCCGATGATGCAACGCTGATGCAGGACACGCTGGACCGCCTGTCCGCGGCGGTCCGTGAAGCCGCCGCCTGAGGCCGCTGCACATCAGCCCAACGAAAACGCCCCGGAATGCCGGGGCGTTTTCGTTGAAGGGGCAAGGCGTTGGGCTGCCTACGGCCCCGGCACCATCTTCTTCTGGCGTGCTTTGAAGCCATTGAACAGCGGTGCGATCAGCGGGTTGTAGCTCTGTGCGATGCGTTTTCGCAGCCAGCTGGCCGGGCGGTTGCGAATCGCGAAGCGGTAGATGCGTTCCGGATCGCCGCCGACCACGTTGCGGCCGAACGGGTGGGTGGTGTGCAGGTAGCGGAAGCCGTGCTCGCGCGCCACCTCGATGTGGTCCTGGTCGAAATCGCCGTAAGGCCAGCACAGCGTATCGGACACCTCGCCGAGCTTGTCCCGCAGGACTTCGCGCGAGACTGCCAGATCGTGGCTCAGGCCCGCACGGCGCTGTGCGCGGTCCAGGTCGTCGCGGCGCAGCCAGCGGGTGTGGGTATGGGTGTGGCAATGCACTTCGAAGGTGCCGGCGGCGATGGCCGCGCGCGCTTCGCTCCAGCGCATCATCACGTCGTCGCTGCGGTTCTGCTGGTAGATCGCCGCTTCGCAGCCGCGGTGGTCCGGCGTGGCAGGCAGCACTGCCCCGGCAAGCCCCGCATGGGGCCGCTCCGGGCCTTCGCCCATCCAGCCGGTGACCACGAACACCACTGCGTGCATGCCGTACTTCTGCAGGATCGGGTGCGCATACACCCAGTTGTCCAGGTAGCCATCGTCGAAGGTGATCACGATCGACTTGCGCGGCACCGGCTTGCCGGCCAGGAAACCGGCGTACTGGTCCAGTGTCAGCGAGGTCCAGCCGTTGCCGGCCAACCAGGCGATCTGGCTTTCGAAATTCTCCGGTGACACGGTGATCATGCCCGGCGACGGACTGACGTGGTGGTGCATCAGCACCGGTACGGTTCGGGCATCAGCCATGTCCCAGCTCCTTCAGCCACTGGCGGTAATAGTATTCGGTGGTCTCACCGTGGCCGTCGGGAGTGAACCGGTGCGCGCTGCGCATCCAGTCCCAGCCCGCGCGGCCCATCTGCCGCCGCCGTTCCGGATCGTCCACCAGCAAGCGCAGGGCGCCTGTCAGGGCTGCATTGTCGCCCAGCCGGGTGAGGATCGCATTGCTGCCATCGACCACCATTTCCGGCACGCCACCCACGCGCGTGGCCACGATCGGCACCCCGACATAGGCGGCCTCTAGGAAGACGGTACCGGCCGCTTCCTTGTGCGAAGCCAGCGCGAAGATGTCGAAGCCGGCCATCAGCCGGCACGCGCCGTCACGATAGCCGAGCAGGTGGACCTGCTGCTGCAGCCCGTGCTCGTCGCGCAGCGCCTGCAGTCGATCCATGACCGGCTGGCCATCGCCGACCACCACCAGGTGCAGGTTCGGGTGCGTCTTGCACAGCGGCACCATCGCCTGCAGCAGGTCGGCGTGGCCCTTGGGTTCGCGCAGAACCGCCACGCAACCGACCACGATGTCCTGTTCGCCGAAGCCGAGCTCGGCGCGCACTTCCGCGCGTACCTCCTGCAGGCATTGCCAGGGGTCGTCCTTGCGGATCTCGCTCCAGCGCGGCGGGACCGCGATGGGCGGCACGATACCGATGTGTTCGGCCGGAATGCCGCGCTCGGCCAGCAACTGCTTGACGAAGCTGCTGACGGTCAGCACCCGGTGCGGCAGGCCGGTATAGGTCAGCAGCGAGTTGACCGGGCTCATCAGGTGGCGCGAGCGCACCACCAGCGGCGTGCCGCCCAGGCGTGCGCCGGCGGCGGCGATCAGCGCGTCACGGCGGCTGGTGGTGTTGACCACGTCATAGCGTTCGCGGCGCACCAGGCGCGAGACCGACCAGATGCCGCGCAGCAGACGCAGCAGGCCGCCCATGCGCAGGGTGTGCACGGTGAAACCGTCGTCGTGTGCCAGCTTGGCCAGTCGCGCTTCGGGTTGGCACAGCAGCGCCACCTCGTGGCCACGCGCGCGCATCACCTGCATGTGGCGGAAGATGTAGATCTCCTGTCCGCCCATTCCCTTGGCGGCTTCGGTGTGCAGGATGCGCAGCGGACGGTTCATGCGGGATCGATCCTTGAAGGTCAACGATTGCGGAAGCGGGTCAACGCTTCCCATGCAGTGCGTACGGCAGCCGCATCAGGGGCCTGCTGGGGCAGCGGGAGGTAGTGCCGGTCCAGCGCTGTGGCGTTGCCGAACTTGTCGAACACGTAGATCGCGTCGCCATGGCGTATCGCGCGCTGCGACCAGCTTTCGACCACCAGCGCACGCGGGCCCTGCGGTTCGGCCAGCAGGTCCTGGCCGGTGCTGTAATCGGTCAGTGCGTTCTCGCAACCCAGCGCGTGGCGCATCAGTGTCGGTACCCAGTCTTCGTGCGAGCTGGTGCGGGCGTCGCGGCCAGCGGCCCTGCCTGGCCAATGCAGCACGAACGGGACCTGCAGCTGGTAGTCGGAGAAGTTGCCGTTGTGGCCCCAATAGTTCAGCTTGAGGTCGTTGAACTCTTCGGCATGGTCGCCGGTGACCAGCACGATGGTGTCCTCGGCCAGGCCCTGTGCGCGAAGGTCGTCCAGCAGCGAGCCGATCAGGCTGTCTGCGTAGTGCACGGCGGTGCGGTAGCGGTTGAGTTCCGGCGTCGGGTCGTGCTCCGGGCCGAATTTGAGGAAGTCGATGTCCGCAGCCATCGGCGTCGCCACGGGCGGGTAACCATCGGGCATGTGGTAGGGCGCGTGGGTGGAGTCGAGGAACACGAAGCCGAACCACGGGCGCTGCGCCGCCTGGCTGGCGCGGATGTCCTGCTGCAGTGCACTGATGATCGCGCGGTCGCGGCCGTCGGACTTCAGTGCCGATGAGCCCTGGTGCAGCTGGTCGCGCACATCGGCGAAAGCCGTGCGATCGAATTCCGGGCTGTACAACGGCGCACTGCCGTACAGGTGCAGGTCGTAGCCCTGCTGGCCCAGCACCTGGAACAGCTGCGAGCCGCGCTGCTCGTCGAGCATGCTTGGCCAGTAGCCACCGGGCAGGCCGTACAGCAGCCCGAACAGGCCATAGCGGGTGGCATTGCCGGTGCTGAAGTGCTGGTCGAACACGCGCGCGTCCTGCGCCAGCGCCGACGTGTTGGGCATCAGCTGCGGTGTCAGCACGTCCTGGCGCAGCGATTCCAGCACCACCATCAGCACATTGGGGCGATGCGGGTTCTGGCAGCGCAGCGGGTGCAGTGGGTACTGCAGCTGCGCATGGCGCGGGTCGGGCAGGCCGGCCTGCTGCTGGCTGACCACGCCCAGGCGCCGCATGAAGCTCTTGGCGGTGATCGGTTGCGCCCACGGCAGGTAGTTCCACTGCGCGATCACATCGCGGTCGCCACGGGCGTCGTAGTAGGCGGTGGCGACCTGGCCGCCGGCCATCAGAAGCGCGACCGCTGCCCACGCCTGCAGCACCCGTCGCCGGCGCGGCGCTGCCGGCAACAGCTTCCAGCACGCCCAGGCCAGCAGGCCTTCGGCGGCGAAGACCGCGGCGACCAGCAGCGCGACCTGCAGCCAGGTCTTCCAGGACAGGGCGACCTGGTCCTGCAGGGCGCCGCCGAACACCATGTTCACGACCATGGCGTTGAGGTGGAAGCGGTACAGGGTGAACACCTTGGCGTCGACCAGCAGCAGGCACAGCCACAGGCCCTGCAGGAGAACGGCGCTGATGCTCAGCGTACGGGCAGTGCGTGGCCACAGCCCCAGCAGCAATGGCAGCAGGCCGGCCAGCGCACCGAACGCGAGCAGGTGGCCGGGCAGGGCGATGGCGAGGTAGGCCAGGCCCGCGCTGCCGCCTGGATTGTCCCGCAGCGGCACGTTGCCCAGTGCGATCGCCGCAGCCAGGGCCGCATTGCCGGCGACGAACAGCGACCACCAGGCCAGCCGGCGCCAACGCCGGGTGGAACCTTCAAGGGCGGGTGCGGCAGGGGCGGCTGCGGACATGGCGGGGCGGATTCAGGGAGCGGGCAAAGGGGCGGGCCGAACGTGACGGAAGCGTTAATTCGCGCGCGGGTCGCGCATTGTATCGGTTTGTTTCTTCGTATCGAGTGGCGTCCCCCGGGCGATCTGTCACAATGTTCAGGCGGGCCATGAATGCGCTGGCCCCCCAGACCCAATGACAAGCCAGGAACCGCTGTGAGCCAGATCCCCACCCTCGACATCACCCGTTTCGACAGCGACCGCGAGGCCTTCGTGGCCGAGCTGGGCGCGGCCTATCGCCAATGGGGATTCGCGGGCATCCGCAACCACGGCATCCCGCAGGCCGACATCGACGCGGCCTACGATGCCTTCAAGGCCTTCTTCGCCCTGCCGGAAGAGGTCAAGCGCAAGTACCACGTGCCTGGCAGCGGCGGCGCCCGTGGCTATACCCCCTTCGGCGTGGAGACCGCCAAGGGCTCCAAGCACTTCGACCTGAAGGAGTTCTGGCACATCGGCCGCGAGATCGCCGACGACTCCAAGTACCGTGACGTGATGGCGCCGAACCTGTGGCCGACCGAAGTCGAGGGCTTCCGCGAGCGGGGGTACGGCCTGTACCAGGCGCTGGACAACCTGGGGTCGCGCGTGCTGTCGGCGCTCGCCCTGCACATCGGCCTGCCGGAGAATTTCTTCGCCGACAAGACCAACTTCGGCAATTCGATCCTGCGCCCGATCCACTACCCGCCGATCACCACCGACGACATCCCGAACGTTCGTGCCGGTGCTCATGGCGACATCAACTTCATCACCCTGCTGGTGGGTGCCAGTGCCGCGGGCCTGGAAGTGCAGTCGCACGACGGCGAGTGGGTGCCGTTCACCTCGGACGCGGACACGATCGTGGTCAACATCGGCGACATGCTGCAGCGCCTGACCAACCATGTTTATCCGTCGACCATCCACCGCGTGGTCAATCCTCCGGGCGAGCTGGCGCGCCAGCCGCGCTACTCGGTGCCGTTCTTCCTGCACCCGAACCCGGACTTCCTGATCGACGTGCTGCCCTCGTGCATCACCCCGGAGAACCCGAGCCGGTACCCGGAGCCGATCACCGCCCACGGCTTCCTCGAGGAACGCCTGCGCGAGATCAAGCTGAAGTAAAGAAAAGTGAGGCCGCCGAAAGGCGGCCTTGTTTTTTGCAGGGTCGCACCCTGCGCCCGCGGTAGTGCCGGCCGCTGGCCGGCAAGCCCAAAGCCAAGGCGGCTCTGGATTCGTGCCGGTTGAGCGGGGCGCTGTGGGTTGGCAGGACACGCCGTGAACCCCCAGACCGGCCCAGCCGCTGGCGGCTGTGCGTTCGGGCGCTTGCGAAGCAGTGCTTCGCAAGCAAAGCGCCCTCACCCATGGGGGCTCGATGGCGCCATCCATGGCGCCAACGGTCCTGCCAACTCACACCGCCCCACCCCCGACAGTTTCCCGGTGACGGTGGGTAAATCCCGATTCTCGGTAGGTGTCGACCTTGGTCGACACGGTAGATCCACGCCATGCGTGGATGAGATCTCTCGGATCGAAGTGGGGCAGGGGGTTGGTCCAGCCAGCATCAACCCGGAATGCAGCTTTTGCCTTTGCTCTTGTTCTTCTTTTTTCTTTCCGTGGCGGGCGGAACCGCCGGACTGTGTCAGAGGCCGGGCGGGTGGGGCTGCGCAGGGGCGTGAGCCGCATGGATGCGGCGATCGAGCTTACATGGACGTACTTGCAGCGCCCCCTGCGCAGTCCTACCCGCCCGGCCAAGCCCCAGATCTAGCCGGGCTCTCCGCGACCACCCAAACCCCGCCCCCCCCCCTCCGCCACGAGGGGCTGCGCCGTTGGCTGAAAATCCATGTAACCGCTTACAAGGAAACGGATTTTTGCCGCAACGGGTATCATGACCGGCTGACTTCACACAGGAGCCACCCGCTCATGCGCCGCAAGATCGTCGCCGGAAACTGGAAGCTGCATGGCAGCCGTCAATTCGCCAATGAACTGCTGGGGCAGGTGGCCGCCGGGCTGCCGCTGGAGGGCGTGGACGTGGTGATCCTGCCCCCGCTGCCGTACCTGGGCGAGCTGGTCGAGGACTTCGGCGCGACCGGCCTGGCCTTTGGCGCACAGGACGTGAGCAGCAACGAGAAGGGCGCCTACACCGGCGAAGTCTGCGCGGCCATGCTGGTCGAGGTCGGGGCCCGCTATGGCCTGGTCGGCCATTCCGAGCGCCGCCAGTACCACCATGAAAGCAGCGAGCTGGTCGCGCGCAAGTTCGCCGCTGCCCAGCATGCCGGCCTGGTCCCGGTGCTGTGCGTGGGCGAGACCCTGGAACAGCGAGAGGCCGGGCAGACCGAAACGGTCATCGCCAGCCAGCTGGCGCCGGTACTGGAACTGGTCGGTGCGGCCGGTTTCGCCAACGCCGTGGTCGCCTACGAGCCGGTCTGGGCCATCGGCACCGGCCGTACCGCCAGCAAGGAGCAGGCGCAGCAGGTGCACGCGTTCATCCGTGGCGAAGTCGCGCGTATCGATGCTAGAATCGCCGACTCACTGCCCATTGTTTACGGCGGTAGCGTGAAGCCCGACAATGCCGGGGAACTGTTCGCGCAGCCGGATGTCGATGGTGGGCTGGTCGGCGGCGCCTCCCTGGTGGCCGCGGACTTCCTGGCCATCGCACGGGCGGCGGCCGCGAACTAATCCTAGAAGTATTGTCCGAGGGCGGTTTCCAATGCTGATGTTGATCCTCAATGTCGTCTACGTGCTGGTCGCTGTGGCCATGATCGCGCTGATCCTGATGCAGCGTGGCTCGGGTGCGGCGGCAGGTTCGGGCTTTGGTGCTGGTGCCTCGGGTACGGTGTTCGGTGCGCGTGGCGCCTCGAACTTCCTGTCCAAGTCGACCAAGTGGCTGGCTGTCGTGTTCTTTGGCATCAGCCTCTTCATGGCCTGGTATGCCGGTCACGGCACCCGTCCGGCAGCCGACCAGGATCTGGGTCTGATGTCCGCCCCGGCAGCGGCTGCTCCGGCGGCTCCGGCGGGCGAGCTGCCGGCCGTCCCGAAGGCCGATGCGGTCCCGGCAGCCCAGGTTCCGGCCGCGAATGTGCCGGCTCAGGCGGAATCTTCGGTTTCTGGTGAAGAAAAGCCTTCAGAAGGCTCCCAGAAAGACTGAAGCCGGTTACAATACGCGGCGCATCGGAAAGATAGTCTGATGTGATCGTTTGCCCAGGTGGCGGAATTGGTAGACGCACTACCTTGAGGTGGTAGCGACGCAAGTCGTAGGGGTTCGAGTCCCCTCTTGGGCACCATTTGTAAGTAAAGCGGGTTCGTCTGGCGCGCAAGGCGCCAGGCAGGTTCCCGTCCACTCCCCCATGCCAAAGCGCCTGCAGGCGCGGCGGCAGAGGCAAGAGAGAATCGCTGTGCTGGCCGAATATTTGCCGTCTCTGCTGTTTCTGATCGTTGCCACCGGTATCGGCGTTACGCTGATGCTGGTTGGTCGATTCCTCGGTCCCCGCCGCCCCGATCTGGAAAAGCTGTCGCCGTATGAGTGCGGCTTCGAAGCCTTCGAAGACGCGCGCATGAAGTTCGACGTGCGCTACTACCTGATCGCGATCCAGTTCATCGTCTTCGACCTGGAAATCATCTTCATCGTGCCGTGGACCCAGGTCTTCATGGAACTGGGCGCCCGTTCGCTGGTCACCATGGGCCTGTTCGTCGGCATGCTGTTCCTCGGTTTCATTTACGTCTGGAAGAAGGGAGCGCTGGAATGGGAGTGATTCAGACTCTCGATGGCCTCATGAACAACCCGTCGCCGGAAGGCCGGGTTGATGACATCCTGCGGCCGGAAGGCGACAACCCGCTGCTGGAAAAGGGCTTCGTCACCACCAGCGTCGACGCACTGCTGAACTGGGCGCGCACCGGCTCGATGTGGCCGATGACCTTCGGCCTGGCCTGCTGCGCGGTCGAGATGATGCATGCCGGCGCCGCGCGCCTGGACCTGGACCGCTACGGCGTGGTGTTCCGCCCGTCGCCGCGTCAGTCCGACGTGATGATCGTGGCCGGCACCCTGGTCAACAAGATGGCCCCGGCGCTGCGCAAGGTCTACGACCAGATGCCGGACCCGAAGTGGGTCATCTCGATGGGTAGCTGCGCCAACGGTGGCGGCTACTACCACTACTCCTATTCTGTGGTGCGCGGCTGTGATCGCGTGGTGCCGGTGGACGTCTACGTCCCGGGCTGCCCGCCGACCGCCGAGGCGCTGGTGTACGGGATCCTGCAGCTGCAGAAGAAGATCTGGCGTACACAGACCATCGCCCGCTGACCCCTTCACCTGACTAGAGCGCGCCAAGCCCCCATGGCAGAGCAAGCATCCTTCATCGACCGACTCTCCGCACGTTTCGCTGGTGCGAAGGTCATCGTGGTCGAACCCCGCGGCGAAGTGACGCTGGAAGTGCCTGCCGCCGAGTGGCACGCCACCGCCCTGGCGCTGCGTGACGAGTTTGGTTTCGAGCAGGCCGTGGATCTGTGCGGCGTCGACTACCTCGGTTATGGCTCCGACGAATGGGACACCGCTGACGTGTCCTCGCAGGGTTTCAGCCGAGGCGTCGAAGGCAAGGCCCAGGGCCGCTTCGCGTGGGGCGAGTTCCCCACCGAGGAAAACGGTGCCGACGGTGCCCGCCCGCAGCACATGCCGACCCAGCGCTTTGCGGTGGTCGCGCAGCTGCGTTCCTACCAGCACAACCTGATGATGCACCTGCGCTGCTTCGCCCCTGACGAAGCACTGCCGGTGGTGTCCTCGCTGACCGGCATCTGGCCGGGCCTGAACTGGTTCGAGCGCGAGGCGTTCGACCTGTACGGCGTGATCTTCGAAGGCCACCCGGACCTGCGCCGGATCCTGACCGACTACGGTTTCGTCGGCCATCCGTTCCGCAAGGACTTCCCGCTGATCGGCAATGTCGAAGTCCGCTACGACGAAGAAAAGAAGCGCGTGATCTACGAACCGGTCACCTCGGTGGAGCCGCGCGTCGGCGTGCCGCGCGTGATCCGCGACGACGCCCGTCTGCAGACCGCAGAAGGTGAGCGCGCGCAGGAGGCAGTGAAGTGAGCCACGTACACCAGGCCGGCGAAGCATTCGCCAGCAACGCCGCCGAGAGCCGGCAGGAAATCCGCAACTACACCATGAACTTCGGCCCGCAGCATCCGGCCGCTCACGGTGTGCTGCGCCTGATCCTGGAAATGGACGGTGAAACCATCATGCGCGCCGATCCGCACGTGGGTCTGCTGCACCGTGGTACCGAGAAGCTGGCCGAGTCCAAGCCGTTCAACCAGTCGATCGGCTACATGGATCGCCTGGATTACGTGTCGATGATGTGCAACGAGCACGCGTACGTGCGCGCGATCGAGACCCTGATGGGTATCGAGGCGCCGGAGCGTGCCCAGTACATCCGCACCATGTACGATGAAATCACCCGCATCCTCAACCACCTGATGTGGCTGGGCTCCAACGCGCTCGACCTGGGCGCGATGGCGGTGATGCTGTACGCCTTCCGCGAACGCGAAGAGCTGATGGACTGCTACGAAGCGGTTTCCGGCGCGCGCATGCACGCGGCGTACTACCGTCCGGGCGGTGTCTACCGCGACCTGCCGGACCACATGCCGAAGTACAAGGAATCGCGCTGGCACAAGGGCAAGGCGCTGAAGCAGCTCAATGCTTCGCGCGAAGGCTCTCTGCTGGACTTCCTGGAGAACTTCACCGTCGAGTTCCCCAAGCGCATCGACGAATACGAAACCCTGCTGACCGACAACCGTATCTGGAAGCAGCGTACCGTCGGCATTGGCGTGGTCACTCCCGAACTGGCCCACCAGTGGGGCATGACCGGCGTGATGCTGCGCGGCTCGGGCATTGCCTGGGACCTGCGCAAGAAGCGTCCGTACGCCAAGTACGATGCCGTCGATTTCGACATCCCGCTGGGCAAGGAAGGCGACTGCTACGACCGCTATCTGGTCCGCGTTGCCGAAATGCGCGAATCCAACCGCATCATCAAGCAGTGCGTGGCGTGGCTGAAGGCCAACCCGGGCCCGGTGATGGTGAAGAACTTCAAGGTCGCTCCGCCCAGGCGCGAGGACATGAAGGACGACATGGAAGCGTTGATCCACCACTTCAAGCTGTTCAGCGAAGGCTACTGCGTGCCGGCCGGCGAGACCTACTCGGCGGTGGAAGCCCCGAAGGGTGAATTCGGCTGCTACCTGGTCTCCGATGGCGCCAACAAGCCGTTCCGCGTGCACCTGCGTGCGCCGGGCTTCGCCCACCTGTCCTCGATCGATTCGGTCGTGCGCGGCCACATGCTGGCTGACGTGGTGGCGATGATCGGCACCTACGACCTGGTGTTCGGCGAGGTTGACCGGTAATGCCGTCCGCCACGCCAACGCCCGCTGCAGGCAGCCGGCGCAAGCCGGCGCCGCAGTTTCTGGAATTTCACGTTATGCATTTCGCTGAGGTCGGCCGATGAAGGCGACAGGTAATTTCGAGGCGGCGCGCGACGTCGACCCGATGGTGGTGCTGAGCGACAAGACCCGCGCTCACATCGATCACTGGCTGTCCAAGTTCCCGCCGGACCGCAAGCGCTCTGCCGTGCTGCAGGGCCTGCATGCGGCCCAGGAGCAGAACCAGGGCTGGCTGACCGACGAACTGATCGCCGGCGTGGCCAAGTACCTGGACCTGCCGCCGGTGTGGGCCTACGAGGTCGCCAGCTTCTACTCGATGTTCGAGACCGAGAAGGTGGGCCGCAACAACGTGGCCATCTGCACCAACATCAGCTGCTGGCTCAATGGCGCCGAGGACATCGTGCGCCATTGCGAGAAGAAGCTGGGCATCAAGCACGGTGAATCGACCCCTGACGGCCGCGTCTATCTCAAGCGCGAGGAAGAGTGCCTGGCCGGCTGCGGTGGCGCGCCGATGATGGTCATCAACGGTCACTACCATGAGCGTCTGACCCTGGAAAAGGTCGACGAGCTGCTGGACGGGCTGGAGTAAGGGCATGGCACATCACCACGAATCCAAGGGTCCGGTCGGCCCCGCGCCGCTGCCGCACCAGGTGGTCTATACCACCCTGCATTACGACACCCCGTGGTCGTACGAAAGCTACCTGAAGACCGGTGGCTACGCTGCCCTGCGCAAGATCCTCGAAGAGAAGATCCCGCCGGAGCAGGTCATCGAGATGGTCAAGGCCTCGGGCCTGCGCGGCCGCGGTGGCGCCGGCTTCCCGACCGGCCTGAAGTGGTCGTTCATGCCCAAGGGCAACATGCAGAAGTACATCCTCTGCAACTCGGACGAATCCGAGCCGGGCACCTGCAAGGATCGCGACATCCTGCGCTACAACCCGCATTCGGTCGTGGAAGGCATGGCGATCGCCTGCTACGCCACCGGTTCGACCGTGGGCTACAACTACCTGCGCGGTGAATTCCACCACGAGCCGTTCGAGCACTTCGAGCAGGCCCTGGCCGACGCCTATGCGAACGGCTGGCTGGGCAAGAACATCCTCGGCAGCGGCGTGGACATCGACATCTACGGCGCGCTGGGCGCTGGCGCGTACATCTGCGGCGAAGAAACCGCGCTGATGGAATCGCTGGAAGGCAAGAAGGGCCAGCCGCGCTACAAGCCGCCGTTCCCGGCCAACTTCGGCCTGTACGGCAAGCCGTCGACGATCAACAACACCGAAACCTATGGCTCGGTGCCGGCAATCATCCGCAACGGCCCGGAGTGGTTCAAGGGCCTGAGCCTGACCGCCAACGGCGGCCCGAAGTGCTTCTCGGTGTCCGGCTGCGTGCAGAACGGCGGCAACTTCGAAGTGCCGCTGGGCACCACCTTCGATGACCTGCTGGAGATGGCCGGTGGCCTGCGTCCGGGCCGCAAGCTCAAGGGCGCGATCCCGGGCGGCGTGTCGATGCCGGTGCTGACCGCGGCCGAACTGAAGGGCCTGCCGATGGACTACGACACCATCCGCGCACTGGGCTCCGGCCTGGGTTCGGGCGCGATCGTCGTGCTCGACGACAGCGTCTGCTGCGTCAAGTTCGCCTGCCGCATCAGCCAGTTCTTCCACAAGGAATCCTGCGGCCAGTGCACCCCCTGCCGTGAAGGCACCGGCTGGATGCACCGCGTGCTGGAGCGCATCGTCGCCGGCAAGGCCACGATGGAAGACCTGCACCAGCTGAAGGCAGTGGCCGGCCAGATCGAAGGCCACACCATCTGTGCGTTCGGCGAAGCGGCTGCATGGCCCATCCAGGGCTTCCTGCGCCAGTTCTGGGACGAGTTCGAGTACTACATCGTCAACGGTCATTCGATGGTTGACGGCAAGAAGGTGGAGGCAGCCGCTGCATGAGCGCGCAACCCGTAAATCCGAGCGTCCCACCCGATCACGTCACCATCGAGATCGATGGCAAGTCGCTGGTCGTGCCCAAGGGCTCGATGATCATCCAGGCCGCTGACAAGGCCGGCATCTCCATTCCGCGCTTCTGCTATCACGAGAAGCTGCCGATCGCCGCCAACTGCCGCATGTGCCTGGTGGACGTGGAGAAGTCGCCGAAGCCGGCGCCGGCCTGTGCCACCCCGGTAATGGACGGCATGAAGGTCGCCACCCGCAGCGAGAAGGCGCTGAAGTTCCAGCGCTCGGTGATGGAGTTCCTGCTCATCAACCACCCGCTGGACTGCCCGATCTGCGATCAGGGCGGCGAGTGCGAGCTGCAGGACGTGTCGCTGGGCTATGGCCGTTCGGTCAGCCGCTTCAACGAGCGCAAGCGCGTGGTGCCTGACGAGGACATGGGTCCGCTGGTCGCCACCGAGATGACCCGCTGCATCCAGTGCACCCGCTGCGTCCGCTTCACCGCCGACGTTGCCGGTACCTACGAACTGGGTGGCATGTACCGCGGTGAGAACCTGCAGATCGGTACCTTCGACGGCAAGCCGCTGACCACCGAGCTGTCCGGCAACGTCGTCGACGTCTGCCCGGTCGGCGCGCTGACCAACAAGGTGTTCCAGTTCCGCGCCCGCCCGTGGGAACTGACCGCGCGTGAGTCGCTGGGCTATCACGACGCGATGGGTTCGAACCTGTTCCTGCACGTGCGTCGCGGCGAAGTGCTGCGCACCGTGCCGCGCGACAACGAAGCCGTGAACGAGTGCTGGCTGTCCGACCGTGACCGCTACTCGCACCAGGGCCTGTACAGCGAAGACCGTGCGGTCAAGCCGCTGCGCAAGGTCAACGGCGAGTGGAAGGAAGTGAGCTGGGCCGAAGGCCTGGCCGCGGCCGCCGAAATCCTCAAGGCCAACCAGGGCGACAACCTGGGCGTGCTGGTGCACCCGTCGACCTCGAACGAGGAAGGCGCACTGCTGGCCCGCCTGGCCAAGGGCCTGGGCTCGGGCAACATCGACCACCGCATCAACAACCGCGATTTCTCCGACGCCGCAACCGCCGAAGTGTTCGGCCTGCCGCTGGCCGAGATCGAGGGCGCCGACCGCATCGTGGTCCTGGGCAGCAACATCCGCCACGAACTGCCGCTGCTGCACGCTCGCCTGCGCAAGGCGCAGACCACCAAGGGCGCGAAGATCCACGTCGTCAATCCGGTGGACTTCGACTTCGCCTTCAGTGTCGCCGGCAAGCAGATCGTTGCCCCGTCGAAGTTCGTCGACGCGCTGGCCAACGCCGAGCTGCGTTCGGCAGTGCAGGGCGGCAACAACACCGTGCTGATCGTTGGTGGCATCGCCGAGAACCACCCGCAGGCTGCCGCGATCCGCGCTGCCGCGCGTGACTTCGCTGCCGCTACCGGTGCCAAGCTGTGCCGCATCCCGCAGGGCGCCAACGCCGTTGGCCTGACCCGCGCCGGCGTGCTGCCGGCTGGCAAGGACGTCGCCGCGATGCTGGCGCAGCCGCGCCAGGCCTACGTGGTGTACGGCCTTGAGCCGGGCCTGGACTTCGCCGACGCCCCGGCCGCCCGCAAGGCGCTGGCCGGTGCCCAGGTGGTGGCCTTCAGCCAGTTCGCCTGCGCCTCGACCCGCGACGTTGCCGACGTGATCCTGCCGATCGGTGCGCTGCCGGAAATCGATGCCACCCTGACCAACCTCGATGGTCGCGAGCAGTCGGCCCGTGCCGGCGGCAAGCTGCCGGGCGAGGCCCGCGAAGGCTGGCGCGTGCTGCGCGCACTGGGCGGCGACATGGCCCTGGCCGGTTTCGACTTCACCGACCTGGCCGGCCTGCGTGCCAGCCTGGCCCCGGTGTCGGTCACCGTCGCTGCTTCGGCGCAGCCGGCAGTTGCCGGTGAAGGCCTGGAAGTGGCTTCGACCGCCGCGATCTACCGCACCGATGCGGTGGTCCGTCGCGCGCCGGCACTGCAGTCGCATCCGCTCAACAACGCCCCGCGCATCGTGCTGAACGCAGAAGATGCCGCTCGCCTGCAGCTGCAGGAAGGGCAGATGGCCAAGGTCGGCACCGACGCCGGCAAGGCCACCCTGCCGGTGGTGGTCGACGCCCGCGTCGCTGCGGGTTCGGTCTGGATTGAATCGGGCCACGGCGCGACCGCGCCGCTGGGTGCCGCTCGCGTATCGGTGGTGGCTGCATGAACGAATTGCTGTTGAACGCGGTCGACCCGCTGCACCAGTGGCTGCTGGGCCTCGGTGACATCGGCGCGCTGATCTGGATCATCCTGAAGATCCTGGTGATCGCCGTGCCGGTGATCATCTCGGTGGCCTTCTACGTGGTCTGGGAACGCAAGCTGATCGGCTGGATGCACGTCCGCCACGGCCCGATGTACGTGGGCATGGGCATCTTCCAGGCCTTCGCCGACGTCTTCAAGCTGCTCTTCAAGGAAGTGGTCCAGCCGAGCAGCGCCAACAAGGCGATCTATCTGCTGGCCCCGCTGATCACCCTGGCCCCGGCCTTCGCGGCCTGGTCGGTGGTGCCCTTCGATTCGCAGATCGTGCTGTCCAATGCCAACGCCGGCCTGCTGTACCTGCTGGCGATGACCTCGCTGGGCATCTACGGCATCATCCTGGCCGGTTGGGCGTCCAACTCGAAGTACGCGTTCCTGGGTGCGATGCGCGCCTCGGCGCAGATGATCAGCTACGAAATCGCCATGGGCTTCGCCCTGGTCGGCGTGATGATCGCCTCGGGCAGCCTGAACCTGAGCAACATCGTCGCTGCGCAGGCCGGCAGTTCCGGCTTCTTCGACTGGTTCCTGCTGCCGCTGTTCCCGCTGTTCGTCATCTACTGGGTGTCGGGCGTGGCTGAAACCAACCGCGCGCCGTTCGACGTGGTGGAAGGCGAATCGGAAATCGTTGCCGGCCACATGGTCGAGTACTCCGGCGGTGCGTTCGCCCTGTTCTTCCTGGCCGAATACGCGAACATGATCCTGATCAGCTTCCTGATCTCGATCTTCTTCCTCGGCGGCTGGCTGAGCCCGGTCCAGGGCTGGCTTGATCTGGGTAACGTCTCGCCGCTGGTCGACTGGATCTGGAAGGGCGGTGCACCGTGGCTGTTCGTCAAGGTGTTCTTCTTCGCCAGTGCCTACATCTGGTTCCGTGCCAGCTTCCCGCGCTTCCGCTATGACCAGATCATGCGCCTGGGCTGGAAGGTCTTCATCCCGCTGGCCATTCTGTGGATCGCGGTTACCGCCGTCATGGTGTTCTTCGGCGTGATTCAAAAGGGCGTCTAAGTGATGAACAGGATTACCCATTACTTCAAGAGCCTGCTGCTGCTCGAACTGCTGGCCGGCCTCTGGCTGACGCTGAAGTACAGCTTCAAGCCGAAGTACACGATGATGTACCCGATGGAGAAGTTCCCGCAGTCGCCGCGCTTCCGTGGCCTGCACGCCCTGCGCCGTTATCCCAACGGCGAAGAGCGCTGCATTGCCTGCAAGCTGTGTGAAGCGGTGTGCCCGGCGCTGGCCATCACCATCGACTCGGCCAAGCGCGAGGACGGCACCCGCCGCACCACCCGCTACGACATCGACCTGTTCAAGTGCATCTTCTGCGGCTTCTGCGAAGAAAGCTGCCCGGTGGACTCGATCGTCGAAACCCACATCCTCGAGTACCACTTCGAGAACCGTGGCGAAAACATCGTTACCAAGCCGCAGCTGCTGGCCCTTGGCGACCGTCTCGAGTCCGAGATCGCCGAGCGTCGTGCCGCCGATGCCGCTTACCGCTGAGGTCGAGAGATGGATTGGGTAAATATCGCTTTCTGGGTGTTCGCCATCGCGGCAACGGTTTCGGCCGGTGCGGTGATCAGCGTGCGCAACCCGGTTCACGCCGTGCTCTGCCTGGTGCTGACCTTCTTCTCCATTGCCTGCGTGTGGCTGCTGGTGGGGGCCGAGTTCCTCGGCGTGGCCCTGGTGCTGGTCTACGTAGGCGCGGTGATGGTGCTGTTCCTGTTCGTGGTGATGATGCTGGACATCGACCCCACCAAGCTGCGTGAGGGCTGGGTGCGCTACCTGCCGGTCGGCCTCATCGTCGCGGTGGCGATGCTGGCGCAGATGCTGATCCTGATCGGCGTCAAGGCACGCTCGGTCACGCCGTTCCCGGCCGACAACGCCGCTGCGGTCGCCGCCGACAGTTCCAACATCACCTGGCTGGCACGCACGCTGTTCACCGAGTACCTGCTGCCGTTCGAGTTCGCCGCCGTCATCCTGACCGTGGCCGTGGTTGCCGCCGTCATGCTGACCCTGCGCCGTCGTACCGGCGTCAAGAGCCAGAACCCGGGCGAGCAGACCATGGTCAAGGCCGGCCAGCGCCTGCGCATGGTCAAGATGGGTGCCGAAGCACCGGTCGTGCACAGCAACAGCAAGCCGGCCACCGGCGAGGAGACCCAGCCGTGATTACCCTTGGCCACATCCTTGCGCTTGGCGCGGTGCTGTTCGCCATCAGCCTGGCCGGCATCTTCCTCAACCGGAAGAACGTCATCGTCCTGCTGATGTCGATCGAACTGATGCTGCTGTCGGTGAACATCAACTTCGTCGGCTTCTCGCGCCAGCTGGGCGACCCGTCCGGCCAGCTGTTCGTGTTCTTCATCCTGACCGTCGCCGCCGCGGAAGCCGCCATCGGCCTGGCGATCCTGGTGACCCTGTTCCGTACCCGCCGCACGATCAATGTCGGCGAAGTCGATTCGTTGAAGGGCTGATCCACAGATGGAAATCACTCTCTCCAAGAGTCTGTTGATCGCAGTGGTGCTTGCGCCGCTGTTCGGCAGCATCATCGCCGGCCTGTTCGGTCGCCAGGTCAAGCGCTTCGGCGCGCAGACCATCACCATCCTTGGCGTCGCGGTGGCCTGCGGCCTGTCGATGTACACGCTCTACCAGCTGCTGTGGGGCGGCGCACAGCCGTTCAACCAGAACATCTACACGTTCTTCGAAGTCGGCCAGTACTCGGCCCACGTCGGCTTCATGGTCGACAAGCTGACCGCGATGATGATGGTGGTGGTGACCTTCGTGTCGCTGCTGGTCCACATCTACACGATCGGCTACATGCAGGACGATCCGGGCTACCAGCGGTTCTTCAGCTACATCTCGCTGTTCACCTTCTCGATGCTCACCCTGGTGATGAGCAACAACTTCCTGCAGCTGTTCTTCGGCTGGGAAGCGGTGGGCCTGGTGTCGTACCTGCTGATCGGCTTCTGGTTCAAGCGCCCGACCGCGATCTTCGCCAACATGAAGGCGTTCCTGGTCAACCGCGTCGGTGACTTCGGCTTCCTGCTCGGCATCGCCGGCGTGCTGTGGGTGTTCGGCACCCTGGACTACTCGCAGGTGTTCTCGCAGGCCGGCATGCTGGCTGATCCGCGCGCCCAGCTGCAGATCTGGGACGGCACGATCCTGGGCATGCAGCTGCTCAACGAGCCGGTGATCTGGTCGATCGCTACCGTCATCTGCATCTGCCTGTTCATTGGTGCCATGGGCAAGTCGGCCCAGGTCCCGCTGCACGTGTGGCTGCCCGACTCGATGGAAGGCCCGACCCCGATCTCGGCACTGATCCACGCCGCGACGATGGTGACCGCCGGTATCTTCATGGTCACCCGCATGTCGCCGCTGTTCGAGCTGTCGCAGACCGCGCTGAACTTCGTGCTGTTCATCGGTGCCACCACCGCGTTCTTCACCGGCCTGATCGGTATCGTGCAGAACGACATCAAGCGCGTCGTCGCGTACTCCACGCTGTCGCAGCTGGGCTACATGACGGTTGCACTGGGCGTGTCGGCCTACTCGGCAGCCGTGTTCCACCTGATGACCCACGCCTTCTTCAAGGCGCTGCTGTTCCTGGGTGCCGGCTCGGTCATCATTGCCATGCACCACGAGCAGGACATGCGCAAGATGGGTGGCCTGCGCAAGTACATGCCGATCACCTTCATCACCATGTGGATCGGTACGCTGGCACTGGTGGGTACGCCGTTCTTCTCCGGCTTCTACTCGAAGGACACCATCATCGAGGCCGCCGAGCTGCACGCGCACCTGTCCGACAACTGGGTGGCCACCTACGGCTACTGGGCAGTGCTGGGTGGCGTGATCGTCACCAGCTTCTACAGCTTCCGCCTGCTGTTCCTGACCTTCCACGGCAAGGAGCGTTTCCGCGACGTGCATCATGACGATCATGGTCACGCCCATGACGCTCACCACGCCGCCGACGCCCACCACGGCGATGCGCATCACGATGACCACGGCCATGGCCACGGTCCGCATGAGCCGCACGAAACCCCGTGGGTGGTGACCTTGCCGCTGATCCTGCTGGCCATCCCGTCGATCGCCATCGGTTTCTTCAGCATCGGTCCGATGCTGTACGGCACCGACTGGGCCGGCCATCATGCCCACTATGCCATCAAGGGCCAGGCGCATACGTTCTTCACCGGAATCGTCGACTTCTACGATCCGGCCAAGAACACCATCGGCTTCCTGGGTGAGGAGTTCCACGGCCCGGTCGCCTTCGCGCTGCACGGCATGATGGCTCCGGCGTTCATGCTGACCGTTGCGGGCTTCCTGCTGGCCGCACTGTTCTACCTGTGGAAGCCGGACCTGTCGGGCAAGGCGCGCAAGACGTTCGCTCCGCTGGTGTCGGTGCTGGAAAACAAGTACGGCTTCGACAAGCTGTGGATCGATGGCTTTGCCGGTGGCAGCGTCAAGCTGGGCAAGGTCTCGCGCTGGATCGACAGCAACATCGTCGACGGCGTGGTCAATCTCTCGGCACGTGTTGTGGACGTTGCAGCCGGCGTGCTGCGTCGTACCCAATCCGGTTTCCTCTATCACTACGCCTTCGCGATGATCATCGGCCTGATTGCCCTGCTGGGCGTGCTGATGCATTACCTGCGTTGATGACCTGTACGGAATAAGAAGACGTGTCGAACTGGCCTCTACTCAGTGTCCTCATCTGGCTGCCGATCATCGGTGGCGCCCTGATCCTTGCGATCCGTGATGCGCAGACCGCCCGCTGGGCGTCGCTGGGCGTAGCGGTGCTGACGTTCGTGGCGAGCCTCTCGCTGCTGAGCGGCTACAACGCGGGCATCGACGGTCTGCAGTTCGTCGAGACCCATGCCTGGATCCCGGCGTACAAGATCGGCTACAACCTGGGCGTGGACGGCATTGCCGTGGCGCTGATCTTGCTGACTACCCTGGTCAGCGTGCTTGCCCTGATCGGCGCCTGGAGCGCCATCGACAAGCGCGTGAACCAGTACGTGGCGGCTTTCCTGATCCTGGAAGGCGTCACGGTCGGTATCTTCGCGGCGACGGACGCGATGCTGTTCTACGTGTTCTTCGAGGCGATGCTGATCCCGATGTTCCTGATCATCGGTGTCTGGGGCGGCCCGCGTCGCATCTACGCTGCGCTGAAGTTCTTCCTGTACACCTTCCTCGGCTCGGTGCTGATGCTGGTGGCACTGATCTACCTGTACATGAAGGGCGGCAGCTTCCAGCTGGCCGACCTGTATGCACTGCCACTGTCGGCCAAGGAACAGACCTGGATCTTCTTCGCGTTCCTGATCGCCTTCGCGGTCAAGGTGCCGATGTTCCCGGTCCATACCTGGCTGCCGGACGCCCACGTGGAAGCGCCGACCGCCGGTTCGGTGATCCTGGCCGCCATCGCCCTGAAGATCGGTGGCTATGGCTTCCTGCGCTTCAACCTGCCGATCGTCCCGGACGCGTCGCAGGAATGGGCCTGGCTGGTGATTGCGCTGTCGTTGATCGCAGTGATCTACGTTGGCCTGGTCGCCCTGGTGCAGGACGACATGAAGAAGCTGATCGCCTATTCGTCGATCGCGCACATGGGCTTCGTCACCCTGGGCACCTTCATTGCCCTGTGGCTGGTCCGTGAAGCCGGCAACGCCGATGCCGCCCGCCTGGGCCTGCAGGGCGCCATGGTGCAGATGATCTCGCACGGCTTCGTCTCCGGCGCGATGTTCTCCTGTGTCGGCGTGCTGTACGACCGCATGCACAGCCGCCGCATCGCCGATTACGGCGGCGTGGTCAACGTGATGCCGTGGTTCGCCACCTTCGCCATGCTGTTCTTCATGGCCAACGCGGGCCTGCCCGGTACCAGCGGTTTCGTTGGCGAGTTCATGGTCATCCTGTCGGCCTTCCAGCGCAATCCGTGGATCGCGCTGGGCGCGGCCACCACCCTGATCATCGGCGCCGCCTACACCCTGTGGCTGTACAAGCGCATCTTCTTCGGTGAAGTGGCCAACAGCCATGTTGCCGAACTGAAGGACATCAACGGCCGCGAATGGCTGGTGCTGGGCGTGTTCGCCATCGGCGTGCTGGCCCTGGGCATCTATCCCAAGCCGCTGACCGACCTGATGGAGCCCTCGATCGCGAAGCTGGCGATGCAGATCGCATCCAGCAAGCTGCTGTAATTCCAGGATTTGATGATGACCACCTCGCCGCTGCTGCCATTGACCGCCGCTGACCTGCCACCGCTCGCTCCCGAGCTGGTGCTGATCGGCAGCGCCTTCGCCCTGATGATCCTCGACCTGTTCGTCAGCAACCGGAACAAGATCGTCACCCACCTGTTCTCGCTCGCTGCGCTGGCCGTGGTGCTGTTCATGCTGGTCACCGGCGTGGGCGGGCAGGGCGAGGTCTTCCATGGCATGTTCGTGCGCGATACCGCCGCGGACGTGATGAAGACCGGGATCGTGCTGCTCAGCGGCCTGACCCTGGTCTACGGCTGGCGTTACCTGCGTGACCGCAACCTGTTCCAGGGCGAGATCCCGGTGCTGATCCTGTTCGGCACCGCCGGCATGATGATCCTGGTGTCGGCCGGCAGCCTGCTGATGGTCTACCTGGGCCTGGAACTGCTGGCGCTGTGCTCCTACGCCCTGGTCGCCAGCAACCGCGAAAACGGCCTGGCCTCGGAAGCGGCGATGAAGTACATCGTGCTCGGCTCGCTGGCCTCTGGCCTGCTGCTGTACGGCATGTCGCTGATCTACGGCGCTACCGGCAGCCTGCACCTGGACGTCATCCGTGACGCCATCCCGCACTCGGAAGAGCGCGTGCTGCTGATCACCGGTGCGGTGTTCATGATCGCCGGCGTCGCCTTCAAGCTGGGTGCCGCACCGTTCCACATGTGGCTGCCGGACGTGTACCAGGGTGCCCCGGCACCGATCGCACTGTTCATCAGCTCGGCGCCGAAGCTGGCCGCCTTCGGCATGGCCTACCGCCTGCTGGAAATGGGCGTGGGTCCGCTGTCGACCGAACTGCAGCTGCTGATCGCCGGCCTGGCCGCAGTCTCGCTGGTCATCGGCAACCTGATGGCCATCGCGCAGAGCAATCTCAAGCGCATGCTGGCGTTCTCCACCGTCTCGCACATCGGCTTCCTGCTGATGGGCATCGCCGGTGGTGGCGCACAGGGCTATGCCGCTGCGCTGTTCTACGCACTGGCCTACGCCATCATGTCGACCGCCGCCTTCGGCGCGATCATCGCGCTGTCGCGTGCCGGCTTTGAAGCCGAGAACATCGAGGACTTCAAGGGCCTCAATGCCCGCAACCCGTGGATGGCCGGCCTGGTGCTGTGCATCATGGCGTCGCTGGCCGGCATCCCGCCGTTCCTGGGCTTCTGGACCAAGCTGGCGGTGCTGGGCGCGGCCGTCAACGGCGGCCTGCTGTGGCTGGCCATCCTGGGCGTGCTGTGCGCCGTGGTCGGCTGCTTCTACTACCTGCGCGTCATCAAGGTCATGTACTTCGATGAGCCGGTGGGCGAGGCCATGCCGCGCAACAACGACCGCGTGCTGGGTGTGGTGCTGGGTGTCAATGCCCTGGCGCTGCTGGCCTTGGGCCTGGCCTGGAACCCGATCATGGTCTGGTGCCAGCAGGCATTTGCGCATCTTGCATAAAAGTTGACACAAAGCTGCGCGATTCGTGTAATATGCGCAGCCTGAGTTGTCACTGCAGCGGTTCAGCCAGAACATCGTTGCGGTAGCCTTCCTCGAAAGAGCAGGGCAGCAGTTCAAACACTTCCGGTGCGGGGTGGAGCAGTCTGGCAGCTCGTCGGGCTCATAACCCGAAGGTCGCAGGTTCAAATCCTGCCCCCGCTACCAACTTCGGATCGGCGCCAACCGATTTGATGAATGAGGGGAAGCTTGCAGTTTTTGGAGCAACCGCTCATAATTCCGCTTCTGATGCGGGGTGGAGCAGTCTGGCAGCTCGTCGGGCTCATAACCCGAAGGTCGCAGGTTCAAATCCTGCCCCCGCTACCAAGTAAGGAGATCGCCTTCGAAGTGCTGCTTCGAGGGCGTTTTTCTTTGGGGTCTGCGTCGTTTCTGCGTGATCGGGGTCAGATCCCTTTTCCCGTGGAAAAGGGGTCTGACCCCGGGTCCGCACCTTGCACCAGCGCGGTGCAGCCGCTATCATCAGCGGCCTAGCAGTACCCCTGAAGGCGGCCTCCCAGCGGGAGTCCGGACCCGGAAGGAGGGCCGCAACCGGCAGGCAATGCAGGTTGCAACCGGAATCCAGTCACCGGAGTCTTTCCGGAAAAGGGGCCCAACGGGCCCTTTGTCGTTTCCGGGGCGTCATGTTTCCACGCCGGCCAAGGCCGGCACCCAACCATAGAGATCAAGGCAGGCTGTGAGCGACAAGGCAACCGACATCGCGAATCTGCTCGCCCCGACCGTTGTGTCGCTGGGCCTGGAGCTGCTGGGCGTTGAGTATCTGCCGGCCCCCGGCGGTGCGACCCTGCGCCTTTACATCGACGTGCCGCTGGCTGAACAGCCCGAGCGCATCATCAATGTCGACGACTGCGAGCGGGTCAGCCGCGAAGTCTCGGCGCAGCTGGACGTCGAAGACCCGATCAGCGGCAACTACACGCTGGAAGTGTCCTCGCCGGGCGTGGACCGCCCGCTGTTCAACCTGGAGCAGTTCGGTCGCCACCAGGGTGAATCGGCCAAGGTCACGCTGAAGCTGCCGCAGGACAACCGTCGTCGCCTGCAGGGCCGCATCGAAGCGATCGACGAGGCTGCGGGCACCATCACCTTCATCGTCGACAAGGCTGAAGTGGTCGTGTCGGCCGACAACATCGACAAGGCACGGATCATGCCCGACTGGGTGGCGCTGGGGCTGGCCCCGAGCAAGCCGACCGGTCCGGCGCCGAAGCGTCCGAAGCCGAACACGAATTCTTCTTCCAACGAGCCGGCGGCAAAGAAGCCGCGCGCGGAGTGAGCCAATGAGCAAGGAACTGTTGCTGGTAGTCGACGCAGTCGCCAACGAGAAGGGCGTGCCGCGTGAAGTGATCTTCGATGCCATCGAGGCCGCCCTGGCCTCGGCAGCGAAGAAGCGCTATCCCGAGGAGGAAGTGCTGACCCGCGTGGTCATCGACCACAAGGATGGCAGCTACGAAACCTTCCGCCGCTGGGAAGTGGTGGCCGATGACGTGGTGATGGAATCGCCGGATCGCCAGATCCGCCTGATGGACGCCGTCGACGAGGCCGAAGGCGTCGAGGTCGGCGACTACATCGAAGAGCAGATCGAGAACCCGGACTTCGGCCGCATCGCTGCCCAGGCCGCCAAGCAGGTCATCGTCCAGCGCGTGCGCGAAGCCGAGCGCCAGCAGGTCGTGGATGCATGGAAGGATCGCGTGGGTGAGCTGATCACCGGTGTGGTCAAGCGCGCCGAGCGCGGCAACATCTACGTCGACCTCGGTGGCAATGCCGAAGGCTTCATTCCGAAGGACAAGGGCATTCCGCGCGACGTGCTGCGTGCCGGCGACCGCGTGCGCGGCTACCTGGCCGAAGTGCGCTCGGAGCCGCGTGGCCCGCAGCTGTTCATCAGCCGCGCCGCGCCGGAGTTCATGATCGAGCTGTTCAAGCTGGAAGTGCCGGAAGTCGGCCAGGGCCTGGTGGAAATCAAGGCCTGCGCCCGCGATCCGGGCGACCGCGCCAAGATCGCCGTGCTGGCCCACGACCAGCGCACCGATCCGATCGGTGCCTGCATCGGCATGCGCGGTTCGCGCGTGCAGGCCGTGTCCAACGAGCTCAATGGCGAGCGCGTGGACATCGTGCTGTGGAACGACAACCCGGCCAACTTCGTCATCAACGCGATGGCTCCGGCCGAAGTGCAGTCGATCATCGTCGATGAGGACAAGCACTCGATGGACCTGGCCGTTGCCGAAGACCGCCTGGCCCAGGCGATCGGCAAGGGCGGCCAGAACGTGCGCCTGGCCAGCCGCCTGACCGGCTGGCAGCTCAACGTGATGACCCAGGACCAGGTCACTGCCAAGTCGGAGGCCGAGCAGGCTGCCGCCCGCCAGCTGTTCATGGACAAACTGGAAGTGGACGAGGAAATCGCCGGCATCCTGGTCAGCGAAGGCTTCGGCACCGTCGAGGAAATCGCATATGTCCCGGTCGGCGAACTGCTGGCCGTGGAAGGTTTCGACGAGGACATCGTCGAAGAGCTGCGCGCTCGTGCCCGCGATGCGCTGCTCAATGAGGCCCTGGCAGTCGAGGAAGGCCTTGAAGACGGCCAGCCGGCGCAGGACCTGCTGTCCCTGAAGGGCATGGACGAAGCCACTGCATATGCGCTGGCCGGCCACGGCGTGCGTACCAGCGAGGACCTGTCCGACCTGGCCGCCGACGAGGTCATGGACTTCGGCATCGAAGGACTGGATCAGGCGCGCGCCGCTGCGCTGATCCTGGCCGCCCGTGCCGAGGAGATCGCCCGACTGGAACGCGGCGAATGAGCCGGCAATGAACAGGGCCCTGAGCCGCTCAGGGCGTAGAATCCGCGCCACCTCCAGATGCGGGGGGGCGCCCACAAGATCATAGGATCCGAATGTCGCAGCAAACCACCATCCGCAAGCTTGCCGAACTGGTCAACACGCCGGTCGAAAAACTGCTGGAACAGCTGGCCGGTGCCGGCATGAAGTTCAGCGGTCCCGACCAGGTCGTGACCAGCTCCGAGAAGGTAAAGCTCCTGGGCTTCCTTCGTCGTTCGCACGGCAAGCCCGAGCAGGCCCCGGAAGAGACCGATCAGTCTGCAAAGAAGATCACGCTCAACCGCCGGAAGCAGCAGGAAGTGACGGTCAATTCCGGTCGCAGCAAGACGACCGTGAATGTCGAGGTGCGCCAGAAGCGTACCTACGTCAAGGATGGTGCTCGCGCCATGACGCCGGACGAAGAGCGCGCCGACATCCTGCGCAAGCTGGAAGAGTCGCGTGCGCGCAACCTCGCCGAACAGCAGGCCCTGGCCGAGAAGGATCGTCTGCGCGACGAGGCCATCGTCCGTGCCCGTGAGGAAGAGGCCGCCGCCAAGGAACGCGCCGAGGCCGAGAAGAAGGCCGCCGAGGAAGCTGCGGCTGCGGCCAAGGCGGCCGAGGCACTGGCCGCCAGCAAGCCCAAGCGTGCTCCGATCGACGAAACCGCGCCGCGCCCGCCGCGCGCCCCGGCCGCCGCCCCGGCTGCGCCGCGTGGTGCTCCGCCGCCGCCGCGCAACGACGAGCGCAACAACCGCAGCGCGCCGCGCAACGAGCGTGGCCCGGGCGACCGCTTCGCCGGCCAGATGCACCTGTCGGCCGCCGACCGTGCGCGTCGTGGCAACAGCAACAACAGCAGTTCGCGTGGACGTCCGGGTGGGCGCAACCAGTCCGGTGGCCGTCGCGACATGTCGCGTGGTGGCAACAATGCCGGTCCGCACGCGTTCGAACGCCCGACCGCACCGGTCGTGCGTGAAGTCGCGATCGGCGAGACCATCACCGTGGCCGACCTGGCGCAGAAGCTCGCGCTGAAGGGCGGCGAGGTGGTGAAGGCGCTGTTCAAGATGGGCGTGATGGCGACCATCACCCAGTCCATCGACCACGACACCGCTGCGCTGGTGACCGAAGAACTCGGCCACAAGGCGATCCGTGCCAACGACAACGATGCCGAAGACGCGCTGCTGGCTTCGACCGGTGAAAACCAGGGCGAAGCCGTACAGCGCCCGCCGGTGGTCACCATCATGGGTCACGTGGACCACGGCAAGACCTCGCTGCTGGACTACATCCGCCGCACCAAGGTTGCCCACGGCGAAGCCGGCGGCATCACCCAGCATATCGGCGCCTACCACGTCGAGACGCCCAAGGGCGTCATCAGCTTCCTGGATACCCCGGGCCACGCCGCGTTCACCTCGATGCGTGCCCGCGGTGCCAAGCTGACCGACATCGTGGTGCTGGTGGTTGCTGCCGACGACGGCGTCATGCCGCAGACCAAGGAAGCGATCCAGCACGCCCGTTCGGCGGGTGTGCCGCTGATCGTGGCGATCAACAAGATCGACAAGTCCGGCGCCGACCCGATGCGGGTCAAGAACGAGCTGCTCTCCGAGCAGGTCGTGGCCGAAGAGTTCGGTGGTGACATCCAGATGGTGGAGATCTCGGCCAAGACCGGCCTGGGCATCGACGACCTGCTGGACGCGGTGTCGGTGCAGGCCGAACTGCTGGAACTGAAGGCCGTCGACGAAGGCCGCGCCTCGGGCGTGGTGATCGAATCGTCGCTGGACAAGGGCCGCGGCCCGGTCGCTACGGTGCTGGTGCAGCAGGGCCGCCTGAAGAAGGGCGACTACCTGGTGTGCGGTATCCAGTACGGCCGCGTGCGTGCGCTGTTCGACGAAACCGGCAAGCAGCCGGAGTTCGCCGGCCCGTCGATCCCGGTGCAGGTCCTGGGCCTGTCCGGTGTGCCGGAAGCCGGAGACGACTTCGTGGTGGTCGAGGACGAGCGCCTGGCCAAGGATGTTGCCCAGCAGCGTGAGACCAAGCGCCGTGAATCGCGCCTGGTCGCCACCGCTGGCAGCCGCATGGAAGACATCATGGCGACCCTGGGCAAGGGCGAGGGCCAGCAGGTTCTCAACCTGGTCATCAAGGCCGACGTGCAGGGTTCGGTGCAGGCCCTGAGCCAGGCACTGGTCGCGCTGTCCAACGAAGACATCCGCATCAACGTGATCCACTCCGGCGTCGGCGGCATCACCGAATCGGATGCCAACTCGGCGGCTGCTTCGAAGGCCACCGTCATCGGCTTCAACGTGCGTGCGGATGCTTCGGCCCGTCGCATCATTGAATCCAACGGCGTTGACCTGCGTTACTTCTCGATCATCTATGACGTGATCGATCAGGTGAAGCAGGTGGCATCCGGTCTGCTGGGCGTGGAGATCCGCGAAGAGATCATCGGTATCGCCGAGGTCCGCGACGTCTTCCGCAGCTCCAAGCTGGGCGCCGTTGCCGGCTCGATGGTCATCGAGGGCGTGGTCAAGCGCAACAAGCCGATCCGCGTGCTGCGCGACAGCGTGGTGATCTTCGAGGGCGAGCTGGAATCGCTGCGTCGCTTCAAGGAGAACGTCGAGGAAGTCCGCAACGGTACCGAATGCGGTATCGCGGTGAAGGCCTACAACGACGTCAAGCCGGGCGACCAGATCGAGTGCTTCGAGCGTATCGAAGTGCCGCGCACCCTGTAATGCTGCAAGGTGGCCCGACCAACGGTCGGGCCCTACCATGTACCTGTAGCGCCCGACCGTTGGTCGGGCGACAATCGAATCAAAGGTAGCGCCCGACCGTTGGTCGGGCGACAACTGAACCAAGAGCTGCTCGTGCCCAAGACTTTCCATCGAACCGACCGTGTCTCCGCCCAGCTGCGCCGTGAACTCGGCACCCTGGTGCACAACGCCGTGCGCGAGCACGGGTTGCCCTCGGTGAGCGTGTCCGACGTGGAAATCACCCGCGACATGGCCCATGCCAAGGTGTTCGTCACCGCCCTGATGCCGGAACGCTCGGCTGAAGCCGTGGCCGGCCTGAAGGAGCTGGGCTACCGCCTGCGCATGGACCTGGCCCGCGCGATGAAGCTGCGCCACGTGCCGGAGCTGCATTTCCACTACGACGACTCGGTCGACCGTGGTGAGCACATCGACAACATCCTGCGCGACCTGCCCGATACGCTGGCCGCGGAGAAGCGTCGCGGGAGCGACGACGAATAACCGCGCGACGCCGGGCATGCCCGGCGTCGTTGCATTCCGGCTGTGCGACGTCTGACGCAGACCGCGCTGCGGCAGCCGAGCATGGCTCGGCCCTACACATTTCTGCCATGACCCGAATTCAGTTCCGCCGCCTGGATGGCATCCTGCTGCTCGACAAGTCGACCGGCATGAGCTCCAACGCCGCCCTGCAAGTGGCGCGCCGCCTGTTCCGTGCCGAGAAGGGTGGCCACACCGGCAGCCTCGACCCGTTGGCCACCGGCCTGCTGCCACTATGCTTCGGCGAGGCCACCAAGATCGCCGGCCTGCTGCTGGGTTCGGCCAAGGCGTACGATGCCGAGATCGTCCTCGGCCAGACCACGGATACCGATGATGCCGAGGGCCAGGTGCTGGTGCAGCGCCCGGTGCCGGCGATCAGCGCCGAGGCCCTGCAGGCTGCGCTGGCGCCACTGACGGGGAACATCCGTCAGCGGGCTCCGATCTATTCGGCGCTGAAGCAGGGCGGGGAACCGCTGTATGTGAAGGCCCGCCGCGGCGAGGCCATCGAGGCTCCGGAGCGCGAGGTCCAGGTGCACGCGATCGAGGTGCTCGAACAGCTGCCCGGGCGCCTGCACCTGCGCGTGACCTGTGGCTCCGGCACCTATATCCGCAGCTTGGCCCGCGATCTCGGCGAACGCCTGGGCTGTGGCGCCCACATCAGCGCGCTGCGCCGGCTGTGGGTCGAACCGTTCCGCGCGCCGGCGATGGTCACCCTGGACCAGTTGCGGGCGATGGCCGAGGCCGGCGACGAGGCGGGCATGGACGCGCTGCTGCTGCCGCTGGCAGCCGGCCTGGCTGGATACCCGCGGGTCGACCTCGATGCCGGGCAGACCCACCGCTTCTGCGTCGGCCAGCGCCAGCGTGACGCGTCCTGGCCGCATGGCCTGGTGGCCGTGTTCGGTCCGGACGATGCTGTCCAGGGCCTGGGCCAGGTCGACGACAGTGGCCTGCTGGCCCCGCAGCGCCGTTTCAACCTCTGACCGGGGCAGGGTGGTTCAGCCCCGGTCCTTGTCCCGGAAGCCCCTGGCCGTTACAATTTCGCGGCCGTTTTCCGGCAACCTGCCTCGCGCAGGTTTCATCCTCGTAGTCCACGGCGAGCCTGGCGGTGCGCGAAGCGCGTTCCTGCCGGCCACGCATCACAGAGAAAAAAGAAATGTCGATCGACACCCAGAAGGTCATTGAAGACAACAAGCGCAGCGCCGCTGACACCGGCTCCCCGGAAGTCCAGGTTGCCCTGCTGACCGCCCGCATCGAACTGCTGACCGGCCACTTCAAGACCCACAAGAAGGATCACCACAGCCGCCGCGGCCTGCTGCAGATGGTCAACCGCCGTCGCAGCCTGCTCGACTACCTGAAGAAGAAGGACGTCGAGCGTTACAAGGCCCTGATCGAAAAGCTTGGCCTGCGTCGCTAAGCAACGAATCTCCCGCGGCGCAGCGATGCGCCGCGGTTTTGTTTTGTAGCACCGCAATCCCCGATTCAGGCCGGAACGATCCGGCCACCCGCTGGCGGCAAGGGTCGCCGACGGTCCAAATTCGCAGACAGCATCCCCAAGGACACCCTCCGTGGCAAAAATCACCAAAACCTTCCAGTACGGCAAGCACACCGTCACGCTTGAGACCGGCGAAGTCGCCCGCCAGGCCAGCGGCGCGGTCATCGTCAAGATGGACGACACCGTACTGCTGGTCACCGCCGTCGCCGCCAAGAGCGCGCGCGAAGGCCAGGACTTCTTCCCGCTGACCGTCGATTATCAGGAAAAGTTCTACGCCGGCGGCCGCATCCCGGGTGGTTTCTTCAAGCGTGAAGGCCGTGCGACCGAGAAGGAAACGCTGATCTCGCGTCTGATCGACCGTCCGATCCGTCCGCTGTTCCCGGAAGACTACAAGAACGAAGTGCAGATCATCGCCACGGTCATGTCGCTGAACCCGGACGTGGACGGCGACATCCCGGCCCTGATCGGCGCCTCGGCTGCCCTGGCCCTGGCCGGCACCCCGTTCATGGGCCCGATCGGCGCTGCCAAGGTCGGCTACAAGAACGGCGAGTACATCCTGAACCCGACCGTCAGCGAACTGGCTGACTCGCAGCTGGAACTGGTCGTTGCCGGTACCTCCAACGCCGTGCTGATGGTCGAATCCGAAGCCGCGCTGCTGTCCGAAGACGTGATGCTGGGCGCCGTGACTTTCGGTCACCGCGAAATGCAGAAGGTCATCAACGCGATCAACGAGCTGACCGTCGAAGCCGGCACCAAGCCGTCGACCTGGGAAGCCCCGGCCAAGAACGACGCGCTGATCTCCGCGCTGAAGGAAGCCATCGGCCCGCGCCTGGGCGAAGCCTTCCAGGTGCGCGACAAGCTGCAGCGCCGTGACGCCATCTCGGCGATCAAGAAGGACGTGTTCGAAGCCCTGGCGGGCCGCGTGGCCGCCGAAGGCTGGAACCCGGCCGAGCTGTCGAAGGAATTCGGCGAGCTGGAATACCGCACCATGCGTGACTCGGTGCTGGACACCAAGGTCCGTATCGACGGCCGTGCGCTGGACACCGTCCGCCCGATCGCCGTGAAGACTGGCGTGCTGCCGCGTACCCACGGTTCCTCGCTGTTCACCCGCGGCGAAACCCAGGCCATCGTGACCATCACCCTGGGCACCGCCCGTGATGGCCAGGTCATCGATGCCGTTGCCGGTGAGTACAAGGAAAACTTCCTGTTCCACTACAACTTCCCTCCGTTCTCGGTGGGCGAGTGCGGCCGCATGATGGGCCCGAAGCGCCGCGAAATCGGCCACGGTCGTCTGGCCAAGCGCGGCGTGCTGGCTGTCATGCCGTCGCTGGAAGCCTTCCCGTACACCATCCGCGTCGTCTCGGAAATCACCGAGTCGAACGGTTCTTCGTCGATGGCGTCGGTCTGCGGCTCGTCGCTGGCCCTGATGGACGCCGGCGTGCCGGTGAAGGCACCGGTGGCCGGTATTGCCATGGGCCTGGTCAAGGAAGGCGACCGTTTCGTGGTCCTGTCCGACATCCTGGGTGACGAAGATCACCTAGGCGACATGGACTTCAAGGTGGCCGGTACCGCTGAGGGCATCTCCGCCCTGCAGATGGACATCAAGATCGAAGGCATCACCGAAGAGATCATGAAGCAGGCCCTGCAGCAGGCCAAGGCTGGCCGCCTGCACATCCTGGGTGAAATGGCCCACGGCCTGACCGCTCCGCGTGAGGAGCTGTCGGACTACGCGCCGCGCCTGCTGACCATCAAGATCCACCCGGACAAGATCCGCGAAGTGATCGGCAAGGGTGGCTCGACCATCCAGGCCATCACCAAGGAAACCGGCACCCAGATCGACATCCAGGACGACGGCACCATCGTCATCGCGTCGGTCAACGCCATCGCTGCCCAGGCCGCCAAGGCCCGCATCGAGCAGATCACCTCGGACGTCGAGCCGGGCCGCATCTACGAAGGCAAGGTCGCCAAGATCATGGACTTCGGTGCGTTCGTTACCATCCTGCCGGGCAAGGACGGCCTGGTCCACGTGTCGCAGATCTCCAGCGAGCGCGTCGAGAAGGTCGGCGACAAGCTGAAGGAAGGCGATGTGGTCAAGGTCAAGGTGCTGGAAGTCGACAAGCAGGGCCGTATCCGCCTGTCGATGAAGGCCGTCGAAGAAGGCGAAGGCGCCAGCGCCGAATAATCGGTACTGCTGATCGTGCGGTGGGTGAGGACCGTTGGTCCTCACGCTTTCGCAAATGAGAAAGCGGGCTTCGGCCCGCTTTCTCTTTGCCTGGAATCCTGTGGGCGAGGATCGTTGGTCCCTACACCTGCGCGCCTTCTTCCTCCTCTCCCAGCCACCACACCTGGCCCGGCTCGGGGTCACTCAGCGGGTGCTCGCGCTGTTCGATGGCCTCCAGCACGCGGCCGGGGGCTGCAGCAACCCACATCGCCATGAGCTTTTCCACCGCGGCCCGGCCCTGTGCGGCCACGCCGAGGTCACGTTCGCGTCTCCATTGGTCTTCACGTGGTGCCTCATCGCCATGATGGTGAGGCGTGCCGTAGCTGCAGCGGCGGCACAGCCGGCGCACGGTGGCCGTCCAGTCCTCGACCATGCCGATGCCGGGCAGCGTGATGGCCTCCAGGGCAGCGATGTCATCGGCCGAGTCGCACTGCACGAACACGGTGAAGGTCGCCATGTCCGAAGGCTGCAGGCGCTGCATGGCATTGAACACCGGCACCTGGCGCTCGTCATAGGCACGTTGGCCGGTCGAGGCCCCGTCGTGCAGCACGATGTCGCCGAAGCGGAAGCCGCTTTCAGGCAGCGGTACGTTGTCGATGCGTGCACGCACCGGATCAATGCGGCTCATAAACACCACTTCGGCGTCGGACCACGGTGCCAAGCGCACGCAGGCTACGCCGAAGTTGCCCTCGATCGGGCCTTCGCCCTCGGGCAGGGTGATGCCACAGCGGGACCATTGGCGGCGTGCTTCGGCCCAGTCACCGACGCCGGTGGCGGCGATACCGGCATTCCACGCGGTGGCTTCATCGAACTCGCCGCGCAGCTGTTCTGATTGGAGGTTGTCCTGCAGTGAGGAGGCCCAGTCGCGCAGGTACTTGTGTGCCAATCCGCGCATGTAATGCAGGTACGGCACTTCGGCAGCGAGTGCGATCAGCTCGCCGAACAGCGCCACCGCCTGCTGCAGGTCGCCTTCGCGGAAGGCGGCGTAGGCGCGCGCCTCCAGTGCCTCGCGGTCGTCGAGGGTTTCGTCGCCAAGCAGGTCGCCGTCGTCGATACTGTCGTAGTCGATGCTCATGTCCATGCGCGATTGAAGGTCTGCGGCTACCTTAGCCGATGCATGGGGCGGCGGCGTCGGTGCGTGTCCTGCTGCAGTGCATGACGGCAATCGCGTGTCTGCCCCGCTGTCGTCACGGGATGCGGTGTGCCTGTCACGGGGCGACATGCCGCGACATCCGTCCCATGGGTCCTTCCGTTTGCTAACGTGGCGGCGCCTTTGAACCGGGAGATCCCATGTTCCGCCAGACCGTGGCCGTCCTTGCCGTGCTGATTGCCGGTGCCTTGCCCATTGCCGCGCACGCAGCGCCCGCACAGCCGCCGATCTTCGGCGCCTACTACCCTGGCGGATCGGCCGAGCGCTATCCGGTGTCGAGCATTCCGGCCGAGCGCCTGACCCACCTGTTCTACGCGTTCTCCACCATCGAGGACGGCCGCTGCACGGTCGGTGCGGAAGCGCCGAAGAATTTCGCCGCACTGGCCGAACTCAAGAAGGCGCATCCGCACCTGCGCACGCTGATTTCGATCGGTGGCTGGGGCGCGGGTGGATTCTCCGATGCAGCGCTGACCGAGGCCAGCCGCAGGCGCCTGGTCGATTCGTGCATGGCGCTGTTCTTCGAACGCCACGCCGGCAGCTTCGATGGCGTGGACATCGACTGGGAATTCCCGGTCAGTGGCGGACCGAAGGAGCTGGCGCATCGCCCGCAGGATCGCGCCAACCTGACCCGGCTTGCGCAGTCCTTCCGCCAGGCACTCGATGCACGCGGTCGCAAGGTGGGCCAGCCGATGCTGCTGACCGCCGCGTTGGCCGCCGGCCGCCTGCAGACCGACGGTCCCTATGATCCAGCGGCGAGCTACGACCTGCCGGCGCTGGCCAGGGTGTTCGATTTCATCAACCTGATGAGCTACGACATGGGCACCGGCTTTTCGTCGGTGTCGACCTTCAATGCGCCCTTGCATGAAGTGCCGGCCGATCCGCTGGCGCCGGAGCTGCGCCGCTGGAACAACGTGGCCGGCGCCGTGCAGTACTACCGTGAACATGGCGTGCCGGCCGACAAGCTGGTGCTGGGCGTGCCGTTCTACGGGCGCGGCTTCAAGGTCACCGGCGATGCACCGGACGGCCTGTATCAGCCCTACAGTGCACCGGCCGATGCCGGCGACTGGCGGGTGATCAAGGCGCGCTATCTCGACCAGCCGGGTTGGACCAGGCACTGGCAGCCGCAGGCGCAGAGCCCGTGGCTGTACAACGCCGGGCAGAAGATCCTCATCAGCTATGAGGACCCGCGTTCGATCGGCCTGCGTGCGCAGTTCGCCCGCGAGCAGGGCCTGGCCGGAGTGTTCATGTGGGAGCTGACCGGTGACGACGATCAGGCCAGCCTGCTCAACGCCATGCTCGGCCCGTGGCAGAAGGCGCGCATCGGCGATTGAGTCGCGTGCTGGCGCCGGGCTCATGCCCGGCGACGCTTCAGTTCGCCCAGACGCTGTTCGGATCGCCGTTGCGGGCGCGGCGCTGGCTGGCGACGGCCAGGCGGGCGAAGCCGAAGGCCATGGCCAGCGCGATGGCATCGATCCAGAACAGCGGCCACTGGCCACGCGCGGCGGCGCGCCACAGCCAGTCACCATTGAGTGCACCGTGCAGGACCGGCACCAGTGCAGTGCTGATCGCTGCGGCCCACAGCAGTTCGCGCGCGGCCTGCGCGGGGCGGCGCAGTGCAGCCCACAGCGCACAGGCTGCCCAGCTGCCGAAGCAGGCCCAGCGGATGCCGTGGTCGAGCGCCGACGGTGCCAGCCGCTCCAGCACCAGTGCGGTGACGAACGCGACCGAGATCGCCACGCACAGGCCGATGCACACGCCGACCGTGGCCCGCGCCATGTTCACACCGGCACGTGGCTGTTGTGGCTGGCGACGCCTGCGCCGCGACTCGATCCACAGCAGGTTGCCGGAGTAGAACAGGAACGCACCGCCGAGGCCGAGCAGGAAGTACAGCCAGACCACCACGCCGTTGCCGAACTCACCGAAGTGCAGCGCGTAGGCGGCGCTGAGCGTGGCGTGGTTGGCGTCGCGCTGGCCCGGCAGCTGCGACGCGAGCAGGTTGCCGGTGGCGACGTCCAATGCCACGGCACCAAGCGGGCCGAGGGTGCCACTGGCCTCGCCGGTGATCTCGATCGTGGCGTTGGCATCACCGCCATTGGCCAGCTTCAGGTAAGCCGGTTCAAAGTTGGCCACGCCCTGCGCGCGGGCCACTTCAAGTGCGCGCGCATGCAGCACGCGCAGGCTGCCCGGTGGCGCCGGAATCCCGCTGGCATCGCGCACCGGCGCAGTGTCCATCGCGGTCGGTACCGCTTGCAGCGCCTTGCCGTCGTAGATCAGCGGATTGAGCAGGGCCATCTGCACGAACACCAGGCACAGCAGGGCGCCCGTGACTGCGAACATCAGGTGGAAAGGCAGGCTGAGCACGCCGATCACGTTGTGCGCGTCCTGCCACAGCTGCTTCAGGTTGCGGCCCGGGCGCAGCGCGAACAGGTCGCCGAACAGCCTCGGCAGGTGGATCACCAGGCCGCTCAGCAGCGCCATGCCATACAGCAGGCTGACGATGCCCATCACATAGATGCCGGCCACCGGCAGGCCGAGGCTGTAGTGCAGTTCGTTGACCAGTTCTGCCAGTCCGGTCTGCGGCGGCGAGGGGCTGCCGGCGATCTGGCCCGGCCAGGCGTAGCGCCAGCTGCCGTCATCGGCCTGCCAGTACGCCAGGGGCTGCGGGTGTTCGGTGCCGGGGAAGGTCATGCCAACGTGGCGGCGGGCCTCCGGGTGTGTCGCCAGTACGTCTTCCAGCAGGTACTGCGCATCGTCCAGGCCCGCCGGCAAGGCGGTGGCTGCGCCCGGGGTCTGCCACAGCGGCAAGTCGTGATGGAACAGGGTCAGCGCACCCGCATAGAAGGCCACGAAAAGGCCGAAGCCGGCGACCAGGCCGACCCAGGTGTGCAGGGTGGTGAACGTGCGCAGCGTCTGCGAACTGAACTTCATGGGGGAGCTCTCATTGCACCGCGCCGGTCAGGCGCAGCAGCCCGAGCACGGCGAAGCCGGCCGCGGCGCTGCCACCCAGAACCAGCCAGGCGCGCAGTGCGCTGCGGAAGCTGAACGCCCACAGGGCGGCCAGCATCCATAACGGGATGAAGGCGATCAGGGTCGGCACCAGTGCGCGCTGCCACGGGCCGGGCGGCAGCCAGGCCAGCAGGCCGGTAGCGGCGGCCGCAAGCAGGAAGCCAGCGATGATGCCGGCGAAGGCGCGCGGCCACATCAGGGTGACTCCGTGCCCGGGCGATGCCAGGCGGCCAGCGCCGGCAACAGCATCGCAGCGAGCATCCAGGTGCACAGCATCGCCACCAGGCCGGCAGCGAAGCCGAGTTCGGCCATCCACAACCACAGGGCAGCAGCGGCGGCGACCAGGCCGATCTGGCGGCCGAGACGACCGGCACGGCGCAGGCGGGGCCAACGGCAGTGCGGCGAGGCGGCATAGAAGGCCAGTGCCGAAAACATCGCTGCCAGCATGCCCAGGCTGCAGAAGCCCAGGGTGGAAAGGCCGACGGTGATCATTGCGGGCGGGCGCCACGGCAGTGGGCCGGCGAACGCGGGGCACGGGCGGGGCCGGCGGGAGCCGGTCGGAGCGGGTGGCGCATCACGAGGTCCTGGGGGAAGCGGGCAGGCTGGCACGGGGCGGGCTGCGCGGACATGGTAATCATTGCGTTTTCACGCCGCCAGCGCCGGCCATTCAGCGGACCGCACGGCAGCCCTTGGGCTTTCCGGTGCGCTGGTTTAAGATCGTCGCAGACTCCTGACTGGAACAAGGTGGCCCGCGCCCAGCGCCGGCCGAGCGTGCGACATGAGCACTACCACCGCCCACTGTTGACCTGCCCCCGAAGGCCCTGTGTTCCAGGCGCCCTCGCGGCGCTTTTTTATTGCCCGGGCCGCGGCCCGGGAACGCTTTCCAGCCCGCCCCGCGGGCCCCGCACGAAGCCACTGCGATGATCAACATTACCCTTCCCGACGGCAGCCGCCGCGAGTTCGAAAATCCCGTCAGCGTCATGGACGTCGCCCAGTCGATCGGTGCCGGCCTGGCCAAGGCCACCATCGCCGGTTCCGTCGATGGCGTGCTGGTCGATGCCAGCGACGTCATCGACCACGATGCCAGCCTGCGCATCATCACCGCCAAGGACGAGGAGGGCGTGGAGATCATCCGCCACTCCTGCGCCCACCTGGTCGGCCACGCCGTCAAGCAGCTGTACCCGGACGTGAAGATGGTGATCGGCCCGGTGATCGCCGAGGGCTTCTACTACGACATCTATTCCGAGCGCCCGTTCACGCCGGACGACATGGCCGCGATCGAGAAGCGCATGGGTGAACTGATCGCCCAGGACTACGACGTCATCAAGAAGATGACGCCGCGCGCCGAGGTGATCGAGATCTTCAAGGCCCGTGGCGAGGACTACAAGCTGCGCCTGATCGAAGACATGTCCGACGACATCCAGGCGATGGGCATGTACTACCACCAGGAATACGTGGACATGTGCCGGGGCCCGCACGTGCCGAACACGCGCTTCCTGAAGGCCTTCAAGCTGACCCGCATCTCCGGCGCCTACTGGCGCGGCGACGCGCAGAACGAGCAGCTGCAGCGCATCTACGGCACCGCCTGGGCTGACAAGAAGCAGCTGGAGGCGTACATCAAGCGCATCGAGGAAGCCGAGATGCGCGACCACCGCCGCATCGGCAAGCAGCAGGACCTGTTCCACCTGCAGGAAGAAGCCCCGGGCCTGGTGTTCTGGCACCCGAAGGGCTGGGCACTGTGGCAGGTGGTCGAGCAGTACATGCGCAAGGTCTACCGCAGCAGCGGCTACGGCGAAGTGCGCTGCCCGCAGATCCTGGACGTGAGCCTGTGGAAGAAGTCCGGCCACTGGGACAACTACCAGGACAACATGTTCTTCACCGAATCGGAGAAGCGCACGTACGCGGTCAAGCCGATGAACTGCCCGGGCCACATCCAGGTGTTCAACCAGGGCCTGCACAGCTACCGCGACCTGCCGATCCGCTACGGTGAGTTCGGTTCCTGCCACCGCAACGAGCCGTCCGGCGCGCTGCACGGCATCCTGCGCGTGCGTGGTTTCACCCAGGACGACGGCCACGTGTTCTGCACGGAAAACCAGATCGAGTCGGAAGTGACGGCCTTCCACCAGCAGGCGCTGGCGGTTTACCGGCACTTCGGCTTCGACGAGATCCAGATCAAGATCGCGCTGCGTCCGGAGTCGCGCCTGGGTGACGACGCCACCTGGGACAAGGCCGAAGGCGCGCTGCGCTCGGCGCTGACCGCCTGTGGCGTGGAATGGCAGGAGCTGCCGGGCGAGGGTGCCTTCTACGGCCCGAAGATCGAGTACCACCTGAAGGACGCGATCGGCCGTACCTGGCAGCTGGGCACCATGCAGGTCGACTTCATGATGCCGGGCCGCCTGGGCGCCGAGTACGTGGACGAGAACAGCCAGAAGAAGCACCCGGTCATGCTGCACCGCGCCATCGTCGGCTCGATGGAGCGCTTCCTGGGCATCCTGATCGAGCACCATGCCGGCCAGTTCCCGGCCTGGCTGGCACCGACCCAGGTGGTGGTGGCCAACATCACCGACGCCCAGGCCGACTACGTCTCGGGCGTGACCAAAACCCTTGCGGAGCAAGGCTTCCGCGTCAGCTCGGATTTGCGTAACGAGAAGATCGGCTATAAAATCCGCGAGCATACGTTGCAGCGCGTGCCCTACCTGCTGGTCATCGGTGACCGCGAGAAGGAGAATGGGGCTGTGGCGGTGCGTACGCGTTCTGGCGAAGACCTGGGCAGCATGAGCCTGCAGGCCTTCATCGAGCGGCTCCAGGCCGAGGGCGCGTAAGCAAAGGTCCGGTCCGGGCGCACAGGCACCCGGACCGGTTCGATACCCTTGGGAGAACGTAATATCAGCACCCCTGACAACAAACAGAACCGCAAGAATCAGGAAATCCGTGTGCCGCGCGTCCGCGTGATCGGCAGTGACGGAGAAATGATCGGCGTGTTGTCGCGCGACGAAGCGCTGTCCATGGCCGAAGATGAAGGCCTGGACCTGGTCGAGATCCAGCCGCAGGCCGATCCGCCGGTCTGCAAGATCATGGACTTCGGCAAGTTCAAGTTCGAAGCGCAGAAGAAGGCCAGCGAGGCCAAGAAGAAGACCAAGCAGGTCGAGATCAAGGAAGTGAAGTTCCGTCCGGTCACGGACGAGGGCGACTACCAGATCAAGCTGCGCAAGATGCGCGGGTTCCTTGAAGAAGGCGACAAGATCAAGGTCAACATCCGCTTCCGTGGCCGTGAAATGAGCCACCAGGAACTGGGTCGTGAAATGGCCAACCGGATCGAGGCCGATCTGGGCGAGGACATCGTCATTGAATCCCGTCCGCGCCTGGAAGGGCGCCAGATGGTCATGATGATCGCGCCGAAGAAGAAGACCTGAGGCCGGACGGGCCGCCTTCCGGGGCGCCTGGCTGAATGGTTCAGGATAAAGGGACGCCGCTGGCGTCCCTTTGCTTTTGCAGGATGCCGGTGAAGTGCCGGCGAAAGGGCTGCAGGGGCTGGTGGCAGGGCGGTTTTGCCTGTATCATGCCCGGCTCGACCCACCCAGGACGGGTCGTACGCCGATCATGGCAGGACGGAAAGAGCGGCCCAGGCCGCCGCCAGATCAGTCAGAAACCAGGGTCATATCCCATCAAGGACATTGCAATGCCCAAGATCAAGACCAACCGGGCAGCGGCCAAGCGTTTCCGCAAGACCGCCTCGGGCAAGTACAAGTGCGGCCACGCCAACCGTAGCCACATCCTCACGAAGAAAGCGACCAAGCGTAAGCGTAATCTGCGTCAGACGGGCCATGTCCGTGCAGAAGACGCAGGCCGTCTGGACCGCATGCTCCCTTACCTCTGAGGAACTGAAAAATGGCACGAGTTAAGCGTGGCGTACAGGCGCGTCGCCGCCACAAGAAGATTCTGGATCTCGCCAAGGGCTATTACAACGCCCGTCGCAAGGTCTTCCGCGTCGCCAAGCAGGCGGTCATCAAGGCACAGCAGTACGCCTACATCGGCCGTAAGCAGAAGAAGCGCAACTTCCGTTCGCTGTGGATCACCCGTATCAATGCGGCTGCCCGCATCAACGGCCTGAGCTACAGCCGCTTCATGAACGGCCTGCTGAAGGCTGGCATCACCCTGGATCGCAAGGTCCTGGCTGACATCGCCGTGCACGACGCAGCCGGTTTTGCTGCGCTGGCCGAAAAGGCCAAGGGCGCGCTGGCGGCATAAGTCCTTCCCGATGCCGTAACCGTTCACTCGGAACGGTGTCAGGTCAAGGCAATGCATGGGGAAGGGCGCAAGTCCTTCCCCATTCTTTTTTGGGTTCCGGCGAGGCCATGGCGGCAGCGCGGGGACGGCGGTGGCGACAGGGGTCGGCCCTTCGCGCATCGCGATGGCAGATCGACTGGAGTTCCGGCCCCCCATGAGCGACATCCAATCCCTCACCACCCAGGCGCTGGCCGATGTGGCCGCCGCACAGAGTCCCGACGTGCTGGAACAGCTGCGCGTGGCCCTGCTTGGCAAGAGTGGCAGCATCACCTCGCAGCTCAAGCAGCTCGGCGCCCTGCCGGCGGACGAGCGCAAGGCCGCTGGTGAAGCGATCAACCAGGCCCGCGACGCGCTGACCCGCGCGCTGGGCGAGCGCAAGGCGCTGCTGGAGGACGCGGCGCTGGATGCGCGCCTGGCCGCCGAAGCCATCGACATCACCCTGCCGGGCCGCAACGGCGACCGTGCCGGCCTGCACCCGATCACCCGCACCCTGGAGCGCATCACCGGCATCTTCGGCCGGCTGGGCTACGAGCTGTCGGAAGGGCCGGAGATCGAGGACGACTGGCACAATTTCGAGGCGCTGAACTTCCCGCCGCACCATCCGGCGCGCGCCATGCACGACACCTTCTACTTCGGCGACGGCCGCCTGCTGCGCACGCACACCTCCGGCGTGCAGGTGCGCTACATGGGCGACCACGCGCCGCCACTGCGCATGATCGCCGCCGGCAAGGTGTACCGCAGCGACAGCGACCAGACCCATTCGCCGATGTTCCACCAGGTGGAAGGCCTGCTGGTGGACGAGCATTCGACCTTCGCCGACCTGAAGGGCACGCTGGCCGAGTTCGTGCGCGCGTTCTTCGAGCGCGACTTCGAGATGCGCTTCCGCCCCAGCTATTTCCCGTTCGTGGAGCCGGGCGCGGAAGTGGACATTGCCTGGCAGCAGCCCGACGGCAGCACCCGCTGGCTGGAAGTGCTGGGCTGCGGCATGGTCCATCCGAACGTGCTGCGCAACGTCGGCATCGATCCGGAGCGCTACACCGGCTTCGCGTTCGGCATGGGCGTGGAGCGTTTCGCGATGCTTCGTTACGGCGTCAACGATCTGCGCGCGTTCTTCGAGAACGACGTGCGATTCCTGAAACAGTTCGCGTAAGCCGCAACCATGTAGAGCCGAGCCATGCTCGGCTGCTCCTAAATTCGCAGGCCCAGGCGCATGCGCCGGGCCCACCAGGGTGACACCATGAAATTCTCCGAAAACTGGCTGCGCAGCCATGTCCCGACCGGCGCCTCGCGCGATGAACTGAGTGCAGTGCTGACCGCCATCGGCCTGGAAGTGGAAGAAGTGACCGCGCTGGGCGAAGGCCTCGATCACGTGGTCGTGGCGCGCATCGTCGAGGCCGTGCGCCATCCCGAAGCTGATCGCCTGCAGGTGTGCAGGGTCGATGCCGGGCAGGGCGAACTGCTGCAGATCGTCTGCGGCGCACCGAACGCGCGCCCGGGCCTGGTCGCGCCGCTGGCCATGGTGGGTGCGCAGATCGGCGAGCTGAAGATCAAGCCGGCCAAGCTGCGCGGCGTCGAGTCCAACGGCATGCTGTGCTCGGCCAAGGAGCTGGGCCTGGACAACGATGCCTCCGGCCTGCTGGAGCTGCCCGATGACGCGCCGGTCGGCCAGGCCCTGGTCGACTACCTGGGCCTGCCGGACGCCAGCATCGAGATCAAGCTGACCCCGAACCGCGCCGACTGCTTCAGCCTGCGCGGCATCGCCTATGACGTCGCCGCCGCCACCCGCAGCGAAGTGCTGGACTTCGCTGCCGAGGCCATTCCGGCAGTCGGCAGCCGTGAGCTGAGCATCCAGCTCGACGCCGGCGCCGAAGCGCCGCGTTACCTGGGCCGTGTCATCGAGGGCGTCAACGCCGCCGCCAAGACTCCGTTGTGGATGGCCGAGCGCCTGCGCCGCAGTGGCGTGCGTCCGGTCTCGCTGCTGGTCGACATCACCCAGTATGTGATGCTGGAGCTGGGCCAGCCGATGCATGCCTACGACCTCGGCACCCTGCAGGGCAGCATTGCCGTGCGCCGTTCGCGCGCGGGCGAGACGCTGAAGCTGCTGGACGGCCGCGATGCCGCGCTGGACGACAGCTTCCTGGTGGTCACCGACGCCGATCGTGCGATCGGCCTGGCTGGCCTGATGGGCGGCTTCGACACCCGTGTCACCGACGCAACCACCGCCGTGTTCCTGGAAGCCGCGCACTTCGCGCCGGCTGCGATCATGGGCCGTGGCCGCAAGCTGGGCCTGCACACCGATGCCGGCCACCGCTTCGAGCGCGGCGTCGATCCGGCGCTGCCGCGCATCGCGATCGAGTACGCCACTCGCCTGGTGCTGGACCTGGCGGGCGGCACCCCGGCGCCGGTTACCGAGGCCGTGCGTGAAGCCGATCTGCCGCAGCCGGCAACCATCGTGCTGCGCCGCGCCCGCATCACCCGCGTGCTCGGCATCACCATCGACGATGCGGAAGTCGAGCGCATCCTGCGCGCGCTGGGCATGGACGTGGTTGCTGCTGCCGACGGCTGGCAGGTGGTCGCGCCGAGCCGCCGCTTCGACATCGCCATTGAAGAAGACCTGATCGAAGAGCTGGCCCGCATCCACGGTTACGAGCAGATCCCGACCACGCTGCCGGGCGGTGCCGCCCGCGTGGCGATGCCGAGCGAGACCCAGCTGGACGCGCTGAGCGTGCGCCGCCAGCTGATCGCCCGTGACCAGCAGGAAACCGTCAATTTCGCCTTCGTCGACGATGCGCTGCTGGCCCAGTGGCAGCTGCGCGACGGCCTGGTGCCACTGGCCAATCCACTGTCGGCCGAACTGGCGGTAATGCGTCCGTCGCTGCTGCCGGGCCTGGTCGCCACACTGGGCCGCAACGCCGCCCGCCAGCTCGGCCGCGTGCGCCTGTTCGAGCTCGGCCGCGTGTTCGCCCAGCAGGCCGGAGATGGCCAACCGGCACCGCTGGAAACGCCGCGCGTGGCGGCAGCTGTCTGCGGTGACGCGCAGGCGGTGCAGTGGGGCCTGCCGACTCGCAAGGTCGACTTCCATGACCTGAAGGGCGACCTGGAATCGCTGGCGGCTGCCAGTGGTGCGGTACTGGAGTTCCGCCCGTCGGCCCGTGCCTACGGCCACCCGGCGCGGTCGGCCGAGGTGTTCCGCGATGGCGTGGCGATCGGCTGGATCGGCCAGATCCACCCGCGTCTGGCCAAGGCGATGGATATCGAGGCCGATGTCTACGCCTTCGAGCTGGATCTGGAACCGCTGACCGCCCGTCGCCTGCCACGTGCCGGCGAGCTGTCGCGCTTCCCGGCGGTGCGTCGCGACCTCGCGTTCCTGGTGCCTGAACAGGTGGCCTGGGCCGATCTGGCGGCGACCGTGCGCCAGGCCGCAGGCCCGCTGCTGCGCGACCTGAACCTGTTCGACCGTTACGTCGGCCAGGGCGTCGAGCCGGGATTCAAGAGTCTCGCTATGGGCTTGATTTTGCAGGACAAGTCGCGCACTCTGACGGACCGCGACGTGGATGCGGTGGTGGCCGAGGCGGTCACTGCCATCGAGCGTGAACACCACGCCCGGATCCGCGGCTGAGCGGGCGGCACTCGGGGGTAGCAGGCAATGGCATTGACCAAGGCGGAGATGGCGGAAAAGCTGTTCGACGAAGTCGGTCTGAACAAGCGGGAAGCCAAGGAATTCGTCGACGCGTTTTTCGATGTGCTGCGTGAAGCATTGGAACAGGGACGTCAGGTGAAGCTGTCGGGCTTCGGTAATTTCGATCTGCGGCGCAAGAACCAGCGCCCGGGTCGCAACCCGAAGACCGGCGAGGAAATTCCGATTTCCGCCCGTACGGTGGTCACCTTCCGTCCGGGCCAGAAGCTCAAGGAGAGGGTGGAAGCTTATGCTGGATCCGGGCAGTAATCGCGAACTACCGCCGATCCCGGCCAAGCGCTACTTCACCATCGGTGAGGTCAGCGAGCTGTGCGACGTCAAGCCGCACGTCCTGCGCTACTGGGAAACCGAGTTTCCCAGCCTTGAGCCGGCCAAGCGCCGAGGCAACCGCCGCTACTACCAGCGCCATGACGTGCTGATGGTGCGGCAGATCCGCAGCCTGCTGTACGAACAGGGCTACACCATCGGTGGTGCACGCCTGCGCCTGGATGGTCCCGATGCCCGCGAGGAATCGGCGCTGAGCAACCAGATCATCAAGCAGGTGCGCATGGAGCTGGAAGAAGTGCTGCAGTTGCTGCGCCGCTGATCCAATTTCCATCGTAATCCGCTATACTTCACGGCCCGCCGCACTGGCGGGCACATCGCAGCATCAGTCGGGGCGTAGCGCAGCCTGGTAGCGCATCTGCCTGGGGGGCAGAGGGTCGTCGGTTCGAATCCGGCCGTCCCGACCAAAAGCAGCGATAGAACAAGGGCTTGCGCCATGCGGTGCAGGCCCTTTTTCGTTGTGCACCCTATTACCACCCTATCGCCACCCTATCGAGGTAGCGCGATACCCGTGGTGACCGGCTGCCACGGCGCTTCATGGCCACCCAGGTAATGCTCAGTCATCGACGCGTTGCCGTGTCCCATCAGCGCTTGAATCTGTTCCGTGGTCCAGCCCGCATCGCGCAGCAGCGCACCGCCCAGGCTGCGGATCTCATGGAATGTTGGCGGTGCTTCGCCACCCACGCCGGCAGCATCGCGTGCCTTTGCGAACGCACGCGACAGCTGCTCGGGCAGCACCTGCGTGTGGTGCGCTCGGTCCTTCGCGCGCTTGTCGCTGGGCCTGGCCTTTTCCGGCAGGCGGTGGATCACGAACGGCGAAACCACGTCATCGCGGCACCTGGCCAGCAGGTCGAGCAGCGGCCCGGCCACGGCGATCTGTAGTCGAACGTTCGTCGAGCCCTCGGTTTTCGACGGCACTACCCACAGGTGGCCGTCGCGCACGTCGGCAAACTTCACCGTCACCAGCCGTATCCTTCCGGCCATGCGTTCTTCCCACGGCTTCCGCACCGCCCCAATCCCCTCTGGCTGGGTCCAGACCGGCGAGCGCTGGGCGCTTTGGTACAACGGCCGGGAGACGGCCAGCGTCACGCCCGACGGCGGTCCCGGGGTCCGGCTATGGATGGAAGGCCAGAAGATGTGGCAGGTGAAGGAAGTGCGCGCGGCCAACGTCCGGCAGGCGAAGCGGTACGCCGGGCGCTGGTGCGCGGCCAGGCTGTATCCCGATCTTCCCCTGCGCCAGGCGGTCGCCCGGCTGACCGACAGCACTCCGATCCAGCCCGAGCCGCCGCTGCCAGGCCTGCCGCCGACGCGCGAGCAGCAGCAACAGGCCCGGCGCCTGGCCGAGGCCGGGCGGTTGGAACTGGCGCGGATCAAGGAAGCGCTGGAACCGCGCCGACCGCCGAAGGAGACCAAGCCCAGGGCGAGGGATCCGATGAAGGCGTGGGTCAAGGCAGGTAGAGAGCAGCTGTCCCGCGCTCGAATCTGATCCCCCGTTCAGGGGAGGCGGTCGACTCAAAATGCTTGCCACACTTGCCCTTTCACCAGAGAGAGCAATGATGAACGCTACCAATCGAAAGACCGCCAGCTTCGGAGTGCCGTGGGAATCGGCCTACGGGTACGTACAGGCCATCCGCGTCAACAACACGATCTTCGTGTCCGGCCAGCTCTCGCACACGCCGCAGGGCGAGCTGGTTGCGCCGGCGGAGCTGGGGGCCGACGGCAAGCCCGCCAACTTCGATACCATGGAAGCCCAGATGAGGCGCACCTACGAGAACGCGCAGGTGCTGCTGGCAGAGCTGGGTGGGTCGATCGCGGACGTGGTCGAGGAAACGCTGTTCGTCATCGACGTTCCGGCCGCTTTCGCGGCCAGTAGCAAAGTCCGGCCGGCCGTGTATGGCCAGCCGGTGCCGCAGGTGGCCAGCAACCTGATCGGGGTCTCGGCGTTGGCCTTCCCCGAGCAGCTGATTGAGATTGCCTTCCGGGCGGAAGTCCAGGGTTAAGGCACTATGTGGGCGGGGCTTGCTCCGCCCGTTCCTTGCGGTGAGTAGGCCACCGATGGTTCCTACGAGCGCCTCGGCCCGGACAAAGCCAGGACGATCTCCGGCGTGCCGTACGCTACTTCTCCGCAGCGGGCTTGGCGCGGGGCTTCAATCTGAAGCTCACGCCCATCCGGTTGATCGCGTTCATGGCCGCAATGGTGAGCGTGAGGTCGACCAGGTCTTTCTCGCCGAATACTGCGGCTACTTTTTCGTACGCCTCATCAGATGCATGGGTTTCGCTCACGAGCGTCACTTCCTCTGCCCATGCCAGTGCGGCGCGCTCTTGTTCGGAGAATAGATAGGCGGCCTCGTGCCAAACAGGTAGGAGAGCGATTGTGTCGAACGGCATGCCTTCCTTAAGCAGATCACGGGTATGAATGTCGATGCAGTGGGCGCAGCCGTTTAGCTGCGACACACGCAAAAACACCAGATGCACCAGTTTCGGCGGCAGAGATGTGTTCGCGGTCACAAAGTGATGCAGTTGCCCCACGGCTTTGGCGCCCTCGGGAGAGACTACGAACCAGTTCGCTCGATTCATTTTGATGGGTCCTTTTCGGGTATCTGTGGGGCCGGAATCGCCCCACCCGAAGCAAGGACGCCGACGGGCAGCAGTTCGTGACACCTGCCTAGGCTCGTCGCGATCCGCTGCATGTACGCTCGCCGAGGAAGGGGATGCTGGCCGTGGGGCGCTAGATACGGGGCGCGGCGGGGAGCACCCGGAGAAGATCCTCGATTGGCGGGACAGGGAAGGGGATTGGCTGAAGGGGGGGATCGCATCGCCGCCGTTCGGATGGCGTCGGGTAGAGCCGCCATATGCACCCTATCGGCTCGTAAGTGATTGATCGGATTGGGGCGCAATTTGCACTTTTGGGATGCCCTGCGAAGGCCTGAAACCCTTACAGATCAACGGGATGGGCCTATCTGGAACGATGCCTGGGGGGCAGAGGGTCGTCGGTTCGAATCCGGCCGTCCCGACCACTGTGATGAATCAAGAAGCCCGCGCAGCGATGCGTGGGCTTTTTTGTGCGTGCGGTGTATGCTGCGCGCCACTCGTACTACCGCGGCTGCTGAACCCGGTACTCACGAGAACACATCATGGAATCTGCAAGAAACCGTGCCTGGCGTCGCAGCCAGGCCCGCAATCGTGGTGGCGACCGCGCCACGACCGCCTACCGCTACAAGCCCGAGAAGAGCTGGAAGCTGTTGTATACGCGCGATGCCAAGCTCGCGCGTGCACGCCAGCTGGGCTTCACCTATCCGGTCCTCAGCGCCCGGCAACTGCAGGAACAGGAATGATCAACCTGCTGTTCGTCTGCAGCCGCAACCAGCTGCGGAGCCCGACCGCCGAAGCCATGTGGCGACGGCGGCCCGGCTTCAACGCGCTGTCGGCCGGCACCAGCCCGCATGCACGACGCCCCATCGGCCCGGCGGATATCCGCTGGGCCGATGTCATCTTCGTGATGGAGGCCAAGCACCAGCATCGCCTGCGGGCCGCATACGCGCGCCTGCTGGAACACAAGCGCCTGCATTGCCTGGACATCCCCGACGACTATCGCTGCATGGATCCGGTGTTGATGGACCTGCTGGACGCAAAGGTGACCACGTATCTCGATCAGCTGCCGGAAAAGCGGTAGATCAGCTCCGGATCGCCTTCGTCCAATCCATGCTCGATGCCGCTGTCGATGAAACCCGAGGCGGGCATCACCTCGCGGATATGCAGCATCGTCGAGGAAGGATCGGGTGGTGCCATCGCAGGCTCCTGGACTGGATGCGCCCAGTCCATCGATCACGTCGGCCGTGTCTGCGTATCCGCCAAAGCCAGCGTGTGGTCGGCAGTCAATACACGCGGAACTCGGCACGGCAGCCGTCGCTGACCCACACCCCGCGGCGGTCCCAGCCCCAGTTGCGGTCCTCGACGCACGGCGTCACCGACTTCTGCTTGACCAGGCGCACTTCATGGCGCACCCGGATGCGGCATTCCTTGTCCTTCTGCTCGTAGGACTCGCAGACCAGGCGCTCGCCGTCGTCATCCCGATCACGATCCCGGCCGCGCCCCTGTTCGTCTGCCACGAACTCAGCGCGGCAGCCTTCGGTGACCCAGAGCATGCGGCGGCTCTGGCCCCAGTTCTGGTCCTCGACGCAGCGGGTGACCGACAGCTGCCTGGCCATGCGCATGCGGCCTTCGATCGGGCACTGCTGGGTCTTGTTGAACTGCGACTCGCAACGCAGCGGCGGAATGTGATCGCTGTCGTAGTCCTGGGCGGCCACCGTGGTGGCCACCAGCAGCAGGGCCAGGGCGGAGGTGGCAATGGGCGGCAACAGGCGATGGGTCATGGAGAGCCTCGGCAGGGGGAATGGGCCGCAAGAATGGACCAGCCCGAGGCCGTCGGAACGGATCGTTCCGGCGCTGGCTCAGTGGGGATTTAGTAGTGCGCACCGGCCCATGCAGGGCCTTACATCCCTTATCATCGCGGCACATCCGATCGCATCGGCTTACACCTTCTTACATGTCTCCCACGCATGCCGGCGCAGCCTGTGGCTGCCGTCACTGGCGTGCAGCCGGCTTGCGGAGGAGGATGCGCGGACCACGACGACCACAGGGGGTTGCGTTGATCAGCAGTACCGTCATTCATCGCTCGGCTGGCGCAGAGGCCGGGCAGGTGCGTGTCCTGGACACCACGTTCAAGGGCAAGCATGTGTTCATTGCGTGGGGCCTGCGCGGGCCGGAACTGACCCGCAGCGCAGACCCGCCCGCCACCGTGGCTGCGCGCAAGGCGTTGCACGCCGTGGCCGGCCACAGCGAAGGGCCGCGCAGCCCGGAGGTGTTCATCGCCAACCAGTCGGCGGTGGCGATTACCGTCTATCGGCTGCTGACCGAAGCGCGTTCGGGCGATGCCATCTTCTTCCTGTGTGATTCGCAGGCTGTGGTCGACTGGGTGATCACCGCACTGGAAGTCCAGGGCCTAGGCTGACGCTGCGCGCGGTCAGGCCAGCGCAGCGTCCACCGCCGCAAGCGCGTGCAGGGTGGTCGTGTCGAACAACGGCACCGCACTGTCTTCGGGGCGCACCAGCAGCATGATCTCGGTACAGCCGAGGATGATCGCTTCGGCGCCGCGCGCGACCAGCCGCGCAATCACGCCGGCGTACACCTGCCGCGAGTGCTCGCTGGCCACGCCGGCGATCAGCTCCTGGTAGATGATGTCGTGCACGCAGCGGCGATCATCAGCCTCCGGAACCAGTACCTGCAGCCCGAAGCGGTCCTGCAGCCGGTCGCGGTAGAACGCCTGCTCCATGGTGAAGGCGGTGCCGAGCAGTCCCACCTTGCGGATGCCTGCCTGCAGGATCGCCGTGGCGGTCGGGTCGGCGATATGCAGCAGGGGCAGCGGGCATTCGGCTTCGATCCGGCCGGCCAGCATATGCATGGTGTTGGTGCAGATCACCAGCAGCTCGGCGCCACCGGCCTGCAGTCGCCGCGCGGCATCGAGCATGTGGTTGCCCAGCACATCCCACTGACCGTCGTGCTGCAACTGCTTGATGTCGGCGAAATCCACCGACCACAGCAGCAGTTGCGCCGAATGCGCGCCACCGAGGCGGTGCCGCACCGTCTCGTTGATGAGACGGTAGTACTGCGCCGAGCTTTCCCAGCTCATGCCGCCGATCAGGCCAAGGGTCTTCATGCTCAGCTCCATGCCAGGAAGTCGTCATTGCAGCACAGCAGGTGTGGCAGTTGCACCATACATTAGTGACTGCTAATGTGTTGATCATGATCGAGAACGCCCTGTTCAAGGCGCTGGCTGACCCCACCCGCCGCCACATCTTCGAAAAGCTGGCCGATGGCGGGCGGCATGCCAGCGCGCTGCGCGAGGGCATTGCGATCAGCCAGTCTGCGATGTCCCAGCACCTGGCAGTGCTGCGCGATGCAGGGCTGGTGCGTGAGCAGCGCCAGGGGCGCTTCGTCCACTATGAAGTCGATCCGCGCGGGCTGGCCCACATCGGACGCTGGCTGCAGCGATACCGGGCCTACTGGCCGGCGCGGATGTCCGCACTGCAGAACCTGCTGGAGGAGATGGACTGATGGACGATGTACTGAAGGAAGCGGCTCCCGCGCTGGTGATGGAGCAGCGGTTGCCTGCGCCGCCGGAACGGGTCTGGCGCGCACTGTTCGATCCGGCACTGCGTGAGCGCTGGTTGCCTGCCGCCGATCTTGCCGATCCACAGCCCTGCCTGTGCGAGGAGGGGCGGGAGCTGGGATTCCGCTTGCGCGATGCACAGCCCCCACATCTGCACAGCCTTGTGTGTTTTCGGCTGCGCGCTGATGAGGATGGGGGAACGGTGCTGACCATCGTGCATCGGCTCACCGACCGGCGCGCGCTGATACCGCCGGCGTCCAACGATGACCATCGCACGGTGATGCGCGCGGCGTGAGCCGGCGCCTGGATCGAACGCTACAGGGAGCAGGCACATGCGGGACAGAATGCAGCTGGTACCGATGGTGGTGGAACGCAGCGAGCGCGGTGAGCGCTCCTATGACATCTACTCGCGGCTCCTGCGCGAGCGCATCATCTTTCTCAACGGCGAAGTCGATGACACCGTATCGGCGCTGGTCTGCGCGCAACTGCTGTTCCTTGAATCTGAAAATCCGGAGAAGCCGATCCATCTGTACATCAATTCGCCGGGTGGGGTGATCTCCAGCGGCCTGGCGATGTACGACACGATGCAATACATCTCGGCCCCGGTGCATACGCTGTGCATGGGCACCGCGCGGTCGATGGGTTCGTTCCTGCTGATGGCCGGCGAGCCGGGTCACCGCGCGGCGCTGGCCAATGCCAGCCTGCATGTGCACCAGCCGCTGGGCGGGGTGCAGGGCCAGGCTTCGGACATCTTCATCCACGCCGAGGAGATGCAGCGCACCAAGCAGCGCATCACCCAGCTGTATGCGCGCCATTGCGGACGCAGTTTCGAGGAGGTCGAACAGACCCTGGACCGCGATCGGTTCATGAGCGCCGAGCAGGCATGCGAATGGGGCCTGATCGACCAGGTACTGGTACGGCGCGACGCGCTCGCGGCCTGAGCCTGTTTCTGTAACCACCGCATCCATGCTGCACTGTGTGTGCCGCGCCAGGCCGGCACACTCTATGCTGGTTGGATGTTCTGAAGTGGACGCCCGATATGGCCCTGCATACCTGGTGGTGGTTCCTGGCCACGGTCTTCGTGCTGTGCGGGACGCCTGGGCCCAACATGCTGCACATCCTTGGCCGCAGCGTCGGGCTGGGATTTCGCGGCAGCGTGCCGGCCATGGCCGGCTGCCTGCTGGCGATGCTGCTTGTGCTGGCGGCTTCCGCAGCGGGTCTGAGTGCGCTGCTGCATTCCTCGCCCATGCTGTTCGAGGTGCTGCGCTATCTCGGTGTGGCCTACCTGGCCTGGCTCGGCATCAAGGCCTGGCGCGACAGTTGCCGGCCCGCACCCGCGGTGGCCGATGCTGACGAGGTCACGCTGGCGCCGGTACATGGCGCAGGAACGGTGTTCCGCGGCGGCCTGTGGGTCGGCCTGAGCAATCCCAAACTACTGCTGTTCGCCGCAGCGTTCCTGCCACAGTTCGTCGACCCGTCGCGCAGCCAGGCCGTGCAGTACAGCGTGCTGGTGGCGACCTTCGCGGCCTGCGAACTGTTCTGGTACGTGATGTATGCGGCCGGTGGCCACGGCCTGCGCCGTTGGCTCGCCAAGCCATTCGCACGGCGCTGGTTCGAGCGGCTGGTGGGAAGCGTGTTCCTGGCTTTCGCAGTGGCGTTGTTGCGCTTCCGGCCGCGTTGATTCACGCCGCACACGCGGCCCGTTCACGAGCGCCGCATCGGTGGCGGCCTAGCCTGATCGCACCGTTTGCATTCCCTGCAGGGAAAGGATCGACATGATCAAGTGGGCCATCATCTTCGCCATCATCGGCATCATCGCGGGCGTGCTGGGCTTCGGCGGCATCGCTGGCGCCGCCGTGGGCATCGCCAAGTTCCTGTTCTGGGCAGGCATCATCATCGCCGTGGTGCTGTTCCTGATCGGCATGAGCGTGGCGAAGAAGGTCAGCTGAAGAAGGTCAGCTGAAGAAGGTCAGCTAGCGCCGTTCGCGCAGCAGCGTCTTCAGTGCGCGCTGCTGCGCGAGAACAGATTGATCACCAGTACGCCGGCGCAGATCAGGCCGATCCCGATCAATGCCGGTGCATCCAGCCGCTGCTTGAACACCACCAGGCCGATCAGCGAGATCAGCACAATGCCGACGCCGGACCAGATTGCATAGGCGATGCCGGTCGGCACCGACTTCATGGTGACCGACAGCAGGTAGAAGCACAGCCCATAGCCAACCAGCGCGCCCAGTGTCGGCCACAGCCGGCTCATGCCGTCAGAGGCCTTCAGCAGCGACGTGGCAATCACTTCCAGCACGATGGCGGCGGCCAGGTAGATATAGGGGGTCATCGTGGGCTCCGGGTCACTGCGGGTCGCACCGGATCAGTCGTCGATGCGAGCGAAGCGCGCCTGCGGGCCGTGTTCGCCCGGAACCTGCTCGATGAACATCGGGTAGGGGCGTACCCACAGGCCGCCTTCGCCATAGAGTGCGCGATAAAGCACCATCGGCTCCAACGTCTCGCTGCTGCGGACGATGTCGATCACCTCGTAGTCGCCGCCCTTGAAGTGGCGATACCGGCCACGGGCGAGATCGGGCAGGGGAGTAAGCTCAGCCATGGCAGGGCGTGCTCACTTGCGCGCCGGGCTGGCGGGCTTGGCGCAGTACGCGTCGATGGCCTCGGCCGTGTTGGCCAGGCCCTGCGCCTGCGCCAGCTCCCAGGGGCGCTCGCAGCGCTGGCTGTGTTCGCACCACTGATACCCGGCAGAGCCGATACAGCCGTGCGCATCACGGTCGCCCCCCACCACCGGCGTCGCTGGCGACGCCTCAGCGGCATCAGCGCGCGCGGTCGCCGTGTCCTGGCTGGCACAGGCGGCCAGAGCCAGCAGGGCCGGGATCAGAAGAAGCACCTTCATGTGCGAGCTCCGTGCCTAAAGCGACATTTTCTGTCGCAAATAGCTCGCCAGCAAGCGCTCAATGCACGGCGGCGCGGATCAACTCTTCGATCAGGATCAGATAGCTGGCCACGAAATAGAACTTCAGCAACGTCCAGCGTTGCTGTGAGAAGAAGGTGCGCATGTGGAAGGGGCCCCTGTTGATGACGGTAGTGTGAAGCCAGCCTGACTCCGTGACAAGGATCACGGAATGAACGGGCTAAACGGACTCAGGGATGTGAGGAAAGCCAAGATCCGACGCGAAGGCGCGGCATTTTCGTACAAATCTGATGGGCCATCCCGGAGGCGGTCGCTAGCCTGATGGTGTAACGGCAAGCGGCCCGCTGCCTGCCACTGCACCCTTTCATCCGCAGGAGCCTCCCGATGGTCATCACCGTCCAATGCAATGCCCAGCGCTGGTCCGTACTGCATCCGCAGGTGAGCGACACCACCGGTTACGCCCGGGGCGCCGACGCCTTTGATGCCGCCGCCGCGCTGGCCCTGGAGCATCACCGCCGCACCGGCCAGCGCAGCACGGTGCGGGTCGAGGCGCTTGGCAACACGGTAGACGCGCTTTACGTTGGAGAGTGACGCCAGCCCCCCGTAGTGCAGTCAGCCACGGTTGAGTTGTTTGAATGGGGGAACAACTGCCATCGCGCCTCCCTCTGTGCGCCGGGCCGTGAATCCCGGATGCTTGCGCCATCGTATTCATCTGGAGATCTCGATGGGCAAGGCACTCACCTGGCGCACCCTGGCCTGCACCCTGTTGCCGATGCTGGCGGCCGCCGGCGGCGCCCAGGCGCAGAGCTATGGCTACGGCTACGACGACGACCGCTATGGCGGCCGCGATGGCAGTGGCATCGTGCGCTGCGAGTCGGTCAAGAACCGCAGCAACGAGTGCCGCCTGGATGGCCGCGCGCGGCTGATCCGCCAGTTGTCCGGTTCGCCCTGTGTGGAAGGTGAGACCTGGGGCCAGTCGCGCAACGGCGTCTGGGTCACACAGGGGTGCCGTGCCGAATTCGTCGGTGAATACCGCCGCGGCGGCGGCTGGGGCGGCAATGGCGGCGGCTGGGGCAACGGCAATGGATGGGGGGGCGGCGATGTGGTTACCTGCCATTCCAATGGCCACCGGCAGGAGTACTGCGATGCCCGCATCCGCCGGGGCGTGCGCCTGATCCGCCAGGACTCGCGCAGTGCCTGCATCGAAGGCCAGAGCTGGGGCTGGGATCGCCGCGGCATCTGGGTGAGCGATGGCTGCAGGGCGCAGTTCCAGGTGAACTGAGCTTTACGGATTCAACCCATGAAAATCAGAATAATCTGATACAGCTCACATTTTGAACGCCGTATCGTCTGTGATCAGGGTGCCTTGCGTGCCCTGATTCCCGATGTCGATTGCCGTAGCCGGCATCAGCATCGCGCCGCCGTCGATACGCTGCCTCAAGGAGTGAGCTGCATGTTGATCCGCCTGCAATGCGAACAGCGCCAGTGGCGCGTGCTGCACCCGGATAGGCCGGAGCCAATCGAGTTCCGTGATGGCGCACGAGCCTATGACTTTGCCGAGACCCTGGCCCGCCTGCACTTCGTCGACACCGGGCAGCGCGCCGCCGTGCGCGTGGAGGCCAGCGGGGCGTTCGTGGAAGCGGTCAGTTACGGTTGAGCGTGGGGCGCCTGCCGGGGCAGGCCTGCGGGGTCCGGCCATCCACGCATGGCGTGGAACCACCTGCTTCCACCATGGAAGGTGCGAGCCTTCGGCTGCACCTTCCCGTGATGCGTGGATTCCTGATCGGCCTCAGCCCGCTGCGCTCAGCGGTGGGCTGCCTGCGGCCAGCTGTGGCCAACGCTTGAGCACGGCGGCGCGGATGCCGGCCGCATCGATACCGGCTTCGGCCAGCAGGTCCTCGCGGCTGGCGTGGTGCTGGTAGCTGTCGGGCAGGCCCAGGTGCAGGATCGGACGCAGCACGCCTTCGGCATTGAGCAGTTCACCGACACCGGAACCGGCACCGCCGGCCACGACGTTGTCTTCGATCGTGACCAGGCCCTCGTGCTGCGCGGCCATGGTCAGCACCAGCTCGCGATCCAGTGGCTTGATGAAGCGCATGTTGACCACGCTCAGGCCCAGTTCGCGGCCGACCTGCTCGGCGGCGGGCACGGTGCTGCCGAAGGCAAGCAGGGCGATGCGGTTGCCCTGCAGGCGCAGCTCGCCCTTGCCGATCGGCAGGGTCGACAGGTCGGTGCCGGCCGCAACGCCGGTACCCGTACCGCGCGGGTAGCGCACGGCCGCCGGACCCGGGTGCTGCAGGCCGGTGCTGAGCATCTGCCGGCACTCGGCTTCATTGGAGGGTGCCATCACCACCATGTTCGGCACGCAGCGCAGGAAGCTGAGGTCGAGGTTGCCGGCGTGGGTCGCGCCGTCCGGACCGACCACGCCAGCGCGGTCGATCGCAAACAGCACGTCCAGATCCTGGATCGCCACGTCGTGCACCAGCTGGTCGTACGCTCGCTGCAGGAAGGTGGAGTAGATCGCCACCACCGGCTTGCCACCCTGGGTGGCCATGCCGGCGGCGAGGGTGACCGCGTGCTGCTCGGCGATCGCCACGTCGAAATAGCGCTGCGGGTATTCCTTGCTGAAGCGCACCAGGCCAGAGCCTTCGCGCATCGCCGGAGTGATGCCGTAGAGGCGCGGCTCGGCGGCGGCGGCATCGCACAGCCAGTCGCTGAATACATCGGTATAGGTCGGCATCTTGGCCCCGGCCTTGGCCACCAGGCCCTTGTCCGGATCGAACGGGCCCACGGCGTGGTAACCGATCTGATCGCCTTCTGCCGGCTCGTAGCCCTTGCCCTTGGTGGTCATCACATGCAGCAGCTTCGGGCCCTTGGAGGCGCGCAGCGTCTTCAGGGTGGACAACAGCGCCGGCATGTCGTGGCCGTCGATCGGGCCGGTGTAGTGGAAGCCCATTTCCTCGAACATCGTGGAGGGCACGAACATGCCCTTCCAGTGTTCTTCCCAGCGCTTCACGAAACGCGCCGGGTTGTTCTTCTTGTCACCGAGGATCTTCTTGCCACCTTCGCGCAGCGCGTTGAGCGTACGGCTGCCGGTCGCTCGGCCCAGCATCTTGGTCAGGCCGCCCACTGCCTCGGAGATCGACATGTTGTTGTCGTTGAGGATCACCAGCAGGTTCGGCTCCGGCTCCATGCCACCAGCGTGCATCAGCGCCTCGAACGCCATGCCGGCAGTCATCGCGCCGTCACCGATCACTGCCACGACCTTGCGGTCGTCGCCTTCGGACTGGCGGGCGATGGCCATGCCGAGCGCGGCCGAGATCGAGGTGGAGGAGTGGCCGACGCCGAAGGTGTCGTACTCGCTTTCCTCGCGCTTCGGGAACGGCGCGACACCGTCCTTCTGCTTGACAGTATGGATCTCGTCGCGGCGGCCGGTCAGGATCTTGTGCGGGTAGGTCTGATGGCCGACGTCCCACACCAGCTGGTCGACCGGGGTCTGGTACAGATAGTGCAGGACCACGGTGAGCTCGATGACGCCCAGGCCGGCGGCGAAGTGACCTCCGCTCTTGCCCACCGATTCGATGAGGTAGGCGCGCAGTTCGTCGGCGACCGCCCTCAATTCGGATTCGTCGAACGTGCGCAGGTCATCCGGTGTCTGGATGCGCGCGAGGCGGGGATAGCGGGCAGAGTCGATCATCATGTTCGCACTTTTTCTGAACGCCCATTTTCGCCCTCAAACGGGGGTGGGGCAAGCAAACGCCGCCGTCCGTGACAGGACGGTGAGGGTTGCATTTTCGGGCGTTCAGGTGCTGAGTTTCGAGCGCTTGGGCAACTGCGCCTTCAGGAAGGCCATCTGGTCGGCCAGGATGTTGCGGTTGGACAGGATCAGGTGCTCGATCCAGCTGGGCCGGTAGGGCACTGCCAGCAGGGGCATGCCGGCCTGCTGCGGGGTGCGGTCGCTCTTGCGCGAATTGCAGTGGAAGCACGCGGTGACCACGTTTTCCCAGCAGTCCAGGCCACCTTTGGACAGCGGCATGACATGGTCGCGGGTAAGCGTCGGGCGGGTGAACTGCTGGCCGCAGTACATGCACAGATGGGCGTCGCGGGCGAACAGGGCCTGATTGGTCAGGTTCGGCGTGGGGTCGATCGCGCGGGAGCGGGCGTGGCCGCGGGCGGCGATGATCGGGTGCAGGTCCATGCCGCTCTGCAGGCCGCTGAAGCGGTTGGTGCCACCGTGGATGTGCAGGCAGGGATCGCCGAGCGTCCAGGCCACTGCCTCGCGGGCGTAGAGGCAGGCCGCATCCTGCCAGGTGATCCAGTCCAGTACGCGTCCGTGGGCATCAAGCGAGAGCAGCCGGACCGAACCGGGGCGATGCAGCGTCGTGGCGTTGGGCGATGCTTCGGCGCCCGGAGCAGAAAACGGAGCTCCGGCTTCGATCAGACCCAAGCGTGTAGTGTCTGTCTCCATCGGGAGAACAGCTTATACCTGAATGTTGACGATTTGTGTATCGCCGGCAGGCGATACACAAATCGTCAACATTCAGGTCCGCGCATTCCACCTATTCCCCGCGCCTTCGGCGCGCCCCCTTTAACAAAAGGGGGCTCTTCTCCAGAGGGATGGTCGGGGGTGGGCTGCCGGGCCGGGGTCGGATCCCTTTCCACAGGAAAGGGCTCTGACCCCTCATCCACGCGTGGCGTGGATCTACTGTGTTGACCAAGGTCGACACCTACCAACAGCAGCGGAAATCTGTCGAAGGCGGGGTGGGTCCGGTGGCGTGCGCCGTCCCCCGCAATTGGACCCACCTCGCCATCCCGCAGGAAGCCGGCTGTTGCGGTTGCCGGCCAGCGGCCGGCACTACCGGTGCCGGGCGACGCCCGGCTCAGGCGCCGAATCGCTCGTCGTCCATCGCCATCAGCGGGGCGGCGCCGGACTGGATCGCAGCGGCGTGGCTGAGCGTGCGCGGCAGCACACGGGCGAAGTAGAACCGCGCGGTCTCGCGCTTGCCCTGGGCGAAGGCGGCGCCGTGCGCGCTGGCATCGGCGGCGGCGACGCTGCGGGCCCACCAGTAGGCCAGCACCACGTAACCCGAATAGAACAGGTAGTCGTAGCTGGCCGCGCCCAGTTCGTCCGGATTGCCGGCCGCGCGCTGGAGCACATCCATCGTCAGCTTGCCCCATTCGGCGGCCTTGGCGCGCAGCGGGCCAATGAACTCGGCCAGCGCTTCGTTGCCCTCGTGTTCCTTGGCGAAGGCTTCGATCTCGGCCAGCATCAGCTTCAGGCCGGCGCCCTGGCTGGACGCGGTCTTGCGGCCGATCAGGTCCAGCGCCTGGATGCCGGTAGTGCCTTCATACAGCGTGGTGATGCGGGCGTCGCGGGCCAGCTGCTCCATGCCGTGCTCGCGGATGTAGCCGTGGCCACCGAAGCACTGCAGGGCGTTGTAGGTGTTCTCGATGCCCCATTCGGTCTGGCAGGCCTTCGAGATCGGCGTCAGGAAGCTCACCAGGGTGTCGGCGCGCTCGCGCTCAGCGGCATCCTCGGCATGGTGGGCAACGTCGATGAGGGTGGCGGCGTGCAGCGCCAGCAGGCGGCTGCCTTCGACCAGCGACTTCACCGTCAGCAGCATGCGGCGCACATCCGGGTGGACCAGGATCGGGTCGGCCGGCTTGTCCGGGAACCTGGCACCACTCAGGGCGCGCGACTGCAGGCGCTCACGGCTGTACTTCAGCGCGTTCTGGTAGGCGCGCTCGGACAGGCCGATGCCCTGCAGGCCGACCCCCAGGCGCGCGGTGTTCATCATGGTGAACATCGCCTGCAGGCCCTTGTGCGGCTGGCCGACCAGGTAGCCCTGCGCGCCATCGAAGTTCATCACGCAGGTGACCGACCCCTTGATGCCCATCTTGTGCTCGATCGAGCCGCAGCGCAGTGCGTTGCGCTCGCCGACGTTGCCGTCGCGGTCGACCTTGAACTTCGGGGTGACGAACAGCGAGATGCCCTTGGCACCTGGGGGAGCGTCGGGCAGCTTGGCCAGCACCAGGTGCACGATGTTCCCGGTCAGGTCATGCTCGCCGGCGGTGATGAAGATCTTGGTGCCGGTGATCGAATAGCTCCCATCGGCGTTCGGCTCGGCCTTGGTCTTGAGCAGGCCGAGGTCGGTACCGCAGTGCGGTTCGGTCAGGCACATGGTGCCGGTCCAGCGGCCCTCGATCAGCGGCTTGAGGAAAGCCTCGTGCTGCCAGGCCTCGCCGTGCTGCTTCAGTGCTTCGATGGCGCCGTGGGAGAGCAGCGGGAAGTTGCCCCACGCCAGGTTGGCGGCATTGATCATTTCGTTCAGCGGCACGCCCAGAGTGTGCGGCAGGCCCTGGCCGCCCAGCTCCGGCGAGGCGGTCAGGCCGGTCCAGCCGCCATCGACGAACTGGTCGTAGGCCTGCTTGAAGCCGGGCGGGGTGGTCACTTCACCGGTGGCCTGGTCGAGCACGCAGCCGATCTCGTCGCCGACGCTGTTGAGCGGGGCCAGTACGGTGGCGCTGAAGCGGCCGGCTTCCTCCAGCACGGCATCGACCACGTCGGCGGTGGCGTCGGTGAAGCCCAGGCGGGCGAACAGGGGTTCGACCTTGAGCACGTCGTGCAGGGCGAAACGGAGGTCGGAAAGCGGGGCGGTGTAGCTGCTCATCGGTACGTCTCGATTTGATCAGGGCAGGGGAGAGCGGCGCCGGGCGCCGCCACGAAAGGCGCGTTCAGCGCAGCACGCCGGGCAGGCCGGGGGCCTGGTTGAGGGTGCTGCGGCTGCTGATGTCGAAGCTGCGCTGCTTCTTTTCCTGCGGCGTGGCCGCCACCGTTCCCTTCAGGCCATAGGCCAGGGTGCGGTTGCTGGCCAGCGCATCGGCCACCACCAGGCGCGCGGCCGAGCTGGGCACGAGGTCGACATTGATGACGTCGGCGGAGGTTCCGCCGATGGAGATGCCGGGCTTGGCGTGCAGGGTGCCGGCTTCGTTGTCGCCGACGGTCAGCGCCAGCGAGATGTCATCGAAGGTCATCGGCATCGAGCTGAAGTTCTGCAGGCGCAGGGCCACGGTCCAGTTGCCGTCGGCACGCACGGTCAGCTGCTGCAGGCTGGCCGCCGGTTCCGAAACACGCTTGACGATGCCGTTGTTGCAGGCAACAAGGGCGAGGGTGCACAGGACAATCAAGGCGATACGGAAACGGTGGAGCATGGGCGCAAGTCCTCTGGAGGGGTGCGTTTGGATAAGCATACTACGGCGTATGGTTGTTTGGATCGCCTGTGGCGACCCGTCGCAGAGGGTAGCGCGTGAAGATGGCGGCCGGGCGTGCGCGGTGCCGGACCGCGCGCGCGCGGCGCCGCGGTTGCGACGCGGTTCAATCGGTGGGCGTATCGCGAAGCGGGGCCATCAGGCGCAGCGGGCGCAGGTCGTAGCCCATGGCCTCGGCTTTTTCTTTCAGCGCTTCGAAGCGTGCGCGATCCATTTCCGGCAGGCGCGAGAGGATCCACAGGTACTTCCGGTCCGGTTCACCGACCAGTGCCCACTGATAGTCCGGGTCCAGCGCCAGCACCCAGTAGTCGGCCCAGACCAGCGGGACCCAGCTCAGCCAGTCCGGCGCGAAGCGCACCTGCAACTGGCCGGGATGGCCGGCCACCGCGCGTGCCACGCCTTCGGCGACCACGCGCTCACCGTCGCCGTTGCGGCAGGCGTTGGTGACACTGATGCGGCCATCGCTGCGCAGTCCGTAGTTGGCGGTGATCTCGCCCACGCACTGCTTCTGGAACGAGACCGGAAGATGCGCAATCTCGTGCCACTGGCCGGCGTAGCGATCGATGTCCAGGCGCTCGACCGCGCGCACAGGTTCAGTGGCGATCACCGGGAAAGCGGTCAGCAGCAGGCAGGCGAACAGGGCGGGGCGCAGAGGCATCGTCAGGCTCCAGGCAGGAGTCTGGAGCGTAGGTGCCGCCGCGCATGCCGGTGTAAATGTTTCGTCAACCGGGCGTGTGCGCGGGCGCCGCATCCGCCACTCGTGCAGTGCGCGAAGCACGGACAAAAAAAGACCTGCATCTCTGCAGGTCTCGAAAGATGGTGGCCGAAGACGGAATCGAACCGCCGACACGGGGATTTTCAATCCCCTGCTCTACCAACTGAGCTACTCGGCCAAACTGTGTGGCAATCACGATCAACTGCGATTCCCGAAAAAAAGACCCGCATTTCTGCAGGCTGTCGAACGTGGTGGCCGAGGACGGAATCGAACCGCCGACACGGGGATTTTCAATCCCCTGCTCTACCAACTGAGCTACTCGGCCACGTAGTTCATTGCAGCGAGGTCGCTGCCAAGGACGCGCATATTACGGAGGTCAGCCGGCTACGGCAAGCATTTTGGCAAAAAACCTTCACATTGCCGTCTGCGCAGACGCAAGTACTTGATCCGCCGTCGCGGGGCAGGGGGGGCGCTGGATGCCGATTCATCCGTGCGCGGTGGCGCGGTGATCATCGCGTGCGGCGGAATGCAGCGGGCCACGGTGATCGACAAACGCGGCGTGGCGCGGCCTGCGCGTGGACGGCACCGATACCGGACATGGAACGCTGTTTTCGTGACCCCCATGGGGGAACGCTGCGGCGTAGTGTCGGCGTTCCTTCCTGATGCTGGCAACAGCAGAGACCGTCGTCATGTCCGACTCATCGACCACCACCCGCATCGTGCTGGCGTCGCGTCCGCAGGGGGCGCCCACTGCAGCCAATTTCCGCCTGGAGCAGGCCGCGCTGCCGCCCTTGGGCGACGGTGAGGTGCTGCTGCGCAATCGCTACCTCTCACTGGACCCGTACATGCGTGGACGCATGGATGAGGGACCGTCGTATGCCGCGCCGGTGGCAGTGGAAGCTGTGATGGAAGGCCAGACCGTGGCCGAGGTATTGCAGTCCAGGGCTGCGGGTGTCGCAGTGGGCGAACGGGTGCTGGCGCCGGGCGGGTGGCAGACCCACGCGGTGCTGCCGGCCAAGGCGCTGGGCCGCCGCCTGGACCCGGCCGGGCTGCCGTTGAGTACGGCGCTGGGGGTGTATGGCATGCCGGGCTTCACCGCCTATTCCAGCCTTCATGAAATCGCCCGCCTGCAGCCGGGAGAGACGCTGGTGGTGGCCGCCGCAACGGGGCCGGTCGGCGCGACTGTGGCGCAGTTGGCCAAGCTGCAGGGCGCGCGCGTGGTGGCCATCGCCGGTGGCGAGGCCAAGCGTGCCTATCTGCAGACGCTGGGCGTGGACGTGGCGCTGGATCATCGCGCTGCTGGTTTTGCCGAGCAGCTGCGCGCGGCGGTGCCTGCGGGTATCGACGTGTACTTCGAGAACGTCGGGGGCCATGTACTGGATGCGGTGCTGCCATTGCTCAACGACTTCGCCCGCATTCCGGTGTGCGGCACCATCGCCACCTACAACAATCGTGGCGTCGCGCAGCCTGGCCCGGACCGCCTGCCGGCGCTGTTCAGCCAGATCCTGCGCCAGCGCCTGACCGTGCGCGGTTTCATCGTGCACGACTTCAAGCACCTGTGGCCGGACTTCGAGCGCGAGATGGCGCAGTGGCTGCGCGAGGGCCGCGTCCAGTACCGCGAGGACGTGGTGGAAGGGCTGGAGAAGGCGCCGGAAGCCTTCTTTGGCCTGCTGCAGGGGCGCAACTTCGGCAAGCTGGTGGTGAAGCTGGACTGAGGGCTTGGCCGATGCCGGCCAAGGTTGGCGGCTACCGGAGGTTGGGGGCGCCGACAAGGTCGGCGGCTTGCGGGTCGCGTCAGCCGTTGGCGACCTTTTCCCGGCGCAGCAGTTCGCGCTTGCGTGCCACGCCCCAGGCATAGCCGGACAGGTCGCCGTCGCGGCGCACCACCCGGTGGCAGGGCACCGCCACGGCCAGCGGATTGCTTGCGCAGGCGCGTGCCACCGCGCGGCTCGATCGCGGCGCGCCGATACGCGCGGCGATTTCGGCATATGAGGCCGTCTGTCCGCGCGGAATCTGCTGCAGCGCCTGCCATACACGTTGCTGGAAGGCCGTGCCGCGGATGTCCAGCGGCAGCGTGGCTCCTCGCGAGGGATCCTCGACCAGGCCCACCACCTGTGCCACCAGTTGTTCATAGCCGCTGTCGGCCCCGACCAGTTCGGCCTGGCGGAAGCGCTGCTGCAGTGACTGCAGCAGCGCTTCCGGATCGTCGCCGAGCAGGATCGCGACCACGCCGGTGGCACTGCTGGCCACCAGCACGCTGCCCAACGAACTTTCGGCAAGCGCGAAGTGGATGACTTCGCCGCGACCACCGGCACGCCATTGCTTCGGCGTCATGCCCAGCAGCTTCGGCGCGTTCTCGTAGAAGCGTCCGCTGGAGCCGAAGCCGGCATCGTGGAAGGCGTCGGTGATGCGTTCCTGTTGTTCCAGCCCGGTGCGCAGGCGGTCGGCGCGCAGCGCGGCAGCGTACTGCTTCGGGGTCAACCCGGTTGCTTCCTTGAAAAGGCGATGCAGACGGGTTGGGCTGCAACCCGCGATCCCGGCCAGTTCCTGCAGCGAGGGTTCGTCGTGGCTGGCTTGAAGGTGGCGGCAAACCCGTTCGACGCGGGCATCGAGGGCGGTGGTGGCGGTGCTGTCCATGGCCGGATTCTGGCACGTGCTGGTTCTGCGGAAACTCCGTTTCCTGCACCGATGGGCCGGGCCCGGAAACGGAGTGTTGGCAGGCGATAGGCGCGGCATCGTGGCGGCCACTTCACAACCGGTACCACGACCATGCGGCTGAACAACAAGATTGCTCTCATCACCGGTGCCAGCGCCGGCATCGGCCGCGCCAGCGCGCTGCGCTTCGCTGCAGAAGGGGCAAAGCTGGTGCTCAACGCACGGCGGCCAGAGCCGCTGCAGGCGCTGGCCGAGCAGATCCGCGCCGCCGGTGGCGAGGTGGTGGTGCATGCCGCGGACGTGGCTGATCCGGCCACGGCACCGGCGCTGGTGGAACTGGCCCAGCAGTCATTCGGTGGGTTGGACATCGCGCTCAACAATGCCGGCATGCTCGGCCCCGGTGCACCGGCAGCAGAGTTCCCGGTGGATGCGTGGCGCGAGGTGATGGCCACCAATCTCGATGCCGCCTTCCATGCCGCACGCGCCCAGTTGCCGGCGTTGCTGGCACGCGGCGGTGGCTCACTGGTGTTTGTCGGCACCTTCGTCGGCCACACCGTCGGCTTCCCGGGAATGGCGGCCTATGCGTCGAGCAAGGCCGGCTTGATCGGCCTGAGCCAGGTGATCGCCGCCGAATACGGCGCGCGTGGCGTGCGCAGCAACGTGCTGCTGCCCGGGGGCACCGATACCGAGATGGGCCGGCAGGCGGCACCGACCGGTGATGCGCGTGATTTCGTGCGCTCGCTGCACGCGCTCAAGCGCATCGCCGAGCCGGAGGAGATCGCCAATGCGGCGTTGTTCCTGGCCAGCGATGAAAGCAGCTTCGTTACCGGTACCGCAATGCGCGTTGAAGGCGGCGTGTCGATCACCCGAACCTGAGCGCCGTCACGTGCGAGGCGCGTAGCGGATGCCGCTGCTGGCCATGAATCCCTTCGGGTCGAACCGGGCCCAGGCCTCGCCCCAGCCGAAGCGGGCGTGGCCACCTGCCAGTTTGCGCCCCAGTGCCGTGGTCAGGGTGCGTCGCATGAAAGCGACTTCGGCATCGATCGCGGCCTGGGTCGGCCAGCCGTCTTCCAGTGTCGCATCAGGCAGATCGACGCCCATCGTCACCCTGTCGAGCTGTTGCCCGTGGAAGCCCAGGCTGATGCCAGCGGGCGCACCGCCCAGGCTGAGCCGGTGCAGGCTGAGCCAGTGATAGCCGGTGCCGACATCGCGCTCCCCTCGCACCAGCGCGGCAAAGGCGACGCGCGCTTCGTCCAGTGACAAGGTGGGGCCGATCAATGCTGGCAGGTTGCCGAGCTGGATGCTGCCGTCGGTTGGATTGAAGTTCATCGGCACCGTGTGTGCCGCGTGCTGGGCGGGCGGGGGCATGGGTGTACGCGGAATTCGTGCTGCATCGGATTCTGGGCGTGTGTTCACCGTCACAGCAAGTGGGTTCGTGCACACGCTGTTGGCGCGGGACTGACCTGTGGATTACCCGCCGGCCTCTAGCGTGGGGCAGAACGTCGGCCTGATGCCGATGAGGGAGTAATCAGATGAACGAGCCAGACAAGGATCAGGACCCGAAGCAGGGCATCCAGGAAAGCCGCCAGGACCGGAAGCAGGACAACGTGGCGAAGCAGCGGCCGGGCCAGTGCGACCAACAGGTGCGTGATGCGCATTCGCGCAGCCCGCGCCGCAAGGATGGCGGCCAGGAACCCGCCTAGGCGGATTCCAGACAAGAAAAAACCCGTAGATCGCCAGGATCTACAGGTTCTTCTGAATAGTGGTGGAGCCAAGGAGGATCGAACTCCTGACCTCGTCATTGCGAACGACGCGCTCTCCCAGCTGAGCTATGGCCCCACGGCAGGGCTGCAGTGTAGCGCTGCCTGCCGGGCTTGCCAAGCGCCGGGCAGGGACGACGCAAGGCCTGGATCCACCGCCGTGCCGGCCGGATTCGGGCCAGTGCTTGGCGCAGCAGGGCGAGTTCGACAGAGACCAGGCGTTGCGCAAGGCAATGCCGGGGGCGGCAGCAATGAGCAGTCGTCCCGCGAAGCCGTGGCGCCGTACAAGTAAAGGCGAGAGTTGGTTTCGCAGCGCGCATGCGGGCGACTTGCGAGGGTCGATGTCGCGCTGACCCGGCTGCCAGGAGCTTCGGGGTCAGATCCGTTTTCCTTGGGAGAACGGAGCTGACCCCAAGGTGGTGCCGGCGGACTGTGCCGAAACCGCTTGTTTCGCCGGGTTCGGGTGCCGCGCAACGAAATCGTAACAATTTGGGGGATAATGGCCGCTTGCGCAGTTTTCCCCCCTTTTTGCCGCCCGGCTCGCGCAGGCCGCACGGACGCCTCCTCAGAGCATTCCATGCCCTCCCATTCCGATTCCCGCCGCCTGTCGGGTCTGTCGTCTTCCTTCGTTTCCTTCCGCCGCCATCCGCTGGCCCTGGCCTGCGCCGGCCTGGCTCTGGTCGGCAGCTTCGGTGCCGTCGCGCAGGACAGCGCGCCGACCCCGACCGGCCTGGACACGATCACCGTGACCGCCGAACACCGTGAGCAGAACCTGCAGGAAGTGCCGGTCTCGGTGGGTGTGGTACAGGGCGAGCGCATGCGCGACTTCACCGCCGGCGGCGACGACACCCTGCTGGCACTGTCCGGCCGCGTGCCGAGCCTGTATGCGGAAACCACCACCGGCCGCATCTTCCCGCGCTTCTATATCCGTGGCCTGGGCAATATCGACTTCTACCTGGGGGCCTCGCAGCCGGTGTCGATCATCCAGGACGATGTGGTGCTGGAGCACGTGGTGCTGAAGTCCAACCCGGTCTATGACGTGGACCAGGTGGAAGTGCTGCGTGGCCCGCAGGGCTCGCTGTTCGGCCGCAACACCACCGCCGGCATCGTCAAGTTCGACACCCTGAAGCCGACCCAGGACTACACCGGCCGGGTCAGCGCCAGCTACGCGACCTACAACAGCGTGTCGATCGACGGCGGCTTCGGCGGTCCGATCAATGACATCGCCTCGTTCCGCGTGTCGGCGCTGTACCAGCACCGCGATGACTACGTCGACAACACCTACAAGGGCCCGAGTGCCGACGGCACGGTCAGCCCGAAGAAGAACGCGATGGGCGGCTTCGATGACCGCAACGTGCGCGCGCAGCTGCTGCTGACCCCGAGCGACCAGTTCTCGATCCTGGCCTCGGCCCACGCCCGTGATTACGAAGGTACCTCGACCCTGTTCCTGCGCGGTGCGCTGACCAAGGGCTCGAACAAGACCGACGTGCCGCGCGACAAGGTTGCCTACGACGAAGCCGACAACAATCCGCAGGCCTACAAGACCTACGGCGGCTCGGTGAAGGCACGTTACGACTTCGGCGCGATCGACTTCACCTCAATCACCGCCTACGAAACCACCTCGGGCTACAGCCGTGGCGACACCGACGGCGGCGCTGCGGTGAACTTCCCGGTGAACGGCGTGCCGAACGGCTACGGCCAGTCGATGGGCCGCATCCGCGACCTGGACCAGTGGACCCAGGAATTCCGCCTGGCCAGCCATGACGACAGCGCGCTGCAGTGGCAGGCCGGTGCGTTCTACTTCAACGGCAGCGACACCACCGACTTCTACCAGCGCGCCTGGTTCCTGCAGGGCGCGGCCCGCAACCCGAACAACTGGGTGCGCCTGCGCAACAAGAACACCTCGTGGGCCGGTTTCGGCCAGCTGAGCTATGCCTTCACCGACAAGTTCACCGTCACGGCCGGCCTGCGCCAGACCCGGGACGAGAAGCACACCCGCCTGCTGAAGACGGCTGACACTGCCGCTGGCGTGGTCACCTACAAGGGCCGCACCGACGTCAAGATGTCCGACACCACCCCGAGCTGGGATCTGAGCGCGATGTATCAGATCACGCCGGACGTAAGCGTCTATGCCAAGGTCGCCCGCGGTTTCCGCGGCCCGACCATCCAGGGCCGCTCGGCCGTGTTCAATGCCGACTTCACCACCGCCGATTCCGAGACCATCCTGTCCTGGGAAGCGGGCGTGAAGAGCAGCCTGTGGGACAACCGCCTGCGCTTGAACGCCACCGCGTTCACCTACACCGTCAACGACATCCAGCTCAACGGCAACGATTCGGACGGCAACGGCGTGCTGTTCAACGCCGACAAGGCCAAGGCCTATGGTTTCGAAGCGGACATGGAGCTGCGCCCGATCCCGAACCTGACCCTGAGCGCCGGCTTGAGCCTGCTGCACAGCGAGATCAAGGACAAGCGCGTCTACGCGCAGGTCTGCGGCCTCAATGGCCAGGTGGTGTGCACGGTGAATGACCCGACCATCAAGGTCGGTGCCAACACCTTCGCGCAGATCGACGGCAACCCGCTGCCGAACGCGCCGAAGTACAACGTCAACCTGGCCGCCCGTTACGACTTCCCGGTCAGCGACGCGGGCACCATGTTCGTGTCCACCGACTGGAACAAGCAGGGCTACACCAGCTTCGTGCTGTACGACAGCAAGGAGTTCAACTCCAAAGGTGATTTCGAAGGCGGCCTGAAGATCGGCTACTCGGGCAACTATGGTGCCTACGAAGTGGCGCTGTTCGCGCGAAACATCACCAACGAGAAGAACCTCAAGGGTGTGATCGAGAACTACATGGCGGCGGTCTACAACGAACCGCGTACCGTCGGTGTCTCGCTGAACATGAACTGGTAATGCGTTGCCACGGTGGCGGGTCTTCCCGCCATCGTACTGCTGGAATGCAAAGGGCGGCCCGGTGATCCGGGTCGCCCTTTTTCATGGCCTTCGACGGTGGCCGGAACGCAATCCCGCGCCGCGCTCGGCACTTCAGCGTGCAGGCAGCAGCGCCTGCAGCCGCGACTCCAGTTCCTGCTGGCGCCAGCCGGCCAGTGCGGCCGGCCATTGGCGGCGCTCCAGGTAGCTTTCCAAATGTTTGCGCGAGGCCAGCACGCCATCCGGCAGACCCAGCTCGCGGCTGCGCTCGGCAACGGCGTCCTGCAGCCTCTTCAGTGCCTGCTTGTTGGTGTCGTTGGCGGGCAATGCCAGCGGTGCCTCGACCTCATCGGCCAGCGGTGTGTCCAGCGCCTGCCACACCGCGCCGGCGAGCTTGCGCGGTGCCTTCGGGAACTGTTCAAACAGCGTGGCCAGCGCGGCGGCATCGGCCGGTGGCGTGCGTGCCAGCGTGGCGGCCAGTTCGTTGTCCAGGATCCAGCTGCGCGGGCGGTCGCTGCTGCGTGCCTGCACATCACGCCAGCGCAGCAGGCGCAGCAGGCGGCGCTGCGCGGGAGCATCGAGAAACTGCGCTGAGCGCATCGCCAGATGCGGCCAGCGGTCCTCGTCATTGGCGACGCTGGCCAGCAGGCGCTCGCCGTCGTCGTGCAGCCACTGCTGGCGGCCCAGCGCCTGCAACTTGGCATCAATGGCGTCATGCAGCGCGAACAGGTGCTCGACGTCGTCGGCGGCGTATTGCAGTTGCGACTCCGAGAGCGGACGGCGCATCCAGTCCGAGCGGGTTTCGCCCTTGGCCAGCGCCACGCCGGTGATTTCCGCGACCAGCTTCTGGTAGCCCATGCCGCCACCAATGCCGGCCAGCGAGGCGCCGATCTGTGTGTCGAACAGCGGTCGCGGCAACACGCCGCAGGTCCACTTGAAGGCAACCAGGTCTTCGCTGGCGCTGTGCATCACCTTGGTGATCGACTCATCGGCCAGCCACGGCGCCAGTGCCTCGGCCATGCCGGGAATCAGCGGATCGATCAGCAGGATGTCCTGCCCGACCGCCATCTGCACCAGAGCCAACTGCGGCCAGAACGTGCGTTCACGGATGAATTCGGTGTCCAGGCCGATGCGGGCCGGACGCTGCTGGAAGTACGCATCCAGCTCGGCGGGGGTGGTGATCCAGGTTGCCACGGGTCAGGGCCTACTACTCGGGTTTGCTCAGGCAGGGGAGAATAGCCTAACGTCGGTCCGCGTCCGTGCCGAAGGAGATCCTGCTTGCGTTTTCCGCTGTCGTCCGTGCTGTGCACCGCTCTGGCCGTGGCCTTGGCCGGTTGCACGCCGTCGCCCTCGGCAACACCGGAGCCGGGGCCGGCTGCTGGCGAAGACGCGCGGCCGCAGGAAGGTTCACTGGCGGAGCCGACGCCGGGGGTGGGGCAGGGTAGCGTCACCATTGCCGGTGAGGATGCCACCGAGGACGTGCAGCGGTGGACACCGCCACGGGTCGACCGGCAGGGCCGCAGCGTCGCCCAGCTGCGCCGCGCAGCCGAAAAGGCGTTCAGCGAAGGGCACCTGTACGAGGACGCCGACGCGGCGGTTCCGCTGTGGCTGGCGGTGCAGGAGGAAGATCCGGATGATCGCCTGGCCCGCAGCGGCCTGCAGCGTGCTCGCCAGCGCCTGCAGCAGCAGGCCGATGCTCTGCTGGTTCGGCCACTACGGCAGCGCGAGGCGCTGGCCGAGGCGAGTCGCCAGGCACTGGTGCTGCTGACCCTGGCGCCGAAGGATGAGAAGGTGCGCGCGCTGCAGGGCCGGGTGGAGCTCGCCCAGCGCGTGGTGGCCTATAACCGTGCCGGCGAGGAAGACCTGCGATCGGGGCGGATCGGCGAGGACGGTGACGGTGCGATTGGCAACTTCCGTGAAGCGCTGGCTCTGGACGAAGACAACAGCCGGGCGCGGCAGGGCCTGGCGGCGGCCGAAAGTGGCCTGATCCGCCGGGCCGAGGACGCCGCGCGCGTACGCGACTTTGCCAGTGCGGGCACCTGGCTGGCCGAAGCCAGCAAGGTCCGTGACTCGTCACCGACCATTGCCGATGCCTTCGAGCGCATCGAGCAGATCCGCGCCGCCGCGCTGCTGCAGCTGCGTGATGAGGGCCTGCGCGAGCTGGCCACGCCGCAGGGGCTGAAGCCGGCGCGCGAAAAGCTGGCCGAGGCCCTGCGCATCGCCTTGCCGGGGGATGCGGTGGTGGCCCAGCTGCGCGAACGCATCGATCTGGCCACCCATTACGGCAGCTTCCGCCCGGGCCAGGTGTTCAGCGACGCGATGCGTGATGGTGGGCGCGGTCCGCAGATGGTGGTTGTGCCGCATGGCGGCTTCCAGATGGGCGCGGGTGATGCCGAGCCCGGCTCCACCGACGCCGAGCGCCCCTCCCACTACGTGCGCTTTGACCGCGGCTTCGCGATGGCGATCACCGAGGTTACCGTCGGCGATTTCGAGCGCTATGTGAAGTCGACCAATGCACGACCACGTGCGACCCGGCGCGGCCACTCGGTGGTCTATGACGAGCGCAGCGGCAATTTCATCCGCCGCAGCGGCGTCGACTGGCGTTCGGATTACGATGGCGCGCGCGCACTGGGCAACTCGCCGGTGATGCATGTCAGCGTGCGGGATGCCGAGAACTACGCGGCATGGCTGTCCGAGCAGACCGGACGCAGCTACCGGCTGCCGAGCGAGGCCGAATTCGAATATGCGCTGCGCGCCGGGAGCAGTGGCCGCTACCCCTGGGGAGACGCCGGTACGCCGCCGCCGGGCAGCGGCAACTTCACCGGCAGCAAGGACGTCTCGCCTTCGGGTCGGCACTGGCACAACGCTTTCATCGGCTATGGCGATGGCTGGTGGGGACCAGCGCCGGTGGCCAGTTTCCAGGCCAATGCTTTCGGCCTGCACGACATGGCCGGGAATCTGAGCGAATGGGTGGCCGACTGCTGGCACGCCAGCTACCGGCGTGCGCCGTCCGACGGTGTCGCCTGGTTCAACCCGGGCTGCCGGTCACGGGTGATCCGGGGCGGCAACTGGGCCAATGCGCCCGAGCAGACCCGTGCGGCCTGGCGGCAATCGCAGGATTCGGACACCACCAATGCGCGCATCGGCTTCCGCCTGGTGCGCGGCATCTGAGCGGCATCGGGCTTCACCCGCTGCTGGCGTCCGTGCACTAAGATTGCGCCGTGCCCGCCAGCCGGCGGGGTCTGCTGGAAGACCACCGATGCGCAACGATCCCTTTTCCCGCTCGCCCCAAGGTCCGCAGCGACGCGGCCTGTTCGGCAACATCCGCTGGTGGGTGCTGCTGCTGGCGGCGGGCTATGCGGTGTTCTACTGGTTCTCCAATCGCACCGTCGATCCCTACACTGGCGAGAAGGTGATGATCGACAGCAGCCTGGATGCGCGCCAGGAGACCGCGCTCGGTCTGCAGGCTTACCAGCAGATCCTCTCGCAGGAACGGCCGATGGATCCGAATGCGCCGATCGCGCGCGATGTGCGCGACATCGCGCAGCGCCTGATCGCCAAGGTGGACGTGGTGGAGACCGCGCTGGCACAGGAGCACGGCGTGCAGCCGGCGCATTTCGCGCGGGATTTCCAGTGGGAAGTGAATGTGATCCCGTCCGGGCAGGCCAATGCGTTCTGCCTGCCGGGCGGCAAGATGGCGGTCTACACCGGCCTGGTGCCGGTGGCGCGTACGCGTGATGCGATGGCGGTGGTGATGGGCCATGAGATCGCCCACGCGCTGTTGCGCCATGGTGCGCAGCGGATGGCGCAGCAGAAGCTGACCCAGATCGGGCAGATGGCCGGTGCCGCCAGCGGCATGGATGCGCAGCAGCAACAGATGATGATGTCGGCGATGGGCTACGGCTATCTGCTGCCCTATGCGCGCAGCCACGAGACGCAGGCCGATGAAGTGGGGCTGATGCTGGCTGCGGCGGCGTGCTTCGATCCCCGCGAGGCGGTGCCGCTGTGGCAGCGCATGGGCCAGGCCAGTGGCGGCCAGGCGCCGCCGGAGTTCGCTTCCACCCACCCGAATCCGGGCACCCGCATCCAGAACCTGCAGGCACTGATGCCGAAGGCGCTCGAGTACCGGCAGAAGTTCTGCGAGCAGGCAAAGTAGAGGGTGTTCGGCAGGGCTTGCAGCCCTGCACCTGCCGAAGCCAGAGCAACAGCAACAGCAACAGCCGAAGCAAAAGCTGGCTATCCGTGGGATGGCGGGGTGGGTCCGGTTGCGGGAGACGCCGTAAACCCGTCCATGGGGGCTTGGCCGCGGCATCCATGCCGCGGACACTCCCGCAACCGGACCCACCCCGCCTTCGACAGATTTCTGCGACCTGCCGGAATGGCGCTTGGGGTCAGATCCGTTTTCCGCAGGAAAACGGATCTGACCCCGAATTGATTCGATATCTGAAAGAGATTCATCCACGCATGGCGTGGATCTACCCCATCGCGGAAAACTGTCAGAGGTGGGGCGGTGTCGGAGTGCGGGGTGTCAGCCGCATGGATGCGGCTGCCAAGCCCCCATGGACGGGTTTACGGCGTCCCCGCACTCTGGCACCGCCCCGCCAACCCGCGGAATGCCAGCTTTTGCTGTTGCTTCGGCCGTTGCTTGAAGCCTCTGCGGGTGCAGGGCGCAGACCTGCCGAACCCCCCTCTACTTGACCTGTACGTCGATCACGCCGTCGCCGACGCGGGCCTGCAGGGCGTCACCAGGTTGCACCTGGTCGATGCGCCGCACCAGCGCACCATCGTCGCTGCGGGTCAGGATGCTGTAGCCGCGGGCTACGGTGGCCAGCGGGCTGACTGCTTCCAGTGAACGCGCCAGCCCGCGCAGCCGCAGTGCATCGCGCTCCAGCAGACGCTGCATCGCTGCCTGCGGTCGTCCGCGCAGGGCGGCCAAGCGGCGCTGCATCGTGTCGAGCTGGCGCTGTGGATGGTGCCCGCGCAGGACCGCCGCTGCATGGCGAAGCCGCGCAGCACGGCGCTCCTGCTGCTGGTTGAACGCGGCATGCAGGCGTCGTCCCAGATCGAGCTGGCGTCGACGCAGCAGATCCAGTCGTGCCTGCGGGCTCTGCGCGTTCAGGCGCAACAGGGCGCGGTCGGCGCGCTGCATCGCCTGTTGCATCGCATGCCGGTGCAGCTGCAGCATGCGAACGGCCGTGCGGCGCACGCGCAGGGCCAGTTCGCGCTGGTCCGGTACCAGCAGCTCAGCCGCCACCGATGGCGTCGGTGCACGCAGGTCGGCGGCGAAGTCGCTCAGGCTGAAGTCGGTTTCGTGGCCAACCGCAGACACCACCGGGATGCGGCTGGCGGCGATCGCACGGGCCAGGGCTTCATCATTGAAGGCCCACAGGTCTTCCAGCGAACCACCACCGCGGGTCAGCAGGATCACGTCGTAGCGGCCGCTGGCATCGGCGGCCTGCAGCAGCCGGGTGATCTGCGCGGCGGCACTGCTGCCCTGTACCAGGGTCGGCAGCAGGTCAACTTCCAGCAGTGGGAAGCGCCGGCCGAGCACGCTCAGCACATCGCGCACGGCAGCGCCGGTGGGCGAGGTGATCACGGCCAGGCGTCGCACGTGCGCCGGCAGCGGCCGCTTGCGTGCCGGGGCGAACAGGCCTTCGGCCTCCAGCCGTGCCTTCAGCTCCTCGAAGGCGCGGCGCAGCGCGCCTTCGCCGGCTTCCTCCATGTGGTCCAGCACCATCTGGTACTCGCCACGGGCGTCGTACAGGGTCACCTTGCCGCGCACCAGCACGCGCATGCCTTCGCGCGGCACGAACTTCAGGTACTGCGCCTTCATCCGGAACATCGCCGCACGCAGCTGCGCGCGCGCGTCCTTCAGGGTGAAGTAGAGGTGTCCGGAGGCAGGACGCGCCACGCTGCCCAGTTCGGCCTCGACCCAGATCGCCGGGAAGCTGCCTTCCAGCAGGTCGCGGGCCAGGGTGTTGAGCTGGCTGGGGGTGAGGATGTCGTTGTTGCGTGGCTGCATGGAAACGGCGTGCTGCGGGCGGAACGGGGGCTCAGGATCGCACGTCAGCGCGCCGTATGCTGGCCCAGTGCCCACTGCACGTGTTCACGCACCAGCGGCGAAGGATCGTCGATGCGGGTCTGCAGGGCAGCCAGCGCTTCGGCCGAGGACGGCGCATTGCCCAGCGCCACGGCGATGTTGCGTAGCCAGCGCTCATGGCCGCTGCGCCTGATCGGGCTGCCTTCGGTGCGGCGCAGGAACTCGGCTTCGTCCCAGGTGAACAGCTGGTCCAGGCGCGCGGTATCGAGGTTGTTGCGCGCGCGGAAATCGGCTTCGTCGGTGCGCTTGGCGAACTTGTTCCAGGGGCAGACCAGCTGGCAGTCGTCGCAGCCATAGATGCGGTTGCCGATCAGCGGGCGCATCTGTTCGGGAATGGCGCCGTCGTGTTCGATGGTCAGGTAGGAAATGCAGCGCCGCGCGTCCAGCCGCTGCGGCCCGGTGATGGCCTGGGTCGGGCAGACATCGATGCAGCGCGTGCAGGTGCCGCAGTGCGCCGTGGCCGGCGTATCAATCGGCAGCGGGATGTCGATGTAGATCTCGCCGATGAAGAACCAGGAACCGCCATGGCGGTCGATCAGGCAGGTGTGCTTGCCGATCCAGCCGAGCCCGGCGTTGCGGGCCAGTGCGCGCTCCAGGACGGGGGCGGAATCGACGAACACGCGGTAGCCCAGTGGCGCGACTTCGTCGTTGATCTGCGTGGCCAGCTTCTGCAGGCGGTTGCGCATCAGCTTGTGGTAGTCGCGGCCCAGCGCATAGCGCGCCACATAGGCGCGGCCCGGGTCGGCCAGCGTCGCCCAGGCTTCGGTGTCATCCTTGTGGCTGTAGTCCATGCCCACCGAGATCACGCGCACAGTGCCGGGCAACAGCTCGGCCGGTCGTGCGCGCAGGGTGCCGTGGCGCGCCATCCAGTCCATCGTGCCGTACAGGCCCTGACCCAGCCAGTCGGCCAGGTGCGCCTCATCCTCGCCCAGCTCGATACCGGCGATGCCGCAGCGCTGGAAGCCATGCGCGCGGGCCAGTTCGCGGATGCGCTGCACGGCCTGGGCCGGATCGACGGGGGTGGGGGCGAGGGACATGCGCACCAGTATAAAATCCCTGCATGGCCAACCTCGCCGATCTGTTCGATTCCGCTGCCGCGCGTGCGCTTGATGCCCAGGCGTCCACCCTGGCGGGGGATGCTGGCTGGGGACTGATGGCGCAGGCCGGCCAGGCCGCCTGGCAGTGCCTGCTGCAGCATTGGCCGCAGGTGCAGCGCATCGGCGTGGTGGTCGGTGCGGGCAACAATGGCGGCGACGGCCTTGTGCTGGCTCGCCACGCGTTGCAGGCCGGACGCGAGGTGAGGGTGATCGCCCTGCCGGGCAGGGCGCCATCGACCGCGCTGGCGCAGCGTGCAACATCGGAGTTCAGGTCCGACGGCGGCGCCATCACCGAGTTCGACGGCTCGCTGCCCGAGGCCGACCTCTGGGTCGATGCCCTGTTCGGGCTGGGCTTCGATCGCGCGCCGGAGGGTGCGGCGCAGGCGCTGATCGTTGCGATCAATGCGCAGGCGGCACCTGTGCTGGCCGTGGATGTGCCCAGTGGCGTCGATGCCGACCGCGGTGCGATACCTGGCGCGGCAGTGCGCGCGGCGCTGACCCTACAGTTCATCGTGGCCCATCGCGGGCTGTACACCGGCGACGCGCTGGATCATTGCGGGCACAAGGCCCTGGCACCCCTGCAGTTGCCCGCTGCCGCATGGCAAAGCGTGTCGCCTGCCGTGGAGTACTGGGCGCAGGCACGGTTGCCGGCCCTGTTGCCGCCGCGCCGCGCAAATACCCACAAGGGTGAATCCGGCCACGTGCTGTGCGTCGGCGGCAACCATGGCAGCGGCGGTGCCATCGCCATGGCAGCCGAGGCCGCCTTGCGCGCAGGGGCGGGGCTGTTGAGCCTGGGTACCCGCCGCGACCACGTCGCTCCACTGCTGGCTCGCCTGCCCGAGGCGATGACCCACGCGCTGGAAGACGGCGAGGCGCTGCCGGCATTGCTTGACAGGGCAAAGGTGGTGGCGATCGGGCCCGGTCTGGGCCAGGACGAATGGGCGCGCGCACTGTTTGCGCGGGTGCTGGCCAGCGCCAAACCACTGGTGGTCGATGCTGACGCGCTGAACCTGCTGGCGCAGGATCCGCGTGCCTTGCCTGGCGCCGTCCTCACACCGCACCCGGGCGAGGCCGCACGCCTGCTCGGCTGCAGCACCAGCGACATCCAGGCCGATCGCTACGCCTGTGCGCAGACGCTCGCCGAGCGTTTCCACGCGGTGGTGGTGTTGAAGGGCGCCGGCAGCATCGTGGCGGCGCCCGGGCAAACGCCCCGGTTGATCGCCGCCGGCAATCCCGGCATGGCCGTGGGGGGCATGGGCGACCTGCTCACCGGCATCATCGCCGGCCTGCGCGCGCAGGGCCTGTCCGCCTTCGATGCCGGCGCGGCGGGCGCGTTGCTGCATGCGCTGGCCGGCGACGCGGCTGCCGCTGACGGCGCACGCGGCCTGCTTCCTACTGATCTGCTGGCGCCGTTGCGGCGACTGGCCAACCCGGAACGCTTCCCATGACCGATTTCTTCCTTGCCGACAGCGACGCCACCGAACTGCTCGGGCAGTGGCTGGCGACCACCCGGCCGCCGCAGGCGCTGATCGAACTGCGCGGCGACTTGGGCGCCGGCAAGTCCACCACGGCCCGCGCGCTGCTGCGGGCGCTGGGCGTGCAGGGCGCGATCCGCAGTCCCACCTACACCCTGGTCGAGCGCTATCCGCTGGCCAGTGGCGGTGAGGCGTGGCACCTGGACCTGTATCGCATCGGCCAGGCCGGTGAGCTGGATTTCCTCGGCCTGGACGAGGGCAGCGCGGTCTTGTGGCTGGTCGAATGGCCGGAACGGGGCGCCGGCGCGCTGCCGCCGACCGACCTGGTGGTAGCACTGGAGATCGAAGGACAGGGGCGACGCGCCAGTCTCACCGCGAGCAGCGACGTTGGGCATGAATGGCTGAAACGGCTGCCTCAAGGGGGCGACTTGCAGGCCATTTCTGTCGGCTGACGAGAACAAACACCGGCAGGTTACGGATTATTAAGGAAAAAGGTGTTGCATTCCGTTCAGCGCGGTGATTGAATCCTGAGCCATGCGCCCGGGGAACCGTCTCATCGCCATCTGTGCCGCCGTCGGACTGGGTCTGGCGAGCGTCAGTGCGTGGGCGGGTGAAGTCCGCCAGGTCCTGCTGAACACCGGCGCGACCGGCACCCGTGCCGAGATCTCGCTGGTCGGCAGTGGCGGCTACAAGACCCTGTCGCTGGCCGGCCCGAACCGCCTGGTGGTGGATTTCCCCGACTCCAGCGCCGTACGCAACCTGAAGATGCCGGCCGCGCAGGGCGTGGTCACGGCGGTGCGTACCGGACAGCCGGTCCCGGGCACTTTCCGTGTCGTCTTCGACCTTGCCGAATCGGTGGCGCCGTTCCGTCCGCAGATGCAGCGCGAGGGCAATGAATCCAAGCTGGTGATCGAATGGCCGGGTGATGGCCCTGCCGTGGCCACCAGCCGCCCGGCGACGCCGCCGGCGGTGCAGTCGCAGGCGGCCGCTGTGGGGGGCTCAGTCGCGCCCGCGCCGGCCGAGAACGCGCAGTCGCGCACCGATGCTGCGCGGGCCACCGCCCTGCTGACCGCACAGGTGCAGCAGCAGGCCAGCGCCAGCGCCGCCGCACCCGCCACGCCGACCCCCGCACCGACCAGCGCGCCAGCCCAGGTTGCTGCGGCAGGCGTCGCGGCCAGCAGCACGCCTTCATCCTCGCCGGCTGCAATCCTTGCCGGCCAGCGCACTGCTGCGGTGGTGACCACGCCGCCGGCAACGGCCCCCACACCCGCGCCGACGCCGGCCGAGCCGCCGCGTCCGGCGATGCCCAGCGATGCATCGCGCATCCGCATGCAGCCCGGCATGCGCCACCTGGTGGTGGCGATCGATCCCGGTCATGGTGGCCAGGACCCGGGCGCGATCGGCCCGACCGGCAAGCGCGAGAAGGATGTCACCCTGGCGGTGGCGCGTGAGCTGGCCCGCCAGGTCAATGCCACGCCGGGCCTGAAGGCCTACCTGACGCGCGACAGCGACGTGTTCATTCCGCTGCCGATGCGCGCGCAGAAGGCGCGTGCGAACAAGGCGGACATTTTCATCTCGATCCACGCCGATGCGGCTGAAAACCGTTCGGCCACGGGTTCGTCGGTGTACGTTCTGTCGACCAAGGGTGCCTCTTCGCAGCGCGCCCGCTGGCTGGCGGACAAGGAAAACGCGGCCGACCTGGTCGGTGGGGTGCGCCTGCAGCAGACCGAAGGCACCCTGGCCAACGTGCTGCTGGACCTGGCCCAGAGCGGCTACATGAAGGCGTCCGAAGATGCGGCCGGCCACGTGCTGGGCGGTCTGAAGCGGATCGGCAACAACCACAAGCCGAACATCGAGCGCGCCAACTTCGCGGTGCTGCGCACGTCGGACATGCCGGCGATGCTGGTGGAAACGGCATTCATTTCCAATCCGGATGAAGAGCGCCGCCTGACGGACCCGGCATACCAGCGCAAGGTGGCGGGCGCCGTGCTGGATGGCGTGCACACCTTCTTCAGCCGCCAACCGCCGCCGGGCACGTTGTATGCCGCCCGCGCGCAGGCTGAGATCGACGCCGCAGCCACGATGGCAGGCGGCAGCAAGTAAGCCGCCGAAGGCGGATTACTGCTTTCCGTAGAGTCGACTGTCAGTCGACTGCGCGCGCAGTATGGGGGTTTCGGTGGCCGGCGAAGAGCAGTCGACTGACAGTCGACTCTACATGCGCAGCCTCCGTTATCATCCCCGCATGACGTCTGCTACCCATCCGCGCCCGATCCGGCCGTTGCCGGAGATCCTCATCAACCAGATTGCCGCGGGCGAAGTGGTCGAACGACCCGCGTCGGTGGTCAAGGAGCTGGTCGAGAACGCGATCGACGCCGGCGCCAGCCGCGTTGATATCGATCTTGAAGAGGGCGGCGTGCGCCTGATCCGCATCCGCGACAACGGCAGTGGCATCGCGCCCGAGCAGTTGCCCCTGGCGGTGTCGCGCCATGCCACCAGCAAGATCGCCGATCTTGACGATCTCGAATCGGTGGCCACGCTCGGTTTCCGTGGAGAAGCGCTGCCGTCGATCGCATCGGTCAGCCGCTTCACCCTGTGCTCGCGGCGCGCGCACGACGAGCACGGTTCGGCACTGCAGATCGAAGGCGGCAAGATCGGCGAGGTGACCCCGCGCGCGCATGCGCCGGGCACCACGGTGGAAGTGCGCGAGTTGTTCTACAACGTGCCGGCGCGGCGCAAGTTCCTGCGCGCCGAGCGTACCGAACTGGGCCATATCGAAGAGTGGCTGCGTTCGCTGGCACTGGCACGGCCGGATGTCGAGCTGCGCGTGTCGCACAACGGCAAGGCCTCGCGGCGCTACAAGCCGGGCGATCTGTACTCCGATGCGCGCCTTGCCGAAACGCTGGGCGAGGATTTCGCCAACCAGGCCGTGCGCGTGGACCACAGCGGCGCCGGCCTGCGCCTGCATGGCTGGATTGCGCAGCCGCATTATTCGCGCGCGAGCGCCGACCAGCAGTACCTGTACGTCAACGGTCGCTCAGTGCGTGACCGCAGCGTCGCCCACGCAGTGAAGATGGCCTACGGCGACGTGCTGTATCACGGCCGCCAGCCGGCCTATGTGCTGTTCCTCGAACTGGATCCGACCCGCGTCGACGTCAACGTGCATCCGGCCAAGCACGAGGTGCGCTTCCGCGATTCGCGGCTGGTCCACGATTTCGTCTATCGCACGTTGAAGGATGCGCTGGCCGATACCCGTGCCGGCATGTCGGCGCAGGAGATCGGTGCCGGCCCCGCACATCCGGTGGACGCCGCCGCCGTCCCGACCGCATCGAGCGCCGGCGCGTCGGGGTTCGGGCTGGTGCGCGGGGCTGCGCCCGGCTCGGGAGGTGGTGGTGGCGGGTTTTCAGGCTGGCGTCCGCAGCAGCCGCTGGGCCTGCAGGTGGCCGATGCACCGGCCGCCTACGCCGCGCTGTACGTCGCGCCCGCCGGCGTCGAACGCGCAGCGGCGTTGCCGCCGATGCCGAGCGAGAACGGGTTGCCGGTGACCAGTGCCGACGCGGGTGTACCGCCACTGGGCTACGCGATCGCGCAGCTGCATGGCATCTACATCCTGGCCGAGAACGCTGAAGGCCTGATCGTGGTCGACATGCATGCGGCCCACGAACGCATCGGCTACGAGCGCCTGAAGAATGCGCACGATGGCATCGGCCTGCAGTCGCAGCCGTTGCTGGTGCCGATCACGCTGGCGGTGGGCGAGCGCGAGGCCGACACCGCCGAAAGCGAAGCCGAGACACTGGCGGTGCTCGGCTTCGAGGTGACCCGGGCCGGCCCCGGTTCGCTGCACGTGCGCAGCATTCCGGCACTGCTGGCGCATGCAGAACCGGAAGGACTGCTGCGCGACGTGCTGACCGATCTGCGCGAGCATGGCCAGAGCCGCCGCGTGGCCAGTGCACGCGACGAACTGCTGTCGACCATGGCCTGCCACGGCGCGGTGCGTGCCAACCGGCGCCTGACCGTGCCGGAAATGAACGCGCTGCTGCGCGACATGGAAATCACCGAACGGTCCGGCCAGTGCAACCACGGCCGACCGACCTGGGCCCGTTTTTCGCTGGCGGAGATCGACCGCTGGTTCCTGCGCGGACGTTGAGGGGAGCATCGATGCGTTATCGGGGAATGGCGGGCCTGCTGGCCGCCGTGGTGTTGGCCGCCTGCAGCCCGGCAACACCGCCGGCGCCGACGGCCGCTGAAGATCCGGCCTACGCGGCCGCGCAGCAGCAATGGCGTGTAGCGCGCTACCAGGACCTGACCCGGCCCGATGGCTGGACGGCCCTGGTCGGCCTGCACTGGCTGCAGAACAAATCCCATTTCGTTGGCAGCGGCGCCACCAACGGCATCCGCCTGACGGTTGGCCCGGACAGGCTGGGCCTGCTGCGTCGCGAAGGGACGCAGTGGTGGTTCACGCCTGAAGCCGGTGCCGATGTCAGCCACGACGGCCAGCCGGTGCGTGGCCGCATCCGCGTCGACACCGACAAGGACGCGCAGCCGACGCTGCTGGCCTTCGATGGCGGCAAGGGCCAGCTCAGCATCATCCGCCGGGGGCCACGGGACGCGCTGCGGGTCAAGCATGCCGAGGCACCTGCGCGGCGTGATTTCGCCGGCCTGCAGTACTGGCCGGGCGGCGCGGACTGGCAGGTGCAGGCGCGCTTCATCGCGCATCCGCCGGGCAAGACCTTGCCGATCGTCGACATCACTGGCTTGACCACCGAGATGCCCAATGCCGGTGCGGTGGAGTTCGAACGTGATGGCCGCAGCTGGCGCCTGGAGGCCATCGGTGCGCCCGGGCAGCCACTGTTCCTGATCTTTGCCGACCGCACCAGCGGCCGCGGCAGCTATCCGGCCGGGCGCTATCTGGATACCGATGCCCCCGCTGCAGACGGCACGGTGCGCATCGATTTCAACCATGCCTACAACCCACCGTGCGCGTTCACCGCCTACGCGACCTGTCCGCTGGCGCCGCCGGAAAACCGGTTGGACCTGCGCGTGGAAGCGGGCGAGAAGGCCTACCACCTGCCTGAAGGAGAAGGCTGACCATGCCGATCAAACACCTGTTCCGTACCGCGCTGTTGCTGGCGGCCTGCGCAGTGGCGCCACTGGCCACGGCCCGCGATGGCCAGGCCAGCCCTGCCGCGGCCAAGCCGCCGGTACCCCTGTTGTGGAAAGTCACCGGCCCGGGCGATGCACGCGTGTACCTGCTGGGATCGTTCCATCTGCTGAAGCCACAGGACTACCCACTGTCGCCCGATGTCGAGCAGGCGTTCGAAGCCTCGCAGCGGGTGGTGTTCGAACTGTCGCCGGAAGACATGCAATCGCCCCAGCTGGCCAGCCGCATGGTGCAGGCTGCGACCCGCACCGATGGCAGCGAGCTGAAGCGTGATCTGGATGCGGCCACCTGGCAGAAGCTGCAGGCTTTTGCTGCCCAGAACCAGTTGCCGCTGGCGCAGATGCAGGGCATGAAGCCCTGGTTCGTCGGTCTGAGCATTTCGATCGGGCAGATGCAGAAGCTGGGCCTGGACCCGGCGCTGGGCCTGGACCGCCACTTCATGGAACGCGCGCAGAAGACCGGCCGGAAGACCGCGGGACTGGAAGATATCGATACCCAGATCGGCATGCTGGACGGGATGACGGTGCAGGAGCAGCGGCAGATGCTGGCCGAAGCACTGGACCAGGCCGGCAAGGCCGATGAGCAGGCGCGGCTGCTGCATGATGCATGGCGTCGCGGCGACGAGCGCCTGCTGTGGACCAAGATGGCGGCAGAGATGCGCCAGCAGTATCCGCAGCTGTACCAGCGCATCAACACCGGTCGCAACGATGCCTGGGTGCCGAAGCTGCAGCCGTACCTGCAGGCCGGGCAGGGCGGTACGCTGGTGGTGGTCGGCACGCTGCATCTGCTGGGCAGTGATGGCGTGGTCGAGAAGCTGAGGGCGAAGGGCTACAAGGTCGAGCGCGTGTGCACGGGGTGCAAGGCCAAACGCTGACGCACCGCTGGAGCGATGCCAAACAAGACGGCGCGCCAGGGGCGCGCCGTTTTCGTATCAGCCGTTGCTGCAGCTCAGCGGCGGGTCTTGCCACCGGTGCCGGTACCGGTGCCGGGTTCGCCGGGCTTGTTGCCGGTTCCCGTTCCGGTGCCGCCCGGGCGCGGGCCACCGAAGCCGCTGCCCATGCTGCGCTGGAATTCCTGCCACAGCTCCAGGTTGCGCTCGGTCAGCTGGTTCATCATCGCCCACGGGGTCTGGCCCAGCAGGTTGCCCATCTGCTGGCGGAACTGCTGCTGCTGGTCGAGGAAGACCTGCATGCTGCGCTCCAGGTAGTTGCCCATGAAGCCCTGCAGGGAATCGCCGTAGAAGCGGATCAGCTGGCTCAGCAGCTGGGTCGACAGCATCGGTTCGCCGTCCTGTTCCTGGTCGGCGATGATCTGCAGCAGGACCGAACGGGTGAGGTCGTCGCCGCTCTTGGCGTCGCGGACTTCGAAGTCTTCACCGTCCAGGATCAGCTGGCGCACGTCCTCGATGGTGATGTAGCTGGAGATCTCGGTGTCGTAGAGACGGCGGTTCGGATACTTCTTGATGATGCGGGTCGCAGCCATGAAGCGGTACTCGTCACAGTAGACGCGCAGCATGGCGCAGTGCAGCAGCGGTTGCAACCGCCCCAGCCCCCGCCAGGCTTGGCTTTCAGGGGCGATCATGTTGCGCAGCAAGGGTTTGCGTGCTGCGCAGCATGACCATCGGCAGGGGCCGTCAGCGCATGCCGCAGCGGCCCCTGCGCGGCTTACCAGCCCATGTGGTGGCCGCCGTTGATGTCCAGGTTGCTGCCGGTGATCCACGAGGCTTCCTCGGCCACCAGGAAGGACACGCCATAGGCGATTTCCTCCGGCTTGCCGAGGCGCCCGGTGGGGATGTCGGCGATGATCTTGGCGCGCACGTCCTCCGGAACCGCCATCACCATGTCAGTGGCGACGTAGCCGGGCGAAATGGTGTTCACGGTGATGCCGAAGCCGGCGTTCTCGCGGGCCAGCGAAATGGTGAAGCCATGCATGCCGGCCTTGGCCGCGGCGTAGTTGGCCTGGCCGTACTGGCCCTTCAGGCCGTTGATCGAGCTGATCTGGATGACCCGGCCCCAGCCGCGGCGCCGCATGCCTTCGATCACCGGACGGGTGACGTTGAACACCGAATTGAGGTTGGTGTTGATCACATCGTGCCACTGGTCCGCGCGCATGCGGTGGAACGTCGTGTCGCGGGTGATGCCGGCATTGTTGACCAGGATCTCGACCGGGCCCAGCTCGGCCTCGACCGCACGCACCAGCGCCTCGGCGCTGCCTGGATCGGAGACATCGCCCGGGAAGATCGACACGCTGTAGCCGCGCTCGGTCATCGCCTGCTGCCATGCGCGGGCCTTGTCCTCGTCGCGGTAATTGGTGGCGACCCGGTGGCCCTGGTCGGCCAGGCGTTGGCAGATGGCGGTACCGATGCCGCCGGTTCCGCCGGTGACCAGTGCGACGCGAGATGTCATGGAATGCTGTCCGGGAATCAGGTGGGGGAAGGGGGATTCTGCAACATCGGCGCGGAAAGTGCGCCGGCCGGCAACAGGATGTCAGTCCGCGGCAGTCGAGCCGGGTCGAATGCCCGTTGCGCAGTGTGCAGCAGCGCATCCCGGTCATCGGCGCCGTCCAGTGCGGCAGGGGCCTGGCCCAGCAGCTGCCAGAGCGCGCGCAGTACCGGCACCGGCCGTGTACTGTCCACCGGCAGCGACGCCAGCGACTTGGACAGCTTGTGGCCGGGGGCGTCTAGCAGCAGCGGCAGGTGCCAGTAGCGCGGCACGGCCAGGCCCAGCGCCTGCTGCAGCAGGATCTGCCGCGCGGTGGAATCGAGCAGATCGGCGCCGCGCACCACTTCGGTCACCCCCTGCGCGGCGTCATCGACCACCACCGCGAGCTGGTAGGCCCAGCAGCCGTCGGCACGGCGCAGCACGAAGTCGCCGACTTCGGCATGCACGTCCTGCTGCTGCGGGCCACGCAGGCCATCGTCGAAGCGGACCAGGTTGCCGGGCGGTACGCGGAAGCGGACGGCAGGATCCGGTCGCGGCTGCCGCGCAACGCAGCGGTGGTGGATGCCGCCGCTGGCAGCCAGTTCGCTGCGGCTGCAGTGGCAGATGAACGCCTGGTCGCTGGCCAGCAACACGTCCAGCGCGGCCTGGTAGGCCTCGCCTCGAGCGCTCTGCCACAGGACCGGGCCGTCGTGGACCAGGCCGAACGCAGCCAGTGCCTGCAGCTGTGACTGTGCGGCGCCGGGTACGGTACGCGGCGGGTCAACGTCTTCGATGCGCAGCCGCCACAGGCCGCCGTGGTGGCGGGCCAGCAGCCAGCTGCCGAAGGCGGCAAGCAGGGATCCGGGGTGGAGCAGGCCGGTCGGCGAGGGCGCGAAGCGGCCGCAGGGAACAATGGCGGTCATGCAGGCTGAATCGTCGGTCAGGTTGGCGCTTGAATTCAAGCTGAGCGCACCGCAAATTGACAGATATCGACCCCTTCCGAGCCGGATTTTCCCATGTTCACCCGTATTGCCCTGTTCCTGGCGACCAACCTCGCGGTCCTGATCCTGGCCGGCATCGTCATGTCGATCCTGGGCGTGGACGCGCGTTCGATGAGCGGCCTGCTGGTGATGGCCGGCATCTTCGGTTTCGGTGGCTCCTTCATCTCGCTGCTGCTGTCCAAGTGGATGGCCAAGCGCTCCACCGGTGCGGTGGTGATCACTGAGCCGCGCAACCAGACCGAGCGCTGGCTGCTGGCCACGGTCGAGCGCCAGGCCAAGGCCGCCGGCATCGGCATGCCGGAAGTGGCGGTCTATGACGGCCCGGAGATCAATGCCTTCGCCACCGGCGCCAACCGCAACAACGCGCTGGTGGCGGTGTCCACCGGCCTGCTGCACAACATGAGCGAGGACGAGGCTGAAGCGGTGCTGGGCCACGAGATCGCCCACGTCGCCAATGGTGACATGATCACCATGGCGCTGCTGCAGGGCGTGCTGAACACCTTCGTGATCGTGCTGGCCCGCGTGGTCGGCGGCATCATCGACAGCGCGCTGTCGGGCAACCGCGAAGGCGGCGGCCGTGGCTTCGCTTACTACATCATCGTGTTCGTGCTGGAGATGGTGTTCGGCCTGTTCGCCACGATGATCTCGATGTGGTTCTCACGCCACCGCGAGTTCCGCGCCGACGCCGGCGGTGCCTCGCTGGCTGGTCGCCAGAAGATGATCGCTGCGCTGGAGCGCCTGCAGCTCAACCACGGCCAGAGCACGTTGCCGACCCAGATTGCCGCCTTCGGCATTTCCGGTTCGACGGCGAAGAAGCTGTTCATGAGCCACCCGCCGCTGGAAGAGCGCATCGCCGCGCTGCGGGCGTCGACGGTGGCGTAAGCCTCCGTGCTTCCGCGGTAGTGCAGGAACGCCTGGCCGCGCGCCGGGCGTTTTTGTTTGCGCGCCGATGCATTGGTGGCGCCGGGATCATTTCCGCGACCGCGGAGGGGTGTCACTTTCTTTGCACGAGCAAAGAAAGTGACACCCCTCCGCGGTCGCGGAAACGAATCTCCGTGCGCGCAAACGAAAACGGCACCCTCGCAGGCGCCGTCTCCATGAACCGCTTTACCCGGAATCTCAGAACTTCGCGTCAAACTCCGCCGCGTAACCGGTGTTGACCAGTACCTTCTGCAGTGACTCGGCCACCTTCAGGTTGCCGGCCACGATCTGGTGGGTCTCCGGGCCACGGTTGTCCATGCGGCCCAGGGTCGCGCCCTTGAAGTCACAGACCTTGCCGCCCGCCTCGCGCACCAGCAGCAGGCCGGCAGCGATGTCCCACGCCTTCACGCCGGCTTCGAAGTAGGCGTCGGCACGGCCGCAGGCCACGTAGGCCAGGTCCAGTGCCGCCGAACCGGTGCGGCGGATGTCCTCGCCGTGCACCAGCAGGGCGTCGACCGCCTTCAGCTGGGCGCTGGCGCGGCTGCGCTCGCGCGGGGCGAAACCGGTGTGGATCATCGTGCCTTCCAGATCCTTGCGGTCGGCCACGCGGATGCGGCGGTCGTTCAGCACGGCGCCGGCACCCCGGCTGGCGGTGAACAGTTCATTGCGCAGCGGGTCGAAGATGACCGCGTCGGTCGGCTCGCCGTTCTCGACCAGCGCGATCGACACGCAGTAGTGCGGCACGCCACGCAGGTAGTTGCTGGTGCCGTCCAGCGGGTCGATGACCCACATCTGGCGGCGCTCGCCCTGCACGCCACCTTCTTCACCGAAGATGCCGTAGTCCGGATAAGCGCGCTTGAGTTCCTTGACGATGACCTTTTCCGCGTCCGCATCCACTTCGCTGGCGTAGTCCATCCGGCCCTTCTGCACCACGTTCAGTGCCTCGAGCTTGTTGATGTTGCGCAACAGGACGTTGCCGGCGAGGCGGGCGGCCTTGACCATGACGGTGACGGCGGGTTTCTGCATGGCGTGGGCTCCCGGAAAGGCAGAAGAGATGGACTGGCGGGGGAAAAGAGCGGGTCCGGCGCAGTGGCCGGCCCCACAGTTTACCATTGGTCATCGTCCAGCTCGACCTTTTCCCTGTTCATGTCCCAGTTTCCCGCCGCCACCCGCCTCCGATTCGTCCTGGTCGGTACCCAGCACCCCGGCAACATGGGCGCCGCCGCCCGTGCCCTGAAGACCATGGGCCTGGCCCGCCTGGTACTGGTCGCCCCCGAGAAACCGCTGGACGAGGAGGCCTTCCGCCGCTCTGCCGGTGCCGAAGATGTGCTGGGGGACGCCCCGGTGGTCGCCACCCTGGCCGAGGCCGTGGCCGATTGCCGCCTGGTGCTGGGCTGCACCGCGCGTGCCCGCCGCGTGCAGCTGGAGGAGTACCTGCCGGCCGATGCCGCCGCTCGTGCGGTGGCCAAGGCGGGCGAGGGCGCCGAGGTGGCGCTGGTGTTCGGCCGTGAGCGCACTGGCCTGACCAACGAAGAACTGCAGCTCTGCCACGCGGCGGTGCACATCCCGTCCGATCCGGCGTTCAGCTCGCTCAACCTGGCTGCCGCCGTGCAGGTGCTGGCCTATGAGACACGCATGCAGCTGCTGGGCGCGCAGCCGGCCGCGGACGCCGAGCCCGGTTTCCGCGAACAGGCAGCAAGCCATGAGCAGATGGAGAGCTTCTTCGCCCAGCTTGGCGACACCCTGGACGAGATCGATTTCCACAAGGGCCGCGCGCCGGAATCGGCGATGCGCAAGCTGCGCCGGCTGTTCCTGCGCAGCGAGCCGAGCGAGCAGGAAGTGCGCCTGTTGCGCGGCATCCTTGCCGACACCCAGCGGATGGCGCGGCTGGCACAGGCGGGCAACAAGGACGGCTGACGACGTTCTCATTTTTTCGGGTAGTCTGTCCGGATACCCAGGGGGGATGAAGCCTGTGTCGGGTCTGCGAAGGGCAGTGCAGAGGGGACTGCTGAGCCTGGTCATGATCCTGCTGGCCGGGACGGTACATGCAGCAGCGGACCGGGTGCTGGTGCTGGGCCGGATCAGCGATGATCCCAAGGCCCATTACGAGCAGCTGCAACCGTTGCTGGACTATGTGGTGGCACGCATGCACGACGTCGGCATCACCGAAGGGCGGATCCTGATGGCACGCGACCCGCAGCAGATGGCCAGCTATCTGCGGCGGGGGCGGGTCGACTGGGTCACGGAAACGTCGGGTACGGCGGTGGCACTGGGCCAGCGCAGTGGCGCGCGGCCGCTGCTGCTGACCGAGCGCAATGGCGTGCGTGAGTACCAGACCGTGTTCTTCGTGCGTCGCGACAGTCCGATCCAGCGGATCCAGGACCTGCGCGGGCATCGCCTGGCGCTGCAGAACACGGCGTCCACCAGTGCCTACCTGGTGCCGGTGATGACGCTGCTGCAGGAGGGGCTGGCGCCGCAGATCCTGGCCGGTGTGTGGGACGTGCCGGGCCGGGACAGCGTGGGGTACGTGTTCGCACGTAGCGAGTTGAACATCGCCACGTTCGTGCACAAGGGCATGGTCGAAGTGGGGGCGGTGAGCAGCGTGGACTGGAATGACGAGCGACGGATGCCGACGGCATTCCGGCGCGACTTCCGCGAACTGCTGCGCACCGAACCCTACCCACGGGCGGTGGAAATGGTTCGCGCCGACCTTGACCCGCGGGTACGTGACAGGCTGCAGGACGTCCTGCTGCAGGCGGCCAGCGACCCGCAGGCACAGGGGGCGCTGCATCGGTTTTTCGGCACTTCCGGTTTCCACCGCGTCGATGCGCATGCGCAGCAGCGGCTGGATGAATTGAAACAAGGATTGACGCGCGTGCGGATGGAAGTGGAATGAAGTGGCTCGGCTCGGGAATGCAGGCCCGGTTCCTGCTCGCGATGGGCGGGGCGATGGTCGTGGTGGTGGCGATCCTGGCGGTGTTGCTGGGGCGGCAGGCGGCGATGCAGGGCGAGGTGCGCAACCTCAGTGGTGGCGTCATCCATGAACTGTTCGACCGCAGCGTGCGCAGCCGCGGCGAAGCGATGGCGCGCGAGCTGTCCGACGCGCTGGCCAACCCGCTGTACTACCGCGACCTGGACCAGGTCGGTGCGCTGGTGCGCAGCACCGCACGGCAGCCGGTCGTGCGCTATGTGCTGGTGTTCGACGAACGTGGCCGGCTGGTGCATGACGGCTCGATCGAGGTGTCCGGCTTCGGCCAGCCGATGACCGACCCGCTGGCCCCCAAGGCCGCGGTGGCGCAGGCGCTGGTGGTGCAGGAATCGCCCAAGGTACTCGACAACACCATGCCGATCATGGTCGGCAACCAGCGCATCGGCGGCGTCCGCGTCGGCATGGCGCTGGACGAGGTGCAGCAGCGCGAACAGGCCGCCAATGCCACGCTCGGCGAGCGCCTGCAGCAGGTCGGCAGCCGCCACCTGGGCTGGCTGCTGCTGATGCTGGGCCTGCTGGTGGTGATCGGCGTGGTGGTGATCCTGTACGTGCAGCGCACCCTGGTGGCGCCGATCCGGGACCTGGCCGCTGCGGCGCGCCGCATCGAGGCTGGCGACTACCAGGCGCCGCTGGCCGAGAACACCCGCGACGACGAAGTCGGCGAGCTGGTGCGCGGCTTCGCCCGCATGCGCGATGCCATCGCCCGCCATGACCGCGAGGTGCGGCGCATGGCCTATACCGATGCACTGACCGGGCTGACCAACCGGTTGGCATTCAGGGAGGCGCTGGACCATCGCCTGATGGCCGCGCGCGCATCCAATCATCGGCTGGGCCTGCTGTTTGCCGATATCGACGATTTCAAGCGCGTCAACGACACCCTGGGCCATGAGGCCGGTGACGAAGCGCTGTTGCAGTTCGCGCAGCGCATCGGCAGTGCGGTTACCGAGGCCGGTGGCGATGAAGCCCTGCTGGCCCGCTTTGGCGGCGACGAGTTCGTGATCCTGGTCGGTGATGGCGACGTGGCGGCCAACGCACGGCTGCTGGCCGAAGTGCTGGTGCGCGAGCTGGGCAAGCCGCTGGTGGTGCAGGGCCGGGAACTGTTCCTGGGCACTTCGATCGGCGTGACCCTGTTCCCGGATGATGCCGCCGATGCGACCACGCTGCTGAAGAACGGCGACATCGCCATGTACCAGGCCAAGATGGCCGGCAAGAACTGCTACCGCTATTACAGCCGTGCGATGGACCACGCGGTCGAGCGCCGCGTGCACATGGAGCAGGAGCTGCGCGGGGCCTGGGAGCGCGGCGAGCTGCGCCTGGCCTACCAGCCGATCTTCCGCATGCGCGATCGCCGCATGGTCGGCGTGGAAGTGCTGCTGCGCTGGCAGCATCCGACCTTGGGTACGATTCCGCCGTCGGTGTTCATCGAAGTGGCCGAGCAGAGCGGGCTGATCGAGCTCATCGGCCCGAAGGTGCTGCGTGCGGCCTGCATGGAAGCCTCGCAGTGGCCACGTGGGGCGGGCGGCGATGATCTGTTCGTGTCGGTGAATGTGTCGCCGCGGCAGCTGCGCGGCGGTGAACTGCCGGCATTGGTCGCGCAGTGCCTGCACGAGTCCGGGCTGCCGGCGTCGCGCCTGCACCTGGAGTTGACCGAAACCGCGGTGATCGGCGACGAAATGGTTGCCGCGCAGCTGCTGGACAAGCTGCACCGCACCGGCGTGAAGGTCTGGCTGGACGATTTCGGCACCGGCTTCTCCGGTCTCAGCCATCTTCGCCAGGTACCGGTGGACGGCGTGAAGATCGACAAGAGCTTCGTGGCCGACATGCAGCGCGATCCCGACGATCTGGCGCTGACCACGGCGATCATCGCCATGGCCCACGCACTGGGCATCACCGTGGTGGCCGAGGGCATCGAGCAGCAGGCGCAGTTCGAACTGCTGGTGCAGCGCGGCTGCGATCTTGGCCAGGGCTACTGGCTGAGCCACCCGGTGACCGCCACCGAAGTGGTGCGGATGATCGAATCGGGCCTCTGACCGACTGACGTTGTGCTGGGGTCAGATCCCTTTTCCGTCGGAAAAGGGATCTGACCCCGGCAGTGCTCCTACACCGGGCGCTTGCTCGGGTCGCCGGGCAGTTCGCGCACCAGTTTCGGAATCAGATAGCCGGACAGGCGTGCGGTCAGGCCGGCAATCAGCGCCTTGGCCTGGGCATCATCCACTTCGAAGTGGGCCACGCCTTCGACCCGGTCCAGCTGGTGCAGGTAGTAGGGCAGCACGCCAGCGGCGAAGCTGCGCTCGCTCAGGTCCTGCAGGGCCTGCACGCTGTCGTTGACCCCGCGCAGCAGTACCGCCTGGTTCAGCAGCTGGGCGCCGACGCCGCGCAGGCGGGCCATCGCCGCGTCCACGCTGGCGTCGAATTCATTGGCGTGATTGGCGTGGACCACGATCGCCAGCGGCCATGGCAGGCTGCCCAGCCAGCACACCAGTTCATCGTCCACGCGTTCCGGTAGCACGATCGGCAGCCGGGTATGGATGCGCAGGCGGCGGATATGCGGAATCGCGCGCAGGGCGTCGGTCAGCTCGACCAGCTTGTGCGTGGCCAGTGACAACGGGTCACCGCCGGACAGGATCACCTCATCGATGTCCGGGTCGGCCGCGATGGCGGCTACGGCCTCCTGCCAGCCGCCCTTGGCAGCGTTTTCCGCGGCATAGTCGAAGTGGCGGCGGAAGCAGTAGCGGCAGTTGATCGCGCAGCTGCCGGTGGCGACCAGCAGGGCACGGCCACGGTACTTCTGGATCACCCCGGTAGCCTTCCTGGCGGCACCATCACCCACCGCGTCGAAGCTGAACCCGGGCGCCGGGCGCATTTCCTCGTCGATCGGCAGCACCTGGCGCAGCAGCGGGTCGGCCGCATCGCCCACGCGCATGCGGGCCACGAAGCCCTCGGGCACGCGCAATGCGAACTGGTCCATGGCCGCCTCCGAGACACCCAGCGCCGCCGGGTCCAGCTGCAGCCGGGCCAGCAGGGCGTGCGGGTCGCGCAGCGCCTGGCGCCAGAGCTGCTGCCAGCGCGCGGGCGCGCCTGGCGACTGGGGCCGGGGGAAGGCGGAAAGCTGCATGGAGAGGGGGCCTGCGGTTATCATGGGGGCAGAAAAACAGTCGCCCACCGGCATCCGGTGGGCTTTCCATTCTAACGGCTCGCCGCACCCGCGGCGTTTCTGCCACTCAGGAGTTTACGCATGGCCAGCTACGGCATGAACGACGTCAAGAACGGGATGAAGATCCTGGTCAACAACCAACCGGCCGTCATCATCGACACCGAATACGTCAAGCCGGGCAAGGGCCAGGCCTTCACCCGCGTGAAGTACCGCCTGATCAAGGACGGCCGTACCCAGGAAGTGACCATGAAGTCGACCGACTCGCTGGATGCAGCCGACGTCGTCGATACCGACATGAACTTCATGTACAGCGACGGCGAGTACTGGCACTTCATGGACCCGGAGTCCTTCGAACAGGTCCAGGCCACCAAGGCCGGCATGGGCGGCGCCGAGAAGTGGCTGAAGGGCGAAGAGTCCTGCGTGGTCACCCTGTGGAACGGCGAGCCGATCTTCGTTCAGCCGCCGAACTTCGTCGAACTGAAGATCACCGAAACCGATCCGGGCGTCCGTGGCGACACCTCGGGCGGCGGCGGCAAGCCGGCCACCCTGGAAACCGGTGCCGTGGTCCGCGTGCCGCTGTTCGTCAACCAGGACGAAGTGATCCGTGTCGACACCCGTTCGGGCGAATACTCCGCACGCGTCAAATAAGGTTCCGGCCGCAGGCCGACCTTGCTGTAGAGCCGAGCCGTGCTCGGACACGCGCCAGCGCATTCGCGCTGGCGCTCCCATGATCTGCTTCGGCAGATCATGGGCCCCGCTTCACGGGTCTCCAGACCCCGCCGCTTCGCGGCAGCCCCTGACCCAGGGGCGTGTCCCCAGAAGTATCTCGCCGCCCCCCAGCCAGTGAGCCCGCATGAGCGATAGCCCGCACCTCCCCGAAGCCTGCGACCTGCTCATCGAAGCTGGTCATGTCGTTCCGATCGAGCCGCATGCGGTGGTGCTGGAAGACCATGCCGTTGCCGTGCGTGGCAGCGAGATCGTGGCCATCCTGCCGCGTGCCGAGGCGCGCGCACGCTTCCGTGCCGCGCAGGTGGTCAGCCGCCCCGAGTCGGCGCTGATGCCGGGCCTGGTCAACGCGCACACGCACAACCCGATGACCCTGCTGCGCGGCGTCGCCGACGACCTGCCGCTGATGACCTGGCTGCAGCAGCACATCTGGCCGGTGGAAGCGGCCGTGATCGGGCCGGAATTCGTGGCCGACGGCACCACCCTGGCCATCGCCGAGATGCTGCGCGGCGGCACCACCTGCGCCAACGAGAACTACTTCTTCGGCGACGTGCAGGCCGCGGTCTACAAGAAGCACGGTTTCCGCGCGCTGGTCGGCGCGGTCATCATCGATTTCCCCACCGCCTGGGCCAGGACCGATGACGAATACTTCGCCAAGGCTGGTGAACTGCACGACCAGTGGCGCACCGATCCGCTGATCGGGACCGCGTTCGCGCCGCATGCGCCGTACACGGTCAACGATGCCAACTTCGAGCGGGTGCGTATGCTGTCCGACCAGCTCGACATGCAGGTGCACCTGCACACCCACGAAACCGCGCAGGAGATCAACGATTCGATCAAGCTGCACGGCCAGCGCCCGCTGGCGCGGCTGGATCGCCTTGGCCTGGTCAACGACCGCCTGATCGCGGTGCACATGACCCAGCTGACCGATGCGGAAATCCACCTGTGCGCCGAACGCGGCGTCAGCGTCGTGCATTGCCCCGAATCGAACCTGAAGCTGGCCTCCGGCTTCTGCCCGGCCTGCGCCCTGCAGCGCGCCGGTGTGAACCTGGCGATCGGCACCGATGGCTGCGCCAGCAACAACGATCTGGACATGTTCAGCGAGAACCGTACTGCAGCGATCCTGGCCAAGGCCGTGGCCGATGATGCCACCGCGCTGGACGCGGCCACCACGCTGCGCGCAGCGACGCTGGGCGGTGCCCGTGCGCTAGGCTTTGCTGACCGCATCGGTTCGATCGAAGTCGGCAAGCAGGCCGACCTGGTCTGTGTCGAACTGTCGGCGCTGGAAACCCAGCCGCTGCACAACGTGCTGTCGCAGCTGGTGTATGCCACCGGCCGCCAGCAGGTCAGCGACGTCTGGATCGCCGGCAAGCCGAAGCTGTTGCAGCGCGAGCTGGTCGGCATGGACCTGCCGGGCATCATCGCCAACGCGCGCCAGTGGCGCGAGCGTATCCGTCATATCCGCGCCTGACCCCTGGCGCCGCAAGGACCCCTCATGACTGCCCCCCACGCTTCCTCCAATTTCGATCAGGCCGAGCTGGACAAGTTCGCCGCGCTGGCCAACCGCTGGTGGGATGCTGACGGCCCGCAGAAGCCGCTGCATGCGCTGAACCCGGTACGCCTGAAGTACGTCGCCGACCGCGTGCCGTTGCGTGGCGCGCGCGTGCTCGACATCGGCTGCGGTGGCGGGCTGCTGAGCGAAGCACTGGCGCAGGCCGGCGCCGACGTCACCGCCATCGACCTGGCCACGGAACTGGTGAAGGTCGCGCGCCTGCATGCGCTGGAAAGCGGCGCCAAGGTCGACTACCGCGTGCAGGCCGCCGAGGATCTGGCCGCCGAGCAACCGGGCAGTTTCGATGTGGTCACCTGCATGGAAATGCTCGAGCACGTGCCAGACCCGGGCGCGATCATCGACGCCTGCAAGCGCCTGCTGAAGCCGGGCGGCCACCTGTTCCTGTCGACCATCAACCGCACCGCGGCCGCCTTCGCGGTGGCGATTGTCGGCGCCGAGTACGTGGCGCGGCTGCTGCCCAGGGGCACCCACCACTACCAGGAATTCATCAAGCCGGCCGAGCTGGCGCGCTGGCTGCGCGAGGCCGACCTGCAGCTGGTGGATGTCAGCGGCATGGCCTACGAGCCGTGGCGCAACCATGCCCGCCTGAGCAGCCGCACCGACATCAACTACCTGGCCTACGCGGTCAAGCCGGCATGACCTCCGCCCGCTTCCCGCGTGCGGTGCTGTTCGACCTGGATGGCACGTTGCTGGACAGCGCGCCGGACTTCGTCGCCACCTGCAATGCGATGCTGGCCGAGCGGGGCCGGGCAGCGGTCGATCCGGCGCAGCTGCGGCCGGTGGTCTCCAAGGGCTCGCGCGCGATGGTCGGGGCCGCTTTCCCGGACCTGGATGCCGCTGCGCGCGATGCATTGATCCCGGAATTCCTGCAGCGCTACGAAGCGCTGATCGGCCAGTACGCGGTGCTGTTCGACGGCGTGGCCGGCATGCTCGCCGCGCTGGATGAGGCCGGTACGGTATGGGGCATCGTCACCAACAAGCCGGAGTACCTGGCGCGCCTGATCCTGCCGCAGCATGGTTGGCAGCAGCGCTGCGCGGTGCTGGTCGGCGGTGACAGCCTGGCCGAGCGCAAGCCGCACCCGCTTCCACTGCTGCACGCTGCGCAGGCCATCGGCATGGCCGCCGAAGACTGCGTGTACGTGGGTGATGACGAGCGCGACATCATCGCTGCACGTGCTGCCGCGATGCCATCGGTGGCGGCGCTGTGGGGCTACCGCCTGCACAGCGACGATCCGCTGGCCTGGCAGGCCGACGTGCTGGTCGAGAACGCTGAACTTCTGCAACTGGCCAGTCTCTGGCCGACCCGGCCGGCAGCCCCGGCCCAGCCGTAAGGAATCCCGTAGTGAGCAGTACCGCGCTGGACAGTTTCCTCGACAAGTGGCGCAGCCGTTGGCCGGAATGGTCGGTGGCCGCCCCGTTCGTGGCCGAACCGCAACGCGAGCTCGCAGTGGCGTGGTTTGCGCTGCTGCAGGAGTTCGACGACATGCTCAACACCAGCGGCGATCCGCTGCCCGCCGATGCCAAGCTGGCGTGGTGGGGCGAGGAGCTGCGCAGCTGGGCAGGGCATCGTTCGCGCCATCCGCTGGGCCGTCTGCTGGAGCCGGTGCGTGCGCCGTGGGTGCAACTGGCCGAAGCACTGCCGGACCTCGTTGAAGCGCGTACCGTTGCGCTGGATGCAGCCGGTGCCGAGCGTGCGCTGGCCAATTACGCCGACGCCGTGGCCGCAGTGGAAGCGGCCTTGTTTGCCGACAAGCCGCGCACCGGCGCCGGTCGTGCGGTGCAGCTGCAGACCCTGGCCCAGCGCCTGCAGGACGCCGGCGTGGCCGGTGTGCCGCGCAGCCTGTTGGATGAGGATTCCAGCACGGCCGCGCAGCGCTGGGCCCAGTACCTGTTGAAAGGATGGGGCAGCCGCGTGCCGGGTCCGCGCCCGCGGCGCGTGTGGTCGAGCCTGGCGCGCGCCCGCGTTGCCGCGCAGGCCGCAGGCAAGCCAATCGAAGCCACCCCGGTGCGCACGTTGCTGCGCGTGTGGTGGGCCGCGCGCGGTTGATCCAACTGTCTGGTAGTGCCGGCCGCTGGCCGGCAGCTCGGGCACTGCAGAATTCATGCGGTTGCCGGCCAGCGGCCGGCACTACCGTTATTTGCGTTCCAGCACCAGCAACGGGTCGATGCGGGTGTCGAACCAGTTCATGCCCCAGTGCAGGTGCGGGCCGGTGGCACGGCCGGTGGCGCCGACGGCAGCGATCACCTGGCCCTGCTCCACACGGTCGCCAACTTTTACGTCGATGCGCGAAAGGTGCAGGAAGTTGGAGCTGATCCCGAAGCCGTGGTCGAGCAGCAGCGTGCCACCGGTCAGGTACAGGTCCGGACCGGCGAAGGTCACGATGCCGGCCGCCGGCGCCTTCACCGGGGTGCCGGTCGGCACCGCGATGTCCATGCCGGAGTGACCGGCCCCCGGCTGCCCGTTGTAGACGCGTGCATTGCCGAAGCGGCCGCTGATGCGGCCCTGTACCGGCCAGATGAAGGTCTGGGTGAAGTCGGTGCGGTCGTCATCGCGGGCACGTGCGGCGGTCACCTGCGCCTGTTCGCGCTTGATCCGCTCGGCGATCGCCGCCGGCGGATTGACCGTCTTCGGTGGCACCCCGTTGACCCGCTCGGTGGGCCAGTCGCGCGGCGTCACCGCAATGGTCGCGGTCTCGCTGCCACCATCGGGGCGTTGCACCTGTACGCGCAGCGGACCCTTCTCGTCGCGGCCGATGCCGAACACCACGCTGCCGTAGCCGCTTACCCGCAGCTGGCGGCCGGCATACTGCACGCGACTGCCGGCGGGTACCTTGCCGATCACCAGCGCGCCCTGCGACGCACTGGCCGGGAACACCACGCGGCTGTCGATCAGGCTGCCGATGCCATCCTGCGCCTGCGCCCCGGAAGTGGAAAACAGGGGCGCGGCCAGCAACAGCGCCCCGAGCATCAGTGCCGAACGCATCAGCGGTCGTAGGTCATGCGCTGGCCGGCGGGTTCACCCACCAGCTTGCTGCCGTCCCACACCTGCTGGCCGTTGACCCAGGTGGAGGCGATGCGCGAGCGGAAAGTGGTGCCCTCGAACGGCGACCAGCCGCACTTGGACAGCACGTCCTCGCGCTTGACGGTGAACGGCACGTCCTCCACCAGCACCAGGTCGGCAAAGTAGCCTTCGCGCAGGAAGCCGCGTTCTTCCACGTCGAACAGCTGCGCCGGCGCATGTGCGAATTTCTGCACCACCTGCTCGCGGGTCAGCTTGCCTTCGTGCACCCGCTCCAGCGCGGCCACCAGCGCGTACTGCACCAGCGGCAGGCCCGACGGTGCCTGCGCGTAGGGCTTCTGCTTCTCTTCCCAGGTGTGCGGCGCGTGGTCGGTGGCCAGCACGTCCAGCACGTCATCGGCCAACGCAGCGGTGATTGCCTCGCGGTCGGACACTTCCTTGATCGCCGGGTTGCACTTGATCAGGTTGCCCTTGGTCGCGTAGTCCGGACGCGCGAAGTGCAGGAAGTGCACGCAGGTTTCGGCGGTGATCTGCTTGCGGCTGCCATCGGCGCGGATCAGCGGGCCCTTCTCGAACAGCGCCAGCTCATCGGCGGTGGAGATGTGCAGCACATGCAGGCGGGTGCCGTGCTTGCGTGCCAGCGACATCGCCAGGCGCGTCGACTTGATGCAGGCTTCGCGCGAACGGATGTCCGGGTGCATGTCCGGGGTCAGCGCATCGCCGTACTTTTCCTGGAAGGCCTTGAGGTTGGCATCGATCATCGGCGTGTCTTCGCAGTGCGTGATGATCGGGGTCGGGCATTCGCGGAAGATCGCGTCCAGCGTTTCCGGGTTGTCGACCAGCATGTTGCCGGTCGAAGCACCCATGAACACCTTCACGCCCGGCGCTTTCTTCGGGTCCAGCGCACGGATCGCGTCCAGGTTGTCATTGCTGGCACCGTGGTAGAAGCCGTAGTTGGCCCAGGCGCGGCCGCGCGCGAGCTCGTACTTGGCTTCCAGGATGGTTGAATCCAGCGTCGGCGGGTTGGTGTTGGGCATGTCCATGAAGCTGGTCAGGCCACCGGCCACGGCCGCGGCCGATTCGCTGGCGATGTCGCCCTTGTGGGTCAGGCCCGGTTCGCGGAAATGCACCTGGTCGTCGATCATGCCGGGCAGCAGCCAGCGCCCGGCGGCGTCCACCACCTGCTCGCCGTCGCGCGGCGCCAGCCCGTTGCCGATCTGCGCAATGCGGCCGTTCTCGATGCGCAGGTCGCCGTCGAAGGTGCGGCCTTCGTTGACCATCCGGGCGTTGGTGATGAGGGTGGAGGACATGTCAGTGTTTTCCTGTGCAACGGCAAGAGGGGGCGTGGGTGGATTCGGGCACCGGATCGAAGCCGCCGGGGTGGAACGGATGGCAGCGGCCCAGCCTGCGCGCAGCCAGCCAGCTGCCGCGCAGCGGCCCGTGCCGGGAGATGGCATCCATCGCGTATTCAGAACAGCTCGGCACGAAACGGCAGCGCGGCCCCAGCAGGGGGCTGATGAAGCGCTTGTAGAAGCGCAGCAGGGCAATGAGCAGGCGCGAGATCACCCAGTCATCTTATGCCAGTTGGCATGAAGGCCGCATTTGTGCAGGATGGGCCGTTGGTCGCATGTCGCCGATGGCCTGCGACCGGTACCAGCACCCGCGGGTGTTGGCCAGGTTCCGTACCGCGCAAGGCGGTCCGTGTTCGTCGGACTGCCACTTGGGCACCTTGACTCCAGGACTGAATGGAGCAGGGTGCCAAGGTTGCTGCTGCGGGTCGGGTAGGCTATAAAGGCCCGCTTTCCCGGGCCCCGGGGAATCCAAGGAAGAGCGTTTCGTGGCTGCTAAAAAAACTGCAAAGAAGGCCGCAACGGCCGCCAAGAAAACCGCCAAGCCTGTTGTGAAGAAGTTGGCGGCAAAGCCCGTTGCCAAGAAGCCGGCCAGCAAGCCGGCGACCAAGGCAGCGTCCTCGCAACCGGCGGCCAGGAAGGCCACCGCAAAGAAAACGCCGGTCAAGGCAACCAAGCCGGTGGCGAAGAAGGCCGCTGCGCCCGCCAAGGCCAAGCCAGCCGCTGCCAGCAAGAAGGCGCCGGTGAAGAAGACCGTCAGCAAGGCTGCGCCGGTGAAGAAGGCCGCCGCCAAGCCGGTGGCCAGGAAGGCAGCCGCCAAGCCAGCGCCGAAGGCGGTGGTGAAGAAGGCTGCAGCCAAGCCGGTCGCCAAGCCCGTAGCAAAGAAGGTCGCTGCGGCCAAACCGGCCGCCACGCCCGCCGCTGTAAAGAAGGTTGCCAAGAACGTTGCCGCGCCGGCCACAAAGCCGACCCCGGCCCCAGTAGTGAAGTCCGCACCGAAGCCTGCTGCCAAGCCGGCTCCGGCCAAGCCTGTCCCGGCCAAGACCGTGGCAGTGGCGGCAGCCCAGCCGGCCTCAACGCCGGCCCCGGCCGCCGCTCCTGTCGCTTCGAAGGCCCCGCAATCCAAGAATCCCGTGCCCGTTTCGAAATCGCCTGCCAAAACCGCCGTGAAATCCGATTCCGCCCCGAAGACCGTGTCGCGCCCTGTCGGCAAGGTTGCCGTGGCCGTCGCCGCCCGCTCGGCAGCACCGGCCCCGCGCAGCAAGTACAAGGTCGTCGAGTACAAGACCGACGAGGCCACTGGCCGCCCGATCCTGCCGGCTGGCTACAAGCCGTCCTCGGAAGAGGAATACATGAGCTCGCTGCAGCAGGAGTATTTCCGCCAGCGCCTGCAGAACTGGCGCGCGGACCTGGTGGAAGAGTCCAAGCAGACCATCGAGAACCTGCGCGAGGAAGTGCGTGACATCGGCGACGAAGCCGAGCGTGCGACCCGCGAGACCGAGAACTCGCTGGAACTGCGTACCCGCGACCGCTACCGCAAGCTGATCGGCAAGATCGACAGCACCCTGAAGCGCCTGGAAGCCGGCGACTACGGGTACTGCGTCGACACCGGCGAAGAAATCGGCCTGGAGCGCCTGGAAGCGCGCCTGACCGCCGAGCGTACCATCGACGCCCAGGAGCGTTGGGAGCACCTGCAGAAGCAGCAGGGCGACTGATTCCAGTTCGTTGTCTGGTCATGCGAAAAACCCGGCCTTGGCCGGGTTTTTTGTTGGGTTCGAGTTGGCTGTGTAGAGCAGCGCCTTCCGGGTATCGGGTGGAGCCTGCGGGTGGGTCCGGGCAGGACACGCTGCAAGTACATCCCTGTAAGCTCGGCCGCGGCATCCATGCCGCGGACGGTCCCGCCCGGACCCACCCCCAGGCTCTCGACGGTTTCCTGCGTGCGCGGCCGATGTAGAGCCGAGTCCACGCTCTGCTCAGGCCGACAGGAGCGGTCATGCGTGCTCGCGGCTGTTGAGTCCGCCTTGTAGCGAGCCGAGCACCGCAGGGGAATCCGGGGCGAAGAGGCGCCGCTGTTTGAGCGCAGCGAGTTCGGCGCCGTCCCCTGATTCACCGAGGAGCACAGGGCACCGGCGCGCAGCGCCGGCTCGCGGATGGCGGAGCGTTTCTTTGGTTACTTTCTTTTCGCGAAAAGAAAGTGACAAGCCCAATCATCGAGGGAGAGCAACGGCCCCAGCCAAACACCCGGCGCCGCCGAATCCGCTGTTAGCAGCGTCACTGCAGGTCGCGAAGATTCAGTTTCCGCAGCGTTGGGTTCTTCCACGCGGTGATCCCGGCCACGCTCAGCACCGCGAATCCGCCCAGCACCACCGCCGGCACCAGGCCGAGCAGCTTCGCCATCGTGCCGGCATAGAACGCGCCCAGCTCGTTGGACGAACTGATGAAGATGCCGTTGATCGACGATACGCGACCGCGCATCTCTTCCGGCGTAGCCAACTGCAGGATGGTCGAGCGGATCACCACCGAGACACCATCGAACGCGCCGTAGAACAGCAGGATCAGCGCCGACAGCCAGAAGTGCTGCGACAACCCGAAGCTGATCACGCACAGGCCGAAGCCGGCCACCGCGAACAACAGCACGCGGCCAGCATTGCGGTGCAGCGGGTGGCGCGCCAGCCACAGGCCTACGCACACCGAGCCCAGCGCAGGCATCGCGCGCAGGATGCCCAGGCCTTCCGGGCCGTGGTGCAGGATCTCGTGCAGGAACGCCGGCAGCATCGCCACCACGCCGCCCAGCAGCACCGAGAACATGTCCAGCGCCATCGCGCCGACCATGATCCGGTTGCCGACCACGAAGCGCGCGCCTTCAGCGATGCTCTTGAAGATCGGGGCGGCCGGACCGGTATGCACCGGTTCTTCCACCTTCAGCGTGGCCAGGCAGGCCATCGCCACCAGCGCAAAAGCGGTGGCCACTGCGTAGGACAGGCCCTTGCCACCGAAGCCGACCAGCACGCCACCCAGTGCCGGGCCGGCGATCATGCCGGCCTGGAACACCACCGCGCCCAGGCCGGCGCCACGCGCGAACTGGTCACGGGCCAGCACGCGGGCGAACAAGGCGTTGTAGATCGGCGACAGGAAGGCGCGGACCATGCCGGTCAGCGCGATGGCCGCGTAGATCGGCCACACGCCGTCAATCGGCAACCAGCCCATGGCCACGCTGGTCAATACCAGTGCAGTGGCGATCAGCCCGCAACAGGCGACCATGCCCAGCCGACGGCGCGGCAGGTGATCCACCAGGTAACCGGCGAACGGAGCCACGCAGAAGAACGGCACGACCTCGGCCAGGCCGATCAGGCCCAGCGAGAACGGATTGCGGGTGACTTCGTAGATGTGCCAGCCGACAGTGACCGCGACCACCTGGTAGGACAGCATCGCAAAGATGCGGTAGGCCAGCAGCCTGGCGAAACCGGGCCGGGACAGCAGGCCCAGTGCACTGTCTTCGGCCGTGGCGGGCTCGCTCACGACGGGTCGCGCTGCAGCTGCGCCTGCGCCGTCTCACGGATGAACGCCAGCATCGCCGCCACGCCGTTGCTGCGGGTGGGCGAGAGGTGGCGGGCCAGGCCGATGTCCTGGATGTAGCTCGGTTCGGTGGCCAGGATCTCCTGCGCCGAGCGCCCGGAGTACACGCGCAGGGCCAGGAAGATCAGGCCGGAGACAATCGCCGAATCGCTGATGGCATGGAAGCGCAGCGACTGCGCGTTGCCTTCCGGCACGATCCAGACCATCGACTGGCAGCCGAGCAGGCGATGCTCTTCGGTCTTCCATTCTTCCGGGAAGGCCGGCAGCTTGCGGCCGAGGTCGATCAGGTACTGGTAGCGCTCGGACCAGTCGCCGAAGAAGCCGAATTCCTCGGCGATGGCGGTCTGGGCCTCGGCGGCGGTGGATTCAAGCGGGAACGGGGAGTCGGTCACAACAGTCTCTACGGTGGGGGCCTGGCCGGCGGACCGGCCACGGGGCAGGGCAGGTCAGCTGCGCTTGCGCGACCAGCGAACGCCCTGCGGGGTGTCATCCAGCACGATGCCTTCGGCGGCCAGCTGGTCGCGGATGGAGTCGGCACGGGCGAAGTCGCGTGCCTTCTTGGCCGCGGCGCGCTCGTCGATCAGGCCCTGGATGCGGGCATCGTCGCCGTCATCGCTGGCCGCGGTGCCGAACCACTGCGCCGGATCGGCCTGCAGCAGGCCCAGTGCCAGGCCGGCGCCGAGCAGTTCACCCTTCAGGCGCGCCTGCTCGGCCGGGTCGGTGGCACGACGCGCATCGGCGGCGATGCGGGCCACTTCGGCCAGCGCCTGTGGGGTGTTGAGATCGTCGTCCAGGGTCGCCTCGACCGTGGCCGGAATCACTGCCGTGGCCTCGATCGACGCCAGTTCGCGCAGGGTGCCGTACAGGCGGTCCAGGGTGCGCACCGATTGTTCGATCAGCGCATCGGACCAGTCCAGCGGCTGCCGGTAGTGGGCCGACAGCAGGGCCAGGCGCAGCGCTTCTGGCGGATGCTGGCGCACCAGATCATGCACGCGCTCGATGTTGCCCAGCGACTTGCTCATCTTGGCGCCGCCGAAGTTGAGCATGCCGTTGTGCAGCCAGAAGCGGGCGAAGATCTTGCCGCCGTGGGCGCATTCGCTCTGCGCAAGCTCGTTCTCGTGGTGCGGGAACTGCAGGTCGACGCCGCCGGCATGGATGTCGATGGTCTCACCCAGGTGAGCCGCGGCCATCGCCGAGCACTCGATGTGCCAGCCCGGGCGGCCACGGCCCCAGGGCGACGCCCAGCCGGGCAGGTCGTCGCTGGACGGCTTCCACAGCACGAAATCACCCGGGTCGCGCTTGTACGGGGCCACGTCGACGCGGGCGCCGGCCAGCATTTCGTCGGGATCGCGGCGCGAGAGCTTGCCGTAGCCGTCGAAGCTGGCCACTGCGAACAGTACGTGGCCCTCGGCGGCATAGGCATGCCCGCTGGCGATCAGCTGCTCGATCATGGTGATGATCTGCGGAATGTGCGCGGTCACCTCCGGTTCGATGTCCGGCGGTACCACGCCCAGCGCGGCCATGTCTTCACGGTATGCGGCGGCGAACTTGCCGGTGATCGTGCTGATCGGCACGCCCTGCTCGCGCGCGGCGGTGTTGATCTTGTCGTCCACGTCGGTGATGTTGCGGGCGTAGCGCAGCGCGCCGAAACGGCGCCGCAGCAGATCGGCCAGCACCCCGAACACCACCGGGCCACGGGCGTTGCCGATGTGCACGTAGTTGTAGACCGTGGGGCCGCACACATACAGGGTCGGACAGGCCGGGTCGAGCGGAGTGAACGGTTCGAGCTGGCGAGTCAGGTTGTTGTGCAGGCGCAGGGTCATGGGGCTGTGGCTGGGGGACAAGCCTGTGATTTTAGAACGTGTCGGCCCCCTTTGGGGGCACTGGCTGCCACCGGTGGACGCCGGTTCCTCCGGGTGGGGTGGGCAGGAGCAGCGTGGACGGGTAATGTTCAGCCCCTTGCGCTCGCCACTGCCTACACTATTGCCGTGTCCTTGCTCCCGTCGCCAATGAAATCCACCGCGTTGCTGACCCTGGCCTACCTGTCGGCGCTGCCCGCCGTGGTGCTGGCCCAGGAGGCCGAGCCCCGCAACCGGGTGGTGATCGTGGAGAACGTGAAGTTCGACTACGCGCAGGTGCTGAACGTCGAACCCGTGTTCCAGACCCTGCGTGCGACCCGCACCGAAGAGCACTGCGAGCCGGTGTCGACCCGGACCCTGGCCCCGGTGAACGTGACCGGCGAGGAGCCGGTCGAGGACAAGGGCCGGATCAGCCGCTTCTGGGACTCGGTGCGCTCGATGTTCAAGCGCAGTGACGAGGAGGCCGTTGAGGAGGTCGGAACCGAGTCGCCGGCCCCGGCGCCGGCCAACACCGGTCCGATGCTGACCCGCGACTGCCGCATCGTGCCGGTGGGGCGTGAATTCCGCCGGCCCATCGCCTACGACGTGGATTACGTCTACAAGGGCACCAAGTACCGCTCGCGGCTACCGGAAGACCCCGGCAACCGGCTCAAGATCCGGGTGTCGATCACCCCCTGGGTCGGCCCCGAGCAGGGTGCGGCCGGCAATCCCTGATTCTGCGACCGCGGCCCCTTGCGCCGGCCCCGGCCGCATGCAAAGATGGCTGACCATGAAGCTCGCCGACTTCCAGCACGACAGCAGCGCAGCCCGACAGGCGTCGGGCATGACCTCGCGTGCACGTCGACCGGAACCCCACATTCTCGCTGGGTAACCGGAGCTTTTTGCTGTTCGTCCGAAAAAAACCCAGCCCGCCGGCTGGGTTTTTTCGTTTCCGCGTTCTGAAAGCTGCAACTGCAACCTTTTCGTTTCACCTTTGCTTCCTGTTTTCCCTTCCACCGCGTCGAACCCGGCGCCGCCACGCAAGGAAAGATGATGTCCCCCAAGCACTTCCTGAACACCCAGGACTGGAGCCGCAGCGATCTCGACGCGCTGCTGACCCAGGCCGCGCTGTTCAAGCGCAACAAGCTCGGCGACCAGCTCAAGGGCAAGTCGATCGCGCTGGTGTTCTTCAACCCTTCCATGCGTACCCGCACCAGCTTCGAACTGGGCGCATTCCAGCTCGGTGCCCACGCGGTGGTGCTGCAGCCGGGCAAGGATGCGTGGCCGATCGAGTTCAACCTCGGCACGGTGATGGACGGCGATACCGAAGAGCACATCGCTGAAGTGGCCAAGGTGCTGGGCCGTTACTGCGACATCATCGCGGTGCGTGCGTTCCCCAAGTTCGTCGACTGGGCCTACGACCGCCAGGACATCGTCCTCAACAGCTTCGCCAAGTACTCGCCGGTGCCGGTCATCAACATGGAGACCATCACCCATCCGTGCCAGGAGCTGGCCCACATCATGGCGCTGCAGGAGCACTTCGGCACCCAGGACCTGCGCGGCAAGAAGTACGTGCTGACCTGGACCTACCACCCCAAGCCGCTGAACACTGCCGTTGCCAATTCGGCGCTGACCATCGCCACCCGCATGGGCATGGACGTGACCCTGCTGTGCCCGACCGCCGACTACATCCTCGACGACCGCTACATGGGCTGGGCCGAGCAGAACGTGGCCGAGAGCGGCGGTTCGCTGAAGATCAGCCATGACATCGACAGCGCCTACGCAGGCGCCGACGTGGTCTACGCCAAGAGCTGGGGCGCGCTGCCGTTCTTCGGCAACTGGGAACCGGAAAAGCCGATCCGCGACCAGTTCAAGCACTTCATCGTGGACGAGCGGAAGATGGCGCTGACCAACAACGGGGTGTTCAGCCACTGCCTGCCGTTGCGCCGCAACGTGAAGGCCACCGATGCGGTGATGGATTCGCCGCAGTGCATCGCCATCAACGAAGCCGAGAACCGCCTGCACGTGCAGAAGGCGATCATGGCCGCGGTTGCCGGGCGCTGATCCAACACTTCAGCCGACCAGCGGTCGGCTCTACCGAATTCCCATCCCCCAAGTGGACCTGACCCCCATGAGCAACAAAGACGTCGTTCTCGCCTTCTCCGGCGGCCTGGATACCAGCTTCTGCGTGCCGTACCTGCAGGAGCGTGGCTACAACGTGCACACCGTGTTCGCCGACACCGGTGGCGTGGATGATGAAGAGCGCGATTTCATCGAGAAGCGCGCCGCCGAACTGGGCGTGACCAGCCACGTCACCGTCAATGGTGGCCCGGCCATCTGGGAAGGCTTCGTCAAGCCGTTCGTGTGGGCCGGCGAAGGCTACCAGGGCCAGTACCCGCTGCTGGTTTCGGACCGCTACCTGATCGTCGATGCCGCGCTGAAGCGTGCTGCCGAGCTGGGTACCCACATCATCGCCCACGGCTGCACCGGCATGGGCAACGACCAGGTCCGCTTCGACCTGGCTGTGAAGGCACTGGGCGACTACCAGATCATCGCGCCGATCCGCGAGATCCAGAAGGAACACACCCAGACCCGCGCCTACGAGCAGAAGTACCTGGAAGAGCGCGGCTTCGGCGTGCGCGCCAAGCAGCAGGCCTACACCATCAACGAGAACCTGCTGGGCGTGACCATGTCCGGCGGTGAGATCGACCGTTGGGAAGCCCCGGGTGAAGGCGCGCGTGGCTGGTGCTCGCCGCGCAGCGAATGGCCGGAACAGGCGCTGACCGTGACCCTGAAGTTCGTTGAAGGCGAAGCCGTGGAACTGGACGGCAAGGCGCTGCCGGGCGACCAGATCCTGGCCCAGCTCAACAAGCTGTTCGCCCCGTACGGCGTTGGCCGCGGCGTCTACACCGGCGACACCGTGATCGGCCTGAAGGGTCGCATCGTGTTCGAGGCCCCGGGCCTGGTTTCGCTGCTGGCCGCGCACCGCGCGCTGGAAGATGCCGTGCTGACCAAGCAGCAGAACCGCTTCAAGCCGGACGTCGCACGCAAGTGGGTGGAGTTGGTGTACGAAGGCTTCTACCACGACCCGCTGAAGACCGACATCGAGGCCTTCCTGAAGTCCTCGCAGGCCAAGGTCAACGGCGAAGTGGTGCTGGAAACCCGCGGCGGCCGCGTCGATGCAGTGGCGGTGAAGTCGCCGCACCTGCTCAACGCCAAGGGCGCCACCTACGCGCAATCGGCCGACTGGGGCGTGGAGGAGGCTGAGGGCTTCATCAAGCTGTTCGGCATGAGTTCGACGCTGTTCGCACAGGTGAACCGCTGAGCGGTTCACCTGTGACGGGGGCGCCGGCCGCTGGCCGGCGCTTCGCAGCGTCAATGGAGGGTAGTGCCGGCCGCTGGCCGGCTCGTGGCACGGCTGGATCATTGCGCAGCCGGCCAGCGGCCGGCACTACCGATCTCAAACCCTACGGATATTCAGACACATGCTTGAACAGACGCTCGATCACCTGCAGGCCCTGGTGTCGTTCGACACCCGCAACCCGCCGCGTGCGATCACCACCGGTGGCATCTTCGATTACCTGCGCGACAACCTGCCCGGCTTCAACGTCGAGGTGATCGACCATGGCGCCGGTGCGGTGAGCCTGTATGCCGTGCGTGGGACGCCGAAGTACCTGTTCAACGTGCACCTGGATACCGTGCCGGATTCGCCGCACTGGAGTGCCGACCCGCACGTGATGCGGCGCCTGGACGACCGTGTGGTCGGCCTGGGCGTGTGTGACATCAAGGGCGCCGCCGCTGCACTGGTGGCGGCGGCCAACGCCAGCGATGGCGACGCCGCGTTCCTGTTCTCCAGCGACGAGGAAGCCAACGACCCGCGCTGCATCGCTGCATTCCTGGCCCGTGGCCTGCCGTATGAAGCCGTACTCGTGGCCGAACCGACCATGAGCGAAGCGGTGCTGGCGCATCGTGGCATCAGCTCGGTGCTGATGCAGTTCGCCGGGCGGGCAGGGCACGCCTCGGGCAAGCAGGATGCGGCCGCCAGCGCATTGCACCAGGCCATGCGCTGGGGAAACCGCGCGCTGGATCATGTGGAATCGCTGGCTTCGGCGCGCTTTGGCGGACTGACCGGCCTGCGCTTCAATATCGGCCGCGTCGAAGGCGGCATCAAGGCCAACATGATCGCACCGGCTGCTGAGGTGCGCTTCGGGTTCCGCCCGCTGCCGTCGATGGACATCGATGGCCTTCTGGCGACCTTCGCCGGTTTCGCCGAGCCGGAAGCCGCCGTGTTCACCGAGACGTTCCGTGGTCCCAGCCTGCCCGCCGGTGACATCGCCGAGGCCGAGAACCGCCGCCTGCTGGCGCGCGATGTGGCCGACGCGCTTGAGCTGCCGATCGGCAATGCCGTGGATTTCTGGACCGAGGCGTCGCTGTTCTCGGCCGCTGGCTATACCACACTGGTATTCGGCCCGGGTGACATCGCCCAGGCACACACCGCCGATGAGTTCGTGACGCTGGACCAATTGCAGCGCTATACCCACGCCGTGCACCGGATCATCGCCGCCGGCGCCTGATCGACCCTACAACGCCGCCATGCCCCGGGCATGGCGGAACTGCAACGCGGCGACCGCCGCCTGTGACGAAACCGAAATGTCTCCTGCCCTCCAGCCCCACCGCCAGACCCGCCAGACCATCGTGCGCCTGCTTTCCAGCATGGCCAGCGCGAAGGAGATCAGCCAGTACCTCAAGCGTTTCTCGCAGCTGGACGCCAAGCGCTTCGCCGTGGTCAAGGTCGGCGGCGCGGTGCTGCGCGACGATCTCGACGCGCTGACCTCTTCGCTGTCGTTCCTGCAGGAAGTCGGGCTGACCCCGATCGTGCTGCACGGCGCCGGCCCGCAGCTGGATGCCGAGCTGTCGGCGGCCGGCATCGAGAAGCAGACCGTGAACGGCCTGCGCGTGACTTCGCCGGAAGCATTGGCGATCGTGCGCCGGGTGTTCCAGCAGTCCAACCTGCGCCTGGTCGAGGCGCTGCAGCAGAACGGCGCACGTGCCACCTCGATCACCGGTGGCGTGTTCGAGGCCGAGTACCTGGACGTGGACACCTACGGCCTGGTCGGCGAGGTGAAGAAGGTCAACCTGGCACCGATCGAGGCCAGCCTGCGTGCCGGCTCGATCCCGGTCATCACCAGCCTGGGTGAAACCGCCGGTGGCCAGATCCTCAACGTCAACGCCGACTTCGCCGCCAACGAGCTGGTGCAGGAGCTGCAGCCGTACAAGATCATCTTCCTGACCGGCACCGGTGGCCTGCTGGACGAGGCGGGCAACGTGATCGATTCGATCAACCTGTCCACCGAATACGACCACCTGATCGCGCAGCCGTGGATCCACGGTGGCATGAAGGTGAAGATCGAACAGATCAAGGACCTGCTCGACCGCCTGCCGCTGGAATCGTCGGTGTCGATCACGCGTCCGGCCGACCTGGCCAAGGAACTGTTCACCCACAAGGGCTCGGGCACGCTGGTGCGCAAGGGTGAGAAAGTACTGCGCGCCACCGCCTGGAGCGAGCTCGACCTGCCGCGGCTGAAGGGCCTGATCGAATCCAGCTTCGGCCGCACCCTGGTGCCGGACTACTTCGAAAAGACCAGGCTGCTGCGTGCCTATGTCAGCGAGAACTACCGCACTGCGGTGATCCTCACCGACGAGGCCGAAGGCGTGTACCTGGACAAGTTCGCCGTGCTCGACGACGCGCAGGGCGAAGGCCTGGGCCGCGCGGTCTGGAACGTGATGCTGGAGGAGACCCCGCAGCTGTTCTGGCGCTCGCGCCACGGCAACCCGATCAACCACTTCTACTACGCCGAGTCCGATGGCTGCTACAAGCAGGACCATTGGAAAGTGTTCTGGTTCGGCGTCGATGGCATCGACCGGATCAAGACCTATGTCGATCATTGCGCGCAGCGCGCACCGAGCCTGCAGGGCTGAGCGATGACCAATCCTGACGTTTGGAACACGGTGCCTACCCTGCGCGGCCAGCACGTGGCGCTGCAGCCGCTGCAGCTTGAGCATGTCCCCGGCCTGCGCGCTGCCCTCGAAGGCAGCGGCCTGGACCAGCTCTGGTACACCCAGGTGCCGTCACCGCAGCAGGTCGAGCACTATGTACAGGCCGCGCTGCAGGCGCACGCCGAAGGCAAGGTGCTGCCGTTCGTGATCCGCGACGCCGCCGGTGACATCATCGGCAGCACGCGCTTCTACGACATGGATGCCAGCGTGCCCAAGCTCAGCCTCGGCTACACCTGGTACACGCCGCGCGTGCAGCGCACCGGCGCCAACACCGAAGCCAAGCTGTTGCTGCTGCAGCACGCCTTCGAGGCCATGGGCTGCATCAGTGTGGTGCTGGAAACCAGTTGGTTCAACGTCACCTCGCGCACCGCCATCGCCCGCCTGGGCGCCAAGCAGGATGGCGTGCTGCGCAACCACAAGCGGCACGCCGACGGCACGCCGCGCGACACCGTCATCTTTTCCATCATCGATGCCGAATGGCAGGGCGTGAAGCGCCACCTGCAATACCGTCTGGACAGCCACGCATGAACGATTCGACCTTCACCCTGGGCATCGTCGGTGCCCGCGGCCATACCGGCGCCGAGCTGATCAAGCTGGTGGCCGCCCACCCACGGCTGGAACTGGCCTTCGTCTCCTCGCGCGAGCGCGCCGGGCAGCGCCTGTCCGACCACCACCCGGAATTCCAGGGCGAGCTGCAGTACGAAAACCTGGACGCCGACGCAGTGGCGGCCAAGGGGGTGGACGCGGTGATCCTGGCCCTGCCCAACGGCCTGGCCGCTCCGTTCGTGGCCGCATTGGAAGCGGCGAAGCCCGACACCGTCATCGTCGACCTGTCGGCCGACTACCGCTTCGACAACAGCTGGTACTACGGCCTGCCGGAGCTGACCCGCGGCCGGTACAACGGCCAGAAGCACATCAGCAACCCGGGCTGCTATGCCACGGCGATGCAGCTGGCGGTGCATCCGCTGCTGGACCTGCTGGCCGGCCCGCCGCAGTGCTTCGGTGTGTCCGGCTACTCCGGTGCCGGCACTACGCCGTCGGACAAGAACAACGTCGAACTGCTGGCCGACAACCTGATGCCGTATGCGCTGACCAACCATGTGCACGAGCGCGAAGTGTCCGTGCAGCTGGGCGTGGCCGTCGAGTTCATGCCACACGTCGCGCCGCACTTCCGTGGCATCACGCTGACCGCCAACCTGTGGCTGAACCGCGTGCAGACCCGTGAGCAGATCGTCGAGCGCTTCCAGCAGGCCTATGCCGGTGAACCCTTGATCGAAGTGCTGGACGAAGCGCCGTGGGTCAGCCGCATCGCCGGCCGCCACGGTGCCCAGGTCGGTGGCTTCACGCTCGCGCCGGGCGGCAAGCGCGTGGTCGTGGTGGCGACGCTGGACAACCTGCTGAAGGGCGCGGCCACCCAGGCCATGCAGAACCTCAACCTCGCGCTGGGCATCGACGAACTGACGTCGATCCCGCACTGAACACGCATTCCGGAGCCCCCATGGCAGACCTTCTTTGGCAGAAGCCCGGCGTCGCCGTCGACGCCCAGATCCAGACCTTCCTCGCCGGCGACGACGTGATCCTTGACCGCGAGTTCTTCCTGCATGACATCGCTGCCAGCGCCGCGCATGCGCAGGGCCTGCAGCACATCGGCATCCTCAGTGCCGATGAGCTTGCCGGACTTCTGCGCGAACTGGAGATCCTGGCGCAGGACTTCCGCGAAGGCCGCTTCGTGCTGGATACGCAGTACGAGGATGGCCACTCGGCGATCGAAGCGCGCCTGACCGAACGCCTTGGCGATGCGGGTCGCAAGATCCACACCGGCCGCAGCCGCAATGACCAGATCCTGGTCGCCACGCGCCTGTGGCTGAAGGAGAAGCTGCTGCGCGTGGCCCAGCTCAGCGCCGACGTGGCCAAGGTCGCGCTGGACCGCGCGCAGGCTGAGAAGGATCTGCCGATTCCCGGCTACACCCACATCCAGCGTGCCGTGGTGTCCTCGGCCGGCATGTGGTGGGCGGGCTGGGCCGAGGCCTTCATCGACAACGCCATCCGCGCCCGTGACACCCATGCACTGGTCGATGCCAATCCGCTCGGCACCGCCGCCGGCTACGGCGTGAACCTGCCGCTGGACCGCAAGCACACCACCGCCGCGCTGGGCTTCGCGCGCATGCAGATCTCGCCGATCTACGCGCAGCTGTCGCGTGGCAAGTTCGAGCTGGCTGCACTGGAAGCGCTCGGTGGCGCCACGCTGGACCTGCGCCGCATTGCGTGGGACCTGTCGCTGTTCACCAGCGCCGAGTTCGGCTTCGTCGCGCTGCCGGCGCAGTACACCACCGGCAGTTCGATCATGCCCAACAAGCGCAATCCGGATGTGATCGAGCTGATGCGCGCCACCCACGCCAGCGTCGCCGCTGCGCGCACCGAGATCGAGCAGCTGCTGTCGCTGCCGTCCGGCTACCATCGCGACCTGCAGTCGTCCAAGGGTGCCATCTTCCACGGCTTCGGCCGTGGCCTGGCCGCGCTGGAACTGCTGCCGGCGCTGCTGGCCAATCTGGAATGGCGTGAGGACAGGCTGCGCGCGGCGATTGATTCGGGCATGTATGCCACCGACGTCGCCGTGGAGGCGGCCGTGGCTGGCGTACCGTTCCGCGAGGCCTACAAGGCCGCTGCGGCCGGTGCCGACAGTGCAGGGCAGGGACGCACGCCGGAAGGCAGCCTGGCCGCGCGTGTATCGCCGGGCGCAGCCGCTGACCTGCGCCTGGACGAACTGCGCGCGCGCTGGCAGGCGCTGTCCTGATGGCGGGCACTGTCTACCTGGTCCTGGCGATGCGCCGGCCGGACTTCAACGATGCAGCGGTGCAGCCGCACTGCGATTTCCTCGATGCGTTGCAGGCGCAGGGCAAGCTGCAGCTGACCAGTGGCTTCGCCGATGGCAGCGGTGGCGCCTACGTGCTGTGCAACGTGGACAGCCTGGCGCAGGCGCGGGCCATCGTCGCCACCGATCCACTGGTGACGATGCAGGCCTCCGACCTGACCGTGCACGAATGGAACACCCGCTGAGAGCCTGACCGATGATCCAGCACGCTGCCCATGTCGCCTCGCCGTTCCCCGAACAGGTGCTGCCGCCGTGGCGGCGTGCGGTGCTCAAGGTCGGCAGCAGCCTGCTGGCAGCCGATGGCGGCGGCCTGTCGCCACGCCACGCGCTGGGCCTGGCGCAGTTCGTCTCGGCCAATCTCCTGGCCGGGCGCGAGGTGGTGATCGTGTCTTCCGGCGCGGTCGCTGCCGGGCGCGCGATCCTGCCGCGCGCCGATGAACCGGGCGCAGCGATGGCGGCGCGGCAGGCCCTGGCGGCGCTTGGCCAGGCCCAGCTGATCGGGCTCTGGCAGCGCTTCTTCGAGCGCCCGGTGGCGCAGGTGCTGCTGACCCATGACGACCTGCGCAACCGCCGCCGCTACCTCAATGCACGCGCCACGTTGAGTGAACTGTTGCGCCTGGGCGCGTTGCCGGTGGTCAACGAGAACGACACCGTGTCGGTGGATGAGCTCAAGCTCGGCGACAACGACAACCTCGCTGCCACCGTGGCGGCGCTGGTCGACGCCGATGCGCTGTTCATCGCCACCGACATCGATGGCCTGTACAGCGCCGACCCGCGCACCGTGGCCGATGCGCGGCCGTTGCACGACGTGCCGGAGCTGGGTGACGAGGTGCTGGCGATGGCGGGCGGCGCCGGCTCGCGCGCCGGTACCGGCGGCATGCGCACCAAGCTGGAGGCGGCGGCGAAGGCCGGACGCCTGGGCATCGAAACCTATCTGTTCAATGGCCGCAGCGGTGACGTGGTGCGCGCGCTGGCGCAGGACCGCCTGTTCGGCACCCGCATCCATGCCGCACGCAGCCGCGAGGCCGCCCGCAAGCACTGGCTGCGGCATGCACCGCTGGCCGAGGGTGTGATCGTCATCGATGCCGGTGCGGCACAGGCGATGCGCGAGAAGGGCGCCTCGCTGCTGCCCGGTGGCATCACCGGTGCAGAGGGCGTGTTCCGCCGCGGCGATATGGTACAGGTGTGCTGGAACGCGCCGCAGGGCCGAGTCTGCGTGGCCCGTGGCGTCAGTCAGTATGCTGCCGACGACGTACGCCGGATTGCCGGCCACCATTCGCGCGACATCCAGGCCGTGCTCGGCTACAACTACGGCGGCAGCGTCGTCCATCGCGACGACCTGGTGCTGCCATGACCGGATTGAAGGAGACACCGATGAGCGAGATCGAAGCGCAGGCGCGTGCCTGCCGTGATGCGGCGCAGATCGTTGCCGGCCTCGACGGCGCGGCACGACGCACGCTGCTGCTGGCGATGGCGCAGGCGCTGGAAGTGAATGCAGGGTTGATCCTGGCCGGCAATGCACGTGACCTCGCCGCCGCGCGCGAGAAGGGCGTGGGCAGCGCCATGCTCGATCGTCTGGCACTGGACCCGCCGCGCCTGTTCGCGATGGCCGAAGCCGTGCGCGAAGTGGCCGGATTGCCAGATCCTGTCGGCGAGGTCACCCGCGATGACGTGCGCCCGAATGGCATCCGTGTGCAGAAGGTGCGCGTGCCGCTGGGCGTGATCGCGATGATCTACGAGGCGCGCCCGAACGTGACCGCCGAAGCCGCGGCGCTGTGCCTGAAGGCGGGTAACGGCGTGATCCTGCGCGGTGGTTCCGAGGCAATTCACTCCAACACCGCGATCGCGCAGGCACTCGCCGGTGCATTGAAGGCCAATGGCGTGCCGCCGGCCGCCGTGACCGTGCTGACCGACCTGCGCCGCGAGGCGATGCTGGAACTGCTGCAGCTGCATGAGCTGATCGACCTGGCGATTCCACGGGGTGGCGAAGGCCTGATCCGTTTCGTTGCCGAGCATGCGCGGGTACCGGTGATCAAGCACTACAAGGGTGTCTGTCATCTGTTCGTGGATGCCAGCGCCGACCTGGGCAAGGCTATCGACCTGCTGGTGGATGGCAAGTGCAGCCGGCCAGCCGCCTGCAATTCTCTGGAGACACTGCTGGTACACCGTGACGTAGCCGATTCCTTCCTGCCGCGCGTGGCGCAGGCGCTTGGCCAGCGTGGCGTTCAGCTGCGCGCCGATGCGCAGGCGCAGCCGCTGCTGCCGGGCAGCACGGCGGCGACCGAGGAGGACTACGCCGCCGAGTTCCTCGACCTTGTGCTGGCCGTGCGCGTGGTGGACGACCTCGATGCGGCCATCGCGCACATCCGCCGCTATACCTCCGACCACACCGAAGTGATCGCGACCGCAGACGCCGACCATGCCGAGCGCTTCGTCACTGCGCTGCGCTCGGCGGTGGTGATGGTCAATGCCTCATCGCGCTTCTCCGATGGTGGCCAGCTGGGCCTGGGCAGCGAAATCGGCATTTCCACCACGCGCCTGCATGCCTATGGCCCGATGGGTCTGGAAGCGCTCACCGTCGAACGTTTCGTGGTGCGTGGCGAAGGGCAGACGCGCACATAAGTGGAACCACGCCATGCGTGGGTGTTCTTCGCGGCAGACCCCGGTGCCGACCATGATCGGCACCCACCAGGCACAAGCGCCGACCAGGGTCGGCACCCCACCGGGTTGTCGGGCTACACCACCTCGCGGCGGATGCCGACCGGACGTGCGTGATCATCCATGTGCAACGTGGCGGCCTTGCAGCCCATCAGGCGTTCGGCCAGCCCCGTGCTGGCACCCAGATCGGCGGCCACTTCGTTGAGGCTGGCCAGTGGCCGCGGCAGGCGGCGTTCGTGGCCACGGAAGCGGGCGCGGTTGTACTCGGCCCAGCCGATCAGCAGCACGCTGGCGCCCAGCAGCATCAGCGGCAATGCCACCAGCACGTAGGGATCGAACTGGCTTTGCCGTTCGTACAGCTGCTGCCAGGCCAGCTGGCCGCCAACCAACCACGAGAACAGGGTCACCAGGGGCGCCCACAGGTAGAAGTAGAAGCCCCAGAACGCCAGCGTGACGAATCCCCAGGCGGTGCGCTGGAAGCGCGGCTGGCGGTGTGGCTTGCGGATCATCCGTGAGTCGAAGCGGTTGGACGGGCGTTGCGCGTTCATCGGATCCCCCGGTCAGGGCTGGTCCAGGTGGCGCGCTTGCTGCGACGGCGCAGCAGTGTCTTCGGCAACGCCACCAGGGTGGTGGAAAGGCTGATCAGCCAGTACGCCATCGGGTACCAGATGACCCAGAAATAGTTGCGTCCAATCTGTGTTTCGTAACGTCGGTCGATGATCAGGCTGCTGGCGAACTGCAGCAGGCAGACCAGCGCCAGGATCACGCCATGCCACTGCGGCAGCAGGCTGGCGATATGCAGCTGCGGCGGCAGCTCGATGAACTTGCCCAGTGCCCACAGCAGCACGATGAACAACATGGTGTAGGCCCAGATCACGCTCAGCACGTACTCCAGCAGCACGCCCCACATGCGCCGCTCTTTCCAGTGCAGCAGCGAGCGCGCGTGACGCAGCATCACCTCCACGCCGCCCTGGGCCCAGCGCAGGCGCTGCCGCCACAGGCCCTTGAGGGTCTCCGGCATCAGGATGAAGCACAGCGCATTGGGTTCGTAGCGGATGTCCCAGTGCGCGCGCTGCAGGCGCCAGCTGATGTCGATGTCCTCGGTCACCATGTCATCCGACCACCAGCCGACCTGATGCAGGGCGGTACGGCGGAAGCCGGCGATCACCCCGGAGATGGTGAAGATGCGCCCGTATACGCGCTGCGCGCGCTTGATCATGCCGATGATCGAGGAAAACTCGGCCACCTGCAGGCGGCCGAGCAGGGTGGAGCGGTTGCGGATGCGCGGGTTGCCGGTGACCGCACCGACCCGGTTGCCGCTGACCAGGTGCCAGATCATCCAGTGCAGCGCATGTTCCTCCAGCATTGCATCGCCGTCGATGCACACCAGGTACTCCGAGCGAGCGGCCAGTGCGCCCATGCGCAGCGCATTGGCCTTGCCCAGGTTACGATCCAGGTGCAATACGCGCAGCCGCGGGTGCCTTGCCGCCAGCACATCCAGCCGCGCGCCGGTGTCATCGCTGCTGCCATCATCGATGGCGATCACTTCGTAGTCGGCGGGGTAACGCTGGGCCAGCGCCGCAGTGAGTGTGTCATCCAGATTCTCTGCCTCGTTGTGGCAGGGCACCAGCAGGCTCGCGAAGGGGGGCTCGACCATCAATGGAGGGTCGTTGCGCGGGCGCGAGTGGCGTTCGCGCCGGTAGTAGTAGTAGAGGCCGCCGGACATCCAGAAGAACGCCATCACCATCGGGTAGTAGAAAGCGAACTGGAACAGGACCTGCAGCAGCGGATGCATGTCCATGTCACTTCTCCGGGTACGGGAAGGTGCCGGCGGACATCGCCGCGCGGGCATCGCGGGTGGAGGGCTGGTCGGCGATGAAATCGTCCGGGTACCAGGCGAAGTGGTGCACGCCCTGTGCCTGCAACTGGCGGATCTGTGCGCGCAGGCGCTCGGCGGGAATCGGTTGCCCGTTGCGCCAATCGACGGTCTGCAGCTCGAACAGGGTGTGCTGCAGCTGCGGGTCGTGTGCGCGTACTGCGGCCAGCAGCTGGTCCAGCCAGCGCTCGGGGTGCTTGCTGCCTTCCATCCACGGCATCGCCATCAGCGCGGTCTGGTCATAGGCCTTGTTGAACAGGTCCAGGCGCTGCGCGAACCAGGCCTCGCTCTGCGGGCGGAGTACCGGCTCAGCGTACAGGTTGCGCACGGTGGCCAGTTTCGGGCGCCAGCGTTGCGCGCTGTCGCGCAGCGCCAGGGTGAAGCTGATCAGCGCCTGCGTGCGCGCACTGCCATCGCCGCCGGCTGCCAGTGCCGGCAGCTCGGTGTCGCGCAGGTAGCCGTCGTCATGGAACAGCAGGCCTTCAAAGTAGGAATTGACCGCCAGATCCTCGTAGATGTCGAGCATGATCTGGCGGGCCTTCGGGTTGGTGAAGTCGAGCCGGTACATGCCGTCGGCATCGCCGTTGCGGATCGCCAGCGCCTTGCGCTGCGCCGGGTCGGGCAGCTCGAAGCCAAGCACCGGCAGCCATGCGTAGACCTTCACGCCGGCGCGGGATTTCAGTTGCCAGGCGACGCGGCTGAACAGGTCCGCCCGCATCGGCATGTGACGGTTGGGGAAGTACAGCGCATCGGCCGTGTTGTTGCCGTCCGGATCGGCGAACGCCTGCAGGTAGACGTGCGTCGGCGCGATGCGCTTGACCCGTTCGACCAGCGCATCGAGGTTGCGTGCCTGCTGCGCCGGGTCAGCGTCGTAGACATCATCCAGGTCGATCTGCAGGGCACGGATGCCATCGAGCGCGACATCGCGGCGCAGCTCGTAGGCCAGGCCTTCCACGGTCGGGTTGTCGCTGACCAGGAAGCGCGCCAGGCCATGCAGGTCGCTGGCCACCGGCGTGCTGCGGCCCTCCAGATCGAAGGACACCGGCATGCCCAGCTGTTCGGCGATGTCATTGCTCAACTGGTTGTAGGCCGCGTACGGCCAGACGATGGCGCGCGGGCGCACGCCCAGGTGCTGCTCGATGCGCTGCACGCTGCGCGCGAGGTCGGTGCGCAGGCGCTGCCCATACTGCGCTTCAGTCTCGTAGCTGTGCGTGGCCGGGCTGTAGATGCGGGTGACCACGGCGGGCGTGGAATTGCCCTGTGGATTGGCGAGCACGCCGTGGTGCAGGTCGTCGGTGTGGCTGGCCACTTCGATCAGGCCACTGTCGTGCATCTGCTTCAGCTGCGCCCAGGTGACGAAGTCATCGCGGCCGAACGGCCGGTACCCGTAGTCGATGGTGCGTCCCGGAGCCATGTCCACGTAGTCGGTGATTACCGCCACCAGTGCCGGGTAGCGGTAGGCCTGCAGCAATGGGAAGGCCTTGTCGTAGACGCTGCGCAGGCCGTCATCGAAGGTCAGCAGCACAGGCTTGGGCGGCAGCGTGGCCCGCCCCTGCGAGGCATCGATCACCTGCGACAGCGAGACCGGGTGATAACCATGCGCGCCGAGCCAGTCCAGGTGTGCGGCGAAGTTCTGCGTGCTCACCGCATAGGTATCGGCATCGCCCTTGGCCGCGACCTGGTCGCGGATGTCGTGGTAGCTGAGGATCAGCAGGCCATTGTCGATCGCATCGAGATGCGCGGCCTGCTGCGCGAACGCCGGCGGCATGGCGGCCAGCAGCAGGAGCACGATCAGTCGCAGGAAGCAGGCCATGTCAGTCTCCCCAGCGCAGTGCGGCTTCGAAGCCGATATGACGCTCGCGGTGGCCGTCGTAGACCGGCCGCGACCAGCGCACGCCGTATTCGAGCACGCGGCCCGGGCCCAGCTGCCACTCGTGCATGTAGGACACCGTCGGCACCAGCGCACTGCCGAACCCGTCCTGCCAGTAGTCACCCAGCGAGACGGTCAGCCGGTGCCGGAAGTGGCGCTCGTAGTGGCGCCACAGCTGCTGGTCGATGCGCAGGCCGATCTCGACCATGCGGTCGCGCTTCGGATTGAAGTAGGGCGCGTCGTCGCGGCTGCCGCGGCTGGTATAGGCACTGGCCAGGCCATCGAGCAGCCAGCGCGGGCGGGTCAACAGGCGCTGTTCAATGCTGGTGCTGAACAGTTCGCGATGGTTGCCGTCGTCGTAGCGGAAGCGGCTGGCACCGAGCATCCAATGGGTGAGCTCGCTGCGCCGGTAGTCCACCTGTGCGCTCACGCTGTCGGCGCTGATGCCGGCCGCGCGTGCCTGCATCGAGGCGTCTGGATCATTGCGCGCGGCCACCAGGCCGGCGTGCCAGTAATCGTTGAACTGCCAGCCGACGCCGACCCGCAGGCCGGTATCGCCGATGTGGTCGTTGGCGCGCAGGACGGCCGCTTCCGCATCCAGCTGCCCGAAGCGGTAGCGCACGCCCGCACCCAGCCACAGGGGATCGATGCGCTGGTCCTGGAAATCGGTCGAGCGCCGGTCGGCCAGGGCGAACAAACGCCAGCGGTCATCAAGGATCGGTGTCTCCACTTCCACACCATAGCGGCGATCGTTGTTGCCCAGTGGCGAGGTGCCACCGCCACCGGAGCTGCGGCCGATGTCGGTCCATGCCTTCAGCTGCCAGCCGCGATGCGCACGCCAGGCCTGGTCCATGCGTTCGACAGCCGGTTGGGTGGGATAGCGTGCGACCAGGTCATCGTGCAGCGGCCGCGCCAGGTCGTCGCGCTGCAGGGCGACGTAGGCCTCTTCCATGCCCAGCCGCGGTTCGATGTCACGCGGGTCCAGCGCGTGTGCCATCTGCTGCCGCTGCAGCGCCCTGCGTGGCCAGCCGCGCATCATGTAGACGCTGCCCAGCGCACTCTGCAGGCCTCCGTTGCCGGGTGCGATGTCCACCATCGACTCCAGGTCGTGCTGCGCGGTGACCAGGTCGCCGCTGTAAGCGCGCACCATTGCCAGGTTGAGATCGGCCTCGTAGCGTGACCAGTTCGCGTACGGTGATTTGCCGTTGCTCCAGCGCCACGCCGGCTCCTTGTCGCGCCATGCCTGCAGCAGGTCGATCGCCTTTTCCTGCTGCTCGCTTTCCAGGTAGGCGTAGGCCAGTTCCGAATGCGAGGCGTCGCGCGCCGGATCGCCAGCGACGGCCGCCTGCAGTACCGGAATGGCTTCTTCCGGGTGCAGGGTGCCCATCAACGAATCGCCCACGGCAGGCAGCACGTAGTCGGGCAGGGTGTGGCCTTCGGCCTGCAGGGCTCGTGCTTCCTCACGCACCTGTACATGGCGGCCCAGCCGGTTGAGCAGGATCAGCCGGTCCATGCGGATGCGCAGTGGGGCCTGCGAGGGTGGGGTGCCTTCGCCGCCGACGTAGCGCTGCATGCGCGCCAGGGTCGACTCGGCTTCTTCCAGGCGGCTGTCCTCGCTGCTGCTGTAGGCCAGGCTCCAGACCACGAGTTTGGCCAGGTAGTCGCCTTCCAGGCGCTGCTTCTGGGCGTCGTCGAACAGCTGCGGCCGCTGCTGGTACAGCTCCCAGGCGCGCCAGGCATTGCCGATGTCGCCCAGGGTCAGCACGCGCAGCTTGAACAGCAGATCGTCGTTGGGCTGCTGCTGGCTGGCGCGCTCGATTGCGCCGAGCGCATCCAGCCAGCGGGCCTGGTCGCGGTAGCGGCCGATCTCGGCCAGGGCCGCGTCGCGGTCGGACGGAGCCGCGCCGCTGGTCCAGGCCAGAGCGGTGCATGCGAGGCCGACGCAGAGCGCCAGCCGGCGGTGGACAACCATTGGGGACCCCCTTGGCTTCCGAACCAGACAACCTGCGAAAATGTGACGCAAGTCACATGCCAGTATTTGGCGTGGTCGTGGCCCGCGTCACTCCCTTCGTGCGTTCCCGCCCATTGAAGACGGATACAACCCGGACAGCGACCTGCAATGTCTTGTCTGAAACGAGAGTCCCCCGCACACCGAGTGGTGGCCTGGGCGGCGCTGCCGCCCCCATGCCCGATGCCGGCACGCGGCAAGGAAGGGCATTCGTGGGCACTATCCGCCCGGAATTGTCAGTTCGGCGTCAAGATTGCCCGGTGTCTGACGAGCGGTAGGCGGGGCCGTCTGGCGGCCCCGGCCGGGCTACCAGAGATCTTCCAGCTTGCGGGGCTTGCAGGCGACCCACGAGGCGCACAGCATCAGGGTGGCGCAGCCGAACAGGAAGCTGAACGGGAGCGTCCAGCCATTGCTGACGGTATGCAGCCAGCCGACCAGGAACGGGCCCAGGCAGCTGAAGCTGTAGCCCACGCCCTGCATGAAGCCCGACAGCGCGGCCGAGCCGGCCGGGGTGCGGGTGCGCAGGTTGATCAGGGTCAGCGCCAGCGGGAAGGTGGACGGGCCGACGCCGAGCAGGCAGGCCCACAGCAGGGTAGCCTTCATCGGCGCCAGCAGCAGCCCGGTGAAGGCGATCACGAACGAGAAGAAGCCGATCAGCACCAGCGGGAACGGGTTCTGCATGCGTACCGCCATCGACGGAATGACCAGTGACGGCAGCAGGCCCAGTGCCGAGAACACCGCTACCATCACGCCACCGAATGCAGGCGTGCCACCGGCCTCGACCACGATGCGCGGCAGCCAGGTGAACATCGAATAGGTCATCAGTGAGGTCATGCCGAACATCAGCGTCATGCTCCAGCCCAGCGACGTGCGCCAGACCTTTCCGTGCGGCTGCGCGGTGGGATCGGCGGCGTCGGCCAGCGGCTTCGGTGCGCGCCTGGCCAGCACCAGCCACGGCAGCGCGGCGGCCAGTGCAAGCAGCGCCCACATGCCCAGCGACACGCGCCAGCCTGCAGCGTTGGCCACCGGTACTGCCAGTAGCGCCGGCAGCATCGTGCCCAGCTGCAGCACGCTGATGTAGAGCGTGCTCATGGTGCCGACCTTGTTGGCGAAGTAACGCTTCACCAGCGGCGGCACCACCACGTTGCCGATGCCCATGCCGGCCAGCGCGATTACCGAGCCCAGCAGCAGCGTGCCGACGTTGCCGGCGCTGGAGCGCAGCAGCAGGCCGGCCATCGCCATCAGCATTGCCAGCAGCGTAGTGCGTTCCAGGCCCAGGCGCCGCGCCAGTGCCGGCGTGGCCACGCCGAACAGCGCGAACGAGGCGGTCGGCAGCATGCCCAGTACGCCGGTCATGGTGGTACCGAAGCCGAACTGCTGGCCGAGCACGTCCAGCAGGGGCGTGATCGACGTTACTGCGGTGCGCAGGTTGATCGCTGCCAGCAGGATGGCGGCGAAAGCCAGCACGCGCCCGTGCAGCAGCGACGGCGAATCGGAAGTGGAGGAACTCATCGGTGGTCCTTGCAGGTGTCGCACGCCGCGGCAATGGCATGCAGCGCCGGCATCGGTCTACGCCGAAGCGGCAGGTGGGGGAGTGGTGGCTGCAGGTGGGCCGGCAGCGCGGCCATTGTACGTGTGCGCTCCGGCAAGGTCCCGTCATGCGGGCGGCCTGGCGCCGGGTACAAAAAAACCCGGAGGACAGTGATGTCTTCCAGGCTTCTTGGTGACCACCGAAGTGGTCGGGGAGACAGGATTCGAACCTGCGACCTCTACGTCCCGAACGTAGCGCTCTACCAGACTGAGCTACACCCCGAAGGGAGCCGCCTATTCTAGCGATTCACCCCGATGGCGGCAAGGGGTGAATGCTGTTTTCTTCACACTGCCGAAGCAGTGCCACCTCAGGGAACAAAAAAGCCTGGATGACTTCACCAGGCTTCAATGCGACCACGTGAGTGGTCGGGGAGACAGGATTCGAACCTGCGACCTCTACGTCCCGAACGTAGCGCTCTACCAGACTGAGCTACACCCCGAAGGAGCCGCCTAAGATACCGTGTGAAGGCCAGGGCGGCAAGGTTTTTTTACAGCTCAGCGACGATTTTCTTTCTCGATGCGGTTCTGCTCGCGGGCTTCGAACCACATGCCGTTGAGGATGGCCACCGTCGAGGCGAGGCCGGCACCGAGAATCCAGGCGAAGTACCACATGGTCAATCTCCTTTGTTCAAGAGTGTGCCGACCGTCGGCCGGCACACCGGCAATCAGTAGGCGTTCGGGTTGTTGCCCATCTCTTCGGTGGTGGTCTTGCCCTTCAGCACGCGGTACACCCAGGTGGTGTAGGCGAGGATGATCGGCAGGAACACCGCCGTGGCCAGCAGCATGATCCACAGGGTCAGGTGGCTGGACGAGGCATCCCACACGGTCAGGCTGGAGGTGGGCTGGCTCGAGGACGGCAGCAGGAACGGGAAGATGGCGAAGCCGACGGTCAGGATGATGCCGGCGATGGCCGCACCGGAGGCGATGAAGGCCAGGCCACCACGACGGGCACGCAGCAGCACCGCACTGGCCAGCAGGCCCGCCAGGCCGAGCAGCGGGGCCAGGATCGTGGCCGGCATCGCGCTGTAGTTGCGCATCCAGCCACCGGCGGCGCCGAGTTCGGCGGTCTTCAGCAGCGGATTGGTGGCGCCATCGGTAACCACCTGCGAGGTGATCTGGTAACCCGGCAGGCCGAAGGCCACCCAGGCGCCACCCACTGCGAACAGCACGAAGGCGATGATTGCCGCGATGCTGCCGAAGCGGGCAGCACGATCGGCCACCGGGCCGTCGGTCTTGATCACCAGCATGGCCGCACCGTGGGCGACCAGCATCGACACGCTGAGCAGGCCGGCCAGCAGCGCGAAGGGCATCAGCAGGCCGAAGAACGAGCCGGTGTAGAAGATGCGCATGCTGTCATCGAAATGGAACGGAACGCCCAACAGCACGTTGCCCACGGCCACGCCCATGATCAGTGCGGGAATGAAGCCACCAATGAACAGCGCCCAGTCCCAGGTGTTGCGCCAGCGTTCGCTGGGCATCTTGCTGCGGAACTTGAAGCCGACCGGACGCAGGATCAGGGCGAACAGGATCACGAACATCGCCAGGTAGAACCCGGAGAAGCTGACCGCATACAGCGGCGGCCAGGCGGCGAAGATCGCGCCGCCACCCAGGATCAGCCACACCTGGTTGCCTTCCCAGACCGGGCCGATGGTGTTGATCACCCGGCGGCGCTCGGCATCAGTGCGGGCGACGAAGGGCAGCAGGGTGCCCACGCCCAGGTCGAAACCATCCATCACGGCGAAGCCGATCAGCAGGATGCCGAGCAGCAGCCACCAGATCACGCGCAGCGTGGTGTAGTCCAGAAGAATGAAATCCATCTTGGTTCTCCTGCCTCAGGCCTGGCCGGCGGCCGGCGCCGAGGCATTGTGGGAAGCATGCGGCTGGGGCGACTGCAGCGACGGCAGCAGTTCGTCCGGCCCCTTGCGGATCGCCTTGAGCATCAGCTTGATCTCGACCACGATCAGCGCGGTGTAGATCGCGGTGAAGCCGGCCAGGGTCAGCACGATTTCATGCAGGGCCAGGCCCGATGCCGCATAGAAGGTCGGCAGCACGCCATCGACCGCCCACGGCTGGCGGCCGTATTCGGCGACGAACCAGCCGCACTCGATCGCGATCCACGGTGCCGGCAGCGTCCACAGGGCCAGCTTGAGGAACCAGCGCTTGTCCTGGAAGTTGTTGCGGCACGAGTAGTAGAAGGCCAGCGCGAAGAAGGCGATCAGGTAGAACCCCAGGCCGGCCATCACGCGGAAGGTCCAGAACAGCGGCATCACGCGCGGCACCGTGTCCATCGCCGCCTGCGAGATTTCCTGCGGGGTGGCGTTGAGGATGTCATCGCGATAGCGCTTGAGCAGCAGGCCGTGTCCCAGGTCCTGCCAGTGGCGGTCGAACATCTCGCGCGCTTCCACGTCGTTCTTGTTCGCACGCAGGCGTTCCAGCGCGCCGTAGGCGAGCTGGCCACCGCGCACGCGGTGTTCGGCGCGCTCGACCAGTTCCAGGATGCCCGGAATCGGCTGGTTCAACGAACGGGTGGCGATCAGGCCCATCAGGTACGGGATCTTCACCGCGTAGTCGTTCTGGTGGGTGTCCTGGTTCGGGATGCCGAAGGCGGTGAAGTCGGCCGGCGCACGCTCGGTCTCCCACATCGCTTCGATCGCGGCCAGCTTCATCTTCTGGTGTTCACTGGCGGCGTAACCGCTCTCGTCACCCAGCACCACCACCGACAGCGATGACAGCAGGCCGAACGCTGCGGCCACCGCGAACGAACGACGGGCCAGGTCCTTGTGCTTGTTGCGCAGCAGGAACAGGGCGCTGATCGCCATCACGAACACCGCACCGGTCACATAACCGGCGCTGACGGTGTGCACGAACTTGGCCTGCGCCACCGGGTTGAACACCACCGCCATGAAGTCGACCACTTCCATGCGCATGGTTTCCGGGTTGAACACCGCACCGGTCGGGTTCTGCATCCAGCCGTTGGCGACCAGGATCCAGATCGCCGACAGGTTGGTACCCAGCGCCATCAGCCAGGTCACCATCAGGTGCTTGACCTTGGTCAGGCGGTTCCAGCCGAAGAAGAACAGGCCGACGAAGGTGGCTTCCAGGAAGAAGGCCATCAGGCCTTCGATGGCCAGCGGCGCACCGAAGATGTCACCGACGTAGTGGCTGTAGTAGGACCAGTTCATGCCGAACTGGAATTCCATGACGATGCCGGTGGCGACGCCCATGGCGAAGTTGATGCCGAACAGGACGCCCCAGAACAGGGTCATCCTGCGCCAGATCTCCTTGCCGGTCATCACGTACACGCTCTCCATGATGGCCACCATGAAGGACAGGCCGAGGGTGAGCGGTACGAATAGGAAGTGGTACATCGCGGTCAGCGCGAATTGCAGCCGCGACAGTTCTACGACTGTCTGATCAATCATGGCCTGGCTACCTCGTTGGATAGTGCCGTTGCAGGTGGCGGGAAGGGTGGTCTACGACGTGAATGATGTGACCGACTACTTCAAACAGCCTTGATCCAGATCAATGTATGAACAGGTGCCCCGGTTGATCGTATGCCAACCTGATGAAGACTGCGACTGCTGGCCGCAGAGGCCGGCCATTGCCTGCGCCTACAATGCCGTGTCTCCCCCGTTGCCCGTGAAGACCCCTTGAGCGCTGCCGAAACCTCCTCCGTCGCCCTGTCCCAGGACGCCGAAACGACCCGCCAGCGGCGCGCCCGCAGCGCGTGGCTGGCCGATCTGGCGCGGCCTGCTCGAGGCCGCCAGCGGCTGGCGGCACTGTGCATCAGCCTGTCCGGTGCCCTGTTGATCGGCCAGGCGGCCGCCATCGCCTGGCTGGTGCAGCAGGTGCTGGTAGAGCGCGCGCCGCTGGCCTCGGGGTTGCCGGTGCTGGGCGGTCTGGCGGCGATCCTGGTGGCGCGCACGCTGCTGGGCAGCGCCACCCAGGCCGCCGCCGGTGATGTGGCCGATGCCGCGCGGTTGGCCCTGCGTGAACGCGTGTTCGGACGCCTGCTTGGCCTGGGGCCGCTGTGGCTGCGCCAGCGCCGCACCGGCGAACTGGGCGAACTGATGCTGCATCACGCTGATGCGATCGAGAGCTATTACAGCGGTTTCCTGCCGGTACGCACCGAAGTGGTGGTGGTGCCGCTGCTGATCCTGGCCGCCGTAGCCTGGGTCGACTGGGTGGTGGCGCTGATCCTGCTGTTCACTGCACCGTTGGTACCGTTCTTCATGATGCTGGTGGGCTGGGGGGCCGAAGCGGCCGGCCGCGCGCAGCTGGGTGAGCTGGCGCGGATGAGCGGCCATTTCGCCGACCGCATCAAGGGCCTGGGCCTGCTGCGCCTGTATGGCCGCGGCGAGGCTGAGCTGGAGGGGATCGAGGCAGCTGCCGAAGGCGTGCGCGTGCGCACCCTGAAGGTTCTGCGCATCGCTTTCCTTTCGTCCACGGTGCTGGAGTTCTTCGCCTCGGTCAGCGTGGCGATGGTCGCCCTGTACCTCGGGCTGAGCTATCTGGGCATGATGTCGCTGCATGCAGCGGTACCGACGCTGGGGGCGGGCCTGTTCTGCCTGCTGCTGGCGCCGGAATTCTATGCGCCGCTGCGACGGCTGGCCGCGCACTACCACGACCGTGCCAATGCGCTGGCTGCCGCTGCTGAGGTGGAGCGCCTGCTGCAGTCGCTGCCCGGTGAGCAGGGCCTGATCGAGAACGAAGCCGCGCCGCTGGCGGTGGAGCCGGCCGAGGCCGCGCTGCCGCCGCTGCGGGCACAGGGTCTGGTGCTGCGTCCGCTGGGCGCGCCGCACGATGTGCTGCAGGATCTGGACGTGCTGCTGGAACCGGGCCAGCGCCTGGCCCTGGTCGGTCCCAGCGGGTCCGGCAAGAGTACGTTGCTGGAGGCGCTGGCCGGTTGGCTGCCGCCGCGTGCCGGCAAGCTGCAGGTGCGTCCCGGCGTGCAGGTGGCCTATGCCAGCCAGCGTCCGTACCTGTTCCACGGCAGCATCGCCGACAACCTGCGCCTGGCCGATCCCGGCGCCAGCGATGCGCGCCTGCGCGCGGTGGCCGAGGCTTCGCAGGTACTGCAGTTTGCGCAGCGCCTGCCGCAGGGGCTGGATACGGTGATCGGCGAACGTGGCTTCGGCCTGTCCGGTGGTGAGGCGCGTCGCATCGGCCTGGCCCGCCTCCTGCTGCGTGATCCGCAGGTGCTGCTGCTGGACGAACCCACCGCGTTCCTGGATGCCGATACCGAAGCGGCATTGCTGCGCAGCCTGGCCGCATATGCACGTGGCCGCAGCGTGGTGGTCGCCACCCACAGCCCGGCGGTGATCGCCTGGGCCGATCGTTGCCTGCTGCTGCCGGAAGGCCGCCTGGTGGAACCGGCACAGGCGGTGCGCGCATGAGCCGTTCGCCCGATTCGCTGCGCGCGGTGTTCCTGCGCCATCGTCCGCGCCTGTTGCTGACGATCCTGTTGTTGTGGACCACGATGCTGGCCGGCACTGCATTGCTGGGCCTGTCCGGTGGTTTCCTCACCGCGGCCGCGCTGGCCGGTGCCGCAGGCCTGGGGCAGGGATTCAATTTCTTCTCGCCGTCTGCGGGTATCCGTGGCTTGACCCTGGCGCGCATCGTGTCGCGCTACTTCGAAAAGCTGGTGGGCCACGATGCCACCCTGCGCATCGCCCGCGATCTGCGCGTCTGGTTCTTCCGCCGCGCGCTGCCACTGGCGCCGGCACGGCTGGGCGCTACGCGCACCGGCGAGCTGCTGGCGCGACTGCTGGGCGACATCGGCGAGGTGGATGGCCTGCTGGTACGGGCGATCGGGCCGCTGGTGGCACTGGGTGCGCTGTCGGTGGTGGCGGTTGCATCGGCGGCGCTGATCCTGCCGTCGGCGGCAGTGCTGCTGGCGGTGCTGGCGCTGCTGATCGCCTTCGGTGTGCCGTGGCTGGGCGTGCGTGGCCACGATGAGGAAGAAGCCGACCGCGCCGCGCATCGCGCCGCATTGCGCACCGCGGCCTTTGAAGGGTTGGAAGGGGCGGGAGATCTGGCCGCGCTGCATGCCGATGCCGCGTGGCAGCTGAAGGTGCGCGTGGCAGCCAAGCAGTTGGCCTCGCGTGACCGCCGCCGTCGCTGGCGCCTGGTCGCGGCCTCGACCCTGCACGGCCTGGTGGCCGGGCTGGGCCTGGTGGCGATGCTGGCGTTGGCCCTGCACGCCGCCGAACGGCAGCGCATCGCGCCGGAGATGGCGGCGGGCCTCGTGTTCCTGACCGTGGCGTTGATCGAACTGTGGGCCGGCATGGGCCTGGCCTGGCAGTCGCTGCAGTCCGGGCGCATTGCCGCAGATCGCCTGCAGGCGATCGTCGAGCAACCGCCGACGGTGGACGATCCGCAAGTGCCACAGCCGGTGCCGCAAGCCGCGCGCGTGCATTGGGACGATGTGCATTTCCAGTGGCCGGGCGCGGCGCGGCCGGTGCTGTCCGGTCTCCAGCTGACCCTGGCGCCAGGCGAACGCATTGCCATCCGCGGCGACAGCGGCAGTGGCAAGACCACGCTGTCCAGCCTGCTGCTGCGGCTGTGGGATCCGCAGCAGGGGCGAATCACCTATGGTGGCCGCGATCTGCGCGACGTCGCCCAGGCTGAGTGGCACCAGCAACTGGCGTGGCTGCCACAGAACGCACCGGTGTTTGCCGGCAGCGTGGCAGAAAACCTGCGGTTGGGCGATCCCGATGCCAGCGACGCCGCCTTGTGGGCGGTCCTCCGTCGCGTGCGCCTGGGCGACTGGGCCGAGCGCAACGGTGGCCTGCAGGCCTGGGTGGGCGAGAACGGCGCGACGATGTCGGCTGGCCAGGCGCGACGGCTGGCGCTGGCGCGGGCACTGCTGCGCAACGCGCCGATCCTGCTGCTGGACGAACCAACCGAAGGGTTGGACGTGGATACTGCACGTGCGCTGCTGCAGGATCTCTCCGGGTTGCTGGACGGGCGCAGCCTGTTGATGATCACCCACGACGACCTGCCCGAAGGCGTGGTCGATGCGCAGTACCGGTTGCGTGATGGGGTGTTGGAGCGCGAAGCGTGACAACACCCCGGTAGTGGGGGGGGGGGGGGGGGGGGGGGGGGG
>NZ_JAXBQL020000001.1:522042-544482 GCF_047520565.2 Stenotrophomonas sp. FR012
TAAAAACACCCCGTTAGTGCCGGCCGCTGGCCGGCAACCACGCATCCGCGTCGAACATCATGACGTTGCCAGCCAGCGGCCGGCACTACCCATTCGAACGGTTACCGCGAGAACTCGCGCAGCATCACCGCGATCGAGGCCACGTTGGCCAGCACGCACAGCCAGAACACCCATTGGAACGCGGCCTTGCGGTGCTTGTGGCGGAACATCGCCTGGCCCAGCAGCGCGCCGGGCCAGCCGCCGGCGAACGCCAGCAGCTGCAGCGTGCGTTCGGGAATCCGCCACTGCTTTCGCTGCGCCGCGCGCTTGTCATGGCCATAGAGGCCGAACGACACCGCGCTGGCCAGCACGCACCAGCCACCCAGCCACAGCGGCAGCACGCCGCTGATCATCAATGCAGCCAACGCGCCGAAAGCAGCCAGCGCGAGATTACGCCGCCACGCCACTTACAGCGCGTCGAGGAAGCCGCGCACGGCCGGGCCGAAACGCTCGAAATCGACGAGAAAGGCGTCGTGGCCCTGCGGAGATTCCAGGCCGATGAAGTGCGCATCGGCACCGCCGGCGCGCAGGCCATCGGCAATCTGTTGCTGCTGCTGCACGGGGAACAGGATGTCGGTGTTGGCGCCGATCGCCAGCGCCTTCTCCACCCGGATCTTCGCGAGCCCGGCCAGCACGTCGCCGTCGGCATACTCGGCCAGGTCGAACCAGTCCATCGAGCGGCTCAGGTACAGGTAGCAGTTCGGATCGAAGAAACGCACGAAGCGCCGTGCGTGGCCTTCCAGATAGCTTTCCACCTGGAATTCCAGGCCGAACGGATCGTCGTCGGTCTGGTCCGAATCCAGCCGTACGCGGCCGAAGCGGCCATCCCACTCCAGTGCGGAGCGGTAGGTGATCACGCCCAGCTTGCGCGCCATGCGCATGCCGGACTCGGGGTACTCGGCATCGTCGTAGTGGCCGCCATTCCAGCGCGGGTCAAGGCGGATCGCCTCGCGCTGCAGCGAGCGGATGGCGATCGAGAACGGCAACGCCTGCGCGCTGCCGGAAATGTTGACGTGGCTGCGCGCGATGCCCGGATGCAGCATCAGGATGGCAAGGGCCGTCATGCCGCCCATCGAGTTGCCGACCACGCAGGCCAGCTGCCCGATGCCCAGCGCACGCACGACCTCGACCGCAGCACGGGCACCGTCTTCGATTGACAGTTCGGGGAAATCAAGGCGGTAGGGCTCACCGCTGGCCGGGTTGAGCGAAGCGGGGCCGGTCGAGCCCTTGCAGCTGCCCAGCGAATTCACGCACACCACGAACCAGCGGTTGGTATCGATGGGTTTGTCGGGGCCAACCATCGCTTCCCACCAGCCCGGTGCCGGGTTGGCCTCGTTGGCCGCTGCATGCGCGTCTGGGGACAGGCCGGTCACGATCAGGATCGCATTGCTGGCATCGGCGGCCAGCGTTCCCCAGGTCTCGTAGGCCACCCGTGCGCCATGCAGGGCGCCACCGCGCTTGAACGGGAAGGGCGAGGGCAGAGCGTGGAAGCGGGTGCCGGGTGGGATGAATTCAGTCATGCGGGCATTCTAGCGGGGCCGCATGTGGAGCTGGCGACACGCTGGTTTCCATCGGCGATGCAGGTAGTGCCGGCCGCTGGCCGGCAACCTCATGAATCCTGATGCGCCTGCGTGGTTGCCGGCCAGCGGCCGGCACTACCGGGCGGCGCGTTATGGAAACCGCAGCTCCACCACGCCCTCATGCGGCAGGCTTACCTTCACCGGAACGCTCTGCAGGTCATCCTCGCTGCGGTTGGCGCTGCCGCTGCGCGAGATGCGTGCCAGCACTTCCACTTCGCGATGGGCCGACAGCGGTGCGGTTGGCATCGGACTGTCAGCGTCGCCCAGCGCAACCGTGGCCGGGAAGCCGGCCAGCGGCAGCTTGCGAGCGGCCACCGGCATCGGCGGTCCATCCACGGCGCGCGCCAGTACGAACACCTGGGTGCTGGCTGGCCAGTCGGCGTTCTTCAGTGCCGGCAGCTGCACGCGCACCTGCAGCAGCGCCGCTGGCGCCGCAGCGCCAGCATCGGGCGCCTGGCCAGCGGCCTCGCGGGCAATCGCGATCTGCGCCTGCAGCGCCCGCGCGGCGCCCGGTTCCAGTCGCGGCAGCAGGCCGCTCCACACGTCCGCAGCCTCGGCGTTCTTTCCGCGCTGCCGCAGGGCGATGCCCAGCAGCCAGCTGGCGCGCTCGGCGTCGGGGGCCAGTGTACGTGCCTGCTGCAACCAGGCCATCGCGGTGTCGTCGAACTGCTTGCCGGCATCAGCCTGCGCGCGCGCCTGCGCGGCTTCCACCAGCACGCCCGGATCATCCGGTGCCAATTCGGCGGCCTTCGCGAAGGCGTCTGCCGCAGCTGAGGCATTGCCCAGTTCGGCCTGCGAACGCCCGAGCAATGCCCAGCCATCGGCACGCTGAGGGTCGCGCTTCAGTGCATCCTGCAGGGCCTGCACGCCATCGCGCAGGGTGGCTACCGACGGCGTCGGCTGCACCTGTGCTGCACGCGGATCACCGACCAGCAGGTACAGGCAGGCACCGGCCACGCCCAGTGCGAACACGCCGACCACGAAACCGCGACGACCTTGGTGGCGCAACGGCCACAGCACCAGTGCTGCCATCAGCGCAGCAACCAGGCCGGCCAGCACCGGCAGCCAATGGTTCACCATTCGTCTCCTTCATCGGCCTTGCCGGCCGGTGCCGCGCCGACGGTGCGTCCACGTCGGCGGACGATGCCCAGCACCACCAGTGCACCGGCGCCGAGCACCAGCAGGGGGCCACCCCACAGCAGCCAGGTGCCCGGCTGCAACGGTGGTTGATAGAGCACGAACTCACCGTAGCGGGCGACCAGGAACTGCTTGATCTGTGCGTCGTCGTGGCCCTGCTGCATCAGCTGCAGCACCTCGCGGCGCAGGTCCTGCGCGATCTGCGCATTGGAATCGGCCAGCGACTGGTTCTGGCACTGCACGCAGCGCAGCTGCGCGGCCAGGTCATGGAAGCGGCGTTCCTCGGCATCATCGCGGAACTGCAGCGGCTGCGGATCGTGCAGCGGCTGCTGGGCCAGTGCGGCCAGCGGCACCATCAGGAGCAGCAGCGCCAGCAGCCAGCGCATCGGCTCAGGGCGCCGTATGCAGGGTGTTGCCGGCACTGCCCTGGGCCTTCTCGATCTTCTGCAGTGCCGGGATCAGCTTCTCGTCGACCACGCGCTGGGTCATCGCGCCACTGTACTTCCAGCGCACGATGCCACTGCCATCGACCAGGAACGTCTCCGGTGCGGCGGTCACGCCCCAGTCGATCGCGGTGCGGCCCTCGACGTCGCTGAGCACCACCATGAACGGGTTGCCCAGCTGTTCCAGCCAGTGCAGCGCGTCGGTCGGATCATCCTTCCAGTTGTAGCCGATCACGCGCACGCGCTTGCTCTCGGCAAAGCGGGTCAGCACCGGATGTTCTTCGCGGCAGGCCGCGCACCAGCTGCCCCAGACGTTCAGCAGATAGGGCGCACCGCGCAGGTCGTCGCTGTGTACGATCATTTCCGGGTCATGCAATACCGGCAGCGCGAACGCCGGCGCCGGCTTGTCGATCAGGGCCGACGGCAGCACGTCGCGCTGCGGGTCGCCCGATTTCATCACCCCGTAGATCATCAGCCCGAGCAGGCCGAAGAAGAACAGCACGCCGATCACGATGGCTACCGGCGGCAGCGGGCGGGAGGGGCGCGGGGCGGGGGACTCGGACATGGGAACTCCTACGGACGACGGAAACGGCGGTCGGCGGCGGTGATGAATCCGCCCAGGGCCATCAGCAGCGCGCCCAGCCAGATCCAGCGCACGAACGGCTTGATGTGCACCCGTACCGCCCATGCATTGTTGCCCAGCGGCTCGCCCAATGCCACGTAGACATCGCCGTCGAAGCGTGCATCGATGCCGGCCTCGGTCATCACCTGGCCGCCGCTGGCGTACTGGCGCTTTTCCGGATGCAGCAGGGCCAGCTCGCGGCCGTCGAGGAACACGCGCAGGTGGCCGCGGTCGGCGATGAAATTCGGCCCTTCGCGATGGTCCACGCCCTCGAAGCGCACTTCGTGGCGACCGACCACCAGCTGCTGCCCCGGTGCCAGCGCCACTTCGCGCTGCACGTTCAGCGCTTCGACCAGCAGGGCGCCGGCCAGGAACACGGCGATGCCGGCGTGGGCGACGATCATGCCGAGCATTTCGGCGGTGAAGCGGCCGTTGCCGCGCAGGCGCTGCCAGACGAAGCGTGCGGTGCCGAGTGCGACCCAGGCCGCAGCGGCGACGCCGATGCCGGCCTTCCAGCCGTTCTGCGGCGCCTGCCACCAGGCCAGCGCGCCCAGCAGCAGCGCCAGTCCCAGCCAAGGTGCCAGCAGCGCGAAGGCGCGCGAGGGCTGGTCACGCTGCCATTTCACCAGCGGGCCGAACGGCAGCAACAGGATCATCGGTGCCATCAGCAGCAGGAACAGGCTGCCGAAGTAGGGCGGGCCGACCGAGATCTTGCCCAGCGACAGCGCATCGGCCAGCAGCGGGTACAGCGTGCCCAGCAGCACCATTGCGCAGGCGGTGGCCAGCAGCAGGTTGTTGGCCAGCAGCAGGGTCTCGCGCGAGGTGGCGGTGAAGCCACGGCGCGGATCGTCGGCGTCCACGCTCAGCTGGCTGGCACGCAGCGCATACAGCAGCAGGCTGCCGCCCACCAGCACCGACAGGAACACCAGGATGAACAGGCCGCGCGAGGGATCGGCGGCGAACGAATGCACGCTGGTCAGCACGCCCGAGCGCACCAGGAAGGTGCCCAGCAGTGACAGCGCGAAGGCGGCGATCGCCAGCAGCAGGGTCCAGCTGCCGAAGGTGCCGCGCTTTTCAGTGACGGCCTGTGAATGGATCAGTGCCGCACCGACCAGCCACGGCATGAAGCTGGCATTTTCCACCGGGTCCCAGAACCACCAGCCTCCCCAGCCCAGCTCGTAGTAGGCCCACCAGCTGCCCAATGCGATGCCCAGGGTCAAAAAGCCCCAGGCAACGTTGGTCCACGGCCGCGTCCAGCGCAGCCAGCGCGCATCCACGCGACCTTCCAGCAATGCCGCCACCGCGAACGCGAACGGCACCGCAAAGCCCACGTAGCCGATGTACAGCATCGGCGGGTGGATGATCAGGCCCGGATCCTGCAGCAGCGGATTGAGGTCGCGGCCTTCCAGCGGCGCAGGGTTCAGGCGCAGGAACGGATTGGAGGTGAAGATCAGGAAGGCGAGGAAGCCGACGCTGACGATGCCCATCAGCGCCAGTACGCGCGCCTGCACCGATGCCGGCAGGTGCCGCGAGAACAGCGCCACCGCGCCGGTCCACAATGCCAGCACCAGCGCCCACATCAGCAGCGAGCCCTCATGCGCGCCCCACACCGCCGAATAGCGGTAGATCAGCGGCAGCAGCGAATTGGAGTTCTCGGCCACGTAGCGCACCGAGAAATCCTGCTGCACGAACGCGGCGGTCAGCACCGCGAAGGCGCCGGCCAACAGCAGCAGCTGCGCGAAGGCGGCAGGCCGCGCCACCGCCATCCATGCCGCGTTGTTGCGATGCGCACCGACCAGCGGCAGGCCGGCCTGCAGCAGCGAGGCCAGCAACGCACACAACAGCAGGATCTGACCCAGTTCGGGCAGCACTCAGCGCACCTCGGGGGCCGTCACCGGCACGTCGTGCTTGCGATGGGCATCGCCCATCTTGTCGGCCACTTCCTTCGGCACGTACTTCTCATCGTGCTTGGCCAGCACTTCGTCGGCGACGAAGACACCGTCCTGCAGGCGGCCACTGGCGACCACCGCGGTGCCTTCGGCGAACATGTCCGGCAGGATCCGCGAGGTGGTCACCGCCAGCTGTGCATCGCCGTCGGTCACTTCGAAGCGCGCCTCCAGCGAGCCGACCGGGCGGTTGAAGGAGCCCTTCACCACCATGCCGCCCAAGCGGAAACGCGACTGTGCATCGACATCGCCGCGCAGCACTTCCGAAGGGGTGTACAGGTAGGCGATGTTGCGCTCGAGCGCCATCGCCACCAGCGCGGTGGCCAGGCCGGAGGCGAGCAGGGCCAGCAGCACCCACACCAGGCGGCGACGCTGCACCGGGGTCATCGTTCCAGCTCCGTCGACAGCGTCGTCGCCGCGTCCTGCCTGCCAGCGCGGGTCTGCTGCCGCTGCTGGCGGGCCAGTGCCAGCCGGCGCGCCACGCGCAGGCGCAGCCACGAACCGAGGGCATCGGCGCTGAGTACCAGCACGAATACGGCGTAGGCGCCGATCACATAGGGCAGGTGGGTCATGGCTGGGCCTCCCGGGAGGCGCGCGCGGCATCGACACGGCCGCCGACCCAGGCCTTGCCGGCCTCGCGGTCGAGATTGTCGGCGCGGGCCTTGGCCAGCACCGAACCGGCGAACCAGAACTTGGTGCCGATCACCATCCACCACAGCGGCGCGATCATCGCGCTGCTGATCGCCGATTCACCGAACACGCTGATCGACTGGCGCTGGTGCAGGCCACCCCACCAGTCCACCGAATAGCGGATCACCGGCAGCAGGCTGACACCTACAATCGCCAGCAGGCCAGCGGCGCGCGCGGCGCTGCGGCGGTCTTCGATGGCGTGGTACAGGCCGATCACGCCCAGGTACAGGAACAGCAGTACCAGTTCGCTGGTCATGCGCGGGTCCCAGTCCCACCAGGTGCCCCAGGTGCCCTTGCCCCAGATGCTGCCGGTCAGCAGGGTGATGAGGGTGAAGCCGGCGCCCATCGGCGCGCAGGCCATGGCCAGGATCTCGCAGACCTTGATCCGCCAGATCAGCGCGATCGCGGCATACAGCGCCATCAGCGCGAACACGAACAGGCTCATCCAGGCACTGGGCACGTGGATGTAGAGGATCCGGAAGCTGTCCAGCTGCTTGGCTTCAGGCGGCACCACCAGCAGCGCCTGCCACATGCCGACCAGCAGCACCGGCACTGCAGCAAGGTAGAACACCCGCGACCAGCGGGCAGCGAAACGGTCGAACGTGGGAGGCGAACCGAGTTGGTGGAACCAGCGGACAATCGGATTCATGCGTGGCGGCTATCCAGCAGGGGTGGATTGGCTCTCAGCTCGGTCAACTCAGAGAAATACGTATTGCAGCGGCGGTGGCCAGCGGCGCCAGCACCAGCGCGACCAGCAGGCCGGCGCCCAGCATCAGCAGCGCACCGACCGGATCCTGCCCGCGCCCGGCTGCCGCCAGGCTGCCTGCGCCGAACACCAGCACCGGCACGTACAGCGGCAACGACAGCAGCGCCACGAGAATACCAGAGCGCCGGATGCCAACGGTCAGTGCGGCGACCACGCCACCGATCAGGCTCAGCAAGGGCGTGCCCAGCAGCAACGATGCCAGCAACACCGGCAGCTGGTCATGCGGCAGATGCAGCATTTCGGCCAGCAGCGGGCTGACCACGATCAGCGGCAGTGCCGTGGTGGCCCAGTGCAGCAGCACGCGCACCAGTACCAGCCAGGGCAGCGGCACCGGCGCCAGCAGCCATTGCTCCAGCGAGCCATCTTCGGCGTCGGAACGGAACAGCGAATCCAGCGACAGCTGTCCCGCCAGCAGCACGGCCAGCCACAGCACGGCGCCGGCGGTGGCGGCCAGCAGTTGTGGCTCACGACCCTGGGCCAGCGCGAACAGCACCACCACCAGCACCGCGAACAGCAGCGGTTGCAGCGCGTCGCCGCGGCGGCGCCAGAGCAGGCGCAGGTCGCGCTTGAGCAGGGCGCCTGCGGTCTGCCACAGGCCTGGTTCGGTACCCGGCGCGATCATGCGGCACCGCCGAGGTCGAGCTGGCGGGTACGTACCGGCGGTGCGGCATAGGCGCCATGGGTGGTGACCAGCGCAGCGCCGCCGGCGCGCAGGTGCGCCGAAATCATCCGGTTGACCAGGGTGATGCCCTCCAGGTCGAGGTTGGCGTAGGGTTCGTCGAGCAGCCACAGTGGCGCCGGCGACAGCCAGATGCGCGCCAGTGCCAGCCGCCGCTTCTGCCCGGCCGACAGGTGGCGTACCAGAGTGTCCTCGTAACCGGCCAGGCCGACGATGGCCAGCGCGTTGCCGGGCATCTGCCGCGCACGGCGGCCGTGCAGGCCACACAGGAAGTGCAGGTTTTCCAGCGTGCCGAGGTCCGGCTTCAGCGCCGGCAGGTGGCTGAGATAGGCGACATAGCGCGCACGCTCTGCGTTGCTGGAGGGCTTGCCGTCGATCCGCACCTGGCCGGCGCCGGGCCGGGCCAGGCCGGCCAGAACGCGCAGCAGGGTGGTCTTGCCGGCGCCGTTGCCACCCTGCACCAGCAGGGCTTCACCCGCGTCCACATGGAAGTCCAGCGGGCCGAACACCGGCTCGTCATTGCGGGAGAAGCTCAGGCCGCTGGCGGCCAGCAATGCAGGGGTGTTCAAGGGGCAGGGGTCTTCATGCCGGAGTGCGGTCGCAATTGTAGCGGTGAATTCGCAGGGTAGTGCCGGCCGCTGGCTGGCAATTTCTCCAACTGCCAGCCGAGGTTGCCGGCCAGCGGCCGGCACCACCGACGCGCGGATTGCGTAAACTCGGAGGCCTTGTTCCCCACAGTCCAGGCCGATGCAACCCACCACCAAGCTGCCCAAGGTCGGTACCACGATCTTCACCGTGATGTCCCAGCTCGCCGCCGAACACGGCGCGGTCAACCTGGGCCAGGGTTTCCCGGACTTTGCCGCGCCGCAGCGCCTGATCGATGAGACTGCCAAGGCGATGGCCGCCGGGCTGAACCAGTACCCGCCGATGACCGGCGTGGCCCCGCTGCGCCAGGCCATCGCCCAGAAGGCGCTGGACTGCTACGGCGCGCAGGTGGATGCGGACAGCGAGATCACCGTCACCAGCGGCGGCACCGAGGCCATCTTCAACGCCATCCACGCCGTGGTGCGTGCGGGCGAGGAAGTGATCGTGCTCGACCCGGCCTACGACTGCTACGAGCCGGCGATCGACCTGGCCGGCGCCAAGGCGGTGCATGTGTCGCTCGATCCGCAGACCTTCGCCGTCGATTGGGATCGCGTGCGTGCAGCGATCTCCCCGCGCACCCGCATGTTGATCGTCAACACCCCGCACAATCCGTCCGGCGCGATGCTGTCGGCGCAGGACATGCAGGCGCTGGCCGAACTGCTGCGCGGCACGCAGATCTACCTGATTTCCGATGAAGTGTATGAGCACATCATCTACGACGGCCGTCGCCATGAGTCGGCGCTGCGCTACCCGGAGCTGCGCGAGCGCGCATTCGTGATCTCCAGCTTCGGCAAGACCTACCACTGCACCGGCTGGAAGATCGGCTATGCGATCGCGCCGCCGGCGCTGACCGTCGAGTTCCGCAAGGTGCACCAGTACAACACCTTCACCAGCTTCGGCCCGGCGCAGTACGGTTTCGCCGCGATGATCCGCGACGAACCCGAACACCACCTGGAACTGGGCGCCTTCTACCAGGCCAAGCGCGACCGTTTCCGCGAGCAGCTGGCCGGTACGCGCCTGAAAGCGCTGCCGGTGCCGGGTGGCTACTTCCAACTGGTGGACTACTCGGCCATCAGCGACCTGCCCGACCATGAGTTCGTGAAGTGGTTGACCATCGAGAAGGGCGTGACCGCCATTCCGCTGTCGCCGTTCTACGAGACTCCGCCGGCCGGCCAGCGCCTGGTGCGCCTGTGCTTTGCCAAGAACGAAGCGACCATGGACGCGGCGATCGAACGCCTGCGGCTGCTGTGAGCGGAGGCGTAGACATGCAGGACCTGCGCATTTCCCTCGTCCAGGGCGACACCCGCTGGCACGACCCGGCCGGCAACCGTGCCTACTATGGTGCGCTGCTGGCGCCGCTGGCCGGCACCACCGACCTGGTGATCCTGCCGGAGACCTTCACCAGTGGTTTCTCCAACGAGGCCATTGCCCAGGCCGAAGGCATGGACGGCCCGTCCGTGGCCTGGGTGCGCGAACAAGCGAAGGCGCTGGACGCGGCGGTGATCGGCAGCGTGCAGCTGCGCGACGGCGAGGGCGTGTACAACCGCCTGCTGTTTGCCACGCCCGAGGGCGAGCTGCAGTACTACGACAAGCGCCACCTGTTCCGCTACGGCGGCGAGCACGAACGCTATGCTGCTGGCCGCGAGCGCCTGAGCGTGGAATGGAAGGGTTGGCGGATCAATCCGCAGGTCTGCTACGACCTGCGTTTCCCGGTGTTCTGCCGCAACCGCTACAACGTCGAACGCCCGCAGCAGCTGGATTTCGACCTGCAGATCTTCGTCGCCAACTGGCCGTCTGCGCGCGCCTATGCGTGGAAGACCCTGCTGCGTGCGCGGGCAATCGAGAACCTGTGCTTCGTGGCGGCGGTAAACCGCGTCGGCGTGGACGGCAACCAGCTGCACTACGCCGGCGACAGCGCGGTGATCGACTTCCTCGGCCAGCCGCAGGTGGAGATCCGCGAACGCGAACAGGTGGTGACCACCACCATCTCGGCCGATGCCCTGGCCGCACATCGCGCGCGCTTCCCGGCGATGCTCGATGCCGATGCCTTCCACCTGGACGAACAGGCCTGAGCCACGGCCTGAACAACGCCGCACCAGCGCGCGCGCCTGCATCCAACGTGCACGCGCGCGCTGCTAGATTCGCCGGCAGTCCGACCGAACTGGAAGTCCTGCCATGAACAAGCCCTTCGCCCTGCTGCTGGCCCTGTCTGCTGCCACGCTGGCCCCTGCTGCACACGCCGCCGGCAATCTCGATTGCCAGCTGCGCTACAACCTGTCCGGCTGGTCGCTGATCTACAAGACCGCCTCCGGCAATGGCACGGTCACCTGCAGCAATGGCGCCAGCATGCCGGTGCGTATCGAAGTGAAGGGCGGCGGCCTGACCGTGGGCAAGTCGAAGATCACCAATGGGCGTGGCAGCTTCACCGGCGCGGTCAGCGTCAACGAGCTGCTGGGCACCTACGCCTCGGTCGGTGCGCATGCCGGCGCAGTGAAATCCAGCAATGCGCAGGTGATGACCAAGGGCGACATCTCGCTGGCCCTGTCCGGCACCGGCAAGGGCTGGGACCTGGGCGTGGACGGCGCTGCCTTCACCATCAGCCGGCGCTGAGGCGCGTCGGCTCGGCAATTCCCCAGCTGATGCGGATGTAGTGCTGTTCGGAGTCGCTCAACAGCCGTTCGACATCGAAACCATTCTTCAGCAATTGTGCGACCGCGTCTTCGACGAGCTGCTCGCTGGCCATTACCTGGCTGAAGCCGAACACGATGTAGCGACGGCCATTTTCCGAGCCGGCCTGGATGGCGTTGTCGAGGTCGCGGTAGAACAGCTCGATCGGGCGCTTGGCGGCGTCAGCATTGGCGCGGGCCTGTTCGGCGGTGATGGTGATCATGGGCATCTGCCTTGGGTGGGACAGCGCGCACGATAGCCAGCGAATCAAAGCCGTTCCCGGAAGCCGCGCACAGTGCGCTCCATTTGCAGCAATTCCTAGGTCGCAGCGGGACGCCGTCGCTGCAACCACAAGGCCAGCAGGCCACACACGATGAGCGTCGGTCCCAGCAGCTGCACTGCACCGACCAGCGCCATTGCCGCACCGATCAACAGGTAGTAGAGCAGGCCGAACAGCGCGCCTGCGCTGCCGAGACAGTGTGGATAGCCGCGCAGGGCCTGGCCGAGCACATTGGGAATGGCCAGGCCGAAGCCCGTCACCACTGGGACCATCGCCGCGACCAGGGCAGGGTGATCATGCAGCAACGCGGCCAGCAAGCCTCCCGTGAGGACCAGGCCTGCGGCGATGCGGATGCGCGTTGTTGTGGCAACGCCTGCACGCAGCAGGCGGCCATTGCCCCACGCGCCCAATGCCGAGCCCAGTGCCAGCACCGCGCCGCTGGCGCCGAACCAGACGGCGGGCCAGTGCAGGCGCGCAAACACGAAGGGGCCGAGTACATACCAGCTGTACATCGCCACGTTGAACGCCGTCACCAGCAGCGCCTGTGACCAGATCCAGCGATCGCGCAGCAGTTGCCGCAGCAGCGGCAGCATGGGCGTGTGCGGGATATGTGCAGGGCGGCTTTCACGCAGGCCCGCCAGGCATGCGACTGCCAGCAGGGCAGCGATCAGCAGCAGGCCGGACTGTACGCCGACGTAGCCATGGGCGGCGACCAGCAGCGTGCCCAGTGCAAGGCCGATGGCCGGACTCAGGGCCAGGGCCATGCCGATCCAGGAGAATGCCTGCGCCAACGCCGGCCCCTGCAGATGGTCGCGCAGCACGGTCTGGGTGACCACCGAAGCGGAGGCGGCGCCGACCGCAGCCAGCGCTTGGGCCAGCAACACCGGGCCGAAGCTGCCAGCCAGCAGGCCGCACAGTGCAGCCACGGCAAAGACGCCGAGGCCACAGAGAAGGGCCGGGCGACGACCGATACGATCAGCCAGGCGCCCCCACAGCAGCACGCCTGCAGCGAAGCCGAACAGATACAGGCTCATGGCCTGGCTGGCGGTACCCGGCGGCAGGGCGAAGCGTTTGGCCAGATCGGCCAGGGCCGGGCTGTACAGGGTCTGCGCCAGCTGGGGAAACATCAGCAGCGCGATGGTGAGCAACAACAGGCGACGCGACATGCGGGCGCTCCACGAACAGGGCCGCGCATTGTGGTCGCGCCTGCAATGGCGCACTCTCTGCATCCTGTCATTGGATATATGAAATCGGACATGGCCTGGTTGCAGCCGGACACGCCCTTCGACGCTGATGCCTGGAGCGCTCCGGTGCTGGGGATCGCGGCGTCACTGGCGGATCACGATTCGGGTTGGCACCAGCATGCACGTGCGCAGCTGCTCTACACCCGGCAGGGCTGTACGCGCCTGACCTACGGTGATCGCATCAGCCTGCTGCCGCCTGCGCGCGCGGCGTGGATTCCGGGCGGGCTGCGCCATCGCGCGCAGATGCGCCAGGCGGTCGACTACCGTTCGTTGTACTTCGACGCCACCCTGTCGGCCCAGCTGCCCCGGCAACCGGCGATCATCGGCGTAGGTCCGCTGCTGCAGGCCTTGCTGGAGCCGATCGCGCAGGCACCATTCGACCATGACTGGCAATTGCCGCGCGCACACCATCAACTGGCGTTGTGCGTGCTGGAAATCGCCGCTGCACCGGTGGCGCCGATGGACCTGCCTTTGCCGCGTGATCCACGCATTGCACGTTGCCTGCCGCTGGCCGAACAGGTGCCGCCCGAGCTGGGCGAGCTGGCCGAGCGCGCGGGTCTGAGCGTGCGCACCATTGGCCGGCTGATGCAACGTGATACCGGCATGGGCTATCAGGCCTGGCGCCAGCAATGGCGCCTGATGCGGGCCATGGAGCTGCTGCTGCTCGGGCATCGCGTCGCGCATGTGGCGCAGGACACTGGCTTCTCCGCCGAGAGCCCGTTCATCGCCTTCTTCCGCAGCATGGCCGGCACCACGCCCGCCGCTTTCCAGCGCCACGCAAAAGGGGACGGAGGGGATTAAGTCGTTTTCGCCACGCCATGTGTCGAAGGGGCGAAAACGACTTAATCCCCTCCGTCCCTTTTTTAAAGAAAAACCCCGGCCTGGGCCGGGGTTTCTCATTTCAGCGTGGCCTGTGATCAGCCGCCGCGCGGGCCGCTACGGCGCGGGCCGCCGGGACCGCGGTTGCCACCGGGGCCACGGTGGCCCCCCGGACCGCCGGGACCACGGCTACCGCCCGGGCCACGGTTGCCACCACCACCCGGACCACGACCGCCCGGACGGGCGCCCTGTGCCGGCTTTGGGCTGCCATACGGGTTGAAACCCGGGGTTGCATGGTCGGACGGGAAGCTCGGGGCGTTGCCCGGATGACCGTACGGGTGCTTGTTGCCCTGGCCCTGCGAGCGGTTGCCGGCACCGGCCGGACGACCCTGACCGCCTGCGCCGCCACGGCCTTCACCACCGAAACCGCCACGGCCCTGGCCGCCACCGGCGCCCGGGCCCTTCGGCTTGCCGTACGGACGGCCTTGGCCGCCTGCGCCCGGACCACGGGCACCCGGGCCACGTGCGCCCGGGCCGGCATTGCGATGGCCGCTCGGGCCGGTGCTCACGCCATCGGGCACGTACCAGGTGCGGAACGCGGCCGGATTGCCTTCCGGCAGCGAACGGTCATTCTTCGGCGCGCGCTGCTTGAACGGCTTCTGCGACTGCTTGGCCGCTGCTTCACCGCTGACCGTCAGGCCGCCCTTGAAGCCGCCACCCTTGCCGCCGCGACCACGGCCGCGGTCTTCGCGGACGTTGTCGAAACGGCGCAGCTCGCGACCTTCGTCAGCGGTGTTGTGGCCATTGACGTAGGCATTGCCGCGGCCACCTTCGCGCACGCGCACGGTGGTCTTTGCGGCGCGGCGCTGGCCGATCACCGGCTGCAGCGTCAATGCCGACGGAGCGCCTTCTTCCAGCTTCAGCTGCGCACGCAGCGCTTCCACCTGAGCGGTGCCCAGTTCCACCGAATGGCCACGGGCCAGTTCGCGCGGCAGGCTCACCTTGCCATAGCGGGTGCGCTTCAGGCGGCTGACCTGGCAGCCCTGCGATTCCCACAGGCGGCGCACTTCGCGGTTGCGGCCTTCCTTCACCACGACGCGGAACCAGTCGTGAGAATCGGTGCCGCCGATGCGTTCGATCTCATCGAACTTGGCCGGACCGTCTTCCAGTGCGACGCCACGGCTGAGGCGGTCGACGATGGCGTCGGAGACCTTTTCCTCGCCTTCCGGTGCACGCACGCGCACCACGTACTCGCGCTCGACCTCGAACGACGGGTGCATCATGGCGTTGGCCAGCTCACCGTCGGTGGTGGCCAGCAGCAGGCCGGTGGTGTTGATGTCCAGGCGGCCGATGGCGATCCAGCGCGCGCCCTTCAGCGGCGGCAGCGACTCGAACACGGTCGGGCGGCCTTCGGGATCTTCGCGGGTGGTCACCTGGCCTTCCGGCTTGTTGTAGACCAGCACGCGCGACGGCTCGGCCAGGGCAGTGGCGACGAAGCCGCGGCCATCCAGTTCGATCCTGTCGCCGCTCTTGACCGACATGCCGGTCTGCGCGACTTCACCGTTGACCTTGACCAGGCCTTCGGCGATGCGCTGTTCCAGCGCGCGGCGCGAGCCGAGGCCGGCCTGGGCCAGCACCTTGTGCAGGCGCTCTTCCAGCTTGAACTGTTCGGAGGTGGCTTCGCGCTTCAGCGAGAGCTTGTTACGGGGGGTGTCACTCATCAGTTTTGCTCCGGCCGACGGTTTCGAGGTCGGCCTCTGGTTCGGAATCGGCTTGGTCAACAGCCACGGTCGTCATCGCGACGGCGTTGTCTTCGCGTTCGTTCACTGGCACCGCGCGCTCGCCCGGCGCGGAATCGGGGTGCCCATCATCGAGGGGCGAAGGTGCTTGCTCATCGGAGGCCGATGCAGGGGCTGCATTGGCGGAATCGGGGGTGTCACTGCCGGCCAGGCCGGCGTCATCGTTCGCGGCAACGCCATCGGCGCTGGCCGAGATGTCCGGACCCTCGGCACCGGCCACGGCCGGTGCATCACGATCCAGGGCCAGCTGCGGTTCCAGCTCGCCCAGGTCCTTCAGTTCCGACAGCGGCGGCAGTTCGTCCAGCCGCTTCAGCCCGAAGTAGTCCAGGAAGCCCTTGGTGGTGCCGAACAGCGCCGGCTTGCCGGGCACGTCGCGGTGGCCGACCACGCGGATCCATTCGCGTTCTTCCAGCGCCTGGATGATGTTGCTGCTGACCGCCACGCCGCGCACCTGCTCGATCTCGCCGCGGGTGATCGGCTGCCGGTAGGCGATCAGCGCCAGGGTTTCCAGGGTGGCGCGGGTGTAGCGGGTCTTGCGTTCGGTCCACAGCCGGCTGATCCAGCCATGTACTTCGCTGGTGACCTGGTAGCGGAAGCCGGAGGCGACCTCGACCAGTTCCACGCCACGACCTTCGCAGGCCTCGCGCAGGCGCTCCAGCGCACGTTCGATGCTGCCCGGCGGTGCCGGTTCCTCTTCCGGAAACAGGTCCTTCAGCTGGGCCAGGGTGAGTGGCTGGCTGGAGGCCAGCAGGGCACCCTCGACAATGCGGTCGATCAGCGATTGATCCATCGGCAGTCAGCGCTCACTCGTTGGCATTGGCGGCGTCGTTGTCGTCAAACTCGCTGCTGAACTGCAGCGGCGCGTTGGTGTTGCCAGCAGCCAGCGACTTCACGTAGATCGGCGCCAGCGGTTCTTCCTGGACGATGTCCAGCAACTGTTCCTTGGCCAGTTCCAGCACTGCGAGGAACGTGACAAGCACGCCCAGCTTGCCTTCTTCGGCGGTGAACAGCCCTTCAAAACGATAGAACTTGCCGTCTTCCAGGCGTCCCAGTACTTCGCCCATGCGTTGCCGCACACTCAGTGCTTCGCGCTTGATGGCGTGGCCGCTGAACAGCTCGGCGCGCTTGAGCACGTCGTGCAGGGCCAGCAGCATTTCCTTCAGGTCCACCGGCGGCGGCAGCTTCACCGTGGCGCGCTCGGGCATGAAGGCATGCGCCACCGTCGTGTCGCGGTCCTGGCGGGGCAGGGCGTCGATGTCCTCGGCGGCCTGCTTGAAACGTTCGTACTCCTGCAGCCGGCGCACCAGCTCGGCGCGCGGGTCGGCCTCATCGCCTTCCTCGCTGACCGGGCGCGGCAGCAGCATCCGCGACTTCACCTCGGCCAGGATCGCGGCCATCACCAGGTACTCGGCCGCCAGCTCGAAGCGCAGCTCGCGCATCACGGTGATGTATTCCACGTACTGCCGGGTGATTTCGGCCACGGGAATGTCCAGCACATCCAGGTTCTGGCGGCGGATCAGGTACAGCAGCAGGTCCAGCGGGCCTTCGAAGGCGTCCAGGATGACTTCCAGCGCGTCCGGCGGGATGTACAGGTCCTGCGGGATCTGCAGGACCGGTTGCCCATGCACCACGGCCAGCGGCATTTCCTGCTGCTGGGGGGCGGGCGGCCGGGTTGGCGGGTTCGCGTCGAGCGCGAGTTCGGAAGTCATCTAATGGACATCAGGATTGCAACGGACCAGTCGCGGCACCGGGTTCGCCGGGCCAACGCCACGGAGCCCCAGGGCACCAGACGCGCCGGGATCGGCGCGATTCCACACATATCAAACAGCAGGACGCGCCGCAGTAAACGGCAGCGACAGAACTACGGGGAGGTCGTCTACGTGGCCCGGCCAGGTGGTCCGGTTTGAAGCAGCGGATCTGTCGTCGGGGGCTGCGTGGCCGCAGAAACCAACGGGCTGCTGCATCCAGCCACGTGCAATGGAGTCTAGGGTAAGCCTTTGCTGCGCCAGTGTCCAGCCGGACCGGGGCAGGGGCTGCATTGGCTAGAATCGGCGGACCCGACAATGCAAGCGAGGAAATGCCGGTGTGGTATGTGATCGAAGGGTATGACGGCCAGGATGTGCTGGCGCAGCGGCTGCAGGCGCGGCCGGAGCATCTGGCGCGGCTGCATGCGCTGCGCGACGCGGGACGCCTGCTGCTGGCCGGGCCGTGCCCGGCGGTGGACAGTGAAGACCCGGGCCCGGCCGGTTTCAGCGGTTCGGTGGTGATCGCGCAGTTCGAGTCGCTGCCGCAGGCCCAGGCCTGGGCCGATGCCGACCCGTACGTGGCTGCAGGCGTCTACACCCGCGTGCAGGTCCGCCCGTTCCGCAAGGTGCTGCCGTGAACGCGGAACGGATCGAGCGGATCCGTGATGCGCTGCAGCAGGCGCTGGCGCCGAGCGTGCTGGAGATCGAGGACGATAGCCATCGTCACGCCGGCCATGCCGGTGCGCGCGACGGGCGCGGCCATTTCAACGTGCATGTGGTCAGTGAGCGCTTCGCCGGGCTGGGGCCGCTTGCCCGGCACCGCGCGGTCTATGCCGCGCTGGGGTCGATGATGGAGACCGATATCCACGCGTTGTCCATCCGCGCGCAGACCCCGTCAGAACAGGGCTGAGCCCTTGTCCCACGCTGTCCTGGCGGGTCCTTCATGGCCTCGCCACGGACAGGTTTTCATGTCCATTTCGGGACATTCGCCTAACGGACTGTTTACAAGCCTGGATGGAAACGCTTACATTCCGCGCCAATGCTGGTAGGTCCAAGCCGTGGAGGGCGGCTTCGTGAACAAGGCAGCTATCACAATCAAAGACGTCGCACGCGAAGCCCGGGTCTCCGTGGCCACGGTTTCCCGCGCGCTCAACGGGCATGAAAATGTCGCCGAACCGGTCCGCCAGCTTGTGCTGGAGGTGGCCGCACGGCTGCGTTACACCCCGCACGCCGCCGCCCGCAGCCTGAGCAGCCGCCGCACCAATACGGTGGGCGTGGTGCTGCCTGACCTGTACGGCGAGTTCTTCTCCGAGCTGATGCGCGGCATTGACGGGGTGGCCCGCAACCGCCGCCAGCACCTGCTGGTGTCCAGCTACCACGGTGACCAGGAACAGCAGGGCGCCGCCCTGCGTGCCATGCGCGGCCGCGTCGACGGCCTGCTGGTGCTTTCGCCCTATGCCGAGAGCCCGGGCTTCCTGACCGACAACCTGCCGCAGTCGTTGCCGACGGTGTTGATCAACACCTATCTGCCCGGGCAGGACCACCCGGTGCTGAGCATCGACGACCACGCCGGCGCAATGGCGATGACCCGCCACCTGCTGGATGCCGGCCACCGCCGCATTGCCTTCATTTCTGGTCCGGACCTCAACTTCGACGCGCGCGAGCGCCTGCGCGGCTTCCGTGACGCGCTGGCGGCTTCTGGCGGTGGCGCCGAAGGCATCGAGTTGCCCGGTGATTTCGACGAAGCTTCCGGCCATCGTGCCGGTCAGGAGTTGCTGGCAGCCGGAGCGCTGCCCGATGCCGTATTCGCCGCCAACGACATGATGGCCCTGGGCTGCCTGTATGCGTTCACGCAGGCAGGGGTCCGCGTCCCGGCCGATGTGGCCTTGGCGGGTTTCGATGACATTCCACTGGCGCGTTTCGTCCACCCGTCGCTGACCACCATGCAGGTCAGCATCGCCGAGCTCGGCGACCGGGCCATGACGCGCCTGATGCAGTTGATGGACGGCACCTCCACGGATGGGGCAGGGGACAAGCAGACCCTGGTTCCCCGCTTGATTGTTCGCGATTCCACCACTCCGCCATCCGGCCGTTGAAGCCAGAGGCGTTTCTTCTTTTTTTGACTGATCGCAGGGACCGCGCAAGCGGTTACCGCCACCCGGAGATTGAGTTGATGATGCATACCACCTTCCGCATGCCGGCGCGCCGGCTGCTGAGCACCGCTCTGGTCAGCTGCCTGATGCTGGCTGCCGCCCCGAACGTCATGGCGCAGTCGGCCAACGCCAGCCTGCGCGGCCAGGTTGCCGGTGCCCAGGCCGGCACCGAAGTGACCGCCACCAACGTCGCCACCGGTACCGTCCGCCGTGGCACCATCCGCGCCGACGGCAGCTACTCGCTGATGGGCCTGGATCCGGGCACGTACAACGTGGTCGCCAACGGCCAGACCCAGAAGGTCACCGTCACCGTGGCTTCGACCGCGACGCTGAACTTCGCTGGCGCAGCCAGCAGCACCCCGGGCTCGACCGCGGCCACCAACCTGGACACCGTCAACGTTGTTGCGCCGACCCTGCTGCAGGAAGTGCGCACCTCCGAAGTTGGCAAGACCGTCAGCCTGCAGCAGATCCAGACCACCCCGCAGGTGTCGCGCAACTTCCTGGAGTTCGCCGACGCGGTGCCGGGCCTGATCTTCACCCGCGATGCCAAGGGCAACACCTCGCTGCGCGGCGGCGCAACCAATGCAGATGGCACCAACGTCTACATCGACGGCGTCGGCCAGAAGAGCTACGTCAAGGGCGGCGGCGTGGCCGGCCAGTCCGGCAGCGCCGGTAACCCGTTCCCGCAGCTGGCCATCGGCGAATACAAGGTCATCAGCGGCAACTACAAGGCCGAGTATGGCCAGGTGTCGAGCGCCGCCGTGACGGCTGCGACCAAGTCCGGCACCAATGAGTTCAAGGGTGAGGCGTTCTACCGCTACACCGATGAAGACATGCGTGCCAAGACCCCGGCCGAGCGCCAGGGTGGCAAGGAGAAGATGGTCTCGGCCGAGAAGGAATACGGCTTCGCCCTGGGTGGCCCGATCATCCAGGACAAGGCGCACTTCTTCGTGACCTACGAAGCCAAGCGCTTCGACCTGCCGGTCACCATCGCGCCGGATGGCGCGGTCACCGGCGCTGCCGGCCTGCTGCCGCCGGCCGGCGCCGCCGGCCTTGGCCCGGCCAGCCAGCCGTTCCAGCAGGACCTGATCTTCGGCAAGATCGACTTCGAGCCGACCGACAACGATCGCATCGAGCTGACCTTCCAGGACCGCGACGAAACCCAGTCGCAGTTCAGTGGCCAGACCTCGCCGGAAGCCGGCCGTGAAGTGGTCAACACCGACCGTCGTTACGCCCTGCGCTGGAACCACAGCGGTGAGCGCTACTACAACGAGTTGATGGTCACCCACGAGGATTCGTTCAACAACCCGACGCCGCTGACGCTGGCCAACGGCATCACCTACACCGCACCGGACGGCCCCGAAGACCGCACCATCGTGAAGATCGGTGGCGCCTCGGCACTGGATTCGCAGGTGAAGGGCCAGAAGGGCTGGTCGATCGAAGACAACCTGACCCTGGATGGCATCCAGTGGGCCGGTGACCACACCATCAAGATGGGCGTGAAGTACAAGCAGATCGACCTGTACGCATCCGATGCGGCGCAGATCAATCCGACCTTCACCTACTCGCTGGGCGATCCGGACTTCCCCGATTCCATTCCGTACAAGGCGCAGTTCGTCAAGCCGGTGACCGGCGTGACCGGCGTGTCCGGCGAAGTGCGTTCGAAGTCCAAGCAGTACGGCGTGTTCATCCAGGACGACTGGCAGGTCAACGATCACCTGCAGCTGAACATCGGCCTGCGCTGGGACTACGAAAAGACCCCGTCCTACCTGGACTTCGTGACCCCGCAGCAGGTGGTCGACGCCATCTATTCGCAGGATCCGCGCGCTCCCGCCGGCCAGACCTATGCCGATTCGCTGGCACTGGGCGGCCTGGACATCAGCGACTACATCAGCAACGGTCACAACCGCAAGGCATTCAAGGATGCCTGGCAGCCGCGCCTGGGCTTCTCGTATGACATCAATGCCGACGAGCAGCACGTGATCCATGGTGGTGCTGGTCGTTCCTACGACCGCGACCTGTTCGACAACCTGCAGCTGGAAACCACCAAGCTGGCCCTGCCGCAGCCGACCATCTACTTCCGCAACCCGGCCACCGGCGCCTGCATCAACGGCCAGGCTGCCTGCTATGACTGGAACCCGAACCTGCTCAACGGCATCGGCAACCTGCAGGCACTGGTCGGCGCGACCAGCAATGCCGGCCTGGAAGTGGACCTGCTGAACAACAAGCTGAAGGCGCCGTACTCGGACCAGTTCAGCCTGGGCATGAGCAACCAGATCGGCGACTGGCTGACCGACGCCACCATCGCACGTACCCTGAGCTACGACGGCTTCGCCTTCACCTTGGGCAACCGTTATCCGACCGGCCAGTTCTTCGATGATCCGCGCCTGTGCGGTGGCACCTCCCCGGGCCTGAGCCAGGCCTGGAGCTGCAACGTACCGGGCTTCGGCAGCCTGATCATCGGCCAGCAGGGCATCAAGACCCGTGCCACCCAGGTCCTGCTGTCGGCGCAGAAGCCGTTCACCAAGGAAAGCGGCTGGGGCACCTCGATCGCCTATACCTGGACCACCGCGCGCCACAACCGCGACATCAACGAGAAGTACGCCTTTGATCGCGGTCTGATCGGTGACTACCCGACCATCCGCTCCAACGGCGCACCGCGCCACCGCCTGGTGGTGACCGGTTCGTACGCGGGCTTCTGGGGCATCACCTTCGGCGGCAAGATAACCCTGGCCACCCCGACCGCCGTCAACGACTGGTACCCGGTGATGCAGGCCAGCGGCTACACCCTGCCGACCCCGCAGGCGGCCGTGCCCAACGCAACCGGCAAGTTCCTGGTGGGTGGCAAGATCTTCGGCTACCGTTCGGTCGACCTGCAGGCGACGAAGACGTTCAAGCTGGCGGGCAACACCGAGCTGTACGCCCGCCTGGACATCATCAACGTGTTCAACTTCGACAACTTCTCCACCTACAACTACGTCAAGACCAACGGCAAGCTGCAGGCCAGCTACAACGAGACCGGCGACATCATCGGCACTCCGCGCCAGGTCAAGGCCGAAGTGGGCTTCCGCTTCTAAGCGGCGCCGCCTCTTGCTGTATCCGATGCCGCCGGTCCGCCGGCGGCATCGATTGTGTGAGAACGGCAATGGCCGGCCCCGTGCCGGTCCAGTTGCCCCCCCCCCGCCC